>JBAOHI010000044.1:0-4064 GCA_037045535.1 Candidatus Competibacter sp.
AGCCGAGGAGCTATTGAGGCGATTGCGCGATCTGCTTCAGGGCACCTCGAAAAACCGGACATGAAGCCGGCAAAATGGGCAAAGCAAGGTGCCTGAGGCGTGAGCCTCACAATATCTTTGGTTTGTGCCCCGGCCCGAAGGGTTCATCCCCGCCCGAAATCACCATCCCGGTCGTACCGGGATCGCACTTGGGCGTTAGAAAGCGACCACACCGTATGCCTTGAGAATGCACAGGCGACGTAGGTTGTAGACCGCTGCCTTCCCCGTGAGTTGGAAGGTCGCTCGATCCAGACCGATACATCGTAGGAGTTTTCCGCCCATCTGCTCCATAGCGGCGAAGACGTGTTCGACCCGCGCCCGAACCCGGGCAATGCGGGTGTTGCGGCGCGCCTGGCAGGCGGACAGCGGTTTGCCTTTCTTTGCCTTGCGCTGGATGTGTACTCGCCAACCCTGGGTCTTGAGGCGCCGCTCACGTTCACCATCAACATAGCCCTTGTCGCCATAAAGATCACGGCCGGTATTCGCGTGATCCAGGACATCTTCCAGGTGCAGGGTGTCGTTCTCCGCAGCGGTGCTGACCTTGACCTGGCGGATCAGCTTGTAGCGTCGGTCGGCGCTGACCGAGACCTTGTAACCGAAGTAGGATTTGCCGTGCTTCTTCGTCCAGGTGGCCTCCATGTCCTTCTGCCGGCGCTGGGCCGGCTTCCAGTCCACCGGCATCGCCGACGCTTTCAGCAATTCCCGTTCTTTTTCCGTGACGTGCTGGCGAGGAACGGGAACCAGACTGGCGTCCACCATCTGCCCACCACGAGCAATATAACCCTGCTGGGCCAGTTGACGATGCACCGCCTCAAACAGCGCGTCTCCCGCCTTCGCCACCGTCAACCGCTCGCGGAAGGTCCAGAATGTGGTGCGATCGGGTATCTGACTACTGTGCCGCAGGCCCAGGAAACGCTGGAAGCTCAGTCGATCCAGCACTTGGTATTCCATCTGTTCGTCACTCAGTCCATATAAATCCTGAAGAACCAGGGCACGTACCATCAACTCGGTGGGAAACGGTGGACGCCCCCCACGTGCCCGTCCGGGTCGTGGCGCTACCCGGTCCATCTCCGCCGCCAGCGCCTTGAAGTCAACCTGCTGCTCCATGACTTGCAGCACATCGCCCAGACGATCCAATTTGGCTTCCCGTTCCTGGGCGGCAAACAGGCTTTCTTTGATCATCGGATATCCGGGCTCTTGGCGGGGATCAACAACCCTATTTTCTCATAACAAGGTTTTTCGAGGTGCCCTTCAGTTGCCGGCAGGCGCCGATCTATCCGCCCGACTGCAACAACCGTTGACCTTGGTCCACATCGAAAACGCCGATTCGTGGGAAGCAGCGCGGGCAGTGGCGCAAGCGATACAACGTCTGGCGGCTTGTCCGGTGGCGGTCAGCGGACGTTTTCAACATCTAGGCAAAAGCGCGGGCTGGTCGCGAATCCCATTGCAGCCCTTCGAGGAGAATGCCGCACTCGATCAGTTGGGCCAAGAATTGGAATTGGGCGCACCGGCAGCCGCCAAGGACTATGGCAAACTGGTAAGAGCCTTGGGTTATCTCCCGTTGGCGATTCATTTGGCTGCTGGACATTTGCGCGCTGGACGCAGCGTGGCGGGTTTTCTGAGTTTATTGCGGCAAAAGGATTTGCATTTAAAACACCCCGACCCTGCGGATCCCAACCGCCTACTGTCCGCCACTTTCGAGCTATCGCTGGATTTATTGCGGGGGCAACTGGGTACTGACGCAGACCGCCTGCTGCCAGCGTTTCACGCGTTGGGCCACGGGCCGGCTAGTGGCTTTGGGGCCAGTCTGGGCGCGGCGCTAGCGGAGTTGAATGCGGCGGATTTCGAGGAGCTGGCCGTGCAGGCGCACACCCTGTCGTTGCTGGATCGGGTGCCGGAGGGGGAAAGCTGGCGCTTGCATCCTCTGCTGGCGGAATTGTTGCGACCACGCGCCGAGGAAGCCGCTGTACTAGCACGCATGACGGGCTGGTTCTTGGAACGCTTGCCCGAAGATACGGCCGGTCAGGAAGCGAAACAAGGGCGATGCTGGGACGAGATCCACCGAGAACAGGCCGCGTTGGTGGAATGGCTGGCGCGCGTGCCGGAAGCGGATTGGGTTCGGGTGGAGCGGGCTGGTTCCTGGTTTGCCATGCTCAATGGCCCCTTCAGTGCTTGGTTGAACTTCTGCGAACGAGCCTTGCGACATGAGCTGGGCGATGCTGGAAAATCTAACTTTCTGTGGACTGCTAGCAATGTCGCGATGAGCGCTGGCCTGCTAGATCGGACCTTGGTGCTGGCTCGTCATAAGGCAGAGCTGGATCAGTCCAGAGGCGAAGAACGGGAAGCCGCATTGGCGCTGGGGCGGATCGCCGACGTGTGTCAGGCGCGGGGGCAGTTGGACGAAGCGCTGCGGATCCGCCAGGAGGAAGAACTGCCGGTGTACGAACGGCTGGGGGACGTGCGGTCGCGGGCGGTGACGCTGGGGCGGATCGCCGACGTGTATCAGGCGCGGGGGCAGTTGGACGAAGCGCTGCGGATCCGCCAGGAGGAACAACTGCCGGTGTACGAACGGCTGGGGGACGTGCGGGAGCGGGCGGTGACGCTGGGGCGGATCGCCGACGTGTATCAGGCGCGGGGGCAGTTGGACGAAGCGCTGCGGATCCGCCAGGAGGAAGAACTGCCGGTGTACGAACGGCTGGGGGATGTGCGGGAGCGGGCGGTGACGCTGGGGAAGATCGCCGACGTGTATCAGGCGCGGGGGCAGTTGGACGAAGCGCTGCGGATCCGCCAGGAGGAAGAACTGCCGGTGTACGAACGGCTGGGGGACGTGCGGTCGCGGGCGGTGACGCTGGGGCGGATCGCCGACGTGTATCAGGCGCGGGGGCAGTTGGACGAAGCGCTGCGGATCCGCCAGGAGGAAGAACTGCCGGTGTACGAACGGCTGGGGGACGTGCGATCGCGGGCGGTGACGCTGGGGCGGATCGCCGACGTGTATCAGGCGCGGGGGCAGTTGGACGAAGCGCTGCGGATCCGCCAGGAGGAACAACTGCCGGTGTACGAACGGCTGGGGGACGTGCGGGAGCGGGCGGTGACGCTGGGGCAGATCGCCGACGTGTATCAGGCGCGGGGGCAGTTGGACGAAGCGCTGCGGATCCGCCAGGAGGAAGAACTGCCGGTGTACGAACGGCTGGGGGACGTGCGGTCGCGGGCGGTGACGCTGGGGAAGATCGCCGACGTGTATCAGGCGCGGGGGCAGTTGGACGAAGCGCTGCGGATCCGCCAGGAGGAAGAACTGCCGGTGTACGAACGGCTCCAGTCGGCGCGAGATTTATTGATCTGCCGCGCCAAGATCGGGATCAATTATCTGGCGCGCGGCGCAGCGGGAGACCGTGAACAGGCGCTGGTGCTGTTGAATTTGGCCTTGCAAGACGCCCAGCAGTTGCAACTGCCCGAAGCCGAACAAATCGCTGGGATTATCCGGCAAGTGGAGAACGGGCCAGCGCCGGTTCAACATGAATGAAGGGCAATGCGTGGTGCGGTCCATGTGCTTTATAAGGGGTTTCACGCTAACCCGCTGCCATCGCGCCTGCGGCGAAGGATGCGATTTATGAGACCGCGCATCACCAGGTAGGGTAACACCGTGAGGATCACGGCGACCATCATCGCCTCAGACGGATAAACCCAGTGGTGCACGATGATCTGGTAAACGGCATCGACCACAACAGCGGCAATAAAAACCTTTCCCACATGTTGCCAGCCCTCCCGCACCAGTTCCCGCCGGTGCGCTGGATCACCCACCACAGCCCAAAAGAAGAGCGGACGACCCGCTCGTGCGTCTTGCATTCCAGCACGGATCGCGAAGAAGGCAGCAACCATCGGTTGAAGAATCAGCCGGAATGAGAGCGGCGCGTGTGCACCGCTGGTGATATCAGCCCACACCCGCGTGAAGAAGGCGACGATCTCGTGCATGGCGTTGCATTCACTCTTTTGGAGTTAATCAAAAAGCGGACGGCCCTTTCGCTTAG
>JBAOHI010000045.1:0-7683 GCA_037045535.1 Candidatus Competibacter sp.
ACACGGGTGGAAACCGTGAGGTGCTACATATTCGGCTAATGCGCCTTAAGGCGACCAGCGTCGAATTCGAGCAAAGCCGGTATGGCTACGCTGGTAGCTTGATCGACGAGGTTTATCGCGACAAGGAAACTCGGGAGTACATCTTTCGGGTAAATCCCAAGCTACGCGCCTTGTTCGAGCCCGACCAGTTCACGCAAATCGATTGGGTGGTGCGCCGCGAACTGGATGGTAAGCCGCTAGCCCAGTGGCTCCACGGCTTCTACGCGAGTCACGCCAAGCCTTATCCGGTCAGCGTCGCCAAGCTACGCGAGTTATGTGGGAGCGAGGCCGAGAGTTTGCGGCACTTTCGAGAGGACTTGCGCGAAGCGCTAGATGCCGTAGTGAAAGCTGGCATGGTGAAAGGTCAACCGTTCGGTTATGAGATTCGCGATGGCGACATCGTCCATGCCGATAAAACGCCCAGCCGAGCGCAGCGTCGGCACTTGGCGAAGAAAATTCAAAAGCCACACCAGTACCAGCCTTGAGTACCGTTGCAGCAGGTATATAGGGATACCGTCATAGCACCGGCAGGATACCGTCATAGCACCGGCAGGATACCGTCATAGCACCGGCAGGATACCGTCATAGCACCGGCACCACTATTAAAAAAACATCGTTTTTTTTATTTAAAATCAATAACTTGCTGCAATGCAGCATTTTCCCTAATCCTTCTTTAATCTTTTCTAATCCGCGCGCGCGAAAATCGCCTGTGGATAACTGGTCGTTTGGACGCCTTTCCTCCCCCCCAAACCCCCCCTTTTTCGGCGTTCGCTACGCTCACGTCACGTTTATTGGGAGGGGTGCGGTAGCCCCCTCCCAAACCCTCCCCAAAAACCCGCGCCCTGCCCTAGGATCGCGATCGACTTCCTCTCCGACGCCGACCCCTTGAACCCCAAAAGACGGCATCCAGGGGGGAGTGACTCGAAGCGACCGGGGCCACGGAAGACGCACTCGGGGTAATCGCCACAGGATTTCGCTGACAAAGACGGGGCTGGGTCGAAGGACGCGCGGCTGCGCTGAAAGATGTCATGCCCCAGGGCACCCCCGGCGCGACCCCATCCCGATCCCCAATCTCGCCGATGGAACAGGGCCGATAAAACCAATTATCGGAACCGCAAACGGGGCTTTTCGAGCGGTTACGGCCGAACGGGTGGTCGAAAGACCAGGCATCGATGCCCCGAGAAGCGCCGGAGAGGCCGTTTTCCGGCGTTTTTAGTTTGGGTCCGTGGGTTTTCATGGGCTCGTGTCGCCGCGTGCCCTAGAACCGCTTTTTTGCGGCTTTCCGGGATCGTCTCGGAACACGGAAAACAAAGCACGCCAAGGCGTCTCGCAGACCTTCGTTTGCGAGACGCCTTGGCGAGAAGGCGGCGCGGCCTTGCGCCGGTGTGGCTGAGGGGTTCCTGAAAACCGTTCTTGGATCAGGTGGCGGAGAACGGTAAGTTTCGAGAAAACCGAACGGTTGCCAGTGGCAAAAACAGGGTACGCGGTGAATCGGGCAGCGCGATGAAGCCGTGATGCCGGTAGAAATCCGCTGCCGATTCGTCCTTGGCGTCCACCATCAGGGCATAGGCCGCAATCTCCGCGCGGGCGGCACGGTCGAGCGCATCGGCCAGCAGCGCACCGCCTAGACCTTGGCCCTTGAAAGCCTGATCGATAGCCAAGCGGCCCATGCGAACGGCGGGCACGGTCGGATAGCGCGGCAGCTTTTTGCTGCTGCTGGCTGGAAGATCGGCCAGCAGCAGGCTGGCCGAGGCCAAGGTGTAGTACCCCGCGATGCGCTGCCCATCGGCCAAGGCCACGAAACAGGTGGCCACGCGGCGGCGAACGTCTTGGGTGACTTGCTCGCGCAGGTAGCGGTTCAGCGGCGCCGAATCGCTGTTGAACGCGGCGCGATCGTGGGCGGCATCAAGCGGTGCGAGCCGAAACGGTGCGCCGCTCATTCAGTGCGCAAGAGCTTGCCGCGACGGGCAAAGGCGCGTTCCAGAGCCGGGGCCGGTGGCGGCGGCGATAGCAGTGCTTGTGCAAAGCACTCCTGATCGGCCAGCGAGAGCCGAATCACTTCGGCCTGCTCAATGGCGCGTTGCGCGGCGTCCTGGACGGCGGCCACAACGAAATCGGTCATGGTGCGACCTTGAAGCTCGGCGGCGCGTTTGAGCATCGCATGCAGATCGGTGCTGATCCGGGCTTCGAGGCGGGCGGTGGAGATGGCTGCGGGCATGGCGTTTGTCCTCCTGATGCAACTGTACGGCAAACTGCCGTACAAAACAACCGCCCCCTTGGCGTGCTTTGTTTTCTGTTTTCTGAGACGACCCTGTTTCTGGACTGTGCGACCGAGACGCCCCGTGGACGCCCGGAGAAACCGGTTGCGAGGAATAACCCTTCCCTGATCCAGAAAAACGCCGCTAGGGCCGTTCTAGGCCGTCTACGGCGGTTTCACCGACGACCTTGCCCGAGGCGATTTCCGGGCGACCGACGCGCGCCGTTGCGGTAGCGGGTGAGGCGCGCTAGGGTAGTAACATCACTACATGAAACACGGGGCGCGAGGCGATGACGGTGACGACGTTTTCCAGTCGGGAGTTCAACCGCGACGTGACGCGGGCGAAGAAGGCGGCGCGGGCGGGGCCGGTGTTCGTCACCGACCGAGGCCGGCCGGCGCATGTGCTGCTGACCATCGAGGAGTACCGGCGCTTGACGGGGGATCGGCCGAGTCTTGTCGAGCTGTTGGCGATGCCAGAGGTGGCGGATATCGAGTTCGAGCCGCTTCGGTTGACCGGTCCCCTGTTTCGGCCGGCGGACTTGGAGTGATGTACCTGCTCGATACCAACGTGGTGTCCGAGCTGCGGCGGGCGACGGCGGGTAAGGCCGATCCGCATGTCGTGGCGTGGGCGGCGAGCGTGCCGGTCGCGAGCCTGTTCCTGTCAGTCGTCACCGTGTTGGAGCTGGAATGGGGCGTGCTGCGGATCGAGCGCCGCGATCCGGCGCAGGGGGCGCTGTTGCGGGCTTGGTTGGAGGAGCGGGTGTTGCCGGCGTTTTCGGAGCGGATGCTGCCGGTCGATGTCGCTGTCGCGCGCCGTTGCGCCCGGTTGCACGTTCCCGACCCGCGTTCGAAGCGCGATGCGTTGATTGCGGCGACGGCGTTGACGCATGGCTTGATTGTCGCGACCCGGAACGGGGCGGATTTCCGACCGACCGGGGTGGAGACGTTCGATCCGTGGACGTTCGAGGTGCCGTCGGCGTGAATCGGGCACGGTTTTCCTCGTTTTGTCCCGTCTCGGACGGTCGCAACGAGGCGGGACGCCGTTAAGAAGCTGTCTTGAAATAAACCATCTTTACTTACAAGCACTTGGCGATGGTCAATCGTAGCATGGCAATACGGATCATATTTTCAGCCGTGTTAATGAGGATTTCAAAATCCTTTGCAAGTCTCCGGAAATGACCGAGCCAAGCAAAGGTCCGCTCGACAATCCAGCGTTTAGGGATGACGATGAATTGACCTTTTGTAGCCGCTGGTTTTTGCGCGATATGCAAGGTTAGTTTTAATTGATCGCGGACAAAGCTCTCAGCAGTGCCTTGATAGCCGACATCGCCGGAAAAGGCTTGGAGCGTTGGATAGCGCTTCATCGCCTCTTGAAAAACCGGGGCGGCGGATGTGGTATCGACTTCATTCGCGGCATGGACCTTGACCGCCAGAAGATTGCCTAAAATATCAACAATAATATGTCGTTTATGTCCTTTGATTTTTTTGTTGCCATCAATGCCGCGTTGTTCGCTATCATATTGAGTTTTAACGCTTTGTGAGTCAATTATTCCGTAGCTGGGCAGGGAGGTTCGGTCTTTTTTTTCGATGAATCTGATTTATTTCATCCAAGGCAGCGGTCCATGTATTAGATTTATTCCAACGACGAAAGTGATCGTAAACGGTTTTCCACGGTGGAAAATCATGGGGAAGCATTCGCCAGGTAATACCCCCTTTGACCACATAAAGGATGGCATCAACAATGCTTTTTTTAGGGTGTTTACGACCGCTACCCCGTCGGTCTTTGGGTGTAAAATGATGTTCGATCAGGACCCATTCTTCATTAGACAAATCGCTTTGGTACATATAATTCTCTCGGCCAAATCTCGTTAAAGTTTAGAATCTAATTATCATTATACCAAAATAGCTTTTTCAAGACAGCTTCTAAACTCGTGGGGTAGCGCGCGCGACTCGGGACTTTTCGCTACAGTGGGTCTATTGAACAAACGAGCAGTGATCCTTCGTGAAAATGGTCCATTGAAATTCTCCGGTAGGTCGCTTTTTCCGCATAACTACACTGCGGTTTGGTTATGTGGAACCATATAATCACTTGTTTCGCGGCTGATAAGCCGCTCCGTTAGGGTTTCCATGCTCTTTGCACATCGCCGCACGTTGAGAAAAGGCCGCTCCTTTGCGCTCGCAATTAACTTTGTAGGTTTCCTCTTATTTTTAGGCTTGGCAACTTATCTTGTCTTCTTTCAAGAGAAGACATCTGGTATTTGGTTTGGAAAAGCAGTATTTGTAATTTCGGCACTTACGTTACCTGTCGTGATGTGGTGGCTTATCCGCTTATTTGGTGGAACAGGCGAATGGAATATCCAAATCTCAGAAACTGAGTTGATTTGGCAGTCGCCAAATAATGTTGGTGAAAAAAGCTTTAGGGTGCTTATTGCGAATATATCAAAAATAATCCGCGAACCGCCCCAGCACAACTCCGAGACCTCCGATTGGTACTTTATCGAAACATTTAGCGGGGAAAGGTATCACCTTAATCCATCAGCTTCTGGTATCAATCTAAATAAGCTGTGCAATACATTGGAAAAATTGGGGGTGAAATATGAGCTTAGCGTCAAAAGCTAGCCTTAATATGGCGTGTATATGGAGGCACCTATTGAGCATCGAAAAAGAAGGGAGGTCCATCCCATCATTCAAGTAGACGTGGTTTTATAGTCGAGCTTGCGATAATAATTTGAAAATTTGTTCAATCTTGCCACTCATAAAGTTCAATATAAGCGCCCGAATCGTGAAATCTTGGATCTCAAATTTTGAGGGCAACCGCGCGAAGGGAGGCCGTTTCGCGTGGTGACATGGGATAGATCGGAGCGAAAAATCTAACGCCATGGTTCATCTGCAAAATTTGCGCGCAGCGGAAATTTTTTCGGCTGGAACCACTTATTTAGGCGGCACTTTCAGCAGGCTCAATCTCCACAACTACGGCCTCCAATAGCGCTCGATATTCGACGTAGCATGACCGAGTTTTTTTATACTGAGCCAGATTTGCAGCTCGGACTACCTCAAGGTTTAGCGGTGGTGTGCCCCCATAACCATAGCTAACAGTCAATTTGCCTGGCACATCCTCAAAAACGTAACTGCCATCGTCTATCTGCTTGAGAGCTTTGGCTTGTTTTACGCTACGCGTGACGATACGTGTATGGCCGATGCCGAGTCTCGGCCCAATAGAATGAGCCGTCAAGTTACGGTAATCGCACGTTTCTGCAATGTAGTCTGGGGTGTTAATTTCGCGCAGCGTTTTCAAGAAATTGGTGGAACTGGGCCATACCTGTACAAGACGGGAAAGGCGTTCTTCCTTCTGCCGCCGATTAAGTAGCTTTGGTCGTTCCTCAGGGGTTTTCGGCTCTCCATCAAGGTGGTCACGATATGATCGGTCAATGCTGAGGCGTGCCTGATGAAATGCTGCCGTTGCCACCGAAGTAATCGTATCTCGAATCGAAGCAGGCATGAGCAAACATTCATGCACCATTGAATCAAGAAACTCGCTACGCAGCTCCCACGCTTCCATCTCTTCGCGTCCCTCAAGCACCATACTCCAAGCATGCCAGCGACAAAGCAAATTGTTCCACCCGTTGATAATATTGGCCAGCTCTTGAAGGTCGCATTGGACCATCGTATCCGCGAAAATATGCCATTTGCGCCCATCTATAAAGTTGAAGTCATAGCTAAGCAGCTCTCCACCAGGATTCAGCGGCAGTTCATGAACATGCACAAGGTATTGATTGAACGCCTCGCGAAGTAGCTGAGCATGTTTGAGTTGATCTTCGTTCATGGTGCACCTTAGCTCATTCGTTAAGTGCTCGATTGCGAATGGATTTGTTGAAGGACAATTTTTTTTCAGCCTCTTTGAGTTTAGTGTAAAGGTCGTTAGCCGCATCATTTGCAAATTTGGGCGGTTTCGGTGAGGTGATTGCAAATTTATTCTCAGCCAGCTAGCTGATGTTCATAAGCCTGTTTTGTCACTGATTTCTGGCACGGCCAAGCCGTTGCTTGAGCAGGGACGAGAAGCAGTGCTAAAAATCTTGATTTATGGCACTCCAAAGCAAATTGGGTAGACCGTTTTGAACTATCCAGTCGATCCGTTTTGATATCTGGATAATCATCATGCAATCACGACTGTCCCACCATCGGTAGGCCACCAGCCACAGAAATGGGCTGAAAATCCGTCCACTAACGAAAGCACTGCTAGCAGCCGACCATCTCAACCGCCAGAGTAAAGCCAAGAAAAATAGTAAGGCGTCACTGACGCGTCTATCCTGATGACAATGTCACAGCTTGTCGCGACAACTGCCCATGTCTTTACTATCCATCACCGAAGCTGCACACGCTACGGGCGTGTCGCGTCGCACGATCCAGCGCAGCATCCAATCAGGCCGCTTATCGACCGCGACAACCACGACAGGCGAGCGCGCCATCGACACCGCCGAACTGTTGCGGGTCTTTGGTCCGCTGCGACACGCGCCCAGCGACACGCCCGCGTCAATGTCACAGCCTGTCGCGACAAATGACGCACCTGATGACGTCATGACAATGTTGATTGAGGTGTTACGGGACCAGCTACAGCAGGTTCAGCAGGAGAAAGCGCACCTTCTCGCCATGCTGGAAGCCGAGCAACAGGCCCGCCGCGATCTGGAAACCAAGCTGCTACCGGCGCCCAAGCCCACACCAGTCGGCAAGGTCCAAGTGTGGATACTGCTGGCCGTGTTGGCAGCGGCGCTGGTGTTCGCCGGCTGGCACTTCCGCGCTGTGATCGTTTCTGCGCTGGCATCCTGAACTTTTATGGGTCGGCTGGAACGATGGGTTAGGTTTCGCTCTCTTGAAAAGTATTTTCGATGCGTTGGTCTGGAATAAGCCACATTATTGCCACGGCGATATAAATTAGGTGCGCAACCCAAGTAAGCAAAAAAGCCGAAATTACTGCAATGATGTAGAGTACCAATGAGGCTTTACCTTTCCTATCTTGACCCACGGCAGCCTTGAGTAGAGATTTCTCTCCCTCAGAAGAAATGATTGCATGTTGAAGTATGAAATAGGCACAAGCAGCCATCAGTAGAACCATACCGTAAAGGGCGCTTGGTAGTGCAGCAAAGTGGTTTTCGCCAAGCCAACCGGTGGCAAATGGGAATAGTGAGAGCCAGAAAAGCAGGTGTAAATTTGCCCAAAGAACAGAACCAGAAACCCGCTTTACGGTATGCAACATATGATGGTGATTATTCCAGTAGATACCAACATAGATAAAGCTAAGAATATAGCTGAGAAAAACGGGGAATAGTGGTAACAAGGCGTCAACTGTTTCCCCGTGAGGCGCTTTCATTTCTAGAACCATAATGGTGATG
>JBAOHI010000046.1:0-10191 GCA_037045535.1 Candidatus Competibacter sp.
TTTTTTAGGTTGAAGCGGCCACGATCGCCCTTATGTCGATTTTGTCAAGTTGAGCGGTTGACAGCGAGAGGAGAGCGGCCATGACCACCATCGACTTCATCACGGATTTGTTCTGCCGGATCGACGACCGGATGCGCGCCTTGCCCAAACACGCCCAAGCGGTGCTGTGGCCCAGTGAAATCGTGACTTTGGGGGTGCTGCACGCCTTGAAGGGGGTCGGCAACCGCGCGTTCTATCGCTGGCTGACGCGGGATTACCACCCGCTGTTTCCTCACTTGCCCGAGCGGACCCGGTTGTTTCGTCAGTTCAAGACCCATCAACAGTGGACGTTGTTGTTCCTGGCGCCGCCAACGCTGTTGGGTGTTGTCGATAGTTACGGCATCGAATTGATCCATCCGATTCGACAGGGGCGCCGCCCGGCCCAGATCGGTCGTAAAGGACTCTCTAACCACCGCTGGATCGTGGGGGTTAAATTGTGCCTGCTGGCCAACCACCGGGGTGAAGTCGTCGGTTGGATGGGCCTGCCGGCCAACGCCCACGACACCTGGTTTCATCCCCTGATTCAGCACTTCCAAGAGCGTATGGTCATCTTGGCCGATACCGGCTTCCACGCCCGCGCCGGCGATCCGCTCAATCTCAAGCTCTGCCGGCGCGGCACCTGGAACGACCGCATGCTGATCGAAACCGTGTTCTCGATGCTGACCCTGATCAGCCATTTCAAAAAGATCATGCATCGGGTGGTCGATTACGTCTTGGCGCGGCTGGCGTTCACCGTCGCCGCCTTCAACTTGCTCATCCAATGGAATGGCCTCAAGCCCGATAAACATGGCTTCATACCGTTGTCCATCGCCGAATTCAATCTGTGAATAAAACTAGCACCAATGGTTAATAGCGGTAATATCTACTGCTATACCCAAGTTCCGAAAGAAGAATATGAGAGCTTGCTCAATGCAGACTCAAAAGGTAGTTATATGAGAGCAAACATCATTGATACGTATCCATACTATCCGGTGCATCGACGCCGGCGTAGAAAATCGTGAATTAGCTTAAAAAAGATAATCAACGGGTCTAACTAAAATACCATTTTTTCGTTGCTTACTGTAAACAGCCGGTTAGTTGCGTCGTTAGACTTTTGGTCCGTTTATGGTAGGGGATATTTTATGATTAAAGATAAGCAGACACTTGATCCTGAACGTGAGCAGCGCATTGCGATGGAAATCGTTGTCGATGCTTACGATTCCCAGGAACGGGCCATGGGCTGGTACTACTACTTACAAGATCAGCTTCGGTTCCCTTTCACGGCGATTTGTATTGATAAGCGTTCTATCTCTCCGCTGTGCGTCAAGGACGAAGTCGAGGCTATCGGTTTGCTTGGCGAGGAAGAATGTGAGCACGAGATGTTTGTCACCATTCGTTGGGAGAAAGAGGATTTGGCTGTGCCACTCTCCCAATTGAAACCTATCAGCGCGACCGATAAGCAGACGAAGCAAGCGATTAAGGATTGGCACTATTGGGTCAAGATGGACTACGAGTTTTAAGCGACGCAAACACCTTACGAAGGCTTATAGCGGACCGTTCCTTTCAGTCGATTCTGTTAAAACAGGCTTGTTAACCATTGGTGCTAGTTTTATTCACAGATTGAATTCGGCGATGGACAACGGTATGAAGCCATGTTTATCGGGCTTGAGGCCATTCCATTGGATGAGCAAGTTGAAGGCGGCGACGGTGAACGCCAGCCGCGCCAAGACGTAATCGACCACCCGATGCATGATCTTTTTGAAATGGCTGATCAGGGTCAGCATCGAGAACACGGTTTCGATCAGCATGCGGTCGTTCCAGGTGCCGCGCCGGCAGAGCTTGAGATTGAGCGGATCGCCGGCGCGGGCGTGGAAGCCGGTATCGGCCAAGATGACCATACGCTCTTGGAAGTGCTGAATCAGGGGATGAAACCAGGTGTCGTGGGCGTTGGCCGGCAGGCCCATCCAACCGACGACTTCACCCCGGTGGTTGGCCAGCAGGCACAATTTAACCCCCACGATCCAGCGGTGGTTAGAGAGTCCTTTACGACCGATCTGGGCCGGGCGGCGCCCCTGTCGAATCGGATGGATCAATTCGATGCCGTAACTATCGACAACACCCAACAGCGTTGGCGGCGCCAGGAACAACAACGTCCACTGTTGATGGGTCTTGAACTGACGAAACAACCGGGTCCGCTCGGGCAAGTGAGGAAACAGCGGGTGGTAATCCCGCGTCAGCCAGCGATAGAACGCGCGGTTGCCGACCCCCTTCAAGGCGTGCAGCACCCCCAAAGTCACGATTTCACTGGGCCACAGCACCGCTTGGGCGTGTTTGGGCAAGGCGCGCATCCGGTCGTCGATCCGGCAGAACAAATCCGTGATGAAGTCGATGGTGGTCATGGCCGCTCTCCTCTCGCTGTCAACCGCTCAACTTGACAAAATCGACATAAGGGCGATCGTGGCCGCTTCAACCTAAAAAACTAGCACCAATGGTTGTTACTTTGTTGGTTTTAGCATTAGACAGACCGTGCCGAAAGGTCTCATGTTTTCTGGCTCCAGATGACTTCATTGTGATACTGGATGTACGTGCTACTGATGGAATGACCTTGGGCATAACGGATGCCCTCTGGTGCCAATGGACGGACCCCATAATCAAGTTCAGCATGATGATTAGGACAAACGCAGATGATGTTTTCAATAGCATCCGGTCCGTTATGTGGTTCGCCGAGTGGGCGGATGTGGTGTGCCTCCGCATACCGCGAACCGTTTGGCAGAATGATGGTGTGTCCACAAAGTTGGCATTCGTAGTTGTTAAGTCGTTTGACCTGTCTAGCTAGAACGGTGTCGCGGATGATTCGATTAGTAATGACTTCCTCTCTTGCTGTTAGTGCTGCAAAATCAGAAGCGATTGGCGGAGGTGGCGGAGGTGCTATCGGGAGGAATGGTGACCAATCGAATTCTTTAGACCGCCGAATTTCATTCGCCCACCATTGAAAATCCTCATTGGTCTTGTTGAAGAGATGGAAGTATCCATCCCCGGGCATAAGTGTCCCTCGATCAATGATTAGCCCCGTAATGCCAGGCTTATCACTTGAGGCAGTCCAGTCTGCTAGGGAACTGAGCCCTTGATGTTTCAAGCTCTCGCCATAGGTCGGTCCCATCAGATGAAGTTGAAGGATCGTATGAACGTCCTTATAGCTAATGTACGTATTGGGATCGTTCGGGGTGACTTTCGGGAGAATGCTCACGAGGAGGTCGAGTAGCCGTGTACCTTGCTCGTCTAGGTCAGACATGGTGGGAGCCCTCAGTACCCTAGTATTGATTATTGTATGGCGCCAAAGCCCGGTACAGCGTCCGCCGCGACACGTTGAGCAATTGCGCTACCGTGTCGTGGGGTTCCCCCTGTCCGATCAGCGTCCGGGCATGGGCGACCTGTTGCGAGGACAGCTTGGGCTTGCGGCCCATTTTCACCCCACGGGCGACCGCCGCCGAGCGTCCCGCCGTGGTGCGTTCCTGAATCAGCGACCGTTCCAGTTCCGCCAGGATTCCCACCATCTGCCACATCGCCCGGCCCGTGGGCGTGGTGGTGTCGAGGGCTTCCGTCAGCGACCGGAAGGCCACGCCCCGCGCTTTCAGATCGTCCAAGAGACCGATCAGGTCACGCAAGCTGCGGCCCAGTCGGTCGAGTTTCCAGACTGTGAGCGTGTCGCCCTTAGCGAGCGCCTTGAGGCACTTGGTCAGTTCTGGCCGCTCGGACATGCGCCCCGGTAGCCTTATCAGTAAAGATAAGCTTGCACCCCACCTGCTGCAAGGCGGCAAGCTGCAAATCGGGGTTTTGGTCATCGGTCGAAACCCGCGCGTAGCCGATGTTCATGAGCCTGTTTTGTCCCTGATTTATGGCACAGACAAGCCGTTGATTTAGCAGGGATGAAAGTTTGTGTCAAAACTCTTGATCTCCGGCACTCCAAAGCAAATTGGACAGACCGTTTCAGCGTCATGGCGGTCATCCTGTAATCGCGATGGCCCCACCATCGGTAGGCCATCAACCATATAAATAGACTGGAAATCCGACCACCAGAGCAGAGCCAAGAAAAAAAGTAAGGTGTCACTGGCGCGTCTATCCTGATGACAATGTCACAGCTTGTCGCGACAACTGCCCATGTCTTTACTGTCCATCACCAAAGCCGCACACGCTGCGGGCGTGTCGCGTCGCACGATCCAGCGCAGCATCCAATCAGGCCGCTTATCGACCGCGACAGGCGAACGCACCATCGACACCACCGAACTGTTGCGGGTCTTCGGTCCACTGCGACACGCGCCCAGCGACACGCCCGCGTCAATGTCACGGCCTGTCGCGACAAATGACGCACCCAATGACACCCTGACAATGCTGGTGGAGGTGTTACGGGACCAGCTACAGCAAGCTCAGCAGGAGAAAGCGCGCCTTCTCGCCATGCTGGAAGCCGAGCAGCAAGCCCGCCGCGAGCTGGAAACCAAACTGCTCCCCGCACCCAGGCCCGCGCAAACCGGCAAAGTCCGAGCGTGGGCGCTGGTGGGTTTGCTGGCGGCGGTGGCGTTCGCCGGGTGGTGGTTCCGCGCGGCGATCCTTGCCGCGCTGGCTTGACCATCGCGATGCGTCGATGGCGTCAGGCCGCGCGCTTGCGCGGTCGGCCGCCCTTGGCGCCGTTCGCCCGGCACGCGGCGGTTTTGGCCGGACTGCGGACCTTGCCGCCCGCCTTGCCCATCCGCGCCGCCATCCAGTTTTTTGACCCGAAGTGACCCGCCAACAAGCCCGGCAACCAGACATCCGCATCGACGGCCGGGAAATGCAGGCCGAAGCCCGACGGCGAAATCTCGATGGCTGAGAGATCGGCGACGGTGGCGGCCTCCAAGCCCTGAACGTCACCCGGCTTGAAGGCGACGGTCAAGCCGGTGTGCAGGGCGACCATCACCATTCGCAACCGCTTGTCGTACCGCGCGGCAACCGCGCGCGGTTCGGTGTCCGCGCGGACCCGCGCCCGCTCGACGGCAGCCTCGTATTCGCCCGGTTCGAGTTCAAGAGTATCCATGGATTCGGCTCCAGGCCGCGCACAGGGCGGCGACATGTTCGGTCAGCTCGGCTTTGATCTTCGCCAGTTCGCCCGGCTTGAAACCGACCGATTCGCGCAAGGTCGGCGGACCGGCCGGACAGTTCAGGTTGAAAATGGCTTCGCCGTCGCCGCCGATGACGTGAACGTGCGCTGGCTGATGATCGTTCGGATAGATCACCACGCGATAGGCGGCGAAGCGGTGGACGGTCGGCATGACCCATCATACAAAACCAAAGCGGTTTGGTATACTATAAACAGACCAAACTCACCGCGAAGAGTTCGCGCCGACCACCTTCCGCCACCCCTTCCGAGGTAGAAATTCACGATTCCCGGCGAAATCGTGAATCGTGGATTAGGCGTTCTTTATGGAAGTGGGTACGATTTTTTAAGTCGATGCCAAATGATGTTCTTTGGCGTACTGGCGAAGTGCGCGGTTGACCGCTTCCGAGTCTGGAAACAACTGATGTAAATCCGGTGCTATCAACACGATATTGGTTCCCGCACGATAGCGTTCGGCATACTTCCCTCGTTGTCCCGATTGAATGAGGTCCGCTGGATATTCCGGTCTCAACGTGTCTTCATTGCTCATAAGCTCGACGCTCCTGGCGGGTCATGGGCCGCGCGGAAATGATTCGAATGGTGTCCGCTCGTTCGGTGTACGACACCACGAGAAAATGGCCTTTTGCAGAGACACCAAACAACAGATAACGGTCTTCCTCTTGGGAATGGTCTGGATCGCGGACGCAGGAAGAATAATCATCGCCGAAAACCTCGGCGGCTTCCTGAAAGGAAACGCCATGTTTTCTTTGATTCAGGCGTGCCTTCCTTGCATCCCACTCAAAATTCATCACGCCCTTCCGATCAAAAATCGAGTGAATATCAAATCAATCCGCCAGCAACCCGACCGATGAAGGGAGGCGGCAATCCCCGCAACGAAGCCACACTACAACACCTCCGAATCCGGAGCGGGAATGAAATGCCCGTCGCCGGTGGAGATGCAGGCCGCACCCGGCGGGAACGCAACCGGCAGCGCGGCACCATCCGCCGCACGCGGGGACGCCTTCGCGGGCGCGACATCGCGTGGCGTGGCGCCAGACAACGGCGTGACAACGCGGGTTCGCGGGTCTTCCTTCGCCGTCGCACGCGGTTTTCGGGGTCCCGACCGCGCTTTTTTCTGGCGGGATAATTCGTTGCGCAGGGCGGTGTAGCCGATGTCGAAGCCGTTGTTTTGGAGCTGTCGCGCGATGTGTTTCAAGGAGTAGCCCTTGTCGCGCGCCTGCTGGATCGCACTGGCGAGCAAGGCCACCGTTTTGCGTTTGGTGAGTGGGGATTCCGCATCCGGCATCTCCGCCAAACATTTGGCAAGTCTCTGTACTTCATCTGGTTTGATCTCGGACATTTCGTTATCGCTCCCGACTTGGACCTTTGCGCCAGGCGTTGCAAAGCAATTGCACATAACATTGCGGCATCATTGTAAGATAGTTATACACGACATTACAGATTGTGTTGCAATATCATTGCAACAATATTGCATGTTGCATTGCAGCGCAGTTTGACGAGTGTTTGAACAAACTTGCAGCATGGATGCATACGCCATGACAGGACGCTGTTCGCGGTGTTACGGAACCTTGCCCAACAGCCGACAACCCCCATCCATCACGATGGCACCCGTCTGGCCGGTTCGTGATCGAGGTCCGACGCCGACCCGACCCTCGCGTGATCCCGACCGGACAACCGCGCGACATGCTTCATCGGCAACCAGAACAACCGATTTGAATAGTTCGATAGTCGTGTTGATGGAGGATCACCGAAACGGATTGGGCACCGAAGGCGGCTATATCCTCTCGATGGAGAGGCATAGAAGGGCCGCGCGCCGTGGCGAATCGGGCGAGAGGTCAGGGCCGCCAATCGGGAAGTTCGGGCGGCTGGAACGGCGCGGGAACGGCGTCGGATATCCCGAACCGGCGGAGTTATCCACAGGCGGAAGGCAGGGGGAAGCTGCACACCCCTTGCATCTTGCGATGCGGTCAAAAAACGACCAAACGGCTACAACCCGATGAAATATCTAACGAATAGTGCGTGCAAAAAAGCACGAAAATGCACGTTTTTGCACGCGATTGATTTTCGATAGAAAAATCATAGGCTTGATATGAGAATGAAGAAATCGGAATACGTGGAACGCTTCACCGTCGGGGTGAACGACGACACCCCGGTTTTAGGAGAACGAAACGATGCCAGAACCACCGACTTGCACCGACTCGCTGTTAGCGAAAATGAAAGCCATCGAGGCCCGCGCCATCGAACGGTCCCGACAGCAGCGAGAGCAAGCCGCGCAAGAGTCGTTACCGCTTTCCCCGGAGGCGCTTCCCGCCTCGCCGCCACCGGCCAAAGTGGTCAAGCTGCCCCTCTGGCCGGATGCAGTGCGCGCCGTGCCCAATGGTGTGCTGCGTTCCGCGATGTTTGGCGCGATCCGCAGGGGCGCGCGGCGATATCTGCACCGAGAACGGATTGCTGCACTGGATGGCATCGAAATTTTCTACACCGGCGAGCGGCTCGACCAAAGCGATTTGGATGTTTGGGAAACGGTATTACATCTTGTTCGCTTGCAGTCTTTGGGGAACGAGTGCCGGATGACCGCATACCAAATTCTCAAAGCCTTGGGCAAGACCGACAGCGGTAAGAACCGAGATATTCTCGATCTCCGGCTTAGTCGCTTGAACGCCACTGCTGTTCGTGTCAAACAAGGTCGGTACAGTTACGAGGGAAGCTTGATTGACGGGGTTTATCGGGACGAAGAAACAAGGGCATATGTTCTTATTTTGAATCCCAAACTACGTGTACTGTTCGAGCACGATCAGTTCACACAGATTGATCGAGCAGTGCGCCGCAAGCTGGATGGCAAGCCACTAGCCCAGTGGCTTCACGGTTTCTATGCCAGCCATGCCAAGCCGTATCCAGTCAGCATTGCCAAACTGCATGAATTAAGCGGCAGCGAAGCAGGCGAAGTGTGGAAATTCAGGCAAACCGCCCGCGCGGCGCTCGATGATTTAGCTGATGCCTGCAAGATCAACGGCCAGCCATTCAGCTACAAGATTCAGGATGGTGTCGTGCATGTTGAGAAAGAGCCCAGCCGGGCGCAACGTCTGCATTTGTCCAAGAAAACCAGAAATCCGCACCAACGTAAGCTTTGAGTACCGTTCTAGCAGGTAGGCGATACCGTTCTAGCAGGTAGGCGATACCGTTCTAGCAGGTAGGCGATACCGTTCTAGCAGGTAGGCGATACCGTTCTAGCAGGTAGGCGATACCGTTCTAGCAGGTAGGCGATTTATAAAAAAACAATGTTTTTTTAATTAAAAATCAAATACTTGCGTCGATTGATTTTTTGCCTAATCGTCTTTAATCTTTTTCTAATCCGCGCGCGCGAGAAAACGCCTGTGGATAACTCTGCTGCGACGCAGCAAAACGGGGGTCAAAATACCCCCCGGACCCCCCCAAAACGAGTTCGCTTCGCTCACGACGCGTTCAATTGGGAGGGGTGCAGTAGCCCCCTCCCAAACCCTCCCCATGAGGTTCGCTACCGACAGCAACCACGGGAACGGCCGGCAACACGATTGCCGAAAACCAAAAGACGGTCTCCAGGAAGGGAGTTGAGCGGACGGCAACCACGGGAACGAGCGGCGACGACTGACCCGAAAAAAGCTGGCGGGGGAAAGAGGGGACGGCGATCTTGTTCGATTCCCCGCTCGAAACCGCTCCGCGAGGCTTTTCAAATCCGATAAATTGAATTTATCGGAACTACAGGTCGAGTTGCCGGCAGCGGTGGCGTGTGTAAAATTACACACCATGAACAGCGCGGCGATCATCAAGCGACTGGAACGGGAGGGCTGGGTCCGCGCGGGCGGCAAGGGCGACCACGCCAAGTTCAAGCATCCCGACAAGCCGGGCCATGTGGTCGTGCCGCACCCGCGCAAAGATATTGCGCCGGGTACCTTGCGCAACATTTTCCGGCAGGCGGGTTGGGAGTGGGTCTGAGATGCTGTATCCCGTGTACGTTCACCCCGGCGACGAGCGCCACGCCCACGGCGTGACGTTCCCGGATTTCCCCGGCTGTTTCTCGGCGGCCGACGAGTGGGCCGATTTGCCGCGCTCGATCCAGGAGGCGGTCGAGGTCTATTTCGAGGGCGAGGTGGGCGAGGTTCCGCTGCCCACGCCGCTGGAGGTGCTGGCGCGCGATCCGGCCTACACCGACGGGATTTGGTTGCTGGTCGATATCGACTTGGAACGAATCAACCCGCGCCGCGTCCGCTTAAACGTGTCGCTGCCGGCGCCGCTGGTGGCGCGCATCGACCGCTACGCTGCCGCCCATCACTTGTCCCGGAGCGGTTTCTTGGCCCAGGCCGCCGAGCGTAGCTTGCAAGAGTAGCCGCCGGGCGTCTCCTGCGGGGCGATCTTCTCGCGTTGATCGCTCTAAAATCGCCGTAGAGGGGCTTTGGCGCCCCGCAAGGACGATGAGGCTCCTTCCCCCCTTGGTTCGTCCAGAAAGGCGCTAGAATGCCCTCCTGGGCCGTCTTGGCGACGGGCAACAAAAAAACCACCCCAAAACGGGAGGTGGGTTCCTCGCCGGCGGCGTATCGGTGTCGCCGTGGCGTAGTCGAGCACCGTCCAGTCTAGCAACGCGCGATGACGCACGACGGGAAAAACGCGC
This sequence comes from Candidatus Competibacter sp., assembly GCA_037045535.1. Classification (GTDB taxonomy): domain Bacteria; phylum Pseudomonadota; class Gammaproteobacteria; order Competibacterales; family Competibacteraceae; genus Competibacter_A. Next base: position 9,813 of record JBAOHI010000046.1, read on the forward strand.
CGCGACCGCCAGAGTGGCCCGTTTTGTCCAGTTTCGGACAGCTGGAACGAGGCGGAACGCCGCTAAAATCGCGGGGCGGTGGGGGCGACTCGGGGCCTTTCGCCACAGAAGGTCCAGTAACACGATGTGCCGCCGTCCGCCCGCCTATACTCCATTTGTGCTTTCTGTTCGCGTGCTGCCGTATAACTGCACCATGGGGAAGTTATGCGGAAACCATATAAACTGGGCCGCACAACGGGCTGCAATTGACGATCAGACCAATCCTGAGAGTATTTAAATCATGAAACTGATCGAAGTTGAATCAAGCATGATCCAAGCGGTTGGATATGATCAAAATCTGAAAGAACTACAGGTGGTGTTTAATAACCATTGGTGCTAG
>JBAOHI010000047.1:0-4633 GCA_037045535.1 Candidatus Competibacter sp.
ATAATGGAAATAGCCGGTTACCGGACTCATTTCGCCGCGAACCATGGGCCAGTCCACATAGTCGGCGCGATAGGGCATGGGATGCACCAGGTCGTAGATGTAAAACGACGGCGTGCGCTCCGCGATTTGGCGTTGCAGGGCGCGGTATTTTTCAACCCGTTGTCGGGTGTCCATCGTGGTCAGGGCGTCCTCGATGGCTTTGTCGAGTTCGGGATCGAGCAGCCACTCGTTTTGCATCCAACTGCCGGTGGTGTTCGAATGATACCTTTGATATAACATCTGCCCGGCTTCCGGGACATCTGCACCCACGTAGACTATAAGGATGTGGGGGCTGGTGTCCATGCTGGCCGTCGCCTTGATCGCATCTTTCCAGGACACTTTGACCGGCCTCACGGTAATGCCCAACTCGGCCATGTTCGCCTTGAACAGCGTGGCGAACCGTTCCTCGAAAGCCGCCTCGGCCACCCAGTAGATTTCCACGGGATAGCGGTCCAACCCCTCGCTGGCATACTTGCTTTTCGCCAGGGACTCCCTGGCCTTTTGCATGTCCCGCCGATAGGTGAACACCTCGGGGTCGTGCCCGAACAGCGCGGCGGGAACCGGCCCGTGCATCTGCTTGATGCCGTGCCAGGTCAGCGCCAGCAACCCGTCGTAATCGATGGCATACGCCATGGCGCGCCGAAAGTGAATATCGTCGGTGGGCGGCTTGCGGTTATGGACGGCGAAGTACAAGGATTTCAGGGTGGGCATCATCCCGATTTTGACCCCCTGAGCCTGGGCCTGGGCGTCCAGGTTTTCGAGGGTTTCGAGATGATGGCCGAATTCGGTTTGCCCGCTGAGCAGCATGCGCCCGGCGATTTCCGGCGGCGTCGGCACGGCCATCATGCGGAACAGGTCGGGAGCATTGGGCGCGAATTTCCCCCACCAACCGGTATTTTTCTCCAGCAGAATAAACTCGTCCAAGGCCATTTCCAGCACCCGATAGGGGCCGGATCCGGCCGAGTTGGTTTTCAGCCAAGTCGTGCCGTAGTCGCCGTTCGCGCCGAAGTCGCCGGCGGATGCGGTGTGTCGCTCGACCAAATCCTCATCCAGGATGTAGAGCCGGATCAGGCTGGGCAGAAACAGCGCGGACGGCTTTTCCAGAGAAAACTCCACGGTGTCATCGTCCGCGGCTCGCGCGCTGCGCACGTTCGCGTATAAGGGCGCAAAACCCTTTTTGATAGACTTGATGCGGTTAAAACTGTAGACCACGTCGCTGGCGTGGAGTGGGCTTCCATCTGTGAAACGGGCGTCTTTGCGCAGATTGAAGGTCCACGTCAAGTTATCGGGAGATGCGGTCCAGGATTCCGCCAGCCAGGGATCGACCCCACCCTTGGCGTTGGGAAACACCAGCGAATCGTAGAGATTGACCAGCGCGACCGAGCTGGAAAGCGAATTGCCCATCGCCGGGTCAATCATCGCCGGCCAATCGTAAAATGCTCTCATGAGACTTGCCGATTCCTGGGCCGGGGTGCTCTGCTCTTTCGGCGCCGGTTCGACCTTCGCCGCTTTCTCGGACTCCTTGATCCGCACCCGTTCGGGTTGCTGAGATTCGCCACACCCAATCAAGAAAACCGCCAGAAGCGCTATACCGAGTAGCCGCTTGTACATTGAAACCACCTCGCACCCGTAAAAAGATGAAAGTTACCTCGAACCTTCACGATTCATCGCCGTCGATCCCGGAACTCGGGCCGGTTTTTCGGATCACCGAAACGATGGAAGGGTATTCGAAATTTCTGGCCATGTTCGCCAACATGTCGGCTGCACCAGGTTCTTCGTTCCAGATGGCCGCGATCAACTCATCCACTTCCTTCATATCGGCCCGGATGGCTGCCTCTTCCAAGCGTTGGAGCAGGGAGGGCTCGATCCGCGAAAGGGCGTCGGTCGAAAGGTCGCGCTCTTGCTCCGATGAAGTTTCGCTATCGCCCGCCGAATCGGCGTAGACAAAGCGGGCATTGAAAAACCGCCCCATCGCGTTGAACAAGTCTTGGCCATGAACCGGTTTGCTGAGAAAGTCATCGCAACCCGCTTCGAATGCGGCGGCCTTGTCCTCGGCATAAGCCCCGGCAGTGAGGGCTATCACCACGGTGTCTTTTCCCTTGTCCGACTTTTTGATCCGGCGGGTGGCCTCAAGGCCGTCGAGCACCGGCATTCGGATGTCCATCCAGATCAAATGCGGTTGCCATCGCTCCCATAATTCCAGCGCTTCTTTACCGTCGCATGCCTCCTTTGCCTCAATTCCCAAATCGTTTAGCTGGAGCGTCAGCAAGCGGCGGTTGTTTTTGTTATCGTTGACCACCAACATGCGAAGTCGCATTTGACTTGGGGCCAAACCGACGATTTGCCGGTCCGGCAAACCCGATGGAATCGCGTCGACATGCTCCGCAATCGCCCTGAAGGTGAAGGTAAAAGCGCTACCTTTCGCCGGGGCGCTCTCGACAGTTATTGCTCCACCCAGCATTTTCGCGTTCTGCTGGCTGATCGCCAAACCGAGGCCGGTTCCCTCCTGCGAGGCCGCGCCGATCTTGGTTTGGAAAAACGGCCGAAACAACATGCCGATCTCATCGGGGGCGATACCCGGCCCGGTGTCCTCGACCCGTACCGAAAAGCCGATCTGGGGGGATTCATCGTCGATCTTCGCGTCAACTCTCAGCTTCACTTCGCCGATGGAGGTGAACTTGACGGCATTGCTCACCAGATTGGCGATGACCTGACGCACCTTTACCCGGTCCGTGCGGATGTGACGGGGCATGTTCCGCGACCATTCGAATTCGAGACTTATTTTTTTCTCCATCGCTCGCAGCCGGAATAGCTCTTCAACCTCCGTCAACAGTTTTCCGAAGTCGAAAACGGTCTCGTTTAGAGTGGCCTTGCCCGCCTCGATCTTGGATAACTCCAGTATATCGTTGATCAGCGTCAACAAAGATTTGCCGCTGTTTTGAATAGTGTTCAAGTTTTCCTTCTGGGAAAAAGTGAGGGGTTGTCGGCTCTGCGAGGCTTCGCGCAACATCAGCTCGGAAAAACCCAAAATGGCGTTGAGCGGCGTGCGCAGTTCGTGGCTCATATTCGCGAGGAAAACGCTTTTGGCCCGATTTGCCGCTTCGGCCTGCTCTTTGGCCGAGCCCAATTCATGGACAAGCTGGCGCAAATTCACGATCATTTGCGCGAAGGCCACGCCCAGCGCATCTTGGGACGAATGCGGATGAATGGCGATTTCGCTCGAAAGATTGCCCGCCGCCAGCTTGTTGGCGACATCCGCCATGTTGCGCAGGTAGGCGATCATTTTCCGGAACGCATCGGCCAGAACGCCCATTTCATCTTTTGCGGTGACGGCGATCCGCTGATCCACTTCGCCTTTGGCGATTCCCGTGGCCACCCGGCTCAACTCCGCCACCGGCTTGGCCACGCTGCTCGCCGACTTGAATCCGATCAGTGTCGTTATGGCGATAACCGCCAGAATGACGATCGCAAAAGCGTTGCCGAGTCGAGTTGCGCTTTGCAGCGCCTCGGATTCGGCGATTTCGGAAATCAGAACCCAGTTTATCCCCAGAATGCGCAGGGGCTGATAGGCGCTGAGGACATCATGTCCCCAGTATCCCTGGATGCGCTCCACTCCGGACTGCCCTCGCAATGCCAGATTGACCGTCGGCGTATCCACGGTTTTCAACAACACGGTGGATTCGGCGCTGAACAGCGAATCGGACCTCATCCGTTTATCCGGTCCGACCAGGTAAGTCTCGCCGGTATCGCCCAAACCGGTTGTATCGTGCATGAGGTCATTGACCGTGGACAGGGGCATTCGGACAACCAGATTGCCGATCGGCAGGTTGTTGCTGAAAATCCGAGCCCCGATAAAGTTGACCGTCGCGTTGCCGGCCGGCGGATACCTCGAATAATCCGTCATCATGATATCGGTGGAGTTAACGGCGCTTTTCAGTTCCTGGAAAAGCCGGGCGAGGGTGGATTCGCGGTAGGCGCCATCCAGAAGATTGGTGGCGAAATCGTCCTGTTTGGCGTAGCTGTAAATGATGTCTCCGTCTTCGTTGATCAGCAGAATATCGTCATAGCCCTTCGCGCGGGCGGTTTCCATAAAAAAAGAATGCCGCTCCAGATGCAGAAAATCGTAATGGGTATAGTTTTTTGAAATGATCAGCTCGGAGTGGCCGAGATAGCCCAATTCCCTTAATTTGCCCAATCCCTGATTCTTTGCTGCGGACTGTAATGTCTGAATCGTGTAGACCACCAGCGATTGGCCCGACAGCAGTTGAACGTCGCTCGCAATATTGTAAAATCGGCTCTCGACCATTTGGGCTTTCATTTTTCGGATCGCTTCGATCCGGCTGAAAGCTTCTTTCCGCAAAGATGAATGGGCCTGATAAAAAGAGAGCGATCCGGCTGCAACCAAGGGAAGCAAGGAAATCATCAGAAGCAAAAGCGTGAGCTTCAGCCTTAATGGGCTGAACACAATACGCGAGCTGGGTTTCATGCGCCGGATGGCGGATTGAAGTCTTCGAAAAAATCCCGTTGCCGTTCCCATAGCAAATGTCACTTCATCGGGCGGCTGGCTCTCCCCGGCCGACTCAAGATTTATTGA
>JBAOHI010000048.1:0-51495 GCA_037045535.1 Candidatus Competibacter sp.
ACCACTGAGGCGGTCGGCGAAGCGCGGCAGCCAGAACTCACTTATCCGGCGAAACTGACCGAGCGGGAACGGGAAGACATCGCCGCCCAGGTCGGCACACTGCCGCCAAAGACGGCGCAGCAGATGCTCGATGTGATCGAAGCCAAGCGCCAAGCCGGTCAGATCAAAACTAACCCTGCTGCTGTGCTCCGTGGGATCATGCGCAAGCATCGAGCTGATTCCGCTAGCTTTGATCCGTCAACAGGGTTTTCTATCGCCGAAGCTCGCCACCGCCGCACCGAGTTCGAAGTGCGGCAGCGAGCAGAAGCGGAACGGCGACAACGGGAGCGCGAAGCCTCGCCTATCACACCCGCCGCCCGCGAAGTGGCCCACCGCTCACTAGCGGCGATGAAGCAATTACTCAGGGGCCATGCATGAGAATAAAAATTTTAGAAACTTTTTTAGAGAATAATTCTTTGGTTCGGGGCTTTAAGCCTTATGCATAGGGCATTTTGGGCGGAAACTGCCTATACTTTCAGAATTGTAATTGAAGTTTTTCTGGATCAAATCGCTCTTTGAGAAAGGTCGAAAACGGGGTTTTGATGAATCGTGTTTCCGAAAACGGGGTGGAGGATCGTGATGCCTTTCGACCGTGAACTATTCGACGACGCCCGTAGGGAGTTTCTTTCGCATCTGCTGTACGCCAAGGGCCACAGCAAAACGACGTGCTACAACTACAACTCGGACTTGGGCATCTGGGCGAAGTGGCTGACCGAGGCGGGGAAGGACTGGCAAGCCTGCCGCTACCCGGACGTGGAGCAGTTCGCGGCGTGGCAGTTGCGGGATCGGAAGATCAGCGCCCATATCACCAACCGGCGGCTCTCGACGCTCTCGACGTTCTACAAATGGCTGATGCGCTCCGGCGTGGTCGATCACGATCCGGTGGCGCTGGCCGAGAAGCCAAAACGACCGTTACGGATTCCGCTGTGGCTGGAGCGCGAGGAGCAATCCCGCTTCGAGGCGACGCTGAAAGACCGGCGCAATATCCCGATCAACATTTTCGGCAACAACAAGACCAAGATGACCGAAACCCGACGGCGCTACGAGATGCTGTTCGGCCTGTTGCTGAACTCGGGGCTGCGCATCTCGGAGGCTCTCGCGCTCAGGGCCTCAAACGTGCGAATTTTGGACGGCACGGCCAAATCGGTACGGGTGATCGGCAAGGGCGACAAGGAGCGCCTGGTGCCCCTCCCAGGGGCCTTTGGCGCGGTGTTTGGGTTCTGGTTGAAGGACCGCAACCGGACGGAGCCGGTTTTCGCCAAGGCGGACGGCCAGGCGGTCTCACCGCAGGCGGCGCGCGGCTATCTGCGGCTGATGCTGAAGAAGGCCGGGATTGAGAAGAAGATTTCGCCCCACAAGCTGCGCCATACCTACGCTACCAACCTCCTGAACGCTGGGGCCGAGCTGGTGGACATCAAGGCACTGCTGGGCCACGAGAGCATCGCCACCACGCAGATTTATACCAACGTGGGGCAGGAGCGGATGGAGAAGGTGGTGGGGAGATTGTGAGTCTAATCTGTTGGTTTAACGAAAAAATCCAGCTCTCTTGATCATATCGAATACGCGCTTTATTTCATCCGCTAACCTGGGAATGTTATGAAGCAACATGCAATCTTCTGGCGAAGAACATTTCAGATATTTGCCAAAGAAAAACCAATCTGGATCGCCTAATTGGTGGTGAAGAACAGCGTCTGATGGCACCCGCTTACCTGGTAAGGTATCAGGTTCAAAATAGCTACCTAACGCCGCTATAAGTGTATTAAATCCAGTCCTGTTTTTAATAATATTGGCGCGAAGATTAGCATAATCATCTAATCCACGATCATTCATACTGCTATTTAAATCAATTCCGACCCCGATACGCATTCCATCTTGAGAACCACTAGGGTCATCACCAGCATAGAATCCAATATTCCACTGTAAACGGAATGCGCTTCTGTCAGGAAAATTACAAATATGCTGCGGGTAGAAGCGAAAATCGACCGGAAAATTGATGCTTCTAACGCGAAGTTGTTGGATCAAGTCTACTAGTATATTGAAGAAATCAGTTGAGATGATTCGCTCCGCTAAAACTTCCGAAGCTTTAGGTCGGAGTGTATTACCATTACGAGGTACGGCAGCAAGTTTTGGCTGAGTTACTACGCGCAATTCATTGAACCAGTTATTGATAAAGCCAGCGTATGGCATATGACCTCCAAGATTCATCTAATGATCTTGGCTAACGATAAAAAGCCAGTGAATTTATAGAAGCCCGCGACCTGCTAAGTCATCCAAGACGTTTCGCAAGGTGTTGAAACGATCTTTCAATAATTGTTCATTTTCTCTTAAAAATTCCTTATATGTCGCTAGCTCACCATAGCTTACAGACTCCTTTCGAACTGAGATATCGCTCCCTTGATTCACAAAAGTATCATTGGGAATATTTACTGTTCCATTCTGATCGTCAAACAAGACTTTTGCTAAAAACAAGGTCATGTCGATGACCCTATGGAGAGGTAGTTCCTCTGCTTGGCGAGTCCATTTGTCTCCGGTATAGCGCATCGTCTTTATGGATATACTGTCGTTGTCGTATTGGGCAATGCCTATCGATATGTACCTCACATCGGTGTCGGCGTCGTATATCCCATCAAAGTGTTGGTAAGGCAGCGCATAGATAGGTTTGTGCGCTAGGTGTTGGGGCAGTGGTTCCGATGGACTATAAGCAGCATTGGGCGGGTTTAGGGTGTATGGCATCGCAATTTTCCATCCAGTAAATTAAGTAAATTAAGTAAATTAAGTAAATTAAGTAAATTAAGTAAATTAAGTAAATTAAGTATAATTAGTAAATTTAATGAATACAATAGGAGAGCTGATATTTTTGAACTAACCTAAATGGTTACAAATAACTGTTTGAAATATAGATTTTTAATCTACAGCATACCGCCAAGAAACCCCCTCAACTGCCTCGGTATCCTGTTTTCCTCCCGCTCCTCCCCCTTCTCCAGCATCACCGCCGACTCCCCCGGCCTGAGCCAAAACTGCACCACCACCTCGCCCCGCACGGCCACCCGATCCAGCCACGGCCCTAGCTCCTGGGCGCGGGCGTAGTGCAGCGTCATCGTCTGGCCGGAGTAAATCACGGGTTGGTAGCGGTCGATGTTCGCCACCGGCTCCACCTTCGCGGTCTGAATCTCCCCGTTGAGGAAATACGTCCGACGCGGATCGATCTTGCCCAGCAGCCAGCGCAACGACCGGCCCCGCATCTCGACCTTCACCGACTGCCCCCGTAGCGGCTCGCCCTCGATCAGCCGGGCACTGATCGGTAACAGGTTGTGATAGACCTCGCTCTTGCCCACGGCGCGGGGCTGGCCCTCGTGCAGCACGATCAAGCCGCCCTTCCACAACCCCACCACCGGACAGCGGCAATGCACCCGTTCCAACGTCAAATTGTCCGACGCGACCAACTCCAGGTCGTACCAATGCGTGCCGATCTGCCGTTGATACTGCTCCACGGAAATGTCGAAGCTCCGTACCACCGCTTGCAGCGCATCGCGAAAGCCCAAATGACTGAGCGGATAGAGCGCCACGGTCAACAGCAGCAGCGCGGAGAGCAACATCATTTCCGCCTTGCTGCCGACCTCCAACCGCCAATTCCGGTTGCCCGGCGCGACGACCCGCACCGGTGAGGGCCAAAACAAATCCGCGCCCCGCACGTTCAACATATCGATCCAGACGTGCGACCAAGTGCCACCCAGCACGCACCAAAAGTAGAGCGGCCGAACCCACCACAAGGGCGAGGCAATCAGCGCCACGACCAGCAGGCCCACGGCGGAATGGGTCACGGTGCGATGGCCGAAGCGCCGCTCCAGTGGCACGGACAGCCAGAAGAACAGCCGGCCGATTTTCGAGGTGGGCAAATCCGCGTCCGGCAGCAGCGAGGCCGCCGCCGCCAGCAGCCAGCCGATCCAATCCGGCTTGTAGCCAAACAGCGTTGCCCCGCCCAGATACAGCACCGAGGCAAAGGCGACGTGCGTCCCAAACGTCAATTCGCCTTCCCCGCGCCCTTAAACAGAAACACCCGCAAGCTGATGACCACCGCCGCGACCATGCCGGCGAAGATGTACAGCTCGGTATCGCCGGTGCCGATGGCCAGATAGCGCGCCCCGACAATGGACGCCAGCGCCACGATCATCACCGGTGTGAAATCGAAATAGCGTACCCCCGCCGCGTGGCGCATTTCTCGAATCTTGCGCTTATCCACCAGCCGTTCCTTGCTCGAATCCTCCAGCATATCGGCGATGGCCTGCGGATTGCCGCCCGATTGCTTGACGACGTGGCCGATGAACAGGCCCGGCGATTCGATCAGCATCCCTTGGCGGGTGATGTAGGTCTGGACGATTTCCCGCGTCGCCTCCGGCGCCAGCGGCGGAATCTCGATCTCGGTCATCTTCCACCACAGCTTGTTGAGGTTCGCTTTCTTCTGGCTGGCGCAGCCGATGACTTGCGCGGCGTCGAATACCGCCAGCCAAAACGCCACGAGTGTCGGCGTGACGCTGGTCAGGTCATCGACCGCGATGATGACCTGGCCGTGGTGATCGTGTAGGGCCGGGATAATCGCCGCCGTGAGGTCGCGCATGCTCAGGCGCGAAACCGGGCGGCGGATTTTGGCCCACGGGATTTGCTCCGGCGGCAGGTCTTGATACTGCTCCGGTAGTTCCAAGGCCAGCGGATCGAGCAAGCCGACTTCCAGCAACTTACGGGCGATGCAGATGAATTGCGCCTTGGGCTGGTGGTCGGCAATGTGAATGACCGTCCGCGTTCGCCGCTGCCGCTGGCTCGGTCGGCCGGTATTGGGTTCGGTGTTGGGTTCACGGGGCGGGTCGTCCGTCTCGACATCGACCGGAGCGCGTTCACTCTGACGCCGCTCCAGGCGCTCTAAAACGGCCGCCAGGACCGCCGACTTGCCGACCCCGATCGGACCCGTCAAGATGACGTGGCGGCCCTTGCGGACCTCCTGCGCGGCTTTTTCGACCAGTGCGTCACGACCGATCAGCCCGGTGATGTCGCGCATCGTTCAACCCTCCGGTAAGTGCCCGAGTTGGCCGCTCAGGTAATCGAACAGCGGTTTCCATTGTTCGCCGGCGTGGTGCGCCACTTGGCGGCGCTGGGCGTCGAGGAGTAAATCCAGCCGCTTGAGGCTGGCGGCTTCGGCGTTTTGCTGCTGGGCGGTCGCCCAGAGCTTTTCGATATCGCCTTCGTAGCCTTTCTTGAGCCGGTCCTGCACCCAGTCGGCCCTGGACTTGTGAAAGCTCAGCCGCTCGCGCACGGCGGCGCGCTCGGCTTCCATCTCCCGCAATTTGGCGAGATCGGTCAGCGCCCGGCCCCGCACGTCGTCGATGCGGGTGGCTTCGGCCAAGGCGTGCTGGGCGAATTCGCGCCGCTCTTTGGGCGAGGACAACGGAATGTTGAGCTGAATGCCGACCGTGACCGGCGTCGTGATCGTGGTGTCGCCGGTGTCGGATACCGTGCTGGACGTGCCAGACGCGGCGCGCACGAAGACCGAGGTGTGTTCCAGCATCTTTTGGCCAAGGCTCGGCGGCCGGTAGGCCGAGACCACGGCGCGTTGCGCTTGCAGCAGCGGGCTGTGGGCGACGATGAAAGAGAGGGCCTGCTCTTCTTCCCAGGCCAGCGCCAGCGCCGGCCAGAGCAACGCCAGACTCAGGCCGCGCTTCATGGCGGCTCCGCCTCCACGCCAGGTAAGCCAGCGACGCTCACCCGAAACTCATTCAGCCCCGCCCCGGCCAGACAGCGGGCCACAGCGTCCAGCGTGGCGAAGATGCGCGCCCCGCCGCGCTGGCGTTCCAGGGCTTCGCGCCGTTCGCCAGTCCGGCTGGCATACGTCACCCACACCGCCCAGCCGTCTCCATCCGGCAGCGCTTCCGCCTCCCGTATTGCGCCCGCTTCAACCAGTACCTTCAACTTGGGAAGTTGCATTGATTAATTTTAGTTTTTTGATGGATCGAATTATAGAAAATGATAGCACATTGACTAAGAAGTACCTTGCGTGGTACTTATCACGGATGGCTCCAGACAGCGAAAAAAGAGTCCGCGTCGCGTTTTATCGAACGGCGGCCGGCAACCTGCCGGTCAGGGAATGGCTGAAGGATCTCGACCCGGAAGACCGCAAGATCGTCGGCGACGATCTGCGCACGGTGGAGCTGGGTTGGCCGCTCGGCATGCCGCTGTGCCGCTCGCTGATACCAATTCTCTTTCAAAGAATAATTAAAAAGCTTAGACTTTTCCCCAGGAAGGGAGGAAGGCATGACGGTTTATCGCAAATCATTTCCGGAAGGGACAGTATTGCTGGTCCATCGGCTTATTGAAGAGAGCAAAGATCCGAATGTGTTGAAACGCGCGCAGGCGATTTACTGTCGTGCGGCTTTTGATCTGCCTGTGGAACAGATCGCGGGTGTAACGGGTCTTGCGGTTTCGACGATCCGGAGGCTCCATAGCGAGTTTTTACGTTTTGGGATGGAGATTTTCGATCTGTCCGGCCGTGGCGGTCGGCGCAGACAGATCATGACACCCGAAGAAGAGGTGGCCTTTTTGCAACCCTTTATCGAAGTTGGAGATGCGGGAGGCCTGCTGGAAGTCGGGAAGGTCCACGACGCCCTGTGCGAGCGTACCGGTCGGCGCATTCACCGTTCGGTGACCTATAAACTCCTTCACCGCCATGGCTGGCGGAAAATCGTTCCCCGCCCCTGCCATCCCAGGGCCGACCCGGAGGCCCAGTCCTCATTCAAAAAAACTGGCCGGACATCGTAGAACAGGCCCATGAAAAGTCCTGTGTGGCGGGTCGGCCTTTACGGATTTTCTTTCAGGATGAAGCCCGGTTCGGGCGGATCAACCATCCCCGCAGATGCTGGGCCAGAGCGGGTATCCGACCGGTCGTTGGTCAACAGATGGTCCGCGAATACACCTACGCGTATGGGGCATTCTGTCCGCAGGACGGCGCCTCTACACACTTCATTCTGCCCGCTATGGATGGAGCATGCATGACCTTCTTTCTGCGCCATGTCCGCGAATCATTCCCTGACGATTTCATCCTCATGGTCTACGACGGCGCGCCCGGCCACAGCCCCGGCGTGCTCCATGTCCCCGATCACATGATGCTGGTGACCCTACCGCCTTATTCGCCGGAATTAAACCCCTCCGAACACATCTGGGACGATATGCGGGAAAAATTCTTCGGCAATACCGTCTTCAACTCCATGAACGCCGTCAGAGACCAACTCTGCATCGCCATGAACCACTACGCCGGTCATCCCGAAACCGTCCGTTCCATCACGGCCTTCCCTTGGATATGGTTACCCTTTGAAAGAGAATTGGTATGAGTTCGCACAAAGGGCTGTGGGAAGCGCGAAGCGCCTTGCCCGGCAACCGCGAGGCCCGCGTGCTGTTCTGTCTGGCGGAAGGCTGCATGGTGCTGTTGCACGGCTTCATCAAGAAAACCCAAAAGACCCCCGCCGCCGATCTCCAACTGGCGGCCAAACGCATGAAAGAGACGCAGCGATGACCGAGAACCCGCATATCGGATCGAGCCTGGAGGAGTTCCTGGAGGAAGAAGGCCGTTTGGAAGAAGCCACCGCCACCGCCGTCAAGCGGGTGCTGGCCTGGCAGATCGCCGAGCGGATGAAAGCGGAGCAGATCACCAAGGCCGAGATGGCGCGGCGGATGCGCACCAGCCGCTCGCAACTGGATCGCCTGCTCGATCCGGAAAAAACCACGGTGCAGCTGAATACCTTGCTGGAAGCGGCCAAGGCGCTGGGGCGGCAGTTGCGGGTGGAGTTGCGTTGACGGAGATCGAGTTCGAGCGCGGCAGCGGCAACGTGTTTGCCGACCTCGGCCTCGAAGATGTGGAGGAGCTTTACTCCCGAGCCTTCGCTCCGCTTGCCCGTCAAGGCCAAGCCGCTACGCGGTGCGCTCCGCGCAGCCTTGACGGGCGCTCCGCTACGGCTATCTGGTCGCCAAGGCCGAACGGGGTAAACCCGTTCGGCCTCTGGCTCGAACGGTTTCTTCAACCACGCTCCCAGTCGCCAGAGGAGGATTCATGAACGCGACCGCCGAGCTCTACGAGCAGGACTTCTACGCCTGGACGCTGAAAAACGCCGAACTCCTGCGGGAGGGACGGCTAGGGGAACTGGACTTGGAACATCTGGCGGAGGAGCTGGAAAGCATGGGACGAAGCGAGAAGCGCGAACTGATCCACCGGCTAGCAGTACTCTTAGCCCACCTGCTCAAATGGCAGGTTCAAGCCGGCCGGCGGGGGCGAAGTTGGCAACTCACCCTCAAGGAGCAGCGCCGACAGGCCGCGCGAGTCTTGCACGACAACCCCAGCCTAAAACCGCTCCTGACCGAGATCGTGATCGACGCCTACCAAGACGCCATCCTGCGCGCCGCCCAAGAGACCGGCTTGGAGGAATCCGCTTTCCCCGCCGACTGCCCCTTCACCTTGGAACAAATCCTAAACGAGGACTTTCTGCCCGACTGAGCGAGGCCAGCGGCAAGCACAGGACCACGCAGCGGCGAAAACCGCCCCTTATCCTCGAAACGGATGAATCCTTGTTTGATGCCTTCGGCAATCAGATCCATGGGCGAGTCCTGAGAAATTGGCGCTATCGCGCTTCGTTAGTATTTTCAGCTTTGCTGACAATGTGCAGCCCGATACCCGCGCTTTTCCTTCTGCTGGCGGACCTTCGCACCCGCCTCGATGGCGGCGCTTTCGGTCTTGAACCACGTTTCCCGCACCGTGCCCGGCTGTCCGATCCGGCCTCACTCCCGCACGACCGCCCAGCCGTCGAACCGGGTCCGGGTCACGGCGATGGCGTAGAACCGCAGCCGGTTGCGGACGGGTTCGCGCCGTTCGAGGTGGATTGGGGTCATGCGCTGGCCGCTCGCCAGCTTTCCATAAAGAGAGAATTAAATAAAAATGGAATTACATAAAGTAACGCGATGTTCGACTTTTCCGATGATCGAGGATGGGATGGCGGCGCGGCATGGCGGTGTGAGATACGCTGAGAGGAGCCAACCATCGCAACGCTCCGGGAACGCCGTCATGCCGCTCGAAGACTTTATCATCACCGTATTTTGCTGGATAGAAGAACACTGGAGTCCGATGATGGGGGGTCAGCGTCTGCGCCAGCGAGGGTTTGCCCCGAAGTTGACGGATAGTGAAGTCATCACGATGGAAGTGGTCGGCGAGTTTTTGGGTTTGGAAACCGATGTGGGTCTCTGGACCTACTTTCACCACCATTGGCGGTCGTGGTTTCCCGCCCTCGGCTCGCGCACGGCCTTTGCTCAACAGGCCGCCAATCTCTGGGCGATCAAACAAGTTCTTCATCGGTGCTTAGTCATTGACCTGGGCGCGGCGACGGATCCGATTCGGATGGTGGACGGCTGTCCCCTCCCGCTGTGTGTCCTCACCCGCGCCCCACGCTGCCGGTTGTTTGCTGGGGAGGCTGATTACGGCTACGGCGCGGCCAAAAAACAGCCTTATTATGGATTTCATGGACACCTGATGATCACGGTTGAGGGCGTCATCACGGGCTGGACGGTGACCGCCGCCTCTGGCGATGAACGCGAGGCGCTGTGGGATCTGACGGATGGGGTTCAGGGTTTGGTCATGGGCGATAAAGGCTATATCAGTGCCTCCCTGAAGGCCGAACTCGCCCTCACCGGGGTTGACCTGCAAACCCCGCTGCGGGCGAACATGACCGATACCCGGAACCCATGCGTCGTCCGGCAATTGACTACGACCCGCCGCCTCGTGGAAACCGTCATTGGCCAATGAGCAGAGCGGTTTCATTTGGAAAAAATCCGAGCGCGGGATCGTTGGCACTTGACGAGCCGGATGGCACGAAAGGTTTTGGCGCATACCTTGTGCATTTTCGTGAACCGGTTGCTCGGTCGGTCAGACCTCCAGTTTGAGGGACTGATCGCCTGAAAAGTCGAACATCGCGTTAAAGTAATAATTCTCTATTTATTGAGGCCGTGCTTTTCTTCCCAAGCATCGAGGGCGGCAAACAGCAACTCGTTCAGCTTGAGGTCGGCCATCACGGCGCGTTGCCGGAACCGCTTGCGGAAGTCGGGCGGCACCTTGAAGGCGAGGGCTTCCAGGTTGGCGGTCTTCGCCGATCCGGGCGGCGACGGCTGGGCCGTGCGCTGGGCGGCTTCCGGCATGGGCGCGGCCTGTTCGGCGGTGAGGGCCTTGAGGTCGATGGATGGGCGCTTGGTCATGGTTGATTTCTCGCTTTCATGAAATCTCATTTTATCGCATTCTCTCTTTCATCGGTTCTCGCTTTCTTCCAATCGCGCTTTCACGGCGTGCCACAGGGCGGCCACCTCTTGCGCGGCCACCCCTCTCGGTTCGATCTCCAGGGCGGTTTTGCCGTGGGCGAAGGTCTCGGCGTAGATGACGCGCTCGTGCATCCGGGACGGCAAGACCAGCCCCAAAGCTTCGAGGGCCATCGCCGCCCCGTCGTTGTTCTTCAGGTTGGGCCGGACGCGGGCCAGCACGAAGCTGAACGGCTTGCCGGACTGCCGCACCAGCGGCAAGCCTTTGACCAGGGCGCGGAGATCGGCGGGGGTCGGGTTGAGCGGGATCAGGATCAGGTCGGCCACCGCGAACAGGTCGGCGTTGACCGCACCGATGGAAGGGGCGGTATCCACGAACAGATAAGCCGCTCCCGCCTCGCCCAGCGCCCGAATCTTGTCCCGCAGTTCGGACAGGGCCAAGGGCGCGTACAGCGGCGTGTCGAATCCCGACTTTTTCCGCTGGTTGAACCAGTCGCCCGAGGTGCCTTGCGGGTCGGTATCGGAGAGGATAACCGGGCCATGCCCGGCCTGTTCGGCGGCGGTGGCGAGGTGAACGGCGATGGTGGATTTACCGGAACCGCCTTTCTGGTTGGCTACCACAATGGTTTTCATGATAAAGAGAATAAGAGAATTCTCGTTTTCAAGAAAGAGGGAAATCATGACCGATCGACCCGATCCCGATCCGCCGCGCCCGACCCTCGACGACCTGGACCCCGAGAGCGCCACCACCGACCGGCTAATCGAAATCGTGCACTACTACCCGGATCACGGGGAGTATCCGACCGTCACGGTTCTGCTCGGCAACCTGCCGAAGGCGTTGCGCCTTCTGTGCGATCACGTCCTGGCGGGCGAGATCACCCCGCTGGATATGGCCTGCCAATTGGCGACGATCATCGACACCATCGAGAACGCCGTGCCCGATCCCGTTTGGCCGGACATTTCGCCACATTCCCGCCGCCATTGAATCCGACCCGATGACCCGCCACCATTTCGCCGCGCTCGCTTTGGTCTTCGCCCTCGCGGGTTGCGCGGATCGGGACAAGGATCTTAAGCCGGTGATTCCGCCGCTACCGGCTGAAACCGTGCAGCAGGCCGAATCCGGCGATGCCGCCGCTCAATTCAAGCCGGCCGAACACTATCGGGCATTGGAACAGTTAGAACCGATGCTCCGCTGGCTGCGAGAATCCGCCCGACGAGGCTACCCGCTGGCGCAAACGAGCCTCGGCGTGCTGTATCTCAACGGCGATGGCGTGCCGTTGGATCGGGTTGAAGCCTATGCGTGGTTCACGCTCGCGGCTGACCAAGGCGAAGCCGACGCGCTTGAGGCGGAAGCGGCGCTCAGCGTGGAATTGAGCGATGAGAAGTTAGCACGCGCCAAGGAACTGGCGACCCGGTACGCCGCTTTGCGCAAGCATCCATAACCAACCGTCCGGCTGAGGCTCCGCGCCCCACCGCGCGCCCGCACCGCTGCTGTTGTGTCGCGCGGCGCTGGCCGGGCGCAAGGCGGTTGCGGGCGCGCGGTGGGGCGCGTCGCTCCGGATCTCGGCGGGTCTTCCGGGCTGGTGTGTGGGGTGTGTCGTGGCCGGTTCCTTCTCTCTCGTTTCGTCCCGCGCCGTCATCGTGCCACGTGGGCCTCTTCCGCTCTTGGCTCCGTGGTGGCGTCGGCTGGTCGGGTCGGCGCTGGCCGCTGGCGCTTGCCGGTGGCGGCTGCGGCGGTCGGCGAACGCACCGCGCAAAAGCCGGGGCGGGCGGGAAGCCGCCGACCCCAGGACCACGCAAAGCGCGACGCGGCGGCGAAAGAACCGAACCGGGCCACCGCCACGAAGCCGGACAGCGAGCGCCGCGAACGGCGGAACGAGAAACCGAGAGCGGCACCGCCCCACGGCGCGACCCGACAGCGGGCCGAACGCAGCGCCACCGAAACCACCGGAACAAAACCGACACAGCGAGACAGACAAGCCACGACACACCCCCACACGACCAGACCGAGAGACCAGCCGAGCACCAGACCCGGCCACCAGCGGCGGGGACCACACCCCATAAGCGCTAAGATAAAAATTCCTCCAAGTTGTCGCCCTGATACCGCCGCCGTTTGCGGGGTGGCTCGCGTAGTGCGGCGGCAATATTGTTCCAGTCGCGCAGACCGTCGAGCAGAGTCAGTTGCGGGTTGACAGCGCGAGCGATGAGGAAGCGCATCATCGCCACCTCACGCCACCGACTGTGTCGGCCTTTGCTCTTGAAGCTGGAAGTAGCCCCAAGGGGAAAAACGCTCGCCAACCGCGATGAGTGTTTCGATCAGGGTGGCTACGAACAGTTTTCCTTGTAGCCAAGCCTTGGCGCCCACGAGGTCAGTCTTCTTCAGGTGGCCCAGATGCAGCAGTGACTTCAAGCGCTTAAATGCCAACTCGATTTGCCATCGGTGGCGGTACATCTCAAGGATCGGGTGCGCCGGCACGTTCGGCAGGGTCGTCAGCACGACGATGTATCCCGCCGCCTCCAGCGTGTCGGGTTGGAGATCGCGGCCCTTCTTGGATGCCACCTCGCGCAGCTTGGCCTGCGTCTTGCGGGTCTGTTCGGCGCTCTTCTTGATCGCGCAGACACGAACAGCGAGGGGGCCTTCGTCATCGCGTATCCATGCCGGCCAATCCCACGCTTGGCCGACCTTGAGCTTGCGCAATTTGGGCAGCAATGCCAGCGCTCGCGCTTTGTCGTCTTCCAACGGCACACTGACCATGTTCATGCGCACGATGACATCGCCCTGATGATTGACGACGTGGCGAATGCCGCGCCGATGCGCCAGTCCGCGATCGGCCATCACGACATCGTTGGCTTTGACGGCAAAGCGAGTCAGCGTCTCGCCCTCTTCAGGCAGCGTGACGAGCACCTGCTCACAAGCCAAAGTGCTCAGGTCGATCATGTAGTGCAGTCGCCACGTCGACCCTGTGGCACCGGGTTCACACACCACGCTGGCGTCGACCAGGCGCATTCGCTTGCCCGGCAGCACATACTCGGCCGTGGCCGACAGGCGCAGACTCATCTGCTCGACCATCCACCGGAACCACTCGCCGCTGCCGCGCAGCCGACCCAGCAACGCCACATCGGACACCTTGATCAAGCCGCCCGCATCGGCGCGAACGGCGGTCTCGCGTAGCGAGCAGCCGTCAACCAGGTGGATCAGCAGTACACGCAGCAGCGTGGCGGCATCCTTGAATCCGCGAGTGCGCCGCAGCGCGCCAGTACGCCGCGCCGCCTCCTGCCACCCATCGGGCAACACCCGCTCAATGACTTCCCAGTCTTCGCCCAATCCGGCGAACATCTCTTCCCAATCAACATCGTCGGCGAATTCGTTCATGTCACTGCCCAGTCTTCTGTTGTTGTCAACAGGCCAGAAGTATAGCGCAGCGGGGCAATTTTATCTTAGCGCTTATGGACCACACCCCCCCCGCCACGCCCACGGCGACCAGCGCAGCGCGGCCACGGCGAACGGCGCAAGGCCGAGCGGAGGCAGGATGCCGGAGCCGCCAGCGCGGGCAGGACAGCCCGCGCCGCCTTGCGACGGGCGACGGGACGCGCGACAACATGCGGGCGGCAGCGGGGGGGTGTGCCCGCCGCCCCAGCCGGACGGTGGAACGTGGCAGCGAAGCGCGCTCTATCGCGCCAGGAACGGATCGGGAGGGGAAAGGCGGTTCGGTTGTGGACAGCGACAGCGCCGCTCGGGGCAGTAAAGAGGGGCTAAGAGCGCGGAACAGTTGGAGTAGATGAACGAATATCCAAAATAGGTTTGATTTGTTGTTCCGATGATTCTACTATCAACCAAAGTTATAAATTATTACGAGGTTTGTTATGAGCGATATTGGGCACGGAATCATGGTGAGACGGGCGATGCTCAGGATGAGTCAGGCCCGGTTAGCGCGAGAGATCGGCGTGAAGCAGGCGTACATCAGCTTGCTCGAAGCTGGTGAGCGTCCGCTGAATGACGAACTGCTCCAAAAAATATCCGCTGCGCTAGGCTGCAAGCCCGAGGATTTGACCCGATGGCAGCAAGCGGCCTAGCGGGCGATGCGGCCGGGAGACGGCGGCGGATTGCAACCCCGCAACCCGCGTTTACCGGCGCTGTTGCTGTTGCCGCTGTTTGAGTTCGGCCATGAACGCCTGTAACTCGGTTCCCAGCGCATTACAAAACGCCTGGAGTTCGATCACGTCTATGCGACGTTCACCCCGCTCGCACTTGCCGATCAAGGTTCTCGGGACGCCGAGTTTCTTGGCCAGTTGGGCTTGGGTCAGCCTTGCATCGAGCCGCTTTCTACGCAAAAGAAGCAGCAACCCGGCGTATTCCTCTGAGTAGATAGTCTTTACCAAGCTACGACCAGCCCCAATGAAAGGCGCGATGTTCGTATCAAGTGCTCGATGCCCCAAAAAAGGCCAAGCGTTACAGTCGGGAAATGATGGAGAACGAAGATGACAACTCGATTGCCGGCGATAGTGGAGGAGATTGGGAGGATTCACTTCGAGGGGAACATCATCCCGCATCCCTGGTATCGGCACATCACCCTGGAATCGGGCAAGCCGGACATGCCCGCCATCATCATCCTGGCCGAAATCGTCTACTGGTATCGGCCCTACCAAACCCTCGACAAGCGCGGCAAACCGCTCCTGCACAAGCATTTCGACGGCGATATGTTCCAGTGCAGCGCCGCCTATTTTGAGGCGAAATTTGGATTCACGAAGACCCAAGCGCGCCGGGCGATCGCGCGGTTGGAAGAAGGAGGGCTTATCAGGCGCGAGTTTCGGGATGTGGTCATCCAGGGAATTTTGCGGAACAACATCACGTTTATCGAACCGGTGCCCGTGGCGATCATGGCGATCACGCACCCGCCCACTGCGGTCGCCGAAATGGTGTTGGCCGTCAGCGAAACCCTTCCGCTCGTAAACCAGACCCCCTCACCTGTAGGTGAGACCCCCTCACCTGTAGGTGAGACCCCCTCACCTGTAGGTGAGACCCCCTCACCTGTAGGTGAGACCCCCTCACCTGTAGGTGAGGGACTCTCACTTAAAAGTCACCTCTCAGAGATTACTACTAAGACTACCACTGAGATTACTACCACTACCCCAAACCCCTCCTCCACGAACGAGCGCGCGGCGGGACCGGGAGCGGCCGAGCGTAGTAGTGGTAGTGCCCAAGACCAAACCCCGGAAAACCCGGCCATCGGCCAAGAGCTGACGATGCCGAAGCTGAACGAAGAAAAGCTGGTCGCCAGGGAAGAGGCACAAATGGCGGCGGCCACGGAAGAGCGCGGCGATACCTCCACCGAAGCGCCGGCCGACGAAGAAGCGGCGGAACTCGCCTACCCGGCAAAGCTCACCGAGCGGGAGCGCGAGGACATCGCCGCCCAGATCGAATCGCTGCCGACCGAAATCGCCCAGCAAATGCTCGACGTGGTAGAGGCGAAAATCGGTGCCGGTCAGATCAAGACCAGCGCCGCAGCGGTGCTAAGGGGTATCGCTCGCAAGTATCGGAAAGACCCCGGCAGCTTTGATCCGTCAACGGGGTTTCGGGTCGCGGACGTTCGCCGCCGTCGCGAGGAAGCCAAAGCGCGGCAGCGAGCGGAAGCGGAAGTGCGGGAACGGGCGCGGGAGGCGCTGCGCGGCATATCGCCGGAAGCCCGCGCGTTCGCCCTCAAATCGCTGGCCTCGATCAAGCGAACGCTGGAGGGCACCTCGAAAAACCGGACATGAAGCCGGCAAAATGGGCAAAGCAAGGTGCCTGAGGCGTGAGCCTCACAATATCTTTGGTTTGTGCCCCGGCCCGAAGGGTTCATCCCCGCCCGAAATCACCATCCCGGTCGTACCGGGATCGCACTTGGGCGTTAGAAAGCGACCACACCGTATGCCTTGAGAATGCACAGGCGACGTAGGTTGTAGACCGCTGCCTTCCCCGTGAGTTGGAAGGTCGCTCGATCCAGACCGATACATCGTAGGAGTTTTCCGCCCATCTGCTCCATAGCGGCGAAGACGTGTTCGACCCGCGCCCGAACCCGGGCAATGCGGGTGTTGCGGCGCGCCTGGCAGGCGGACAGCGGTTTGCCTTTCTTTGCCTTGCGCTGGATGTGTACTCGCCAACCCTGGGTCTTGAGGCGCCGCTCACGTTCACCATCAACATAGCCCTTGTCGCCATAAAGATCACGGCCGGTATTCGCGTGATCCAGGACATCTTCCAGGTGCAGGGTGTCGTTCTCCGCAGCGGTGCTGACCTTGACCTGGCGGATCAGCTTGTAGCGTCGGTCGGCGCTGACCGAGACCTTGTAACCGAAGTAGGATTTGCCGTGCTTCTTCGTCCAGGTGGCCTCCATGTCCTTCTGCCGGCGCTGGGCCGGCTTCCAGTCCACCGGCATCGCCGACGCTTTCAGCAATTCCCGTTCTTTTTCCGTGACGTGCTGGCGAGGAACGGGAACCAGACTGGCGTCCACCATCTGCCCACCACGAGCAATATAACCCTGCTGGGCCAGTTGACGATGCACCGCCTCAAACAGCGCGTCTCCCGCCTTCGCCACCGTCAACCGCTCGCGGAAGGTCCAGAATGTGGTGCGATCGGGTATCTGACTACTGTGCCGCAGGCCCAGGAAACGCTGGAAGCTCAGTCGATCCAGCACTTGGTATTCCATCTGTTCGTCACTCAGTCCATATAAATCCTGAAGAACCAGGGCACGTACCATCAACTCGGTGGGAAACGGTGGACGCCCCCCACGTGCCCGTCCGGGTCGTGGCGCTACCCGGTCCATCTCCGCCGCCAGCGCCTTGAAGTCAACCTGCTGCTCCATGACTTGCAGCACATCGCCCAGACGATCCAATTTGGCTTCCCGTTCCTGGGCGGCAAACAGGCTTTCTTTGATCATCGGATATCCGGGCTCTTGGCGGGGATCAACAACCCTATTTTCTCATAACAAGGTTTTTCGAGGTGCCCTGGAGGGGCGCTGACGGGAAACGGGGTTGATAGCTAAAATAAAAACTTCCGAAACTAGAATGCGAAAAATCGCGTTCGTCCGGGGCTTCCAGCCCGATGCATAGCCCCTTTTTCGCGGCGTTGCCCTATACTTGCGAAATCGGCTTATCGATCTCCGCAAATAAAATTGCCATTTTAGCAATATCGAAAACCGGGTTTTGACGCAGCAGGTTCTTGAGGAGCGGGTGGAGGACGGCCATGAGTTTCGACCGCGAATTGTTCGACGACGCCCGGCGCGAGTTCCTTTCGCACCTGCTGTACGCCAAGGGCCACAGCAAGGCGACCTGCTTCGTCTACAACTCCGACCTCGGCATCTGGGGCAACTGGTTAGTCGAAGCGGGTAAGGACTGGCAAACCGCCCGCTACCCGGACGTGGAGCAGTTCGCCGCCTGGCTGATGCGCGAGCGCGGCGCGAAGGCGCACATCGTCAACCGGCGTCTGTCGGCGCTCTCGACGTTCTACAAGTGGCTCCAGCGCGGCGGCATCGTCGAGCACGATCCGGTGGCGCTAGCGGAGAAGCCCAAGCGGCCGCTGCGCATCCCAATGTGGCTGGAGCGCGAGGAGCAATCCCGCTTCGAGGCGACGCTGAAAGATCGGCGCAATATCCCGATCAATATTTTCGGCAACAACAAAACCAAGATGACCGAGACCCGGCGCCGCTACGAGATGCTGTTCGGGCTGCTGCTGAACTCCGGTTTGCGGATCAGCGAAGCACTATGCCTTAAAACCGCCGACGTGCGGATTTTAGACGGTTTGGCGAAGTCGGTGAGGGTCATAGGCAAGGGCGACAAAGAACGCCTTGTGCCGCTTCCTGGGAGCTTTGGCGCGGTGTTCGGGTTCTGGTTGAAGGACCGGAACCGGGGAGAGGCGGTTTTCGCCAAGGCGGACGGCAAACCCGTGTCGCCGCAAGCGGCCCGCGCCTACCTGCGGCTGATGCTGGACAAGGCCGGCATCGAGAAAAAGATCAGCCCGCACAAGCTGCGCCATACTTACGCGACGAACCTGCTCAACGCCGGGGCCGAACTGGTGGACATCAAGGCCCTGCTGGGCCACGAGAGCATCGCCACCACCCAGATTTACACCAACGTGGGGCAGGAAAGGATGGAATCAATCGTATCTAGATTGTGAAGAGGTGATAAATGATGATTTCTTCTTTACGGTATGTATGCTTAATTTCTCTTTTTATTTTTTCATCTATATCATTTAGTGCTGCTAGTGCTGGATTTAAAGATTTGAGTAATCTATCAGAAAAAGATGGTAGTACATATGAAATTGGTTTTTGCGCCCGTCCGAGTCCTGGTACCGTCAAAAATCTTCCAGGTCATGCTTTCGTTAGCTTTAGCCATAAAGTTGACGGAAAGCGAAGTTTTTTAGCGATTGGTCATACAGTTCAAGCAGGAACCTCTCCAGAAAAAGCAGCTTTGTCTTATGTTGGTGATCCTGTTGATGGCTATCTCAAGGAGGAAAATTACACATCGTCAATGCAATCTTGTCTCATAGTAAAAGTTAATAAAGCTGATTATGAAGCAGCGTTTAACTTAACAAAGAATCCTCTAGATCAAATTGGAATTTTTACTTCAAAGACATTTATTGTTCTGCAAACATATAAACTTGGGAGTGATGATTGTATGAATTTTATGATTAATGTTGCGAAAACTTTAGAACCAAAAGGACTTAAAGTACCTAAAAGACATGATACTGAATTTCCAATGAATTATATGATTCGATTTATTGATCTGAATTTGAAAGATATCCCTACGACTCCAAAAATTCGTATTATTCAATAAGCACTTCGGTTTCATAAACGTACAGGAACACTTTACAAAAACCCCCTCAACTCCCCCGGAATCGGATCGGTGGGCGGATCATTCCCAAGCTCGAAGAACACCGGCTGTTCACCGGGTTTTAGCCAGAACTGCACGAACAGTTCACCCTTAACCGCGACCAAATCCAGCCACGGCCCTAGCTCCTGAGCGCGGGCGTAGCGAATCATCATGATCTGCCCGGAGTAAGTCACCGGCTGGTAAAGCTCGATGTTGGCGATGGGTTCGATTTTCCCGGTCTGGATTTCCCCGTTCACGAAGTACACCCGGCGCTGGTCGATCCGGCCCAGCAGCCAGCGCAGAGTGCGGCCCTTCATCTCGACCTTGACCGACTGCACCGCCAGCGGCTCCCCCTCGATCAGCCGCCCGGTGATCGGCAGCAGGTTATGGTTCTGCTGGCTCTTGCCGACCGCTCGCGGCTGGCCGTCTTGCAGCACCACCAGCCCGTTTTTCCACAGCCCGACCACCGGGCAGCGGCACGCCACCCGCGCCAGCGTCAGGTTGTCCGACGCGATCAACTCCAGGTCGTACCAGTGCGTGCCGATTTGCCGCTGGTACTGCTCCACGGAAATATCGAAGCTCTTGAGCAACGCCTGTAGCGCGTCCCTGAACCCGATGTGGCTGAGCGGATAGAGCGCCACGGTCAGCACCAGCAGCACGGAAAGCAAAATCATCTCCGCCTTGCTGCCGACTTGCATCCGCCAATTCCGGTTGCCCGGCGTGACCAGCCGCACCGGCGAGGGCCAAAACAGATCGACGCCGCGCACGTTGAGCATGTCGATCCACAGGTGCGACCAGTAGCCGCCGACCACACAGCCCCAGTACTGCGGCCGAATGGCCGCTAGAGGCGCTGCAAGGGCCGCTACGGCGCTCAAAACGATCAGGCTATGGGTGAGGGTGCGATGGCCGAACCGGCGCTCCAGCGGCACGGAAATCCACCAGAACAGCCGCCCGATTTTCGAGGGGGGCAAATCCGCGTCCGGCAGCAGGCTGGCGACCGCCGTCAGCAGCCAGCCAACGACATCCGGTTTGTAGCCGAACAGGGTCGCCCCGCCCAAGTAGAGGACCGAGGCGAACGCGACGTGGGTGCCGAAGGTCACGGGTGTTCACTCGAACAGATCGGCGTGGGTACCGGCGCGAACGAAGACGATCAGATCGCTGGCGGGCGCGTCGGCCAAGCGGTAGACCAGCAGGAAATCCCCGCCGATGTGGCATTCCCGGCTGCCCCTCCACTCGCCTTGCAAGGGATGGTCGAGCCATTCCGGGCCGAGCGGGGCATCGTTGGCGATCAGCAGCAGCATGGCCTCCTTCAACCGCCCCAGATCGTACCGGCCGGAACGGCTGAGCCGCTCCCAGTCCTTGAGAAACGCCTTGGTGTAATCGACCCGCCGGGGCGGCGCGGCCCGCTTAGCGCGAGCCGGTTTCTTGGTCGAGGGCATCGAACAGCGCCTCGGCGTCGGCGAAACGAGCGCGGCGCGCGCCGATGATCGCCTCGGCCTCCGCCAGCGCGGCGCGCGTCTCGGCGTTGGGCGCTTTCAGCGCGAAGGGCAAACCTTGTTCCGCCACCACCCGCGTCAGAAACACCCGCACCGCGTCCGACAGGGAAAGCCCCATCGCGGCCAAGGTATCCGTCGCTTGGGTTTTGAGGGTTTCGTCCACCCGGATGTGAACCATCGTGGTCGCCGTCATTACGCTGCCTCTTGGTCTCTCAATTGAGATTATTTGTATCTCAATTGCCTTGAGAAGGCAATGCGCCGCGCTAATTCGCCCTCCCCGCGCCCTTGAACAGAAACACCCGCAGCGAGATAACCACCGCCGCGACCATCCCGGCGAAGATGTACAGCTCGGTGTCGCCGGTGCCGATGGCCAGATAGCGCGCCCCGACCACCGAGGCCAAGGCCACGATCATCACCGGCGTAAAGTCGAAATAGCGCACCCCCGCCGCGTGGCGCACCCCAATTATTGCCAATCGCGCTTTAAGTGTATTTCCTGCAATGAATGGTTCAAACAGAATACTACCCGAGCCAAGTTCCGGATTATTTCGGTGCGCTTCCAAGTTCACATTCACAGTTGCCCTGGGCATCTGGACCCGTACAATGGATAGGAACAGTCTTTGTTTCTCCACCCGGCCATACCATTTCGATCGATGTAGGGCACTCAAGCGTGGTTTGTAATTGAAGTTTGCCGCAAGGATTCACAGCTCCTCCGGCCATCTGAACCGGGGTACAAATGTATCTTACTATATTCGTTGCAGGAACTTTGAACTCTGATCTTTCTGGGTCAATCCCGATATCTAAAAGCCGTTCATTAATGAGTTGCTCATATAGTTTGCTGGCAGCGGCATCCAAATAGAGCCCTCCGCTACTGATACTCCCGAAACGTATTTCTCCGAAACTGGGAGAACTGATTAAAGTAGCAGCGGCAACAAGCATGGCCAGCAGAGATTGTCTCATCGCGATCTCCTTAAGATTCAAGTGGGGCGTGATTTCATTGAAACTCCATTACCGATTGGGGGACGACAACGGAGTTTCCATATCGTTAGCGACGAGATATATAGCAACAAGCGTGCCTACAATTATTCCAGAAATGTCTCCAAAAGATGTCGGTGACGTACCTGACGTGGAGAATGTTGGTATCAAAGTTCCGCATACAGGTACTGATTAAAAGTTAATTTAACAAGACCCTATCAACATCTGGAACATTGGGCCGCAGGGCTACTCACAAAGTGCGATTCCTTCCACGCGCAATACGAATGGAGCCCGGAATCCAGAGGTATGGCATTAGGACGAAGACACCGATTTTTTTATCATTTAGTGAGTTTCGCCAGTCGAGCGGGCCAACATGACGGGATGAGGTTCATATTGAACGATTCGAATTGACATCGCTCCCCGTTAATTCGCCCGCCCCCTTAAAGAGGAAGACCCGCAGCGAGATGACCACCGCCGCAACCATGCCCGTAAAGATGTACAGCTCGGTGTCGCCGGTGCCGTGAGCCGGCAAAACTGTCATGACAATGGCATGACAGTTTGCGATACTACTTTTTATTTGGTTGGAGAACGCTGATGTTGAACACCACCCGTTCCGAGAAACTGGATTTGCGGCTGACCCCGGCCGCCAAGCAGTTGTTGCACGCCGCCGCCGCCGCCGAACGCCGCTCGGTCAGCGAGTTTGTGCTGGACAGCGCTTTGAGCCGCGCGGAGGAAACCTTGGCGGACCGGCGCTTCTTCGGGTTGGACGCCGAGCGTTGGGAAGCCTTCCTGGCGGCGCTCGACGCCCCGCCGCGCTCGCTGCCGCGCTTGGAGCGGCTGTTTGCCGAACCCAGCCTGTTCGAGGGCGGCAAGGCTCCATGACCGCCTTTGCCATCGAGAAGCTAGCGCGGCGGCATCCGGTGGAATCCTTCGATTGCGGGCAACCTGCCCTCAATCGCTTTCTGGCCCGGTTTGCGCTCGCCAGCCAGCAGGCCAACGCCTCGCAGACCTATCTAGGGCTGGCCGATGGGGAGATTGTGGGATTTTATACTTTGGTGGTCAGCGAAGTGGCCTATACGGACGCGCCGGAGCGGCTGACCAAAGGCTTGGCCCGGCATCCCGTGCCGCTGATGCTGCTGGCGCGGCTGGCGGTGAGCGTGGCTTGGCAAGGTCGGAGCGTCGGGGCGGGCCTGCTCAAGGACGCGATGCGGCGGACCTTGCAGGTGGCCGAGATGGTCGGCATCCGAGCGCTGGCCGCGCACGCCAAGGACGAGACCGCCCGCGCCTTTTACGAGCGATTCGGCTTCATCGCTTCGCCCACCGATCCGCTGCATGTGTTTCTGCTCACCAAGGATTTGCAGCGGGGCACCTCGAAAAACCGGACATGAAGCCGGCAAAATGGGCAAAGCAAGGTGCCTGAGGCGTGAGCCTCACAATATCTTTGGTTTGTGCCCCGGCCCGAAGGGTTCATCCCCGCCCGAGATCACCATCCCGGTCGTACCGGGATCGCACTTGGGCGTTAGAAAGCGACCACACCGTATGCCTTGAGAATGCACAGGCGACGTAGGTTGTAGACCGCTGCCTTCCCCGTGAGTTGGAAGGTCGCTCGATCCAGACCGATACATCGTAGGAGTTTTCCGCCCATCTGCTCCATAGCGGCGAAGACGTGTTCGACCCGCGCCCGAACCCGGGCAATGCGGGTGTTGCGGCGCGCCTGGCAGGCGGACAGCGGTTTGCCTTTCTTTGCCTTGCGCTGGATGTGTACTCGCCAACCCTGGGTCTTGAGGCGCCGCTCACGTTCACCATCAACATAGCCCTTGTCGCCATAAAGATCACGGCCGGTATTCGCGTGATCCAGGACATCTTCCAGGTGCAGGGTGTCGTTCTCCGCAGCGGTGCTGACCTTGACCTGGCGGATCAGCTTGTAGCGTCGGTCGGCGCTGACCGAGACCTTGTAACCGAAGTAGGATTTGCCGTGCTTCTTCGTCCAGGTGGCCTCCATGTCCTTCTGCCGGCGCTGGGCCGGCTTCCAGTCCACCGGCATCGCCGACGCTTTCAGCAATTCCCGTTCTTTTTCCGTGACGTGCTGGCGAGGAACGGGAACCAGACTGGCGTCCACCATCTGCCCACCACGAGCAATATAACCCTGCTGGGCCAGTTGACGATGCACCGCCTCAAACAGCGCGTCTCCCGCCTTCGCCACCGTCAACCGCTCGCGGAAGGTCCAGAATGTGGTGCGATCGGGTATCTGACTACTGTGCCGCAGGCCCAGGAAACGCTGGAAGCTCAGTCGATCCAGCACTTGGTATTCCATCTGTTCGTCACTCAGTCCATATAAATCCTGAAGAACCAGGGCACGTACCATCAACTCGGTGGGAAACGGTGGACGCCCCCCACGTGCCCGTCCGGGTCGTGGCGCTACCCGGTCCATCTCCGCCGCCAGCGCCTTGAAGTCAACCTGCTGCTCCATGACTTGCAGCACATCGCCCAGACGATCCAATTTGGCTTCCCGTTCCTGGGCGGCAAACAGGCTTTCTTTGATCATCGGATATCCGGGCTCTTGGCGGGGATCAACAACCCTATTTTCTCATAACAAGGTTTTTCGAGGTGCCCTTTAGTGGACCAAAGACCCGCAATAGCTCGGCCAGGTCGATAACCCGCTCGCCAAGGTCGTTTGTGGTTGCAGACAGGCGGCCTGATTTGATTGCGCGCTGGATGGATGTGCGGCTTGTACCCACTGCACGGGCAGCAGCCGCAATGCTGAACGTGGTCATGGTCGGCGTGCTCTTGCTTTGCGGTGATAAGAGCATAGCGGGTGATGGCGTGCTTGCCTGCGTTCATGCACGCTTAGCTGCAAGGCAGATGGCGCTTTATTGGACTTTTCAACACAGTTCATCTCATGTCACCGCATAGAACTGCTCCCTTTCGTGCGGTTACCCTCGACGGGATTCAAGATTTCACGACTTGGGCGCCAATCTTGAACTTTGTGGGGTGAATAGCAAGGAATGAGCGGTTTTTAGGAGAATCGAAACGCGACCCTAGGCGGATTTTTCAAGGATAACGACCAAGCTCACCGGCAATTTTGGAGCGCAGCGGAAAAATTGTCCGAGTGCAGCGCCTTGTTAGGCCGGTGAGCTGATCATTCTCTTTCATGTCTCTTTGCTATTTGTGACAAGGTATAAATTTGCTGTGTCGGAGAAAGCGCATGTGATCTCCTTCCTTTTCTTACGAAACGAAAAATGCCGGTTAAGGGATCGAATCTGGCCAAACCGATATGCCAGCGCTGCATGGTTTCGCGGAAGCGTTCGTAATTCTTTTCCTGGCCCGGCGGAACGACGATAATTGCCCTCTCCGCGTAAGCCCGACTCTGTTGAGCCTGGAAAACGGCTTTCTTGGGATTGCTCAATTTCAGTTCAAACGTCCAAATCTCGGGCGTGTGTATCTGGTTCACATTTGCAAGCCGATATGCGCCGCCTTCTAACTGCTCAACATATCCCCTTTCGATCAACTGCCGTAATGACCTGCGAATCGATTCACGTCCAAATTCCAGTGTTGAAACAAGATAATCAATTGTTCGCGGCGCTGCTGGTTTCAATCTTTTGAGGATTGCCGGGGCGACAAGTCCGCGAACATTCATGTGCTCGCCTTCACCCGTGGTAGACGTATATCGCAAAGCAATGAAGTCAGGGCGTCCTTGTTGGCATGTAATCTCACGATAAATCGCGCCGAAAACACCGACTGAGGGAAGCCCGTTCTCGGAAAGAAGCAAGCGCTGGAAGGCTTGCGCCATATCTTCCTCGGAATAGCCGAATGGCGAGCTAGATATGCGTTTGAGTTCTCCAATCATAAACCTGCCAATCCCCGGAATTCCTGAAGGGAATCCTGCCATTCTCGGATATGGTTGGGTCCGGTCGATGGATCGAAAGAAACATTCTGGCTGCTCAATTGGGTGTATAAAGTCAACGCATTCTGCATGAGGCGTTCGGCTTCTTGGATACGCCCTAATTGCGTTGGAAGTGCGGACAAACGCTGAGATAAAGCGTTCAGGCTATACCAATGGGCCAAGCAAGATATTTCATCAAACCAATTTCCTTCGCCTGATGCGGGGCCATTCTGGAGAATAGCGTCATGGCTCGATCCACTAAGAACACGCGGCAAGAGGTTTGCCATATAGATGTCCTGCAATTCGGGGTTAATGAGCGGGCAAGACAACAAAGGTGCGGAAGAGTAGCGCTTCCTCGGACGGCGACCGCCAGATGAGGGTTGAAAGCGCGCAAGAGAAAACTGGCGGAGATTCTGATACCAGCCCGTTGCAGTGTGTGTGACGCCCGCCGCTTCAAGCAGAAAACTGTGCCAGTCGCTGTATCCGACGATCACGTCGTATTCGTTGATAGTCGTGAGCACATGGCAGAAATACATAAATCGACCAAACGGAGCGGACTCCATAGCGTTCTGAACTGATGCTGAGTTTCTGCGGAGGATGATGTAAAAGCCTTGTATATCTATCTCCGTGAGTGCATCAAGGAATTCTTCGACGGCATCCATCGTCTGGAATGCGGTTTCGGAAATAACCAACGAAATGAGCAATGGTTGAGGTGAATTAAGTGTAGAATGGTAGTCTGCCGATTCGACAGCCATATTCAAGGAAATCTGACTCCAGGAATCTCGGAAGGCATCGAAGATAATCGTCGGGGAGATCAAATATGCCAAATTGCTTCCAAAAGTCTGGTGTTGATAATCAAGGCATTCCTTCACATAGCCTTGAATGCGCGTACCAGAAAAATGTGTCCGTCCCAATCCGCTATTGTTGTTGTAATAGTCGAATTCGCTGAGGTGCCCATCGCGTGGGTTATTCAGATTGGCAGCGTAGAATTGTGGATCGAACATAACAAGGGCGTTTAGATTGCTGTTACCCCAATTCCCTATGTCTTGTTCAAGTCGCCCACGTCTTTCGTCGCGAGGACTCATAATGACGCCATGGATAACGCCATCGTTTAAACCTTGCTCGATTTTGCCGCCTCGCCCATATCCGCATTGTGCCAATAAACTCATCGTAGGCCCCCTTCGGTTTCGACTTCACGAAGCGCTCTTTGGAACAACTCGATACTGCGGTATCTCAATGCTGGTCGTTTGGCGAGAAGCCGCATGATGACATCATTTAGTTGCTCGGGGAGTTCCTGGCGTAAAGCCATCGGGGGCTGAGGAACCGCATTGGCGATATTACCCAGGACATCCCATGTTGTGGTCGCGCCTTGGGTGAAAGGGTGGTGTCCAGTCACCATCTCATACATGACAGTTCCAAGAGAAAACAGATCGGAACGAAAATTCATGATCGTTCTTCGATTGTTGAAGTCCATTTGCTCAGGAGAGAAATAGAGTGGAGTGCCAACCGGACAAACTGAAAGTGATTCGTCCTGCAAATCGAAAACCAAGCCCATGTCCAGAAGGACGAAATCGCCGTTGTCGTTTCGGCGCATGATATTTCCGGGCTTAATGTCGCGATGAATCTTCGAGAATTGCCAAATTGACTTGATCGCCTCAGACATATGAAAGGCTAGCCGAATCAACTCCTGGACAGAAAAGACGCCGTTCGACTGGAGATAGGCGCGCAGGTTGTGGCCTTCCACGAATTCTTCGCTGAAGTAGATGATCGGGTCGCCTGCTATATCTGCTGTATTCAAACCAACTGGTCCCATCCCAACTAAATAAGGCGTGGAACACTGTTGCATGGTTTCTACCTCGCGTTGCGCTCGCGAAGTTACGTCGTCCAGAAACTCGCTATTCTGCCCCCCCACTTGCGATGGGTTCGGAGCCATGAACTTGAGGGCGTACTTACGGCCATCTATGATGCCGGAAAAAACAATTTTCTGCCCGCCTCGGTCTACTTCCTGAATATCAGAGGCCATGGGTATTACGAGCGCGACTTGTTCTACAGTCAATTGAGGAACTTTCATTTTCAATTCCACCTCCCGTGGTTTGCGTAAGACCTGTTGACTTGCTTCGCACGTTTGTGAAACTTCTACCATCAACAGCCGCCAGGCTCGGCCCAACAAATGATTATACAGTTTCCGTATAACTCCACTGTTG
This sequence comes from Candidatus Competibacter sp., assembly GCA_037045535.1. Lineage (GTDB taxonomy): Bacteria > Pseudomonadota > Gammaproteobacteria > Competibacterales > Competibacteraceae > Competibacter_A. The sequence goes on from JBAOHI010000048.1 coordinate 27,771, forward strand.
TTAGGTTATACGGCAAGATGCGATTTACCGAAGAATTTCAGCGGACCGTTTTCCTAAAGGATCGCTATGCGTCCGTTTAATAGACCCACTGTGCCGAAAAGTCCTGTGTTTCTCGATTCGCCTCTAGCAACGGCTTGAATCTTCAGCCACTGATCGCAATCGACAAGGGACAAAACGACACCTGCTATTGTTTTCGGTTGGGTCTGGCCCGAGGCTTCGCGGCTACAACCCAAGTTCGCTATGGGAACCGAGCCGGACCAACTCCAGTGTTTCCTCATCGGGCTTGCGGTAAATCAGGACCAAGTCCGGCTTGACGTGGCAATCCCGATGGTCCGCCCATTCGCCCGAAAGCGGGTGATCGAAGTGTTTTTTGAGCAAAGGGGTATCCGCCGCCAACCGTTCCACGATGTCGAGCAAGAGGGCATCGAGCCGCTGGCCGTGCGGTCCAGCCTTTTCCCGCCGATAGTCGCGCTTGAAACGGCTGGTGTACTTAATCGTCCGCATTGAGGCGCTCGATCAACGCCCTCGGCGAATCGACCCGCGTTAACTCCCCCCGTCGAGCGGCTTTCATCGCCTCGATCGTTTCCGCGTTGGGTACCAGCGGTTCGAAGGGCAATGCCTTTTCGGCGGCGATGCGCACCATCAGCAGGCGCAACGCATCCGACACGGTCAACCCCATAGCGGCCAACACGGCAGCTGCTTCGGTCTTGATCTCCGCATCGATCCGCGCGCGGATCACGGTACTCGCGCTCATCGTCGCTCGCCTCGCTCGTTGCAATAGTGATAGCTACAATATAGACCTTTTATAGCCATATTGTAGCTCAGATTGGGGTAGGTTCGGGATACGTGTAAAAAGTTGTCACTTCGGCAAAACCGGCTTTGGATCTGGTGTTGATGCCCGTAGAAACGGGGTAGCGTACTGTTGAGCGCCTTAAGTGTCCGAGAAAGTAATCCTTGTTGGCCACTCTTTACTAATCTAAAAAACATTATAGAAACAATACCTTGTAGGCTACCTAGGCAACACCTTTTTCGGACGCCTCTACTGCAATCTACTTCGTCGTCTGAAGTGACAACTTTTTACACGTATCCCGAACCTACCCCATGAACAACCACGACTACCAGAATTTACCGGGTATCTCGTCTCACTGGTTGATCGAGATGTTGAACAGCCCCGCCGCCTGCTGGCGGAAATACCTCGACCCACAGCGGCCCGCGTCGGAACAGACCGACGCGATGCGATTGGGAACGCTGGTTCACTGTCTGGCGTTGACCCCGCGCCAGTTCGAGCGGGAGTTCGTCGTCATGCACTGTGAGCGACGCACCAAGGCCGACCGCGCCCGCTGGGAGTGGATTCAAGCACAGGGGCACCTCGAAAAACCTTGTTATGAGAAAATAGGGTTGTTGATCCCCGCCAAGAGCCCGGATATCCGATGATCAAAGAAAGCCTGTTTGCCGCCCAGGAACGGGAAGCCAAATTGGATCGTCTGGGCGATGTGCTGCAAGTCATGGAGCAGCAGGTTGACTTCAAGGCGCTGGCGGCGGAGATGGACCGGGTAGCGCCACGACCCGGACGGGCACGTGGGGGGCGTCCACCGTTTCCCACCGAGTTGATGGTACGTGCCCTGGTTCTTCAGGATTTATATGGACTGAGTGACGAACAGATGGAATACCAAGTGCTGGATCGACTGAGCTTCCAGCGTTTCCTGGGCCTGCGGCACAGTAGTCAGATACCCGATCGCACCACATTCTGGACCTTCCGCGAGCGGTTGACGGTGGCGAAGGCGGGAGACGCGCTGTTTGAGGCGGTGCATCGTCAACTGGCCCAGCAGGGTTATATTGCTCGTGGTGGGCAGATGGTGGACGCCAGTCTGGTTCCCGTTCCTCGCCAGCACGTCACGGAAAAAGAACGGGAATTGCTGAAAGCGTCGGCGATGCCGGTGGACTGGAAGCCGGCCCAGCGCCGGCAGAAGGACATGGAGGCCACCTGGACGAAGAAGCACGGCAAATCCTACTTCGGTTACAAGGTCTCGGTCAGCGCCGACCGACGCTACAAGCTGATCCGCCAGGTCAAGGTCAGCACCGCTGCGGAGAACGACACCCTGCACCTGGAAGATGTCCTGGATCACGCGAATACCGGCCGTGATCTTTATGGCGACAAGGGCTATGTTGATGGTGAACGTGAGCGGCGCCTCAAGACCCAGGGTTGGCGAGTACACATCCAGCGCAAGGCAAAGAAAGGCAAACCGCTGTCCGCCTGCCAGGCGCGCCGCAACACCCGCATTGCCCGGGTTCGGGCGCGGGTCGAACACGTCTTCGCCGCTATGGAGCAGATGGGCGGAAAACTCCTACGATGTATCGGTCTGGATCGAGCGACCTTCCAACTCACGGGGAAGGCAGCGGTCTACAACCTACGTCGCCTGTGCATTCTCAAGGCATACGGTGTGGTCGCTTTCTAACGCCCAAGTGCGATCCCGGTACGACCGGGATGGTGATTTCGGGCGGGGATGAACCCTTCGGGCCGGGGCACAAACCAAAGATATTGTGAGGCTCACGCCTCAGGCACCTTGCTTTGCCCATTTTGCCGGCTTCATGTCCGGTTTTTCGAGGTGCCCATATAGGTAATTAAAACTAACGGTTTGTGCGACAAACTACCCGTGACCGGCGCGACAAACTACCCGTGACCGACCGAGTTATCCACAGGCTCGCCCGCTCTTCAGCCCAAAGCGCGACAAACTACCCGTGGCTTGGTTTGGGACTATCCCTTTGCGAGGGACGGAATGTTGATCAAAGTGCGGCGTTGCACCGGCGGCGGGCTGTTGCCCAGCAGAATCCCTCCCCGATCGACGCCAAACCGGGCGGTAGGGTATTGGGTCTTGACTCCTCTCAGCGCTGTAAGGAAAGCCCGCCGAAAATCCCTGATGCGCTCGTAGCCCTGTCCGAACTGCTGGTGCAGGGCCGTCCACGGGACGAACTGGCCCCGCTTGGGGTCAACCCGGTGCAGGCGTTGGGTCAGCCAGCAATACACATCCAGCGCCATGGCGGAATGGGCCAGGGCGGCGACCGCCCGTTCGTCGAGTGGAATGGCGTGCTCTTGCAGGCTGGCGAAGTAATCCGCGCCCAGCTTGATAACCTGGGGGAACATAAACGGCTCGCCTTCGAACCGGTCGGCCCACAAATCAAAACCCACGATGATTTTAGTGTCGATCTGCAAGGCGTGATCGTCGCGCCTGAGCGCGAGACGGATGAGGGAGGTCGAAAGGCGGGTCAGTTGATCCTTGAATTTGCCGATTTCGTAACCGTTCGGCTGATAGCCCTGCAAGCGGCGGATGAAGGCGGTCATGCTGCCGGCGACTTCGACCGCCGGAACGCCGGTCCGCAAGGCTTCGGTGTTGAGGTGGCACAGGATCAGCCGGGCGGCGGGACCGAAGGGCAAGCCGATTTCCACGAAGGCATCTTTCTGCTTGTGGTAGACCTTGCCGGCCTCGAGCAACAGCCTGACCTCGCCCTGTTCGCGCTTCCATTCCCTGACTCCGGGACCGGGGTCGCGGTAGGGCAAGACCGTCTGACAGAACACGGTGTGCTGGAACAGAAGGTCGTCGGGCAGCTGCGCGGCGATCTGGACGCTGCTTGCGATCAGCCGCTTTTTGATCCGCGTGACCGTGGCGCGGCCTTCGGCGCGGGCTTTCTCGGCGTGCTGCCGTTGCAGGCGCTGCAACGTCTCCAGCGGGGATTCGGGCGTCTTCTCCATGGTCGGCTCTCCGATGGGGGGCCACCACAGTCTAGCGGCCGGATTTCCAAATCGCTAACCTTGCGCCGGCGCGGGCACGAAAGGCGTCTGACGTTCGAATTTTGGACGGCACGGCCAAGTCGGTGCGGGTCATCGGCAAGGGCGACAAGGAGCGGCTGGTGCCGCTGCCCGAAGCGTTCGGCCAGGTGTTCGGGTTCTGGTTGAAAGACCGCGCCCGGAGCGAATTCGTCTTCGCCCGCGCGACCGGCCAGAAAGCGGTCTCGCCGCAGGCGGCGCGCGGCTACCTGCGGCTGATGCTGAACAAGGCCGGCATCGAGAAAAAGATTTCGCCCCACAAGCTGCGCCACACTTACGCCACCAACCTGCTCAACGCCGGGGCCGAACTGGTGGACATCAAGGCCCTGCTGGGCCACGAGAGCATCAGTACCACCCAGATCTACACCAACGTGGGGCAGGAACGGATGGAGCAGGTGGTGGGGAGGTTGTGAGGGCGGATCGGGATGGCAGGGCAAAAAGCAAGACCTCGCCCCTGCCCTGCTGCTAAGGTTGGTGACGTTCGGTGGGGATTTTTATGAAATAGGAATTTTTATGCGAGTTGTGTCATTCGCTATTTTGATGCTTTTGTGTTTGGCTGTCGCTGCTGCGCCGGTCTTTTATTTGAGCGAAGGTCCCAATCCAAATGGTGATAAAGCGTTCCGGCTGGCAGTCGTCGGCCTAAACTTCATCGAAGAGGATTTTGACAGTTTTGGTCATGGTTTCACACTCGATGGTATCACACTGGGTGGTGTCAGGGTGGATTTCACCCTCCCGGACCTTGGTGCATCATCTGCCGAGATATTTAGATCAGATGCTTTCGGACTTGAAGGAGGTCAATATGGAACCGTGTACCAAGGATCACTTCTCAATGAAAATCGTCCTCAAGGTTTCATCGGACCGAGCGATACTTTCACTTTCACTTTCTCAGGCGATGTAGTGAAGGGATTCGGGATATGGGTATTCGATGACGCTTGGGACTCAGCTGACTACTTCCAGCTTATAGTCAATGACTTAGGTGGAAATACTTGGAAATCAGGGGTATTGGATGCAAATCCAGAAATCGCGGCACATATTGTGGAGGGATTTATAGGGGTTACCCTTGATACTGGGATAAGAAGCGTTACTATCAAGCGGTCTGGTACAATCCTTACATCGTTCGAGCTTGACCACCTTCAACTCGCATCAATTAAAGCCGTGTTTGCACCACCACCGAGAGTAGCGCTTCTTGTGAAGACCTACACCGTTAGGATTGGTGATAATCTTTCCAAAATCGCGCAGAAATTTTATGGAATAACGAGCCCTTGGCGGAAGATCTATCAAGCCAACACGGCGCTAATCGGATCAAACCCCAACATGATAAAGCCCGGGCAAAAGCTAACCGTTCCTAAAGCGGGACTACAGCAGCGTTCAAGGCGGGAAGCAAGGACAAGGAAATAGTGGAAGTCGTTATTCACAAAAACCTCCTCAACTGCTCCGGTATCCTTTCCACCTCTAAGACGCTGGATTTGCCGACCCCGACCTTACCCGTCAAAATGACGTGGCGGTCCTTGCGGACCTCCTGAGCGGCTTTTTCGACCAGTGCGTCACGACCGATCAGCCCGGTGATGTCACGCATGGCTTAGCCCTCCGGTAATGCCTTGAGTTTACCGCTCAGGTAATCCAGCAAGGGCCGCCAGTGTTCGCCGGCATGGTGGGCAATTTGGCGGCGCTGGGCGTCGATCAGCAGGTCCAGCCGCTTGAGGCTGGCGGCTTCCGCGTTTTGCTCTCTCGGAGAAGATAGGTTGCGTGCGGCAGGGAGGTCATTACGGCTGGCATTGAGCGGGAAGATAGAGGTTGTCCACCGTTGTAGCATCGGGGTTGCTAACTAGCGGGAATTGGGGCTCAGGCGCTCTGCCACAGCGCCACTCTACAATGGATCTGTCGGAATACAGCGTCAGCGAAAGCACTTTGCCTGTGATCTGCGTATTTGCCCCATTGCCGTAGGTTATATCGATTCGGCCACTGGAAATCTCTACCGACTTGACATAGGAGCCGGAGATGGGGTTTGGGTAGACTTCTTCCAGACCCGAGGGCACTTTGCCAGTGGTTTGAAAATACTCCGCCACCGCCATTCGCACCAGACTTGCCAAGCTGAGGCCGGAGATAACTTGGTCACGGATCTCACTGCTCTGTGAGGCCGGCATGGCGCTCGCTGTAAGGTGGCCGCGCACCGGCCATCCGTAGTGAACGCTAGATTTAGTTTCAGTGAGGACTGTGCCCGCTTGGAAATCGGCGGCCCAGGCGGTGTCCGGACGGTCGGCGTTTGTGGAGGACGACCAGTACAAAGCGGCTTGTACCCCCGTGAAAAGCGTGGATTCCAGTCCGCTCAGAGGGCTGAGCGTGGTCCGCCATTCGGCCTCCGTCGGCAACCGCCAGTCCCCTTTGCTGGATCCGTCCCGCAACCCGCACCGTCGCTCCTGCAACGTGGCGGCTACACGGTTGGCGGCAGCGTAGTCCTTGGCTTCCAAGCAATCGGCCTGCTTGAGCCAGATCAGCCCGGTGACAGTGTCCGTGATGGTGCCGTTACGGCAATCGACATAGCGATTGTCGTTGTCGAAGCACGGTGGATCGGCGTTGGTGGACGCGGCTGCCACGCCCTGGCTTACAACACCGCTCGACAGAAAAGCAAGGGCGGCAACGAATCTAATTAGGTCATGAGAGTAGCTATTCATATGGAGTCCTCCCTAATAGCAATCAGGATTGCGCGGCTTCGGAAGTCCAGTGACGTCCGCTCCCTACGGCGAGATGCGGAGGGGAATACCGCGTGTCGATTGTCACTTAATAAAATCGACAATAACAATTATGATAAGATTTTATGGGAATACAAGTGTGGATTTAAGCGGGGGATCAGGCTTATAACGAGCTGTGTCATCGAGCGGCGCGGGGCGGGTCGTCCGTTTCCACATCGACTGGAGCGCGTTCACTCTGACGCCGCTCCAGACGCTCTAAAACGGCCGCCAGGACCGCCGACTTGCCGACCCCGACCTTGCCCGTCAAGATGACGTGGCGGCCTTTCCTAACCTCCTGAGCGGCTTTTTCGACCAGTGCGTCACGACCGATCAGGCCGGTGATGTCGCGCATCGTTCAACTCTCCGGTAATGCCCTGAGTTTGCCGCTCAGGTAATCGAGCAAGGGCCGCCAGTGTTCGCCCGCGTGGTGGGCCACCTGCCGGCGCTGGGCATCGAGGAGTAAATCCAGCCGCTTGACTGCCGCCGCTTCGGCGTTTTGCTGCTGTGCGGTGGCCCAGAGCTTTTCGATATCGCCTTCGTAGCCTTTCTTGATCCGGTCTTGCACCCAGTCGGCCTTGGAGCGATGGAAGTCCAGCCGCTCGCGCACGGCGGCGCGCTCCGCTTCCAGTTCGCGCAATTTCGCAAGATCGGTTAAGGCTCGCCCGCGTATCTCGTCAATCCGTACCGATTCGGCCAAGGCTTGCTGGGCGTATTCGCGTTGCTCGCGGGGCGAGGCGAGCGGAATATTCAGTTGGATGCCGACCGTGACGGGGGTGGTCGTTATGGTGTCGCCGGTGTCGGATACGGTGCTTGATGTGCCGCTCGCGGCCCGGACGAAGACCGAGGTGTGTTCCAGCACGCGGCGGCCGATGCCGGGTGGCCGGTAGGATGCCACGACCGCCCGCTGCGCTTGCAGCAACGGGCTGTGGGCGACGATGAAAGCCAGGGCCGGCTCTTCTTCCCAGGCTAGCGCCAGCGCCGGCCAGAGCAACGCCAGACTCAGGCCGCGCTTCATGGCGGCTCCGCCTCAGCGCCAGGCCAGCCGGCAATGCTCACTCGAAACGCGCTCAGCCCCGCGCCGGCCAGACAGCGGGCGACGGCGTCCAGCGTGGCGAAGACCCGCGCCCCGCCACGCTGGCGTTCCAGCGCTTCGCGCCGTTCGCCGCCCCGGCTGACGTAGGTCACCCACACCGCCCAGCCGTCTCCGTCCGGCAGCGCTTCCGCCTCCCGCACCGCGCCCGCTTCAACCAGCACTTTCAATTTAGGGAGTTGCATTGATTAATTTTATATTTTTGAAATGTCAATTATACAAAATTGATAGAGTCGGTCTGAATGATCCACTGTTTCTGTGGATAAAGAGGGATGGTGAATTGGGGTTCATGCGGCGGCTGTTTTAGTCTTTTAATTTTAGGCTTAATGACATTGCTTACAAGTTAGGGACTTTGAGAAGCTGTCAAGCCCCTTTGTTGGATTGGGATTTGACTGATGGAGACCCTGACGACAGACCCTGTAGGGGCGGCAGCGAAGCCGGGGGAATCGCCATCGACGGCCCCGAAGTCGGAGGAGGCGAAGCCCCAGAAACGGAGTTCGGTCCGTCATACCCGCGCCATCCAGCGCGACCGGACCCAACGCCCGCTTGGGGCGCTGCCGGCCGAAGCGGTAGTCGCACGCCTGACCGAGATCGTCCATCCGGCGACCTTGGCTCAAGTGAGTTATTTTCACGGCTTGGGGTTGCGCGCCCGCCTGTTGACCTTGCCGGTGATGGTGGCCTTGGTCCTGAGCCTGTTGTGGCGGCAGATCGGCAGTATCAACGAGCTGGTGCGGGTCGTTCGCACCGAGGCGGTGTGGTGGGTGCGGCCGTTGCGCGACCTGACCCAGCAAGCCCTGGCCCAACGCCTGCGGACCTTGCCGGCGGTGCTGTTCGGTCGGGTGTTGACCGCGATCTTGCCGGTCTTGCAGAGCCGCTGGCAAGCCCGGCAGCGCCCCCTGCCGCCGGCGGTGGCCTGGGCCCAGGTCCACTTTACGGCGGTCCTGATTGCGGATGGGTCGACCTTGGACGTCCTGCTGCGGAAGGTCGGCTTGCTGCGGGACGCGGTGAAGGCCCCGTTGGCGGGGCGGATGCTGGCCGTGCTGGATTTGGCCTCGCGCCTGCCTCGGCGGGTCTGGTACGACGCCGACCCCCACGGCCACGATGCCCGATTTTGGGATCGGTTGGTGGCGACCATTCCGACCGGCGCGCTGGTCGTCTTCGACTTGGGCTTCACCGATTTTGTCCGGTGGGCGACCCTGACCGCCCGCCGGGTGACCTGGTTGACCCGGGCGAAACAGAATCTGAAGTACGAAGTGGTCCAGGTCCTGGTGCAGACCTCGGCGGTGCGGGACCGGATCGTCTGGATCGGCGAGGGCACGGCGCGCCAGCAGGTCCGCTTGATCGAGGTCCAAGCCCACGGCACGCTCTACCGCTATCTGACCAACGCCTTGGACTTCGCCCGCCTGCCGACCGTCCATGCGGTGGCCCTGTATCGCCAGCGCTGGCGGGTGGAAGAGGCCTTCGCCATCGTCAAGCGGTTGTTGGGATTGGCCTATTTCTACTGCGGCGCCGAAAACGCCGTCGAAATGCAAGTGTGGGCCACCTGGCTGTTGTACGCCGTGTTGATCGACTTGACCGACGCCGTCGCCGAAGCGCTGGCGCGGCCGTTCGCGGAGGTCTCCGTGGCCATGGTCTACCGCAGTCTGTATTTCGTGACGAACGCGGTCGCGCAAAACCCTGCCACCGACCCGGTCCGGTATTTGGCCGACCGCGCCCGCGAGTTGGGCATCCTCAAACGACCCCGCAAAAAAACACCTCGTGAACGTCCTCCAACAACGTCCAAACCCCTCCAGTTTACCCCTTGACAATCAACTAAATGGCTTAACTTGTAAGTAATGGCTTAATGAATATAAATATATTTAATAGCATATATTATATAAGATATAATCTTGTTTATGCATGGCAAACAAGTCATCAAAATCCTGCAAGCGGCGGGCTGGTCGATCACCCGAATCAACGGTAGCCATCACATGCTCAAGAAAGGCAATGTGACGGTTCCTGTTCCCGTTCACGGCACCCAGGATTTAGGAATCGGTTTGCTCAAAAAGATCGAGAGGCAAACGGGAGTTAAACTGGTATGAATACCGCCTATCCCTACAGGCTCGAACAGCAAGAAGGCGGCTATGTGGTGCAGTTTGTGGATTTCGAGGAAGCCTTTACCGAAGGCGCCACCGACGAGGAAGCCGCCTTTAATGCGGCAGAAGTGCTTTCGCTGGTGATCGAGCAGCGTTTGGCGGACGGTCAATCGATTCCGTGGCCATCGCCCAGTGAAGGTCGGCCCGTGGCCTCTCCACAAGCGCGCGTCCAGGTGGCCTTGCTGCTACGCAAGGCTCGCGAGGAACAAGGCCGGACGCTGGCCGAAATGGCCCGCGCTCTGCAAACCTCTTGGCCTTCAGCACAGCGTTTGGAACAAGCGACGGCAAATCCTACCCTCAAGCAATTAGAGCGCGCGGCGGCGGCGTTGGGTAAACGCCTGTCGATCACTTTAGATTGACCTTCCAGCAGGTGCCGGTCGCACCGTAACGGATACTGCGGTGGCCTCGATGGCGGCGCTTTCGGTCGCAAACCACACCTCTCGCCCCGTGGCTGTTTCCGCTGACGGACCCGCGCTACCGCTTTCGGTGGATTCACCTGCGCTGGCAAGCGGTACTGCCGAGAAATGAAGAGCTGTGAAGAGGCAAAGTTTTACCTAACCCGGTGCGGCGTCGGTTCGCTGGACGGGGATAAAGATGGCGTACCGTGTGTGCGACGAGAAGTCGCGTGGTTGAATCCAGGTTAAATTCCTGGTCGGTGAGCCACCACCGCAAGCCTACCCAAGCGTGCAAAGAGGTAACTCGCTGTACGAAGCCTTGGGGACGATACGGGCGATCTCCCAGCACCATTGGGGAAAGCGCCGTTAGGCTAGAGGGCTAAGGTCAAGCGGATGCTGAACCGCCAGAAGGACCGTTACACCGAATAAGCCAAAGGTGCTGACAGGCTTAAACCAAAAGGTAAGGGGGTAGTACGGAAATGTGCATGGGTTTTCGTATGTGGTCGAGAATCCCCCCGGTCCACAGGCGGGACCTACGGTCATCGCGACGTCAACCGCGCGGAACTCGGTAAGCCCGATACCCGGCCCTCCGGGCAGTCCGACCGCAAGGGAAGACGAACGGGTAGCGGGTAAAGGAGACCCGGAAAAAGCGAAAGCCCCGACGGTAATCGCCGGGGATAGGGAATACTCGACCCGAAAGGGTGCAGACTTCCGGGATGGTGGGACAACGTGATCTCTCGGAGTAATTGAGTTCGAGGAGACAAGCAAATGAGCGCGATCGAAGCGTGTGCGGCTCCTACCGACGCGGGCGGCTGGCACGAGATTCCGTGGCGGCGCGTCCATCGCTCGGTTCGCAAACTCCAGCGGCGGATCGCGAAGGCGCAACGGGAAGGCCACCGCGGCAAGGTCAAGGCCCTGCAACGGTTGCTGACCACCGCTTGGCAGGCCAAGGCTTTGGCGGTCAAGCGGGTCACGGAGAATCGAGGACGGCGAACGGCGGGCGTCGACGGGGAAACCTGGTCGACGCCGGACGCCAAATGGAAGGCGATAAGGGCGCTACGGCGGCAAGGCTACCAACCGAAACCGCTGCGCCGGGTGTACATCCCCAAGGCAAACGGCCAACAACGGCCATTGGGCATTCCGACCATGAAGGACCGAGCCATGCAGGCGCTACACTGGTTCGCGCTGCTGCCGGTGGCCGAAACCACCGGCGACCGATGCTCGTACGGCTTTCGGCCGTACCGGGCCACGCGAGACGCCATCGAGCACTGCTTCAAGATCTTGTCTCGGCTCACCGCCCCGCAATGGGTGTTGGAAGGCGACATCAAAGGCTGTTTCGATCATATCGACCACGCCTGGATGCTCGACCACATTCCCATGGACAAGGTCGTTCTCCGAAAATGGCTCAAGGTCGGTTATCGGGAAAACGGCAAGCTCTTCCCGACAACAGCCGGTACACCTCAAGGCGGGATTCTCTCGCCTTGCCTGGCGAATATGGCGCTGGATGGACTGGACCGCGCCATCAAGGAACGGGCGGGCGTCCTGCGTCCGACCGGGACGATCAATCGGAAAAAGGGTTACAAGCTGAACTTGGTCCGCTATGCCGACGACTTCATCGTCACGGCCGACACGGCGGAACGGTTGGAAACCGTGGTCAAACCGGCGATCCAGGCGTTTCTGGCCGAGCGGGGCCTCGCTCTCTCGGCGACCAAGACCCGCATCACTCGTCTGGATGAGGGATTCGATTTCCTCGGCTGGAACGTGCGGCGGGTCAAAGGCAAGCTGTTGATCCGGCCGAGCCAGCGGAACCTGGTCAACCACCTGCGCACGCTCGGCCAGCGCCTGAACACGCTCCGGTCGGCGAGTCAGGTCAACGTGATCAGCACCCTGAATCCGATCGTGCGCGGCTGGGCCAACTACCACCGCCACGTCGTCGCCAGGGCCGCGTTCGCCAAGGTCGGCCACGGGCTCTGGCGGCTGCTCTGGAACTGGGCGAAGAAACGCCATCCCCACAAAGGAAAAGGATGGCTCCGCCACCGATACTTCCGGACGATTCGGAACTTCACCTGGACCTTCGCCGGCCAAACGGCAACCGGTCGGCTCGTCTACTTGATCGATCCGCGCATGATCCCAATTCGGCGCCACATCATGGTCAAGAGCGACCTAAACCCGTTTGACCCCACGTTCCGAGACTACCTGACCCGTCGGCGGGAGCAACTCGTCGACGAGTCGGGCATCGGGAAACGAAAGGCCCTCTACCAGGCGCAGCAGGGTCTATGCCCCTGGTGCCAATCCGAAATCACCCCGGAAACCGGCTGGCACGTCCACCACTGCCAACCCGTTTGCCAAGGTGGGAGCGAGGAGCCAACTAACCTGGTCCTGCTCCATCCCAACTGCCACCGCCAACTCCACCACTCCATGCGCCGCGCGTCGGGCGCGCAGCCCGATGCGTTACGTTCCGCTTGAGCCGTATGAGGGGAAACCCTCACGTACGGTTCTTAGGGGAGAGAGCCGTGGCAACACGGCTCTCTTACCCGACGAGACGCTGTGCCGGTAATCAAGAGTTTTGACACAGCTTCGCGCCCCCGATAAATCAACCGCTTGGTTGTGCCATAAATCAGGGACAAAATTAAGGCTGTGAAAAGGCTGTCGCCGCTCCTTATGGGCACCTCGAAAAACCGGACATGAAGCCGGCAAAATGGGCAAAGCAAGGTGCCTGAGGCGTGAGCCTCACAATATCTTTGGTTTGTGCCCCGGCCCGAAGGGTTCATCCCCGCCCGAAATCACCATCCCGGTCGTACCGGGATCGCACTTGGGCGTTAGAAAGCGACCACACCGTATGCCTTGAGAATGCACAGGCGACGTAGGTTGTAGACCGCTGCCTTCCCCGTGAGTTGGAAGGTCGCTCGATCCAGACCGATACATCGTAGGAGTTTTCCGCCCATCTGCTCCATAGCGGCGAAGACGTGTTCGACCCGCGCCCGAACCCGGGCAATGCGGGTGTTGCGGCGCGCCTGGCAGGCGGACAGCGGTTTGCCTTTCTTTGCCTTGCGCTGGATGTGTACTCGCCAACCCTGGGTCTTGAGGCGCCGCTCACGTTCACCATCAACATAGCCCTTGTCGCCATAAAGATCACGGCCGGTATTCGCGTGATCCAGGACATCTTCCAGGTGCAGGGTGTCGTTCTCCGCAGCGGTGCTGACCTTGACCTGGCGGATCAGCTTGTAGCGTCGGTCGGCGCTGACCGAGACCTTGTAACCGAAGTAGGATTTGCCGTGCTTCTTCGTCCAGGTGGCCTCCATGTCCTTCTGCCGGCGCTGGGCCGGCTTCCAGTCCACCGGCATCGCCGACGCTTTCAGCAATTCCCGTTCTTTTTCCGTGACGTGCTGGCGAGGAACGGGAACCAGACTGGCGTCCACCATCTGCCCACCACGAGCAATATAACCCTGCTGGGCCAGTTGACGATGCACCGCCTCAAACAGCGCGTCTCCCGCCTTCGCCACCGTCAACCGCTCGCGGAAGGTCCAGAATGTGGTGCGATCGGGTATCTGACTACTGTGCCGCAGGCCCAGGAAACGCTGGAAGCTCAGTCGATCCAGCACTTGGTATTCCATCTGTTCGTCACTCAGTCCATATAAATCCTGAAGAACCAGGGCACGTACCATCAACTCGGTGGGAAACGGTGGACGCCCCCCACGTGCCCGTCCGGGTCGTGGCGCTACCCGGTCCATCTCCGCCGCCAGCGCCTTGAAGTCAACCTGCTGCTCCATGACTTGCAGCACATCGCCCAGACGATCCAATTTGGCTTCCCGTTCCTGGGCGGCAAACAGGCTTTCTTTGATCATCGGATATCCGGGCTCTTGGCGGGGATCAACAACCCTATTTTCTCATAACAAGGTTTTTCGAGGTGCCCAACAGCAAACACCTCACCGTCGTTCATGGCTCCCGGAACGAGACCCGCAACCACTGCCGGTTGCGGGCGGGTTCGCGCCGTTCCAATCGGATCGGGATCAGCGCCGCGCTGGCCGGGGCCTCTTCCATCCTCGCGTCAGGCCAAGCCGCGCCTTTGCTCCCACGCCTCCAGGGCCTCGCGCAACAGTTCGTTGAGCTTCAAATCGGCCTCGGCCGCGCGTTGGCGGAAACGGCGGCGAAACTCGGGGGGCACCTTGAAATTCAGCGGGGCGCTCGCCGGAGACAACGCGGGCGAACTCCTCGACTGGCGGCCCGTCGCATCGGCAGACGGGCTAGCCTGACCCTTGACGGCTACTAGGGAAGCGGATAAATCGGCGGATTTCTTGCTAGACATATTTCGTTCCTGCTTTCTTTCGTGCTTTCTTGCCTTCGTGCATTCGGGATTTCACGAAAGCCCAAAGTTCGGTCACTTCGGCAGCGCTGCGCCCTTTCGGATCGATCTCCAACACTGTCCGCCCGTCGATCATCGAAGCGGCGTAGTCCACCCGATCATGGACGATGGCTGGCGCGACCACCCCATGCTCGGACAGGGCGGCCATGGCCTGCACGGTCAGGCGACTGTTGGGTTTGGCCTGGGTCACGGCGAAGGCGAAGGGCCGGTTAGCGGTCAAGGCTAACTCGACGGTGCTCCCGACCGCTCGCAAATCGTGCGGGCTGGGGCGAATCGGAATCAGCACAAAATCGGCTTGCGCCACCACGGCGCGGATAGACTCAGTGATGGCGGGCGGGGTATCGATGAAGGCGTAGGCATAGCCGGCTTGGCCGAGGGCCTCCAGCTTGCCGGGAAGCTCCTTGAGGCCGACCGGCGCGAATGCGGGAGTTTGCGCCTCCCGCCCGTTCCACCATCCTGACAGCGACGCCTGCGGGTCGGTGTCGATCAGCACGCAAGCGCCATCGCCCGCCCGCTCGGCGGCGACCGCGATATGCGCGGTCAGGGTGGTCTTGCCGACGCCGCCTTTTTGGTTCGCCAGAACAATGGTTTTCATCGCCGTGCTTTCGTTTTTTCGTCCCTTCTTCTAAGCCAGAAAAACCGCTTTCGTTCTTTCTGGCTTGAGTATAGCGGAACGAAAAACAGAAAACACGATACCCGCAACGGACCGTCCGGCTGAGGCTCCGCGCCCCGCACGCCCGCACCGCTGTTGTTATTCGCCCGCTGTGAAGGTTTCTATCGCCAACAACGGCCGAATGACTGTTTCAATGGCACCTTGGGTAAAATAGCGTCGCAAGTTGTCCTGAGTCAGGGCATTGCCAAGAGCGGCCATGACCATACCTTGATCAAGCGCCAGAACCGTGCCTGATACCTCACCGGTTTGCACGTTTACCGAACTCCAAAACCCCCATTGCTCGTCGAAGATTTTTGGGAAGGCGAGACGCAGATGGTCCAGATTTTTAAAAGTCGCCTGTGGAGCGAAACGGAGCGCTAGGAAAGCCGCGTGGGGCGCGACGATTCCGTTGGTATAGGGAGGCTGTGGAATGGGTTGAGGGTTCCGGTTTGGACAACTACCAAAACCATAATCCACCAAGGTATTATCGTTATTCGAAGCGTAACCGACATCCCACATTCCAATGGCATCGACACCGTATATCCCATAGTCACCCGTGGTGCTGGAAGGATTCGTGGTCGGCGAGAATCCCCAGAAACCATATTGCGCTTCCGTTAATCCATGCAGTATTTGGGCTTGCACATACAAGGGATGGTTGACACCCCAACTCTGAGGCCCCCACGTTTCTTCTGGCACCAACAACGGCACCATGAGCGCCTCGAACATACTGCCTCCCCAGCTCGGCACCAGTTTCATTCCCATATAACGATAAGTACCCTCGAACACACTTACGCCTAGATAAGTCTGTTCCTCACCTTCCGGCTTCATTTCCTGCCAACTCCAATCGCAGGTATTCGGGAACGTACGCCATGGTTTAAAATAGTGCGTCGCCGGGATGCTGCCCATCGCAATGCCAATGTAACTGGCAATACGTGGCTCGGTATTCAGGATATCATAATGCCAGTCGGTGGGACCTTTCTTGTCACAGTCTTTGGATGTGGGCTTGGGTGAATAGCCACCATAGAGTAAACCGACCTTCTGATCGTAATACAGGCCGAAGTCCATATCCTTTAGAATGGCATAAGCTTCTTCGCGGAGTTCGGGAGCACCGTTTATTACCATAATCAGTGCCGCAGCGAGCCAGCCATTATCAACAGTCGATAGAAACGGACAGGTTTCCGTTGGTTCGAGCGTCACTGGATCGTACCAGTTATAGAACTGTCCTCTATAACGGTCCATGGTAGCAAGCGATTCCAGAGTCGTAGCTAGACGCTTACGCGCTTCATTCGACGTGATCAAGTATAAATCACGGGCCGCTAAAACGCTCCAGATGTAAACACCGATGTTGGTAGGTGAGGTGTATCGAGCATAACCCTCGTTGACACTATAATTATCGGCGGGAATCCCATTTTGGTTTTGTGAGGTAAGTTTTACGAATGTCTGCCAGGTAGCGGCAGCATAATTACGCAAGACGAGTTGTTGCCAACCCTTTAAAGGGTCTGTACCAATGGTTTCAAGTTGTTCTTGCGGGTGTGAAGGAAATGAGATTCCCATAATTAGGGATATCAGGAGTGCGTCGAGAAGGCGTCGAATTATTAGCTTCATTATTTTTACATTCGAACAAGTCATTAGATTGCCTCTAATGGGGAGGGAAAACCACCGCCTGTAGGTGGAAGCTTAGACACTCTCTTTTGCTGCGGGAGGCTTCATGGGCGATGATCGCCATGGCTCGCATACCGTTTTTCCATCCATCTCCATCAAACACGGCGCACCCTGTGCCTCAAAGGCGGCCAAAATAGAGGGGCTGGACTACCGCCCTGCGTCCTCCCAAAGATATGTCTTAGAACGTGACGCACGATTGCCCATCGATGCGCAACACGCCCATTTGATTGAATCGGTTCACATAAGCGGTACGGATTTCATCAACAGCGTCGCTTTTTTCCTGGCTGTAAGGATAGAGCAAGATCAAGATCCTCGATTTCTCCTGCACGATATTGCCGCTCTCGTCCTGATATTGGCCGATACCCGTCAATAATGTTAAGCCATCTGGAAACCGCGGGGTGACCTCCGTATCCACAAAATCTTTAAACTGGTGGTCATTCACATACGGATGTGTAGGCTTCGAGAGCCCGAAAAACAGCTCGGTTCTCGAATACATGTACCCAGCGTCATTATTGCAGAGCGCTGGTTCAGCGCCATTATCATTAGCCCACGCATTAACAGTCAGGCCGGTGGCAAAACAGACCCCGATCATCAGACAACGTACTTGGTTCATCTTCCATACCTCGTTAGCTATCTTCCAGCGAAAAGAAGTTACGCGACCGCGTCAGGTCGGTGGCCATGTGTAGCGCGTCCGCAATGCGTTAAAGCTTATTTTCGGACACTGGATTCCAGCCTGTCCGAAACCGGTCCTTTCCTGGCACCCCCCGTACCGACCTCCTGGCGAGCCCCCCGTCGTAACCCGCCTCCTCCGCCTGGCGGCGGTGCCCGCATCAATTGAGGGGTATCAAACCATACGGCGGTTTTTCTCGATCGCCGAACCCCCCTACCCGCCCATCCCACCGATGCATGAACTCGGCGAGCAGATAAATGACCGCCCCCGACACGACCCACGCCGACGGCACCCCGGTTTGGAATAGAGCGAAGTGAAACGCGGCGCCCAGCCCCGCAATCCAGCCGTAGGGGGTCAGACAGGCGATGGGTAACCGCATCCGCAAGAGATCGCGGAGCATCCCGCCGCCGGCACCGGTCAAGAACCCGAAGAAAGCGGCGATCGCCAACAGGGTGAGGGCGGAGTTCGTGCCCCACCGCAGCGCCTGTTCCGCCCCAAGCGGCACGAATACCGCCAGCGCGATCCGATCCGCGACATCCCAGCACGCTTCGCAGCGCACGCAGACCTTCGGTTCCCACAGCAAAACCAGCAACACTCCCAGACCGATGGCCATTCCATAAAGACCGTTGTCGATCCAAAACAGCCGATCGGGTTCCACCCCCAACAGGAACGTACGAACGGTTCCGCCACCTACCGCCGTCAGGAATCCCCCCGCTGCGCCGATCACCAAGGCAATTGTGGGATAGATCGGCTTGAACTGACGATAGCTGACCAGACTGCCGGTGAAAGCGAAGATTGCGGTGCCCGCCAGATCGGCGGCGGCACGAGAATCCTGGATGCTCTCGGCGAAACCCAACCAGAAAACGGCGAACAGGACACTGCCGGTGATCGGGTAAGGATAATCTCGCCAAGCGGCGACGAAATGAAAAAAGGGATGTAATGCCGGGGGCGATCCGAAATGAATGCTCGCCCCTCTCTGCCGGACAGGGTTCCAATACACGATCATTCTCCTTGCCTTGCTGCCGTAGCAATCAGGTGCCCAGTTTGCACAGACTGGCCATGATTCAATGCCCGTCAACCTTCCACCTGAAGTTGGCGAACGTCCTCCCCGCAGGTTTATCAGAAGAATGCTCCATTGCAACCCAGTAAATCACTAGGGAGTTAGGGCAATCATGGTTTCTACTCTCCTTCTTCACAGCGCAGATCGAGTACGGTGTTTTTGTACTCTTCACCCGCGACTTCTTTAAAATCGTAGGGGGTCAATCGTTCACAGGTGGGAGCTTCGGCTTCGGTAGCCTGGTACAGGCTACCGTGGATTCCGAACCGGGGTGTTTTTATGGACGTAGGGGATATAAGCCCAAACCGCCGAAATTTCCGAACAGTGTCGATCTGTTCGTAACCAATTGATTGATTAATGTAATTATTTGTATCCCCAATAACGATTATTAAGACGTTATCGATCTGATAAACATAAATACCGTATAAAACATGAACAAATTGTATAAATTTCTGGCGAAAAGTGGCTTAAAACTCAACACCCACGCTTGAGCCCATGAAAATCAGTCTATTTTGACCTAGAAAATCCTTGCCCAATGGCTGGACAAAATTTTCGGCGGCTTGGGCTTACTCCCCCGCTCCGGTCGCGTGGGCGCGGGCGGCGTAGGCGGTCGGGGTTTCCTCTCAGTTCTTCGCGGCGGCGTTGCCGCCGCCGCTGGTCGGCGCGGCGCACCGGCGCGCGTCATCAGCGCCCTGGGTGGCATTAAAAACCCCGCCGGGGCGGGGTTGGAGCCGTTACGCGGTTTCGGCGATGTGCCGCAAGTGTCGCGCTTCGTTTTCTAAGATTGCGGCCTCTTCGGCTTCGCGGTAGCGGGTTTTGCCGCTCCCGCCGTAGTAGCGGCAATCCCGCAATTCTGTCGCTTTCCCCTCCATCTTCGCCGCTCTGGCTTTCATCCGTCGCTTTTGCTCTTCGGTGGGCGGCCGTTCCGGTTCTGGCTCTCTTTGCGCTGGCGGCTCCGGCTCCGGTCGCGCCTCGGCCTGGATCGCCTCGCGTTCGGCTTTGGCTTCCTGTTCCGCCTGTTCGGCTTCGCGCTTGGCCTTGATTTCCGCCATCTTCGGTAGTTGCGCCAGCAGTTCGCCGAACTGTTGGCGGTTCAATTCTTGGAAATGCTCGATGCCAAAGCGGCGGGCCGTCCACGTTTTGACGCCCTCGCGGTTCAAGCCAAGTTCGCCGATTCGCGCTTCCAGCATCTTATGCTGGTTGCCGGTAATCGGCAGGTCATCGTCGGGCTTCTGAGCGTCCGGCATTTCCTCTGCCGGCGTCGGCTCGTATCCGGCAAGGGCCATGATCCAGCTAAACGCCAAGCGGCAAGCCTTGCCGGTGGCGCGGGTCTGGGCCATTGAGCGGCGCGCGTAGCGGGGCCGCTTGTTCCAGGGCGGCTCGTCGCCGCATTCCGCGCTTGCGCGACTGATGCAAGCGCCATCCGACATCCGCACCAGTTCCACCACGGCGGTATAAATGCCCTCGGTTTCCACGGTCTGGACCTCGCGGGCCACCACCCCCAGCATGACCGCTAGCGTCGTCCAGCCCTCGACGTTCACATGCTTGCGGCCTTGGATCACGGTTGCCAGGTGCTGCCGTTCGATCACGTCGGCCAACGCGCCGGCCATTTCTCGCGCGCCTTGCACCAACGCGACCGCCGACGCCGCTTGCAGCGTCCCGAGGGAAACCGCCGCCTGTTGAACGATCGGCATGATCGTCGTGTCTTGTACTGCTAAAGCGTTTTGTGACATGATGAAATCTCGACTACGCTGTATTTGCTTTATCCGGCTCGCGTAATTGCAGTTACGCGAGCCGACTCACTTACTGGAACATTTCCGGTATATCCTCATTCTCGTTCACTGGGCATGGCTCTTTTGCCCAGTGAATGTCATACGATAGTCCGCAAAGCTCCTTGAATTGCTCATAGCTAATGAGCATATTGGTTTCGTTGCCTTGCGAATCCCGCAAACAAATAGCCGCCTGTTGCGGTTGATTCCGTTCGCCAATGCTGAGCATTGAACCGTCTATTCCATCGATTTGAAAAATCTTTCTCATCTCTTAACTCCAGTCTTAGTTAATTCGTGTTTGTCCACAAACTCGAATAAGTCGGGTTTCTCCAGTTTCTCCCTTTTGCGCCCACGAGCCTACTGGAAAAGATGGCGCTAACTCCGTTTAGTCCTTATCCTTGTCCTAAATTATGACAAAATAACGAATAGAAAACAATATCTTTTAAAAAAATTTGCATTCATAGAGAGAGAAAAAAACTAAAAGAACCACCTCTATATTAGAGAAACGGGAGGAGAGAAACGCTAACAGAACAACCGAAAACCAGCCGCCCAAACACCAGAACCAGCGGACACCCAGTGACCCCAAGCGGGCAACCCGGAAAACCCGCAAGGGAACACCACCAGCGGCACGCCCAAGCCAGCGGCGAATGCGGCGGAGGCCCATGACCCCGACCCCAGCCCGCAAAAACAGGCCGAAGGGTGGCGCGAAGGCACCAACCCAACGGGGCACGGCGCGGAAGGAAACACCACGAAGCCAGAACCGGAGCCGCCAGCGGCCACAGCGCGAACCAGGGCCACCGAACGAGCGGCGAACGCACCGCGACCGGAGCCGAACGCAGCAACGGAAAACACCAGCGCACCGAGAGCGGCGGAACGCACGAACGCATCAGCGCCCGGCGCGCAACCGACCGCGACCGAGCGGCCAGCGGCCAGCACCGAACCCACCACGCCGGCCACGGCCGGCGCGAACGACGGCGACAGCCGGCGGGAGCCGGAAAACCCGACCACCACCGGAGCGGCGGACGGGAACAAGGGAAGGGAGCGCACGGCTAACCCGCGCGAGCGGCCAGCAGCCGACGAAGGCCGGAGCGACAGGGCGGCAAGCACCGGCACACCGGCACGGAAACCGCAAACCCACCGGCCACCGCCCGCACCGCGCAAAAACCGGGGCAGGCCGGCAAGCGCCGGCCCCACGACCGCGCGAAGCGCGAAGCGGCGGCGAACGAGGAAAACCGCGCGACCGCGACGAACCCGGACAGCGAGCGCCGCGAACGGCGGAACGACAGACCCAAGGCGGAACCGCCCCACGGCGCGACCCGACAGCGGGCCGAACGCAGCGCCACCGAAACCACCGGAACGAAACCGACACAGCGAGACAGAGCAGACACAACACACCCCCACAGCCAGCAAACCCACCGAGGGACAGCCCCGGCCACCAGCGGCGGGAACCACACCCCCCCGCCACGCCCACGGCGACCAGCGACAGCACGGCCACGACGAACGGCGCAAGGCCGAAGAGCGAAGCGTGCCTTGCGCCGGGCGGCGGGACGTGCGACACCATGCGGGCGGCAGCGGGGGGTGCCCGCCGCTCCACCCGGACGGTGGAGATGGAAGAGATTTAGCGAGGCTTGCGACGATGCCAAGCAATCGCCACGGCGGAAAACGGATCGGCGCGGACAGCGATAGCGCGGATCGGTTGGCGCGAGCTTGATTTACTCAACCGTTATCACTACCATTAAGGTCATAAATTATGACGAGGATAGAGTATGAACAACAACGATGCCCATATTGGGCACTGGATCATGGTACGGCGGGCGATGCTCAGGATGAGCCAAACCCGATTAGCGAAAGCTATTGGAGTTGACCAAAGTTACATCAGTTTGATTGAACGCGGCGAACGTCCGCTCACCGACGAGATGCGCCAGAAGATATCCGCCGCTTTGGGCTGCAAGCCGGAAGAGTTATCGAAATGGCCACAAGCCGCGTAGCGGATGGCATCGTAATCGGCTTCGAATGGACGCCGTTTGCGCGCGGGTTCGTTTTCTGGGAATACCCCGGCCCGGAGCCTCTACCGCCTGAAGATGAGGCCGGACAGCGCGAATAGATCGATCTGGGCATCACGAGGGCGCACGCGCTGCGCTACAGCGGATGCTAGCTGGCCCGTGAGATGTTGACGCGCGGCTAGCCTCGCCGGATCGGATGCTGATCGAGTGGCGGGAAGCGGGCGAGTTCAGGCGGATGCGGCTTTAAGAGGCGTTCAGAGGTGACTGAAATAGCCTCTTGAAAAACGAGGTAGCCTTTCTAGGCTCAGCTTATGGGATTTGGAATGAACCGACTAAGAACCGATCACTAACTGAATGAGAACCGGAAAAGCCCGCCGAAGCTGTAGGGGCGGACGCGGGCTTTTCCGGGTGTCCTAAAACATCCGGAAACCCCCGGACTCCTTCAACAGGAGGGTTGCTCCATGTTGTATCCGACTTCATCGTATCGAAATTGGTTCCCGTTTTCCAGTGCCGAAACAGTTGACGGCCCTTGCATCCGCCAAGGAGAGCCGTCATGACGGCCGCCGTTCGCTCTTCTCGCTCCGAACCTATCGCCCCGCTGCCGCTGGCGGTGGCCGAGATCGGCAAAATCCACTTTGAAGGTAACATCATTCCCCACCTTTGGTACCAGCACATCACGCTGGAATCCGGCAAGCCGGACCTGCCTGCCATCACCATCCTGGCCGAGATCGTCTACTGGTATCGGCCTTACCAAACTTTGACCAAAGGCGGTAAGCCGATCTTACGTAAGCATTTTGACGGTGATCGGTTTCAATGCACCGCCGCCTATTTCGTCGGGAAATTCGGCTTTACCAAGGATCAGACGCGGAAAGCGCTCAAGCGGCTGGAAGACGCAGGCTACATCCATCGGGAATACCGGGACATCGTACAGCAAGGAATTTTGCGTAACTGCATCACCTTTGTGGAGCCGGTGCCGCCCGCCATTATGGCGATCACGCATCCTGACTATCTTGCTAAAACGGAATCTGCGAACGATACCCCCCCTCGCCTGTAGGCGACCCCCCCTCGCCTGTAGGCGACCCCCCCTCGCCTGTAGGCGTGGTATATAAAGGAATCAAGACTACTACTGAGATTTCTACAGAGACTACTACCACCACCCCAAACCCCTCCGCCTCCACGGAACACGCGGCGGAACCCGAAGCAGTCGAGCGTGGTGGTCGTGGTATTCAAGACCAAAACCCGAAATTCCAGGACAGCGACCAAGAGCTCGTCACGCTGGCAACGACCAAGCAAAACCCGGCCAGCCAGGAAGAGGCCCAAACCGCACGGGCCACGGCGAAGAGTGGCGCCACCTCAGCGGAAACTCAAAAAACGGTC
>JBAOHI010000049.1:0-7872 GCA_037045535.1 Candidatus Competibacter sp.
CCGGTGGCCGAAGCCTTTTTCAACCTTTTCGACGTTGAAGGTTTCGGCAATCAGTTCGTCCACTGGCGTTGTCTCGCTATGCCGCTCGTGACGCTCCTTGAGCATTTCTTCCAGTTCGGAATCGCACCACCACTGCCGGCCGTTCAGGTACAGCGTCCACACTTGCGCCCAGAGTTGCTGCATGTCGATGGTGTGCAGACTGTCACAGGCCGTGACTTGCAGTGGCAGGAAGCGCCGGGAACCGGTGGAATCGTTGAGAAACTGCTCCGGGTTCACCGAGCCACAGAAGGACGTGCGCCGCCCGAACTGCGATTCCACGCGGTCGTAAGGGAGACGTAAGGTGTCGGTCTGCTTGGAGAGGAAGGCTTTCAGGCGGGAGATGTCCGCGCGGCGGAACGTGCTATCAAGTTCGCCCAGCTCGCAGATCCATGACGAGATGCAAATGCGGACGGTCTCCTTGTCTGCCGGGTCGAGGTGCGCGCCGTCGATGATGTAGACGCCCAGCCGCTTCGGCACCAGCCGCTTAAACCAACTGGTTTTTTTTGCGCCTTGGCCGCCTTGAAGGATGAAGGCCAGCTCGTACTTCGGCAAAGCATCCTTGTTGGGTGTATGCCTTGCCCCATCGGCCGCCGCCACGCACTGCAAGAGCCATGTGTTTAGAGCGACATCCCGATAGTGCTGGTCTTCGTCGGATACGGTAAGGGTATCGGCAAGCGGTCTGATCCGGTCTGTTCCGTCCCACGGTTCAGACTTGATCCAGTCCAGTATTGGATTGGTCGCTTGCTCGGCGAACAGTGCCGGAAGCAGGTCGAGGCTGCTGGCAGGCAACCCGTTAAGTGCTAGCAGCGAGCGGATATGCGCGACACCCGCATTGTCGATCAGGTCCCCGTGGCCCCGGTCGCTCGCGTTGTTGAAGCGGATCGTCTGCTTCTTCAGAAGCTCGTTGTAGCTGAGTTCGATCCCGTAGCTCTGGAACAGGTGACGAAGGTTCGCAATCGTCGCGCGCTTGCGTCCGGTTTCCGTGGTATGCGGGAAATTGTGAACGGGCGAATCAAAATCTATTTTTTTCTTGACCTGCCCTGCTTCCTGCTTCCTTGCTTCCTTGATCTGCCGCCGCACCGCTTCCGGCCCGGCCCGCCGGTGAAGGTCGTTGAAGTCGGTATCGGCTTCGGTGGCGTCCAGCGTGGTAAAATCTGGAACGGCGAGCGCAGCGCCAACAGCGCCGGCCGCTTCCTCGGCTTTGGCTTGGCCGTTGCCAAGATCGGCAAGGATGACCAGTTTTGCCGCCGGGTAGCGTTTCCGCATCGCCTGGGCGACCTTCGACAGATTGCCCGCCGAAAGCGCCGCCAGACTGGCGTAGCCGGTTGCTGCTTGCGCGGAGAGTACCGTGGCCACCCCTTCGCCGATGGCCAGCGTCAGCCCTTCTCCGTGGCTCTCCGGCAAGGTTTGCGCGGCCCAGTAACCGCCGGACTTCGCGCCGCCTGCAATCGCTGACTTTCGGCCTGCCTCGTCGATCAATTCCGCCGTGCTGATCTGGCCCTTTATCTCCACTGGAGCGACCAGCAGCCGACCAGCTAACGGCTCGCCGTCCGATCTGGGCGGGTAGCCTAAAATCTCCGCTGCTCGCGGTGCCGCGATCTCGCGCAAGTTCACGACGGGCGCAACGCCCTTGCGGGTCAGATAGGGGTGATCGGCTCGGGCCGGTGCGGCGGTTTTCCATAATGCAGCCGACTTCTTTGCTGCTTCTGCCTGCTTCCTCGCCTTGTCGAGCGTTTCCTGTTCGGCGCGCTCCTCGCCTTTCTGTTCCCGTCTTTGGCACTCGGCGTCTGTTTTCGGCGGCGCTGGATCGCGCGGTTTCCATCCGTGCTGGTTTGCGAGGTAAAACAACGTCCCGACTGTAACCCCACCGCCGCTGTTGATAGATTTCCAGGTATCGCGGGTGTCGTTCCGGTTGTAGCTCTTCCCGCCGTGGCTCCACTCGTCGAACAGATCGAAACCCTCTCCATTCAATCCATCCTTAATGGCCATTCCGATTCTGGCCCACTCGTCGCGGGGAAGATCAGGCGATAGATAGGCTAGAGCCTCTCGAATTTTCTCTTTTTCTATCGATGAGTTATGTCGCGTCATGCCATCATCTTCCTGTAACTAAGACCCATTTTTGGGGTCATACTATGTCACTTGAATAATCCCGCCTCTTTGCACGAGCCTAAACAATGGTCAAAACAATCTATAAAGACGAATACGCGGATTTACTGCTGTTACTGCTCAAAAAGCGGCTGGATGCACAGATGACGCAAGCGGAGGTCTGCAAAAAACTCGGTACACCCCGGTCGTTCATCGGCAAGATCGAACGTGGCGAGCGTCGAATGGATGTCATTGAATTACAGACCATCTGTCAAGCGCTCGGTGTCGATTTCATTGAGTTTATGATCGAATTACAAGAGCGCCAGCGCCGTCAATCACCACCGTAAAATTTAGCCTGCTTCTCGCTAGCTTCCTCCTGCTTGCTTCCCAACCTATCCTGCTTCCTCTTGAAGAGAAGCAGGAAAGAAGCAGGAAAGAAGCAGGAAAGAAGCAGGAAAGAAGCAGGAATATTTATAACAAGTAACTATTTTTATTGATTAAGATCATGAAAGAAGCAGTGAAGCAAAGAAATTTTTATTTTCCTGAAAATTTCTAAGACCGAAATGGCCGCTTTTCGAGCCAGTAACCACGTACCCCATCGTTCTGCACTTGACGGAAGCCAAGCCGCTTCAAGTAAGCGTTAGCGATGCTGGCCTGCTGCGCTTTCGGCTCCTTGATACCGCACTCGATCAAGATACGGGTGGCTGTGTAGTGCCGGTGGCCGAAGCCTTTTTCAACCTTTTCGACGTTGAAGGTTTCGGCAATCAGTTCGTCCACTGGCGTTGTCTCGCTATGCCGCTCGTGACGCTCCTTGAGCATTTCTTCCAGTTCGGAATCGCACCACCACTGCCGGCCGTTCAGGTACAGCGTCCACACTTGCGCCCAGAGTTGCTGCATGTCGATGGTGTGCAGACTGTCACAGGCCGTGACTTGCAGTGGCAGGAAGCGCCGGGAACCGGTGGAATCGTTGAGAAACTGCTCCGGGTTCACCGAGCCACAGAAGGACGTGCGCCGCCCGAACTGCGATTCCACGCGGTCGTAAGGGAGACGTAAGGTGTCGGTCTGCTTGGAGAGGAAGGCTTTCAGGCGGGAGATGTCCGCGCGGCGGAACGTGCTATCAAGTTCGCCCAGCTCGCAGATCCATGACGAGATGCAAATGCGGACGGTCTCCTTGTCTGCCGGGTCGAGGTGCGCGCCGTCGATGATGTAGACGCCCAGCCGCTTCGGCACCAGCCGCTTAAACCAACTGGTTTTTTTTGCGCCTTGGCCGCCTTGAAGGATGAAGGCCAGCTCGTACTTCGGCAAAGCATCCTTGTTGGGTGTATGCCTTGCCCCATCGGCCGCCGCCACGCACTGCAAGAGCCATGTGTTTAGAGCGACATCCCGATAGTGCTGGTCTTCGTCGGATACGGTAAGGGTATCGGCAAGCGGTCTGATCCGGTCTGTTCCGTCCCACGGTTCAGACTTGATCCAGTCCAGTATTGGATTGGTCGCTTGCTCGGCGAACAGTGCCGGAAGCAGGTCGAGGCTGCTGGCAGGCAACCCGTTAAGTGCTAGCAGCGAGCGGATATGCGCGACACCCGCATTGTCGATCAGGTCCCCGTGGCCCCGGTCGCTCGCGTTGTTGAAGCGGATCGTCTGCTTCTTCAGAAGCTCGTTGTAGCTGAGTTCGATCCCGTAGCTCTGGAACAGGTGACGAAGGTTCGCAATCGTCGCGCGCTTGCGTCCGGTTTCCGTGGTATGCGGGAAATTGTGAACGGGCGAATCAAAATCTATTTTTTTCTTGACCTGCCCTGCTTCCTGCTTCCTTGCTTCCTTGATCTGCCGCCGCACCGCTTCCGGCCCGGCCCGCCGGTGAAGGTCGTTGAAGTCGGTATCGGCTTCGGTGGCGTCCAGCGTGGTAAAATCTGGAACGGCGAGCGCAGCGCCAACAGCGCCGGCCGCTTCCTCGGCTTTGGCTTGGCCGTTGCCAAGATCGGCAAGGATGACCAGTTTTGCCGCCGGGTAGCGTTTCCGCATCGCCTGGGCGACCTTCGACAGATTGCCCGCCGAAAGCGCCGCCAGACTGGCGTAGCCGGTTGCTGCTTGCGCGGAGAGTACCGTGGCCACCCCTTCGCCGATGGCCAGCGTCAGCCCTTCTCCGTGGCTCTCCGGCAAGGTTTGCGCGGCCCAGTAACCGCCGGACTTCGCGCCGCCTGCAATCGCTGACTTTCGGCCTGCCTCGTCGATCAATTCCGCCGTGCTGATCTGGCCCTTTATCTCCACTGGAGCGACCAGCAGCCGACCAGCTAACGGCTCGCCGTCCGATCTGGGCGGGTAGCCTAAAATCTCCGCTGCTCGCGGTGCCGCGATCTCGCGCAAGTTCACGACGGGCGCAACGCCCTTGCGGGTCAGATAGGGGTGATCGGCTCGGGCCGGTGCGGCGGTTTTCCATAATGCAGCCGACTTCTTTGCTGCTTCTGCCTGCTTCCTCGCCTTGTCGAGCGTTTCCTGTTCGGCGCGCTCCTCGCCTTTCTGTTCCCGTCTTTGGCACTCGGCGTCTGTTTTCGGCGGCGCTGGATCGCGCGGTTTCCATCCGTGCTGGTTTGCGAGGTAAAACAACGTCCCGACTGTAACCCCACCGCCGCTGTTGATAGATTTCCAGGTATCGCGGGTGTCGTTCCGGTTGTAGCTCTTCCCGCCGTGGCTCCACTCGTCGAACAGATCGAAACCCTCTCCATTCAATCCATCCTTAATGGCCATTCCGATTCTGGCCCACTCGTCGCGGGGAAGATCAGGCGATAGATAGGCTAGAGCCTCTCGAATTTTCTCTTTTTCTATCGATGAGTTATGTCGCGTCATGCCATCATCTTCCTGTAACTAAGACCCATTTTTGGGGTCATACTATGTCACTTGAATAATCCCGCCTCTTTGCACGAGCCTAAACAATGGTCAAAACAATCTATAAAGACGAATACGCGGATTTACTGCTGTTACTGCTCAAAAAGCGGCTGGATGCACAGATGACGCAAGCGGAGGTCTGCAAAAAACTCGGTACACCCCGGTCGTTCATCGGCAAGATCGAACGTGGCGAGCGTCGAATGGATGTCATTGAATTACAGACCATCTGTCAAGCGCTCGGTGTCGATTTCATTGAGTTTATGATCGAATTACAAGAGCGCCAGCGCCGTCAATCACCACCGCATCCTTCGCCACTCTCCCGCCTCTTTCCACTCGATCAGCATCCGCTCCAGCGGTGCCAGTAGTGCATCCACATCACATCGACCCGCCAACACCCGTCTAAGCGCCGCGTGTGCGCCTTCGCTGATGATGGGATCGATCCATTCGCGTGAATCGCTCGGACTATCCGCATGAGCCTGTAAAAATCCCTCCAACCACTCGCGCTGTCCGGCTTCGTCTGGCGGCGGCAGGTGTTCACGGTCGAGATATTCCCAGTAGACGAATCCGTGATAAATGGCGTCCACTCGAATCCGACCGCTAGGCCGCTTGCTGCCATCGCGTGAGATCCTCGGGTTTACAACCCAGAGCGGCGGATATTTTTTGAAGCAGATCGGTAGACGGTATCTGGTCACCGTTTTCTATCATGCTGATGTAGCTCTGATTTACACCAACAGCCTTTGCCAATTTTACCTGACTTATTTCGACTATCGCTCGCCGTACCTTGATCGCATGTCCGATACTCATAATTTAACCTCGTCTAATAATTTATTATTAGTTTAGTGATAGCTGTTATTAAGATCAAATTTGCGGCGACATAACCGCGCTATCGCTGTCCGCGCCGATCCGTTTTCCGCCGTGGCGATTGCTTGGCATCGTCGCAAGCCTCGCTAAATCCCTCCCATCTCCACCGTCCGGGTGGAGCGGCGGGCACCCCCCCGCTGCCGCCCGCATGGTGTCGCACGTCCCGCCGCCCGGCGCAAGGCACGCTTCGCTCTTCGGCCTTGCGCCGTTCGTCGTGGCCGTGCTGTCGCTGGTCGCCGTGGGCGTGGCGGGGGGGTGTGGTTCCCGCCGCTGGTGGCCGGGGCTGTCCCTCGGTGGGTTTGCTGGCTGTGGGGGTGTGTTGTGTCTGCTCTGTCTCGCTGTGTCGGTTTCGTTCCGGTGGTTTCGGTGGCGCTGCGTTCGGCCCGCTGTCGGGTCGCGCCGTGGGGCGGTTCCGCCTTGGGTCTGTCGTTCCGCCGTTCGCGGCGCTCGCTGTCCGGGTTCGTCGCGGTCGCGCGGTTTTCCTCGTTCGCCGCCGCGTCGCGCTTCGCGCGGTCCTGGGGTCGGCGCTTGCCGCCGCGCCCCGGCTTTTGCGCGGTGCGTGCGGTGGCCGGTGGGTTTGCGGTTTCCGTGCCGGTGTGCCGGTGCTTGCCGCCCTGTCGCTCCGGCCTTCGTCGGCTGCTGGCCGCTCGCGCGGGTTAGCCGTGCGCTCCCTTCCCTTGTTCCCGTCCGCCGCTCCGGTGGTGGTCGGGTTTTCCGGCTCCCGCCGGCTGTCGCCGTCGTTCGCGCCGGCCGTGGCCGGCGTGGTGGGTTCGGTGCTGGCCGCTGGCCGCTCGGTCGCGGTCGGTTGCGCGCCGGGCGCTGATGCGTTCGTGCGTTCCGCCGCTCTCGGTGCGCTGGTGTTTTCCGTTGCTGCGTTCGGCTCCGGTCGCGGTGCGTTCGCCGCTCGTTCGGTGGCCCTGGTTCGCGCTGTGGCCGCTGGCGGCTCCGGTTCTGGCTTCGTGGTGTTTCCTTCCGCGCCGTGCCCCGCTGGCTTGTCGCCTTCCGCTCGGTCGTCGGCTTGCTTCTGTGGGTTTGGGTCTGGGTCTTGGGCTTCCGCCGCTTTCGCGGCTGGTCTCGGGTTGCCGCTGGTGGTGTTCCCTTGCGGGTTTTCCGGGTTGCCCGCTTGGGGTCACTGGGTGTCCGCTGGTTCTGGTGTTTGGGCGGTCGGGTTTGTGTTGCGGTGATTACTGTATTAGCCAATTAGCCAAAAAAATTTTACTCTCTACTAATAATTTATTATTAGTTATTGTATAATTAGTCATAGCTAGTAAAGAGGATAAGGACTAAACGGATGTAGCGCGTTCTTTCCCGGTAGGCTCGGGCGCGTTAAATGGAGAAACCGGGAAAAATCATTTGTTCGTCGCTTGCGGACAAGCGCGAATCAACCCATTTTGGAGTTAAAACGATGCGTAAGATTTTTCAAATTGATGGTCTCGATAACTCGGTTTTGAGCGTCGGCGAATGCAAAGAACCGCAACGGGCAGCCATTTGTATTAGGGACAACCAAGGAAATGAAATTCACATGCTGATGGGACAGGAGAGTTTCCGCGAACTGTGTTCACTGTCCTATGACATTCACTGGATACCCGAGCCGCAAACCCAAGCGCAGGAGGAAACAGAATGAAACTCGCTGCACATGCTTACGCGATTGGCCCCAGCTTGCACGATTGGGAACGCGAACGCGAAGACCTCGAAGACTTGAAACGGGAGGCGAGAGAAGCGTCTTTTAACAAGGAATTCGAGTGGTGGCACATCAATCTTTATGGTAATCGCGAACGAGACAAAGAGAAAAAGGAAATTCTCGAAACTATGAATACCGCGTTAAATGATCTGTATTGCAACGACAAAGATTGCGAACGGTTCGAGTATGCCTTGTTTACATGGTATTGCTCAAATAGTAATCAAGAAGCAAGGGAAAACCTGTGGGAACTGCTCAACAACTATATTCGGGCGGTCGTCAGGAAGGAATGGGAACGCGAGCAGGAAGCGGCGTAAAGAAAAGGCGCT
>JBAOHI010000050.1:0-17606 GCA_037045535.1 Candidatus Competibacter sp.
CACGCGATGGCAGCAAGCGGCCTAGCGGTCGGATTCGAGTGGACGCCATTTATCACGGATTCGTCTACTGGGAATATCTCGACCGTGAACACCTGCCGCCGCCAGACGAAGCCGGACAGCGCGAGTGGTTGGAGGGATTTTTACAGGCTCATGCGGATAGTCCGAGCGATTCACGCGAATGGATCGATCCCATCATCAGCGAAGGCGCACACGCGGCGCTTAGACGGGTGTTGGCGGGTCGATGTGATGTGGATGCACTACTGGCACCGCTGGAGCGGATGCTGATCGAGTGGAAAGAGGCGGGAGAGTGGCGAAGGATGCGGTGGTGATTGACGGCGCTGGCGCTCTTGTAATTCGATCATAAACTCAATGAAATCGACACCGAGCGCTTGACAGATGGTCTGTAATTCAATGACATCCATTCGACGCTCGCCACGTTCGATCTTGCCGATGAACGACCGGGGTGTACCGAGTTTTTTGCAGACCTCCGCTTGCGTCATCTGTGCATCCAGCCGCTTTTTGAGCAGTAACAGCAGTAAATCCGCGTATTCGTCTTTATAGATTGTTTTGACCATTGTTTAGGCTCGTGCAAAGAGGCGGGATTATTCAAGTGACATAGTATGACCCCAAAAATGGGTCTTAGTTACAGGAAGATGATGGCATGACGCGACATAACTCATCGATAGAAAAAGAGAAAATTCGAGAGGCTCTAGCCTATCTATCGCCTGATCTTCCCCGCGACGAGTGGGCCAGAATCGGAATGGCCATTAAGGATGGATTGAATGGAGAGGGTTTCGATCTGTTCGACGAGTGGAGCCACGGCGGGAAGAGCTACAACCGGAACGACACCCGCGATACCTGGAAATCTATCAACAGCGGCGGTGGGGTTACAGTCGGGACGTTGTTTTACCTCGCAAACCAGCACGGATGGAAACCGCGCGATCCAGCGCCGCCGAAAACAGACGCCGAGTGCCAAAGACGGGAACAGAAAGGCGAGGAGCGCGCCGAACAGGAAACGCTCGACAAGGCGAGGAAGCAGGCAGAAGCAGCAAAGAAGTCGGCTGCATTATGGAAAACCGCCGCACCGGCCCGAGCCGATCACCCCTATCTGACCCGCAAGGGCGTTGCGCCCGTCGTGAACTTGCGCGAGATCGCGGCACCGCGAGCAGCGGAGATTTTAGGCTACCCGCCCAGATCGGACGGCGAGCCGTTAGCTGGTCGGCTGCTGGTCGCTCCAGTGGAGATAAAGGGCCAGATCAGCACGGCGGAATTGATCGACGAGGCAGGCCGAAAGTCAGCGATTGCAGGCGGCGCGAAGTCCGGCGGTTACTGGGCCGCGCAAACCTTGCCGGAGAGCCACGGAGAAGGGCTGACGCTGGCCATCGGCGAAGGGGTGGCCACGGTACTCTCCGCGCAAGCAGCAACCGGCTACGCCAGTCTGGCGGCGCTTTCGGCGGGCAATCTGTCGAAGGTCGCCCAGGCGATGCGGAAACGCTACCCGGCGGCAAAACTGGTCATCCTTGCCGATCTTGGCAACGGCCAAGCCAAAGCCGAGGAAGCGGCCGGCGCTGTTGGCGCTGCGCTCGCCGTTCCAGATTTTACCACGCTGGACGCCACCGAAGCCGATACCGACTTCAACGACCTTCACCGGCGGGCCGGGCCGGAAGCGGTGCGGCGGCAGATCAAGGAAGCAAGGAAGCAGGAAGCAGGGCAGGTCAAGAAAAAAATAGATTTTGATTCGCCCGTTCACAATTTCCCGCATACCACGGAAACCGGACGCAAGCGCGCGACGATTGCGAACCTTCGTCACCTGTTCCAGAGCTACGGGATCGAACTCAGCTACAACGAGCTTCTGAAGAAGCAGACGATCCGCTTCAACAACGCGAGCGACCGGGGCCACGGGGACCTGATCGACAATGCGGGTGTCGCGCATATCCGCTCGCTGCTAGCACTTAACGGGTTGCCTGCCAGCAGCCTCGACCTGCTTCCGGCACTGTTCGCCGAGCAAGCGACCAATCCAATACTGGACTGGATCAAGTCTGAACCGTGGGACGGAACAGACCGGATCAGACCGCTTGCCGATACCCTTACCGTATCCGACGAAGACCAGCACTATCGGGATGTCGCTCTAAACACATGGCTCTTGCAGTGCGTGGCGGCGGCCGATGGGGCAAGGCATACACCCAACAAGGATGCTTTGCCGAAGTACGAGCTGGCCTTCATCCTTCAAGGCGGCCAAGGCGCAAAAAAAACCAGTTGGTTTAAGCGGCTGGTGCCGAAGCGGCTGGGCGTCTACATCATCGACGGCGCGCACCTCGACCCGGCAGACAAGGAGACCGTCCGCATTTGCATCTCGTCATGGATCTGCGAGCTGGGCGAACTTGATAGCACGTTCCGCCGCGCGGACATCTCCCGCCTGAAAGCCTTCCTCTCCAAGCAGACCGACACCTTACGTCTCCCTTACGACCGCGTGGAATCGCAGTTCGGGCGGCGCACGTCCTTCTGTGGCTCGGTGAACCCGGAGCAGTTTCTCAACGATTCCACCGGTTCCCGGCGCTTCCTGCCACTGCAAGTCACGGCCTGTGACAGTCTGCACACCATCGACATGCAGCAACTCTGGGCGCAAGTGTGGACGCTGTACCTGAACGGCCGGCAGTGGTGGTGCGATTCCGAACTGGAAGAAATGCTCAAGGAGCGTCACGAGCGGCATAGCGAGACAACGCCAGTGGACGAACTGATTGCCGAAACCTTCAACGTCGAAAAGGTTGAAAAAGGCTTCGGCCACCGGCACTACACAGCCACCCGTATCTTGATCGAGTGCGGTATCAAGGAGCCGAAAGCGCAGCAGGCCAGCATCGCTAACGCTTACTTGAAGCGGCTTGGCTTCCGTCAAGTGCAGAACGATGGGGTACGTGGTTACTGGCTCGAAAAGCGGCCATTTCGGTCTTAGAAATTTTCAGGAAAATAAAAATTTCTTTGCTTCACTGCTTCTTTCATGATCTTAATCAATAAAAATAGTTACTTGTTATAAATATTCCTGCTTCTTTCCTGCTTCTTTCCTGCTTCTTTCCTGCTTCTTTCCTGCTTCTCTTCAAGAGGAAGCAGGATAGGTTGGGAAGCAAGCAGGAGGAAGCTAGCGAGAAGCAGGCTAAATTTTAATAACTTTCTGATTATAAAATTC
The DNA here is from genome assembly GCA_037045535.1 of Candidatus Competibacter sp. Classification (GTDB taxonomy): domain Bacteria; phylum Pseudomonadota; class Gammaproteobacteria; order Competibacterales; family Competibacteraceae; genus Competibacter_A. The sequence continues at coordinate 3,182 of JBAOHI010000050.1, forward strand.
TTTTTCACAAAAGAAGCAGGGAAGCAGAGCAAATCGCTTCCAAAATAAAAATTCTTTCTGGTGTTCCTTCCGCTCCCTTGGTCAGGGTCAGAAAACCACCATCAACCCTTGCTCTTATCCGAAACAAAAATTTCCGAAATTTTTATATGAAACATCGCCTTTGTGCGGAGTTTCCAGCCTGATGAATAGGGGATTTTTTGCTGAAACGGCCTATACTTTCCAAATTGGATTTCGGTTTTTAGCTGAAGAAATACATATTTCAGAAGATTCAAAATTGGCCTTTTGCTGGATCGTGTTTTGGAAAACGGGGTGGAGGATCGGCATGAGTTTCGACCGCGAAATCTTCGACGAGGCCCGGCGCGAGTTCCTTTCGCATCTGCTCTACGCCAAGGGTCACGGCCAATCGACCTGCTACGCCTACAACGGCGATCTGGGGCTGTGGGCGAACTGGCTGACCGAGGCGGGGAAGGACTGGCAGCGGGCGCGACCGACCGATGTGGAGCAGTTCGCCGCCTGGCAACTGCGCGAGCGCCAGGTGAGTGCCCACATCGTCAACCGGCGCTTATCGGCGCTGTCGAGCTTCTACCGCTGGGCGTTGCGCCACGAGATCGTGGAAAGCGATCCGGTCTATCTGGCCGACAAGCCGAAACGGCCGCTACGGATACCGGTCTGGCTGGAGCGGGAGGAACAGACCAAGCTGGAGGCGACCATCAAGAACCGGGAGAACATCCCGATTAACATCTTCGGCGACAACAAAACCAAGATGACCGAAACCCGACGCCGCTACGAGATGCTGTTCGGCCTGCTGCTGAACTCCGGGTTGAGGATCAGCGAAGCATTGGCCCTTAAAACCGCCGACGTGCGGATTCTGGACGGTTTGGCGAAGTCGGTGAGGGTCATAGGCAAGGGCGACAAAGAACGCCTTGTACCGCTTCCTGCGAGCTTTGGCGCGGTGTTCGGGTTTTGGCTCAAAGATCGGCCCAAGGGCGAGTATGTGTTTGCCCGCGCGCTCGGTCAGAAAGCGGTGTCGCGGCAATCGGCAGGGGCTTACCTGCGGCTGATGCTGAAGAAGGCCGGGATTGAGAAGAAGATCAGCCCGCACAAGCTGCGCCACACCTACGCTACCAACCTGCTGAACGCGGGGGCGGAGCTGGTGGACATCAAGGTCCTGCTGGGGCACGAATCCATCGCTACCACCCAGATTTACACCAACGTCGGACAGGAACGCATGGAGAAGGTGGTGGGACGGTTGTAGATTTGTGACACTTAGTGATCCTGCGCAAGCTCAGCCTGGGCACCTGCACTGCGGTCGGCTCGCGGGTCGTGGCCCTGCGAGCCAGCGCCATCGACACCGGCCGCCAGCGCGGCCACACCCCGTGGCGTTATCTCGAACGCGCCATCGCCGACCGCCGTGCCGGACTGCTTCTCGCCTCCTTACCCCAGGAAGGGAACTGGACGGCTACATTTTAAGCAAACATATTTTTAAGGATAAACAATGGAATTTATTAGTCAGTTACATAATCAGATTATTGCTATCATTATTGGTATTTTTCAGATTATTTTTATTGTGGTTAAATATCGTGATATATCACAATCACAAATTATCTTAGTAAAGATTATACAAGGTATTGCTTTTATATTAGTTAGCTGGACTCTCTATGGTATTCTGTGGGGACTACTCGCCTTTTCTATGAACTTTTCTCCTTTAATGGTACTCGACCCATCTTTTATTGTACTTAGTGGATTTACTGTAATAGGTGCAATTACTGCAAAAACTCCTAAATTTGGCGGTTTTATTGGTGGAGGTGTGCCGCTTGCTGCGCTTTCGTTATTTTACATATCATCAAATCCACAACCACAAGCGACGGCTTCACCATTCGCATGGTTTGGAATGTTTATGATAGTTGGGGGTTTGTTAGGTGCCGTAATAGGGCCGGCCACTATTGAAATTATCCAAGCCATAAAGCTTCAAACACTTATTCAATTTATACAGAGCAAAGTGAAGAGACCACAGGATAATAATGTTTCCATCTCATTTGACGTTTTTCTCAGTCATAACAGCAAAGACAAAATAACCGTTCGGAAATTGGCCCAAGCATTAGAAGAGCGCGGTCTCCGGGTTTGGCTGGATGAAGAAGAACTTATACCGGGGCGACCTTGGCAGGAGGAGTTAGAAAAAATCATTCAAACGGTGCGCACCGCCGCTGTGCTGGTCGGCAAAGACGGTCTCGGTCCCTGGGAAATCCCGGAAATGCGAGCTTGTTTGTCGGAATTCGTGGATCGGCGCCTGCCGGTGATTCCGGTGCTTTTGCCCGACGCTCCAACAAAACCGGAATTACCACTATTTCTCCGCGCCTTTACTTGGGTCGATCTGCGCGGCGGTTTGACTGAAGGCAATTTTAATCGATTAGTATGGGGTATCACCGGTAGCAAACGGGCGTAACCAGTCGAGCACTCGAGCTTGAAAATCAACAGGTTACGAAGGCAAAAAAACGCTGAATTCCAAGGAGCAGAATTCTTATAGTGTTATTTTTCAGCAACTTAGAGGCGCGCTCGACTGGTTACGCCCGTTTAAAAAGGCTGTGAGTTCTAGCGTACAATTTCGTCCGTTCCGTGAGAGACCCTAAAAACGCCCGCAACTCCGCCGGAATCGGATCGGCGGGCGGATCGTTGCCAAGATCGAAGAAGGCCGCCTGCTCCCCCGGCCGGAGCCAAAACTGCACGAACACCTCGCCCTTGGCCGCCACTAGGTCCAGCCACGGCCCCAACTCCTGGGCGCGGGCATAGCGAAGGGTCATGGTCTGCCCGGAGTAAATCACCGGCTGATACAAGTCGATGTTGGCGATAGGTTCGATTTTCCCGGTCTGTACCTCGCCGTTGATGAAGTACACCCGGCGCTGATCGATCCTGCCCAGCAGCCAGCGCAGCGTCCGGCCCCGCATCTCCACCTTGACCGATTGCACGGTTAGCGGCTCGCCCTCGATCAGCCGGGCGGAAATCGGCAGCAGGTTGTGATGGGCCTCGCTCTTGCCCACGGCGCGGGGCTGGCCCTCGTGCAGCACGATGAAGCCGCCCTTCCAGGTTCCCACCACCGGACAGCGGCCCTCGATGCGGGCGAGCGTTAGGTTGTCCGACGCCACCAACTCCAGGTCGTACCAGTGCGTCCCGATCTGGCGCTGGTACTGCTCCACGGAAATATCGAAGCTCTTGAGCAGGGCTTGCAGCGCATCGCGAAAGCCCAAGTGACTGAGCGGATAGAGCGCCACGGTCAACAGCAGCAGCGCGGAGAGCAACATCATCTCCGCCTTGCTGCCCACCTCCAGCCGCCAATTCCGGTTACCCGGCGCAACGACCCGCACCGGTGACGGCCAAAACAAATCCGCGCCCCGCACGTTCAACATATCGATCCAGACGTGCGACCAAGTGCCGCCCAGCACGCACCAAAAGTAGAGCGGCTGGATCAGCCATAGCGGCGAGGCGACCAGCGCCACGGTCAGCAGGCCCACGGCGGAATGGGTGATCGTGCGATGGCCAAAGCGCCGTTCCAGCGGCACCGACAGCCAGAACAACAGTCGGCCCACCTTGGAGGTGGGCAAATCCACGTCCGGCCCCAGCGATGCCACCGCCACGAGTAACCAGCCGATCCCATCCGGCTTGTAGCCAAACAGCGTCGCCCCGCCCAGATACAGCACCGAGGCAAACGCGACGTGGGTGCCGAAGGTCACGGCTCATCCCCCGCCGCCTACGACTCACCGCAGAACGTGCAAGCGTCTTGCATCACGCGGTCACTCAAGAAAAACCCGGCGTCCTGTCGTAACCGCTCCAACAACGGCCCCACAGCCCCAATCAGCCCGCGCCTTTTCGCCTCGATCAGCACGCCGACTACGCCCACCGTTTTTAACCCGAAGCGCTGCGCACTGCGACGGCCTTCCTTCTCGTCCATCAGCACCAACAGTGGGGGCACCTCTACCGCCAGCGCGATAGTTTCTGCCTCACCCGGATCAAGCCGTTCCCGTAACGCCATGACCAAGGAGCGGTTCTGCACGGCCCGACGCTCGATCCAGTGTGCCGCTGCAACCTCAGCGCAACCCGGCCAGGCGCGATCTTCAGCATTGAGTTCGTCCCAGACCGCCTCGGCAATCCGCAATTGACCGTACAGCGACCGTAGCAAATCAAACTGGCCGATAGCCGCCAGGTTAGTCAGCGGTGAGGTATTACTGATGACGACCATCACGACAGGCGGCCTAGCGCCCGCAAGGCCGCCAGATCGTCTTGTAGGTCGTCAGAGTCGTAATGCGCTTCAATGCGTCGGGTCGCCAACCACTGCCGAAACTCCCATAGCGTTAGTCCGGCCAGCTCACGCGCCTTGCCCAGCGACAGCCGCTGCTGGGCATACAGGGCCAATGCCAGCTCGCGCCGCACGTCCTGAGTGTTCATCTGGGCGGCGTCTAGCACGTCTTGAGGGATTTCCAGGGTGGCGATGGCAGCGTCAGACATGGTAGTAGCTCCGGTTGAGCAATTTATTAATCAGGGATAGCAGGCGAGAGCCAGCGCCGTCAATTGGCCTTCCCCGCCCCCTTAAACAGAAACACCCGCAGCGAAATGACCACCGCCGCGACCATGCCGGCGAAGATGTACAGCTCGGTGTCGCCGGTGCCGATGGCCAGATAGCGCGCCCCGACAATGGACGCCAGCGCCACGATCATCACCGGGGTAAAGTCGAAATAGCGCACGCCCGCCGCGTGGCGCATTTCTCGAATCTTGCGCTTATCCACCAGCCGCTCCTTGCTCGAATCCTCCAGCATGTCGGCGATGGCCTGCGGATTGCCGCCGCTCTGCTTCACCACATGGCCGATAAACAGGCCCGGCGACTCGATCAACATCCCTTGGCGGGTGATGTAGGTCTGGACGATTTCCCGCGTCGCCTCCGGCGCCAGCGGTGGAATCTCAATCTCCGTCATCTTCCACCAGAGCTTGTTGAGGTTCGCTTTCTTGGCGCTGGCGCAGCCGATCACTTGCGCCGCGTCGAACACCGCCAGCCAGAACGCCACGAGTGTCGGTGTGACGCTGGTCAGGTCATCGACCGCGATGATGACCTGACCGTGATGATCGTGTAGCGCTGGAATGATCGCCGCTGTGAGGTCGCGCATACTCAGGCGCGAGACTTGCCGCCGGATTTTGGCCCACGGGATTTGCTCCGGTGGCAGGTTTTGATACTGCTCGGGCAGCTCCAAGGCCAGCGGATCGAGCAAGCCGACTTCCAACAACTTACGGGCGATGCAGATGAATTGCGCCTTGGGCTGGTGGTCGGCAATATGAATGACCGTCCGCGTTCGCCGCTGCCGCTGGCTGGGCCGGCCGGTGTTCGGTTCGGTGTTGGGTTCACGGGGCGGGTCGTCCGTCTCCACATCGACTGGAGCGCGTTCACTCTGACGCCGCTCCAGGCGCTCCAGAACCGCGTTTAAGACGCTGGATTTGCCGACCCCGACCTTGCCCGTCAAGATGACGTGGCGGCCCTTGCGGACCTCCTGAGCGGCTTTTTCGACCAGTGCGTCACGACCGATTAGCCCGGTGATGTCGCGCATGGCTTAGCCCTCCGGTAATGCCCTGAGTTTACCGCTCAGGTAATCGAACAGCGGTTTCCAGTGTTCGCCGGCGTGGTGGGCCGCTTGGCGGCGCTGGGCATCGAGGAGTAAATCCAGCCGCTTGACCGCCGCCGCTTCGGCGTTCTGGCGCTGGGCGGTCTCCCAGAGCTTTTCCACGTCACCCTCGTAGCCTTTCTTAAGCCGGTCCTGTACCCAGTCGGCCTTGGCTTTCTGGAAGTCCAGCCGCTCGCGCACGGCGGCGCGCTCCGCTTCCAGTTCGCGCAATTTGGCGAGATCGGTCAGCGCCCGCCCGCGCACGTCGTCGATGCGAGTGGCTTCGGCCAAGGCTTGTTGGGCAAATTCGCGTTGCTCGCGGGGCGAAGCCAGCGGGATGTTCAGTTGGATGCCGACCGTGACCGGCGTCGTGATCGTGGTGTCGCCGGTTTCCGATACGGTGCTACTCGTGCCGCTGGCCGCCCGCACGAACACCGAGGTGTGTTCCAGCATCTTTTGGCCAAGGCTCGGCGGCCGGTAGGCCGAGACCACGGCGCGTTGGGCTTGCAGCAACGGGCTATGGGCGACGATAAAGGCCAGGGCCGGCTCTTCTTCCCAGGCCAGCGCCAGCGCCGGCCACAGCAGCGCCAGACTGAGGCCGCGCTTCATGGCGGTTTCGCCTCAGCGCCAGGCAAGCCGGCGACACTCACTCGAAACGTGCTCAGCCCCGCGCCAGCCAGACAGCGGGCGACGGCGTCCAGCGTGGCGAAGGCCCGCGCCCCGCCACGCTGGCGTTCCAGCGCTTCGCGCCGTTCGCCCAGCAAACTCGCGTAAGTAATCGAGACGACCCAGCCGCCCGCGTCCGGTAATGCTTCGACCGACCGCACCGCGCCCGCTTCGACCAGCACCGTCAACTTGGGAATTTGCATTGATCGTTTTTTTTGTTTCGATGGTTGAAACCAGCAAAAAGATAGATCGCGATGGGTTTTCGTACAATCCGGTTGCGAACGCTAAGCCCGCTTTCCGGCTGGCGGTCTCGCCCGGTCGGGCGGCAGTTATCCGCCGTTTCCGCGAACAACCACCGCGATGTGGATGATTTAAAATACCCAATAGCTTGGGTTTCTGTTAACCTGTTCGCCATGCCGACCGTCCTGCGCTTCGACGCCTATCGCGCGGTGATCTACACCAACGATCATCGTCCGGCGCACGTTCACGTCATCGGGCCGCAAGGGCGGGCCATTTTCGAGTTGAATTGCCCGAAAGGGCCGCCGACGGTCCGCGATGCTCGGTTGCCGCCCACCGAACTGGCAAAGATCAAAGCCGTCCTGCAACGACACCTCGCCGAACTATGCCAAGCGTGGGGAAAAATCCATGGATACCCTTGAACTCGAACCGGGCGAATACGAGGCCGCCGTCGAACGGGCGCGGGTCCGCGCGGAAACCGAACCGCACGCGACCGCCGCGCGGTACGACAAGCGGCTGCGAATGGTGATGGTCGCCCTGCACACCGGCTTGACCGTCGCGTTCCGTCCCGCCGACGTGCAGGGTTTGGAATCGGCCACGGTCGCCGATCTGTCCGCGATCGAGCTGGACGCCGATGGCTTCGGCCTCCACTTCCCGACCCTCGACGCCGACGTCTGGTTGCCGGGCCTGCTGGCGGGTCGCTTCGGGTCCGCCGCGTGGACGGCGGCGCGGATGGGCAAGGCGGGTGGCAAGTCGCGCAGCGCGGCCAAGACCGCCGCCAGCCGCGCCAACGGCAAACTCGGCGGCAGGCCGCGCAAGAGCGCGGCCTGATTCGCGTCGTCTTCCGCAGGGTTCAGGTGACGGCGATGGTGTAGAACCGCAGCCGGTTGCGGGCGGGTTCGCGCCGTTCCAGGCGGATCGGGGCCATCGCCGCGCCGGCCGGGGCGTCTTCCATCCTCGCGTCAGGCCATGCCGCGCCTTTGCTCCCAGGCATCCAGCGCCTCGCGCAACAGTTCGTTGAGCTTCAAATCGGCCTCGGCGGCACGCTGGCGAAAGCGGCGGCGAAAATCCGCATCCACCTTGAAATTCAGCGGGGCGCTGGCCGGAGACAGCGCGGGCGATGTTTCCGGCTTGCGTCCGGTGGCGTCGGCGGAAGGGCCTGCCCGACCCTTGACGGCCACCAGTGAGGAAGACAGATCGGCAGATTTTTTGCTAGACATATTTCGTTCATGCTTTCTTTCGTGCTTTCTTGCTATCGTTTATTCTGGCTTTAACGAATAGCCACAACTCGGCCATTTCTGCGGCGCTGCGCCCTTTCGGGTCGATCTCCAGCACCGTCCGCCCGTCGATCATCGAGGCGGCGTAGTCCACCCGATCATGGACGATGGCCGGCGCGACCACCCCATGTTCGGACAGGGCGGCCATGGCTTGAACGGTCAAGCGGCTGTTGGGTTTGGCCTGGGTCACGGCGAAGGCGAAGGGGCGGTTGGCGGTAATGGCTAATTCGACGGTACTTCCTACGGCGCGCAAGTCGTGGGGGCTGGGCCGGATCGGGATCAGGACAAAATCGGCCTGTGCCACCACGGCGCGGATGGACTCGGTGATGGCGGGCGGGGTGTCGATGAAGGCGTAGGTATAGCCGGCTTGGCCCAGCGCCTCCAGCTTGCCGGGAAGGTCTTTGAGGCCAACCGGCGCGAATGCGGGAGTTTCCGCCTCCCGCCCATTCCACCATCCCGACAGCGACGCCTGCGGGTCGGTGTCGATCAAAACGCAAGCGCCGTCACCCGCCCGCTCGGCGGCGACCGCGATATGAGCGGTCAGGGTGGTCTTGCCGACGCCGCCTTTTTGGTTCGCCAGAACAATGGTTTTCATCGCCGTGCTTTCGTTTTTTCGTTCCTTCTTCCCGGACAGAAAAACCGCTTTCGTTTTTTCTGGCTAGATTATAGCGGAACGAAAAGCGGAAAACACGATGCCTGCGACCGCGCCGGTCGTGGAATATCGCCCAACCTCAGCGGCCCATGACCACCGGCGACCCGCCATGGCCGACGGCATGATTGCGATGGTTCGCCGCCATCGCGAGGGCGAGGCGTATCCCACAGCCGAGGCCCTCATCGGCAATCTGCCGAAGGTGCTACGCGCCCTGTGCGATCACCTGCTGTCAGGCGACAGCGACGGCCTGGGCGTGGCGTACCGGCTGGCGTCCTTGATCGACGCCATCGAGGGGTGTCAGGGCCAATCCGTACTGGCTCGCCGGACGCACTGACCCCGCCGTGTGGCGGGGACAACGGTGACCACATCACTAGGCGCTTGGTGCCTCTGTTTTAAGATTAACTTTAGGACCACTCCCATACGGTGAAATAGCGTATTCATAGATGAGAGCTAGAAATAATCTCACGCCATTTCATGGACGCCAATCTAGAAGAATTATCCGAGGAATACCATTAGCCGTATACTCATTTCCATCTTTGTTAATCCAGAATGGCTTACTCCCATCAGACAACTCATCAAGATAAGCAGCCGTGAATCTAAGCATGTTGCGCAGCAGTTCCGCTCTGGTAGCTACCCCAGTACGATCCTTAAGTTCATCGATAAGATCGATAGTAGCTTGATTGGTGTCAATAACAAGCCGCTCTCTCTTATTTTTGTTTGTCAACTTACCCAGTTCCGGCATTTTAACTGCGTCTAAGCCAAAGGAAACAGCAGTCATCATATTTCACCCTTAGTCATCAGAATTAACATAATACCACCGTGCCATTTCTGGACAAGTACAACGATGATTGAAGAAAGGGTCGGTGCATCTACACCGACCTATATAAACCTTCAACCGCTTACCGAAGCCGACCACCATCCATCATGCATCAAAAGATGCTCAGGATTTCATTCCAGATTCCTTCTCTACTTAACACGCCTCTTTTGATTACGTACCTTATAAAAGTAGTAACCATAAACAATCATTACCAAAGGCGTGACGTATCGCAAGATGCTGGTGAAGCACTTTAGATAAGCTTCGTTACCCGTCCACCAACTGGCTACCAATGACATCATTAGCAATAGCATGTAGAACGGTAGTGTCGAGACAGCTAGATAATGTCTAACCATTTCTTCTCGATACTCTCGCTCGGTCATACAGTTCTTTACATAAATACCCTCTCGTCGGTTGATTGGCTTGTCAGGGTCCGTTGCGGATCTCTTTTCAAGCTGATTTTTACAAGAAGTCATTTGAAAATTCCTGTTTGACTTCCACCGTTCTGCTTCCTGATTGATCCCAGAAATTTCTGTAAAACAGAATCAGGAATCTGTCACTGTTGCTTGGTGATTGGCGGAATGAAAAATCAGGAAGCAGATATCACCAAACAACTGCATGGTGTTACGCTACGTAACGCGCCGTATCGAAGGAAAACTCTGGCATCCATAAGAAAATATCTCATGTTTCTCTTGCTCCTTATGGCAAGAATCGTAGACCAATAAATCATATGTATCACATATGATTACCCATGATTCGCCTAAATGGCGAAAAATTTTGCCAAAAAGTGGCATATATAAATGTACCAAAATGTTCTCCATAATGCAAGACTATCAGCGAGCACGCGCTGCGTCGATTGATAAACGGGATCAACTCTGAACGAAGTGAAAATCGTTGACGTCTTGATGCCGGTGGCCGTCCCGCCGTCGCTGCGGCTCGCCGCTCCCGCCACGTTGCCCGCTCCGGTCGCATGGGCGCGGGCCGCGTAGGTGGGTCGGGGTTCCTCCTGGTTCTTCGCGGCGGCGTTGCCGCCGCCGCTGGCCGGCGCGGCGTGTCGGTTACAGCGCCAGTTCTCCCACCGGCAGTTCAAACCGCTGCCGGGCTGCCGCTTTCGCCGGGATGAAATTCATCAGCAGCGGGTCATCGTCCGGCACGGCCGGTTCGGCTTCCGGCCATTCGTTTGCCCGCCAACACGCATCGAACCGCGCCAAGGCGGTTTGCCACTGCGCTTGTCCGGCCTGTAGCTGCTGGCGCTCCATCGGCATGACCGCCACCTCGAACGGCTCGCGGGTCTGCACGAACACGAACACCGTGCTTTGACCGCGCACCACATCCCGATAGAACGCAGCGGATAGCGGATAGCGATACCGTTCCATCGTCGCCTGAGCGGCGGTGAGGTTCCAGGTGGTCTTGAATTCCACCACTTGCCGCTTGGCTTCGTGGTGGATGTCCAACCGGGCCTTGAGCGGGAGCAAGCCGCGCGCCCTGGGCTGGATGATCGTCCGTTCCTTCTTGCCGCCGCGTAGCAGCTTCCGAGATTCCGGGCTGGCGTGCAGGGCGGCGACGATGGCGCGGGCCTGGTCGAGTTCGGCGGGCTTCACCACGGTCAAACCGCTTTGTTGCATCGCAGCATAACGGGCTTTCCCGGCCACGCTGCGCCGCTCGTAATCCGCAACCAAAAACTCCCGCTCGAACTGGCGCGGCGTCAACGCCAGACAGTGAACCAGCGTCCCCAGCCGAAGGGCGGCGGTTTGTTCCTCGGCGGGCCGCCGGGGATCGAGGTACTTCCGCCAGCAGGCGGCGGGGCTGTTCAACATCTCGATCAACCAGTGAGACGAGATACCCGGTAAATTCTGGTAGTCGTGGTTGTTCATCGGTGGTTCCTTCAAGGTTGCGCCATCCTTGGCGCGAGGGCGGTCACTTCTTCTTGCTGTTGGCATTCTCGGTGTTGCCGTTGCCGTTATCGGCGGGTTTCGACTCGATCAGCCGGATAAACTCCGGCGTGTAATGAAGCTGTCGGAATTGCGCGATGGCTTCGGCATATTTGCCATCGCTGACCACCTCAAACTCCACCGCGAAATAGCCGTTGCCGTTGGCGCGGCTGGCGCGCTTGCACATGTGCGCCCGGATGGTTTTTCCTAACAGCGACTCGCCTTTTAAGCGGTAGGAGCGGCGCAATTCATCGAACTGGTCAAGGCTCTCCGTCTTGAACAAAACAGAGGAAAGGACGCCATCGGGATCAATAAACAAAATGGCAAGCCATTTCTGCAACGGATAGCCGAAATACTCACCCTCCGAAATCTGAGCGCCCACCAATTCCATGTCGAGCTTGGGGCCGCGAAAATGGCTGGAACCGATTTTGAACTGTCCGGCTTGGCAATCCGACCGCCATTGCCGTACCGAGTCCGCCAGGATTTGGCCGGATTCGAGCTTGGTCACATCATCAAGACTAATCTCGTTCATGTTGCCCATGTTATAAACCCGCCCTTTTGGGCGGGTGCCTCGTCGGGTCAAAGGGATTGGATCGGAGCAATTTCGAGGGCGCGTTGCCGAATGTTCCAGCGCAAGCGGAAACCGCTTAAACGCAGGAAATACGCAGCAGCCACCCAGGTCATGCGGGGATGTCGGCGGATCATGGCGCGTTTCCCCTGGTCGGCGTTTCCCAGCACCAGCCGGTATCCTGTTCGGGCCGGCCATACGGGTAGCGGCGGGCTTCCTCTGTTTTCGCCAACGTATCGAAATAGGCTTGTTCGTCGGCGTCCCTCCAAGCCTGATAGGCGAGATCGGTGGCAAGCCGGGCTTGCCAGTTCGGTTGTTTTGCCGTTAGCATGATTTTTACCTCGTTTCATTCGCACGTTTCGGGGTTGCAGTGGGGCGCTCGCGTTGTGAGCCGCAACGCAAGCGCCTTTTCTTTACGCCGCTTCCTGCTCGCGTTCCCATTCCTTCCTGACGACCGCCCGAATATAGTTGTTGAGCAGTTCCCACAGGTTTTCCCTTGCTTCTTGATTACTATTTGAGCAATACCATGTAAACAAGGCATACTCGAACCGTTCGCAATCTTTGTCGTTGCAATACAGATCATTTAACGCGGTATTCATAGTTTCGAGAATTTCCTTTTTCTCTTTGTCTCGTTCGCGATTACCATAAAGATTGATGTGCCACCACTCGAATTCCTTGTTAAAAGACGCTTCTCTCGCCTCCCGTTTCAAGTCTTCGAGGTCTTCGCGTTCGCGTTCCCAATCGTGCAAGCTGGGGCCAATCGCGTAAGCATGTGCAGCGAGTTTCATTCTGTTTCCTCCTGCGCTTGGGTTTGCGGCTCGGGTATCCAGTGAATGTCATAGGACAGTGAACACAGTTCGCGGAAACTCTCCTGTCCCATCAGCATGTGAATTTCATTTCCTTGGTTGTCCCTAATACAAATGGCTGCCCGTTGCGGTTCTTTGCATTCGCCGACGCTCAAAACCGAGTTATCGAGACCATCAATTTGAAAAATCTTACGCATCGTTTTAACTCCAAAATGGGTTGATTCGCGCTTGTCCGCAAGCGACGAACAAATGATTTTTCCCGGTTTCTCCATTTAACGCGCCCGAGCCTACCGGGAAAGAACGCGCTACATCCGTTTAGTCCTTATCCTCTTTACTAGCTATGACTAATTATACAATAACTAATAATAAATTATTAGTAGAGAGTAAAATTTTTTTGGCTAATTGGCTAATACAGTAATCACCGCAACACAAACCCGACCGCCCAAACACCAGAACCAGCGGACACCCAGTGACCCCAAGCGGGCAACCCGGAAAACCCGCAAGGGAACACCACCAGCGGCAACCCGAGACCAGCCGCGAAAGCGGCGGAAGCCCAAGACCCAGACCCAAACCCACAGAAGCAAGCCGACGACCGAGCGGAAGGCGACAAGCCAGCGGGGCACGGCGCGGAAGGAAACACCACGAAGCCAGAACCGGAGCCGCCAGCGGCCACAGCGCGAACCAGGGCCACCGAACGAGCGGCGAACGCACCGCGACCGGAGCCGAACGCAGCAACGGAAAACACCAGCGCACCGAGAGCGGCGGAACGCACGAACGCATCAGCGCCCGGCGCGCAACCGACCGCGACCGAGCGGCCAGCGGCCAGCACCGAACCCACCACGCCGGCCACGGCCGGCGCGAACGACGGCGACAGCCGGCGGGAGCCGGAAAACCCGACCACCACCGGAGCGGCGGACGGGAACAAGGGAAGGGAGCGCACGGCTAACCCGCGCGAGCGGCCAGCAGCCGACGAAGGCCGGAGCGACAGGGCGGCAAGCACCGGCACACCGGCACGGAAACCGCAAACCCACCGGCCACCGCACGCACCGCGCAAAAGCCGGGGCGCGGCGGCAAGCGCCGACCCCAGGACCGCGCGAAGCGCGACGCGGCGGCGAACGAGGAAAACCGCGCGACCGCGACGAACCCGGACAGCGAGCGCCGCGAACGGCGGAACGACAGACCCAAGGCGGAACCGCCCCACGGCGCGACCCGACAGCGGGCCGAACGCAGCGCCACCGAAACCACCGGAACGAAACCGACACAGCGAGACAGAGCAGACACAACACACCCCCACAGCCAGCAAACCCACCGAGGGACAGCCCCGGCCACCAGCGGCGGGAACCACACCCCCCCGCCACGCCCACGGCGACCAGCGACAGCACGGCCACGACGAACGGCGCAAGGCCGAAGAGCGAAGCGTGCCTTGCGCCGGGCGGCGGGACGTGCGACACCATGCGGGCGGCAGCGGGGGGGTGCCCGCCGCTCCACCCGGACGGTGGAGATGGGAGGGATTTAGCGAGGCTTGCGACGATGCCAAGCAATCGCCACGGCGGAAAACGGATCGGCGCGGACAGCGATAGCGCGGTTATGTCGCCGCAAATTTGATCTTAATAACAGCTATCACTAAACTAATAATAAATTATTAGACGAGGTTAAATTATGAGTATCGGACATGCGATCAAGGTACGGCGAGCGATAGTCGAAATAAGTCAGGTAAAATTGGCAAAGGCTGTTGGTGTAAATCAGAGCTACATCAGCATGATAGAAAACGGTGACCAGATACCGTCTACCGATCTGCTTCAAAAAATATCCGCCGCTCTGGGTTGTAAACCCGA
>JBAOHI010000051.1:0-7720 GCA_037045535.1 Candidatus Competibacter sp.
GCAACCAGGCCTGGCTTGGGGCATGGAAGAGCCGATGGCCTGTTCGTCCTGCCATCGTGGTTTTTCCGGCAACGATCCAAACTTCATGCCGCACAGCACCTGGGGCGGAAGCATGATGGCCAATGCCATGCGAGACCCCTTGTTCTGGGCGGCACTGGATATTGCCAACAAGGATTATCCGGGCGTTGGTGATTTCTGCCTGCGTTGCCATACACCTCCGGGCTGGCTGGCGGGGCGCGTGGTCAAGGCCATTGGAGGAGGTTCCACCGGACCGGGTGGCGCCAGCGGATGCCAGCTCAATGGCGACTACGATGACAATGATGGCAAGAGCAACGATTACGCAGGAGTGACCTGCCATTTCTGCCACCGCATGATGCCGACCGGGCCGGCTGGACAGCCGGGAATGATCGGCAATGCCAACATCTGGATTGATGACTCCTCTACGTGCACCAATCCCTCTGGAGACACCTTTGGTGGACCGTGCCGGCGCGGACCGTATGGCTACACCAGCGGATTTCTCGAACCGCCTCACGGCTGGGTCGCGTCTCCCTACCATCAGGATTCCAAGTTGTGCGGAACCTGTCACGACGTGACCACCCCCGATACGGACGAGGGACCGCTGAAGACCCTGGTGCTGGAAGGCGGAGTGGCAACCACGCGACCCATGCCGCTGGAGCGCACCTATTCCGAGTGGAACAACAGCCTGTTCTCCGAAACCATATTCCGCGATGGCATGGGCGAAGGTCCGGACCTGGTGCCTGCCATTGCCAAGGCCCAGCAGTGCCAGAACTGCCACATGCGCAGCAGCGACGATCCGGAGGCCAAGGCCTGCAACCAGAATCCGGACGGGTCACGAACGGGCAATCTCCCCGTCCATGAATTTGCCGGTGCCAACACCTGGATCCCTTCCATCATCAAGACCGAATACGCCAATGGCGTGACCGGTTTTGACCGCGAAGCCGATTTCGATCGCACCATTGCCAGTGCCCGCGCCATGTTGGAGTCCAGCGCTTCAGTCGAGACATCAATCCTTGCCTACAGTCCGCCAACTGCCGGCAGTGCCGGCTCCATCAGCGTGCGAGTCAAGGTCACGAATCTGAGTGGTCACAAGTTGCCGACTGGTTACGCCGAAGGTCGGCGCATGTGGCTGAACGTCAAGGCCCTCAGTGCAACCGATGCCGTGGTTGCCGAAAGCGCCGCCTATGACGGCACGACCGGCGTCCTGACCGAGGACGCGCAAGCCAAGGTATACGAGGTTCTGCAAGGCATCTGGACGTCGGGTCCGCCTGCCGAATGCAAGATCGAGGAAGCAGGCAAGAAGCAGTTCCACTTCGTACTCAACAATTGCGTACGCAAGGACAACCGCATTCCGCCGCTGGGTTTCCATCCGGCAGCCGATGGTGATCCCAATGGCGATGAGATTCGACCGGTGGCGTACACATATCCCGAGGTTTCGCCCGGCTCCGGCGTGCTCGTCAACTACGATTCAGCCGACTACACCTTCGTGTTGCCGGCTGGTACCGCGCGGCCGATCAAGATCGAGGCCGGGTTGAAATTCCAGATTTCCAGCAAGGACTACATCGAGTTCCTCAAGGATGAATCCGCTGAAGCACCTGCGGTTCCTGCGGAGAACACCTTGTGCACGGGCGGTCCAGGTCGGCCCTTCAACATCGGTCCGCAGTCGCTTTCCCGGGCGGACTACCTGTTCCAGTTGTGGAACAACCCTGCTTACGGAAAATCGCCGCCGGAAACGGCGGGCAATGTCGCCACCGTATCGACCCCAAATTGATCAACAGCCATGTCTGAATCGAATCGTTCTCCAGCTTCCCTTTTCCGCGCGTGCTACCTGCTTGCCCTGAGCCTGGGGCTTGCTGCTTGCGGCAGCCAGGCGACCAGGAACGATATTGCTTCCGATGGCATCGATCACAGCGGCAGGATGCGCGGCTATGTGGAGTCAAGCCGGGTTACGGATTTCTGTCCTGACCAGTCCGAACGTCGTGACGACGAACGTTGTGTGGTCACTCGCGGATGGGACTACGCGCGTGGACAAAACATCGTCCGCACCTTCGATCCCAACGGGAATCTCATCGCCACCCAGTATCCGCCTGGCGCTGATCTCAGCCTGACGGAGCCCGAGCGGCAACGCGCGGCCGCGCTGGTGAAGTTGGATCCGAGGACGCGTGACATCGTGAACAAGCCGGACGTGATGCTCTGGCATGGTGGTTTTGCCATGCGTGAACCTGGGGACCCCTTTTGCGACAGGGGTTCGCGCTGCATTCGCGTGATCGCCGCCGTGAACAACGGAGACGATGTGATCCTTCATTCCGTGGTCGATCTGATGAGCGATCGCGTTGTTTATCCGGACTACGTGCCTTCCGGACGGAAGGCGGCCCATTTATCGTTGGAGCATTGAGCCATGTTCATCCAGAGATTCATTCCTGTTATCGGGCTGGCGATGTTTGCCTCCTCGGCACTTGTGCACGCCGGATCACCCACCTGCGTTGCGCCGGAAACCAAACTGAGCTGGCCTGCCGTCAACCCGGTTTGGGAAATGTGCTGGTTGGCACCGGATGACAGCGTGGGGCCCGCAGGCTCCGGCATGGAATTGCGCAACGTGTACTGGAACGGGCAACTGGTGTTGCGCCGCGCGCATGCACCGATGCTCTTCGCGGAATACAAGGATGGCAATGGCGGAGACTGCTATCGCGACTGGAAGGACCAGCCGACTTCGACCCTGGCCGCCAACGCCGTGCAGAACCAGTTGGGAGATATCCCGCCGGGTGGCAATGCAGCAATCACTAGTTGCGATCGCTCGAATGATGCGACCGCCTCCTATGGCTATTGCCCCTATCTATTGCCGATTCCAGCGGGCTACTCCTGCACCCAGGGCGTCGCCATCGAGAACATGGGCGACCACGTGCGCCTGACGGCGCAGTACATCGCTGATTGGTACATGTACTCATCGCGCATGGAATTCTATGTCGATGGCCGCATGAAGCCGACCTTCGGCTTTGGCAACCGCAACGGCACCTTCAATGGCGTGACACATTGGCACCACAACTACTGGCGATTCGAGTTCGACATGGATGGGCTCGGCAACAACGTGGTCAGCATCGACAATTCCGATCAGGCCGTCGAATTCACCGACTTGCGCAATGTCGGTGGTGGTCCCGGCGGCGGGCCACGGACTTGGTCGGTACGCAATCCCTCAAGCGGGAATGGCTATCGCATGGTTCCTGGTGCCAGTGACTACGAGTACGCGACCAACGAATCCGGTCGCGGATTCCACACGCTCGATTTCATGGCGACGCGAACGCACGCCAACGAGTACGGTGACAACCCGAACTACGACCTATTCGATTGCGAAATGCATGAAGAGAACATCATCAATGGTGAAAACATCGCCAACACCAACCAGGCCATCTACTACCGGGTTGCCGTTCGTGACACCACAGCGAACAGCTGGCCACCGGGCTGCAGCGGTGGAAATTGTCAGGCGCAGAATTCCATGGTCTGCAAGTCGGTTGGTCCGACTTTGTACCCATTCGGCCCTTGGGCTGATCTGATTTTTGCGGATGGTTTTGACGTGCTTGTGCCTGGTGCCCGGTTGCAGATCTACTGATCCTGGCGTGGAAACGACCATGAAATACCTGCGCGCCGGATACCTGCTCACGATCGTTGCCATATTGATTCCGGCCTTCATCGCTTCTTGCCAGCCGAGAACCCGCACGGAAGGAGTCCGTGACGCTGACAGTGCGATGACTCCACTCACGGCATCGGCCGGAGTAGGCGGCAACAAGGTGAGAATCGACCGCAATTCGGCAGACATCAAGCTGCCGGATTACCAACCGGTGCGGCGGTATGGCGATGTATTCACCGAGAATGGCATCAACCGGAAAGTGTTCGTTGAGTATGGTTGGGACTATCGACGTGGTGTCGTTGTGGAGTCGGTTTTTGACGAGTCCGGCAATTCGCTGAGGCGCACGGACAAGCCTGGGTACACCTTGAATTTTGCAGATCGTGAGCTCGAGTTGGCGATCGCATTGGCCAGGGAAGAGCCCAGTCTTCACGAATTGCTGTCCGCTCCCGACTTGAATTTCTATGCCGGATTCGTTCTGCGCAACGAGAACGATGCTGGTTGCAAAGCGGGTTCCAGATGCGTGCACGTGATCGTATCCCGTGGCGATGGCCAACAGCATGTGGCCCACGCCATCGTTGATTTGATGACGCGGCGAGTCGTGCACGCCGCACTTGACCCGGATCGGAAGCCCGATCCGGTAGCTGACAAAAACTGAGGACAAGCCGATGCAGATGATCACGCGCAGACTGGTGGCAGGCTTGGCCCTGCTTGGCATGGGAATCAGCGGGTCCGCATTCGCTGCGGCCGCAGATTGCGGTCTGTGGGGCGGTAACTTGCTGCAATGGCCCGCAGCCAATCCGGTCTGGGAGATGTGCTGGGTACAACCGAGCCAGAGCGTGGCCGCGGATGGCTCCGGCCTGGAATTGCGGGATGTGCACTACAAGGGAATTCTGGTCGCCAAGCGCCTGCATGCTCCGATCCTGTTTGCCGAGTATCGCAACAGCGGTACCTGTTATCGCGACTGGAAGGATTCCGATGCGCGTTTTGTCGCATCGGTCCCGGTACGCAATCAATTGGGTGTACCTTCGCCCTACATTGCAACCACGGTATGCGACGTTTCGCAGGACGCAACTGCGGCCTACGGAAGCTGCCCGTTTACCGGTGCGCCAGGAACCAACTTCGTCCTGGCTGATTGCATTGGTGCGCCAGGCGGAGTCGCAATCGAGGACATGGGAGATCATGTGGTCCTGACCACCCAGTACTCGGCAGCCTGGTACCAGTACACGGGTCGTTACGCGTTCTGGGCCAATGGCGACATACAACCGGAATTCGGATTTGGCAACAGAGATGGAACCAACAACAGCCTCACCCACTGGCACCACAACTACTGGCGCTTTGATTTCGACATCGATGGCTCCGGCAACAACGAAATTCTTGCCAATGGGGTATCGCAGTCAACGGAGTTTTCCGGATTGCGCAGCCTGACCGGCGGACCGGGTGGCGGGCCGACGTATTGGGACGTGATGAGCACCAAGGGAGATTTCGGCTACCGCATTGTTTCCGGATCGGGTGACTACAATCCGCCGAATCAGTCCGGGCGCAATTTTCATTCGGTTGACGTGATCGGCAGCCGTTTCATCAACAACGAATACGCCGACCGTAGCGACAACAACCTGGGTGACTGCACCATGACGGCAACGAATATTGCCAACAGCCAGTCGATTGCAGATACGGATGTCGTGTTCTGGTATCGCGCCAGCGTACGGGATGCCAACGGCAACAACTGGCCGCCCGGTTGCAGCGGAGCTTCCTGCGAGCCGCAAAATTCGATGGTGTGCAAACAGGTCGGTCCAACCATTACCCAAGTCGGCGACTGGCCAATTTTCCGAAACGGTTTTGAGTAATCGAGGGTTTCCGTGGTAGCGAAACGCCACGCAACCAGGATTTTGACTTGGAGTAAGCGAAATGCAGCGTGATGCAGGATTTCAGAGAGTCATGTTGGCGAGCGTGCTGGCTTTCGGGCTTGCACCCGCATGGGTGATGGCTGAGTCAAGCACGACCGCGGCAGAGCTCAGCCAGGATTCGCTGTGGGCCGTATGGGGTGGCGAAGTGGGCATGCGATGGAATCGCGAGCTGCTTGCCGACATGGGTTTGAGCATCACCAAGACGAATGGGAAGCTCAAAGATTTGAGCTGGCGGCAGCATGAACGGTTCAACGTTCGCCAGTCCGGCAGTCTCGAATTCCGCGTGCACAACAACAACCTGCAAGGCTTCGTGGGTGGTTCCGTGCAGGCGCGCGGTGGCTATGTCTTGGCGCTGAACGATGGAACACAGATCAACCTGTCGGATTTCCGCCTGCGCACACGGGCGGATGACCCCCTCATCCTGGATCTGGTGGGTGCAGATGGAATCGCCTGGTTTTATGTCGATCGCCTGATGTACGAGCTGGTCAATGACAACCGCACGCTTGCCGTACAGACGATGGACTTGCGCATCAGTCCGGCTCTTGCCAGTCGCCTGGGCTTCCCTGAGCGCGCAAACTGGGCGATTGCCGACATGATGTTGCTGAGTCAGGTGCTTCGCCAGGGTGTTGGAGCCACACCCAAGGGCGGCAGCGTGTTTGACTGGACAGGGACCCAGGTGCCTGGGCAACCCGCGGGAACGGTCTACCAGGCCGATCTGTTCATGCAGAACTTCAGCGTCAGCTACAGTCGCTGCAATGGCTGCACGGGAAGTTCGACCACGGGCCAGGTGGTGTTCACGCCGAGCTCCACCCTGAGGAACAATGTCAACAATGGCTCTGCCCAGGCAACGGTTGCGGGTGATCCATTGGGAACCAGCTCTGTGCTGTGGACCGCCGACATTCCCTGGTACACCAAGTTCTCCGGCACCTTCGCGCCCTATAGCAATGACCAACACCCATACCTGATCTGGAACCTGTATCGATACAACGCCGATGGCAGCATCGACCAAATCGGGCGCTCTGGCGTCAAGCACGCGTTCCTGACCACCAATGTCGGTTGCGCCTCTGGCCATGGCACCAATTCGCATGTGCTCGGTCGAGCTTGTTCCGACACCTATGGAACCGGCAACAACGACAGCAACAACGATCTCGGTCCGCGTTCGGAAATCATTCCTGCCGACAATATCTGGGGTCGTTGCGGTTCCATCTACGACACCAATTGCGATGGCAATTCGAACAGCTCCGGCAACGGTCAGTATTCACAGCGCCTGATCACCATCGAGTCCCAAATCGATCCCGCCTTGAATGCGGGAGCGTCGTATCGCTTCGAATCGTGGTATCTGGCGCGCGAAGACGTGAACATCTACAACTCCATGGCCACGCGTGGTGTTTCACCTTCGCGCTCGGGTTCAACCTGGATGCCAGGGGCCGGAGAAGCTTTCCGCCTCGGCTCGGCCATCGATCGCTGGGCTGAAACCACACCGCCGGGTGGTGCCAAAGCCATTCAGGAACTGGCCAGCAGCGAAGGTCACGTCAAGGCTGCGGTCAAGGTGTTTGATCTTGGCGGCGGCCAGTACCGCTACGACTACGTGATCATGAACTTTGATTTTGCGCGCGCTGCGACGGAGTGCCTTGATCCGAATCCTGCTCCTCCGTGCGAGCCAGGTTATGTAAAGGTCGTGCACAATTTCGGCCTTGATCGTTTTCGCATCAACACGGCCCCAGGAATTTCCATCAGCAACCTGGTTTTCAGCGATGGAGATCTGAATGCCGCGAATGACTGGACAGGCACGGTTGCGCCGACCGCGGTCAACTGGGTTGCGCCGGCGGATCCGTCGCCGCCGGTCGGCACCCCAGCCGTGACCAATCCACTTAATTGGGGAACGATGTTCCGGTTCTCGTTCACTGCCAATGCTGCGCCGACAGCCAGCGGCGTGCATTTGCATGTTGCCCAAGCCGGTTCCGCGGGTCAGGCCGACAACCTTACGACAACACTGCTTGGTCCAGGGGCCGGCAACGACGTGATTTTTGTGGACGGCTTTGAAACCTTAGCCAGGCCGTGACGCGTTCATCGGTTTGACCATGGCATCGACGAATGAGCTGGCACCGAATCGGTGCCGGCTCATTCGCGATCAGTTTGCCGGCTTGAATACCAGATGATGGATGGATGGGCCAGG
>JBAOHI010000052.1:0-20329 GCA_037045535.1 Candidatus Competibacter sp.
GGTGCAACTGGCCGCCGGCCTGGATGATAAGAACAGGTTATCGGAGGAATCGCAGGGTCGGGCGTTGGATTGCCTGGCGCGTTTCGGCCAGCGGCTGCGGCACATTCCGCCGCCGCAATTGCGGATTGTCGGCACCAATACCTTGCGCCAGGCACGTAACAGCGCGGAATTTCTCCAGCGGGCCGAGGAGGTGCTCGGCCACGATGTCGAGATCATCAGCGGCCAGGAAGAGGCGCGATTGATTTATCTGGGCGTGGCCCACAGCGTTGCCGACACGCCGGGCCGACGGTTGGTGGTGGATATCGGCGGTGGTAGCACCGAGCTGATCGTTGGCGAGAAGTTTCAGCCGATGCACTTGACCAGCCTCAAGATGGGTTGCGTCAGCCTGAGCCGGGCCTGTTTTGAAGGGGGCAAGATTACCGAGGCTCGTTTGCGCGAGGCGGAATTACGGGTGCAGTTGCGCTTGGAACCGGTGCGCGAGGAGTATGTGGAGCTGGGTTGGCAGGTGGTCACCGGCGCTTCAGGCTCGATCAAGGCGATTCAGGAGGTGATCGCGCGGGAAGGGTGGAGCCGGGAGGGGATTACCCTGGAGGCGTTGCGACGCTTGCGGACGGCGCTGCTGGATGCTGGTCAGGTTGCGACGGTGGCGTCTCGCTGGCAACTGGAACCAGCCCGGGCCAAGGTTTTTCCGGGTGGTTTCGTAGTGCTGCACGGCTTGTGCGAAGCGCTGAACGTGGAGCGGATGGAGGTGTCGGAGGGAGCGCTGCGGGAAGGCGTGATCTACGATCTGCTTGGCCGTATCCGCCACGAGGATGTGCGTGACCGCACCATCGCCGCCGTGATTGACCGCTACGGTTTGGATCGCGCCCAGTCCGAGCGAGTCAGCTCAACCGCACTGGAGTTGTTGCGCCAGGCTCGCGAAGGCTGGGATTTGGAAGCGGAGGCATCGGCTCACGTTTTGGAATGGGCAGCCCGCTTGCATGAAATCGGAATGTTGCTGGCTTATCACCAGTATCACAAGCATGGCGCTTATATCTTGCAACATGCCGATTTGCCGGGTTTCTCGCAGAGCGATCAAACGTTGCTAGCGGCGCTGATCCAGCGTCATCGCCGGTCGTTTCCCGCCGATGCTTTCGCGCATCTGCCGCGCGATGTGGCACCTCAGGTCCGTCGGCTGTGCGTGCTGCTGAGGTTGGCGGTGGTGCTGAATCGGGCGCGCACCCGCCAGCCGTTGCCGGCGCTAACTTTGCGTGTCACTCAACAGCGCTTGGAGTTGCAGTTTCCGTCCGGCTGGTTGGAGCAGCATCCGCTGACCCATGCCGACTTGGAAGGGGAGGCGCATTTTCTGCGGAAAGCCGGTTTTCGATTGGAGTTTGGTTGAGAGCTTGTATCAAAATTTCCCAATCTGCCGCTGGACGATGGGACATTGATCCTGGGTTTAGGGAGCGATTCTGTCGGTGAGACTGGCAAAGTCATTCGGTTACGGTAGGCATCGTAGGTGCGTCGCAGAGCCGAAGTCAGGAGCCACAATTGGATATTTATCATATTTGGTGCAATCTCAAGCCCGGAGTGGGTGACATGGAGTTTGCTGAGTGCGTGCGTGGCTATCTCGAACGATTGAAGCAAGATAGTCAGCTCCGTGCCTATCGAATCACGCGATGCAAACTCGGTTTCCGGCCTCCACAGCTACGGGAGTTCCACATTACTCTTGATACCAATTCTCTTTCAAAGAATAATTAAAAAGCTTAGACTTTTCCCCAGGAAGGGAGGAAGGCATGACGGTTTATCGCAAATCATTTCCGGAAGGGACAGTATTGCTGGTCCATCGGCTTATTGAAGAGAGCAAAGATCCGAATGTGTTGAAACGCGCGCAGGCGATTTACTGTCGTGCGGCTTTTGATCTGCCTGTGGAACAGATCGCGGGTGTAACGGGTCTTGCGGTTTCGACGATCCGGAGGCTCCATAGCGAGTTTTTACGTTTTGGGATGGAGATTTTCGATCTGTCCGGCCGTGGCGGTCGGCGCAGACAGATCATGACACCCGAAGAAGAGGTGGCCTTTTTGCAACCCTTTATCGAAGTTGGAGATGCGGGAGGCCTGCTGGAAGTCGGGAAGGTCCACGACGCCCTGTGCGAGCGTACCGGTCGGCGCATTCACCGTTCGGTGACCTATAAACTCCTTCACCGCCATGGCTGGCGGAAAATCGTTCCCCGCCCCTGCCATCCCAGGGCCGACCCGGAGGCCCAGTCCTCATTCAAAAAAACTGGCCGGACATCGTAGAACAGGCCCATGAAAAGTCCTGTGTGGCGGGTCGGCCTTTACGGATTTTCTTTCAGGATGAAGCCCGGTTCGGGCGGATCAACCATCCCCGCAGATGCTGGGCCAGAGCGGGTATCCGACCGGTCGTTGGTCAACAGATGGTCCGCGAATACACCTACGCGTATGGGGCATTCTGTCCGCAGGACGGCGCCTCTACACACTTCATTCTGCCCGCTATGGATGGAGCATGCATGACCTTCTTTCTGCGCCATGTCCGCGAATCATTCCCTGACGATTTCATCCTCATGGTCTACGACGGCGCGCCCGGCCACAGCCCCGGCGTGCTCCATGTCCCCGATCACATGATGCTGGTGACCCTACCGCCTTATTCGCCGGAATTAAACCCCTCCGAACACATCTGGGACGATATGCGGGAAAAATTCTTCGGCAATACCGTCTTCAACTCCATGAACGCCGTCAGAGACCAACTCTGCATCGCCATGAACCACTACGCCGGTCATCCCGAAACCGTCCGTTCCATCACGGCCTTCCCTTGGATATGGTTACCCTTTGAAAGAGAATTGGTATGAGTTCGACGACCTGGCTCAGATGCAGGTGGCTTTTGACGCAGTCTCCTCACGGACCGACCCGGTAGAGAGCTTGCACCACGCGGTGAACTCAAAGGCGCAGGATGTCGTCTTTGCACTCTATCGTGATTTCCCAGATGCAACACGGATGCATGGACAGGAGAGGTTCTAGAGTTTAGAGGGGGCTTGATTCGGGGTCGTCCCGATCCGAGATCAGAAACGGCTGTAACAACAACCCGTCTAGCCTCGTCGCCCGCCAATCGCGGAAATACTCTAATCCAATGGTCATGCCAACGTGTCCGTCGCGCGGCTGATCTCGATATGTGCCGAACAGTCGATCCCACCAAGGGAGGTTGAATCCGAAATTGCTATCGGTTTCCTCGCGATGGATCGAGTGATGAACCCGATGCATGTCGGGCGTGACCAGCACCCAGCGCAGCGCACGGTCGAGTTTTCGCGACAGGCGAACGTTGCCATGATTGAACAGGGCGGTGGCGTTCAAAATCACCTCGAACAGCATCACCGCGACCGGCGGAGTGCCCAGCAGCACGACCATTGCTAGCTTGAGCAACATGGACAGTACAATTTCCAACGGATGGAAGCGCAAGGCGGTGGTTACATCGAAATCCAGATCAGTGTGGTGCATCCGGTGCAAGCGCCACAGCAGCGGGATTTTGTGAAACGCGACGTGCTGGGCATAGATTGTTAAATCCAAAAGCAGCAGGGTGGCGATGAATGCCAGCCAGAACGGCGCGTTTAACCGGTGGAACAGGCCCCAACTACGGTTTTCCGCCAACTCCGCCATGCCAACCGCCAGCACCGGAAATAGCCACCGCAGCACCCCGCTGTCTATGAGGATGATGGCGAGATTGGCCGGCCACCGCCGCGCGCGTGACAGGCTCAGTGTGCGGCGTGGCCACCGCCATTCCCACCCCATCATCGCCAATAGCACGCCGAGAAAACAGCTTAACCGGATGATCGGTTCGTAATGGAGCAGATCGGTCATTGGAGAAACTGAAATTGGCGAATGAAAAGCGGCATTTTACGGGGCAGTCAGCTCGTCGATCACAGTGTATTACCGGCTGATTCGCCTTGGTTTACCGTTCGGTAACATGATGTTGAGCGTCGAAGTGCCATCCGTCGTCTGAAAACGCGCCATGATCGATGCTCCCACAAATTTATTCAAAAAACTTAGTTTCCTGTGCCGACGATTCTGAAGCTTGGACCATGAGGAGCGGTTAGCGTAAGGCACATCGCGAAAATATTTCAGGTAAAATTGCCCGGTTTTAGCTGTGGTTTCCATAATGGGGCTCGGTCAGTATCCGATTAAACCCAGCCCGGCAAGCAACTGGTTTTCTGCCGCTTCAGGAAACGATCGTAGTCCAATAGCCTGCGGAGTATGTCAGCGTGTCCAAGATACCTCAGATCGTTACCGGCCAATTTCCCGGTGTCCGCCCGCGTCGGCTGCGCCGCGACGAATTCTCCCGCCGGTTAGTGCGGGAGACCGTATTGACCACCGCCGATCTGATCCAACCGCTGTTCGTGATCGAGGGCGAGAAGCGGCGCGAGCCGGTGGCGTCGATGCCGGGCGTGGCGCGGCTGACTCTCGACGAGTTGCTGCACGAGGCCGAGGTGCTGGTCGGATCGGGCGTGCCGGCTGTCGCGCTGTTTCCGGTGACTGCACCGGAGGCCAAGTCGCTGGATGCCGCCGAAGCCTACAATCCCGATGGATTGGCGCAACGGGCGGTGCGGGCGCTCAAAGCCCATTTTCCCGAACTGGGTGTGATGACCGACGTAGCGCTCGATCCGTTCACCAGCCACGGCCAAGATGGCTTGGTGGACGATGCCGGTTATGTGTTGAACGATGAAACCGTGAGCGTCTTGGTCCGACAGGCGTTATCGCACGCCGAGGCGGGTGCGGATATCGTCGCGCCGTCGGACATGATGGATGGGCGGATCGGGGCGATCCGTGAGGCGCTGGAATCCAACGATTTCATTCATACCCGCATTTTGGCCTATTCCGCTAAGTACGCCTCCAGTTTTTACGGGCCGTTCCGCGATGCGGTGGGGTCGGCGGGCGCGCTTGGCAAGGGCAACAAATACAGCTACCAGATGGACCCGGCTAACAGCGACGAGGCTCTGCGCGAGGTGGCCTTGGACTTGGAGGAGGGGGCGGATATCGTCATGATCAAGCCGGGGATGCCATATCTGGACATCGTGCGCCGAGTCAAGGACCAGTTTGCCGTGCCCACTTTCGTCTATCAAGTCAGTGGCGAGTACGCCATGCTGATGGCCGCCGCGCGCAACGGCTGGCTGGACGAACGGGCAGTGGTCATGGAGTCGCTGTTGGCGATTAAGCGGGCCGGCGCGGATGCGATTCTCACCTATTTCGCGAAGCAGGCGGCCGACTGGTTGCGATGATCGCCATGAAACATTGGAAAGTCTGGCTGGTGGCTGGATTGGGAATGGCGGCCATGAGCGTGTTCTTTGTCGCCGTGATGCGCCCGCCAGGTAGCCAGCCATCCACGCTGGGCCAGGATATGCCTTGGCAGGTGACGCGCAATCGGGATGGTGCCACCATCACCGTGTTCGGGTTGACACTGGGTGAAAGCACGGTGCGGGATGCGGTACAAAAATTGGGACGACGCTACGAATTCGCATTGTTCGAGGACAAAATGAATCGGTTGGGGCTGGAAGCCTATTTCCGAGATGCAGTGGTCGGCGGCTTGAACGCCCGGTTGGTGTTGTCAGCGCGACTGCCTGAACCGATGTTGGAAGCAATCCGTGCGCATGCCGGCGGAGGTCAGCCGACTGCCGAGGGCGGTCGCCGCTATCCGGTGCCACTGGCCGACGCCGATAAGGCACTGGGCGCGACCGTCACGACCCTCACCTATATGCCGGTGGTCCAGTTCGATGCCGATCTGGTGCGCAAGCGCTTTGGCGAGCCAACCGAGCAGGTGAAGGTTAAGGACGGGACGCATTGGCTCTATCCGGAACAGGGTTTGGATTTGCTGTTGGGCGACAACGGTGAAGCGTTGCTGCAATACGTACCGCCGCCGGAATTCGAGCAACGCTTGCGGGCGCCGCTGCGCCATTGAGTGATGAATCATGACGATACAGCCTGATCAGTACGCCGTGATGGGCAATCCCATCGCGCACAGTAAATCCCCGCATATTCACACCCTGTTCGCCGCGCAGACCGGCCAGCCTCTCGAATACCGTGCCATCCTGGTTGAACCGGGCGGTTTTGCTCCCGCCGTGCGGAAGTTTCGGGAGGCGGGTGGCAAGGGTTTGAACGTAACCGTGCCGTTCAAGCAGGACGCCTGGGTATTTGCCGATCTGCTGAGTGTCCGCGCCGAGCGAGCCGGAGCGGTCAACACCCTTATCCTGGAACTGGGGGGAGTGCGGGGCGACAACACCGACGGGATGGGATTGGTCCGGGATTTAATGGTCAATCACGGATACCCGCTAGCGGGCCGGCGAGTTTTGCTACTGGGCGCGGGCGGTGCAGCCAGAGGTATTTTGCAACCGCTGCTGGTGGAAAAGCCGACTCAATTGGTCGTCGCTAATCGCACCGCTGACAAAGCGCTGGAACTGGCGCTGCGTTTCAGTGACTTGGGAAGGGTCTCCGGCTATGGTTTCGCGGAGTTGGCCGGGCGGCAATTCGATTTGATCATCAACGCCACGGCAGCGGGTTTGAACGACGCGGTGCCGCCCTTGCCAGAAGATGTGCTGGCGCCGGATGGCTGGTGCTACGACCTGATGTACGGCAGCGAACCGACCGCGTTCGTGCGTTGGGGTCTAGAGCACGGTGCCGTTCAAACCCTGGATGGTTTGGGGATGCTGGTGGAACAGGCGGCGGAATCGTTCCATCTGTGGCGCGGTGTTTGGCCGGAGACGAAACCCGTGATCGCAGCGCTACGGAGCTAATTCCGCCATGCTGGCCCGCCGTTCTCACGCCACCCGACGAGCGAGCAGTGCCCATACCCCTGCTGCCGAGAGCAGCGATCCACCGACAACATTAAAGCCGTGTCGAGCGCGAGATGAAGCGAGGATTTCACGGGCAGATGCCGCAAACACGGCGTAGAGCGTGGCGTTGACGATGGCCATCAGCACGAAAGTGACTGCCAGGATCCAAAGCTGAAGGGTGATATTGGCCTTCTGATCAATAAATTGCGGCAAGAATGCCACAAAAAAAACGATGCCCTTTGGATTGAGCGCCGTCACCAGATAGGTATTCAGAAACAAGCGCCATTGAGAATTCGGCGCGGGGTGGAGGGGGGAATCGACGGGAGAAATATCCGAATGTAATAACTTGATGCCGAGATAGAGTAGATAAAGACCACCGGCCAGCTTGACTACTGTAAACCAGATCGCGGAAGTTGCCAGCAGTGCTCCCAAACCTAGGAGAGAGAGTGCAAGGGCGGTGCAATCGCCGAGAGCAACGCCAGCCACCAGCGGAATATTGGCGCGTTGGCCGTGAGCCACCGAATAGCTAATCACGGTGAGAATCGTCGGGCCGGGCACGACGAGCAGAACCGCCGAGGCGGCGACAAAAGCAAGCCAAAGTTCGATGGACACGAGACCTACTCCCGGTGCGGTGAATCGCGAGCTGAGACGAAACGGCAAACCATAGGGCGGGTTAAGGCGTCGGTCCGTGCCCCGCCTTGGGGGAAATTCCATCGAACCAGCGAGTTACGTTACACTAATCGGCCGTACCGAGGTTAACCATTGGCCAAATCTAAACGACGCTCCACACGCTCCACACGACGGTCATATCGCGCGTGTTGGTCGATTACGTTGGAGTTATCGCGCGCCGCAGACCCGCAACAGCCGCTTCCAAGCTGGTGAGCCGCTGTTTGATCTCGCGCACATCGTCCTTGATACCGCCGATATCACTACGGATCGCCCGCAGGTGTTCGAGAATCAGATTTTCAATATTATCAGCCATATCGGTTTTCCCATTGAGCTTTCTTAGGGAGTGTACCACAAGCCGGTAGCGCAAGTTCGGGACGCCTCCCGTAGCAAAGCCACCGAATCCGGTTCGCAAAGAATGGTCTGCCGCCGATAGGTCACGGCCGTGAAAAAGTACGCCCCGCGCCGGGCGTGGTTGAACGGCGGTAGCGCATCGGCAAATTTCCGAGTAGGTCGGGCAAAAGCGCAGCGTTGCCCGGCGGGTTCAGGGGATTAAGGAGGATGTCGGGCACGTCTTGTGCCCGACTACCCAGCTACCCGGCTGACAAGTCGGCCAACGCTTTGGTTAATGTTTCCTCGGATACACCTTGCGCCTTCAGATTTTCCAACAGGCGGGTCATGGGGGCATCCTCTAGGCGGGCTAGATCGGTGCGCAGCCCTTGGCCGATATAGGCGCGCATCAGGGGTTGATAGCCCGAGTAGCCCAGCAGGGGCGCAACGCGCTTGAGGTCGTCGATCACGTCTTCCGGCATGCGCAAGGTGACGGTCGTCATCGGCCGGTCTTGGCGCAGCCGTTGTTTTAGATCAGTCATCTTCATAGAACCGACGCTCCTCACGGGTCGCTCTGCGGGCCGAAATCAAGCGGATGCCGTCGTCTTCAATCAGCAGATGCACGACGAACAGAAGATGTCCGGTGTCATCGCAGCCGATCATAGCGTCGCGAGTTTCGTCTCGCCGGCTGGCATCGATGATTTTCAGGAACGGATCGAAGAAGGCTTCCGCCGCTTGCTCGAAGGACACGCCATGCTTGCGCAGGTTGTTTTGGGCCTTGTTGCGGTTGGCGACAAAACGAATGCCGTGCCGCACGAATTCGATGTCCATGCAAAAAGCTTAGCGAGACGTATTGACGTTATCAATACGCAATAATCACAGCCGCGTCGATCCGAAACGGATGCCGTTGTTTGACGGTGGCGAACGCTTCCCGCAACAGAGCCACCGAATCCGGTTCGCAAAGAATGGCCCGCCGCCGATAGGTGACGACCGTGAAGAAGTACGTTGCGCCGGGCGTGGTTGAACGGCGGAGCACATCGGCAAATTTCCGAGTAGGTCTGGCAAAAGCGTAGCATTGCCCGACAGGTTTAGGGGATTAGAGAGGATGTCGGACACGTCTTGTGCCCGGCTACCCGGCTGACCACTGCACTTCCTGCCCGATCAGAGGCAAACCGTAGGGCGGGTTAGGGCGTCGGCCCACAACCCGCCTTGGGGGAGTCCCGCCGAATTGGTAGGTTTGTACGCTACGCTAACCCGCTCTACGCGCTCATTATTATCCTGAGAAAACCCCCGGCTCTGCCGGGGAGACGGTAGCAGTTTGACATTTACGGGAGTCCATCAGGGAAACTCTGTGTCGTGAGCCGCCAAGCACCACGACTGAGAGAATCCCGATGGACGAGTATGACAGCCTAAGCCACAGCAAGTGGGAGTGTAAATACCATGTGGTCTTTATCCCGAAGTGTCGTCGCAAGACGCTTTATGTCCAGTTGAGGAAGCACCTGGGGGAAGTGTTTCGAAAGCTGGCCGCGCAGAAGGAAAGCCGAATTGAGGAGGGGTATCTGCTGCTCGACCATGTGCATATGCTGATTGCGATTCCCCCCAAATACGCGGTGTCTCAAGTGATCGGGTTCATCAAGGGCAAGAGCGCAATTCACTTAGCGCGGGTGTACGGGGAGCGCAAGCAGAATTTTGTTGGGCAGCATTTTTGGGTGCGGGGGTATTTTGTCTCGACCGTCGGTCGGGATGAGACCGTGATCCGCGAGTACATTCAGTACCAAGAGCAAGAGGATCAGCGACTGGATAATCTAGACCTCTGACGCTGAGGCGCCACCTTTAGGTGGCCCAAGAACGTCAGGGCCGCGTTAGCGACCCTGGTGAGCCGCTTTGAGCGGCTCACAAACTAAAGCCCCCGGCTCTGCCGGGGGCTTAAAGCCCCCGGCTCTGCCGGGGGATACTTACTAACCATTGGTGCTAGTTTTTTAGGTTGAAGCGGCCACGATCGCCCTTATGTCGATTTTGTCAAGTTGAGCGGTTGACAGCGAGAGGAGAGCGGCCATGACCACCATCGACTTCATCACGGATTTGTTCTGCCGGATCGACGACCGGATGCGCGCCTTGCCCAAACACGCCCAAGCGGTGCTGTGGCCCAGTGAAATCGTGACTTTGGGGGTGCTGCACGCCTTGAAGGGGGTCGGCAACCGCGCGTTCTATCGCTGGCTGACGCGGGATTACCACCCGCTGTTTCCTCACTTGCCCGAGCGGACCCGGTTGTTTCGTCAGTTCAAGACCCATCAACAGTGGACGTTGTTGTTCCTGGCGCCGCCAACGCTGTTGGGTGTTGTCGATAGTTACGGCATCGAATTGATCCATCCGATTCGACAGGGGCGCCGCCCGGCCCAGATCGGTCGTAAAGGACTCTCTAACCACCGCTGGATCGTGGGGGTTAAATTGTGCCTGCTGGCCAACCACCGGGGTGAAGTCGTCGGTTGGATGGGCCTGCCGGCCAACGCCCACGACACCTGGTTTCATCCCCTGATTCAGCACTTCCAAGAGCGTATGGTCATCTTGGCCGATACCGGCTTCCACGCCCGCGCCGGCGATCCGCTCAATCTCAAGCTCTGCCGGCGCGGCACCTGGAACGACCGCATGCTGATCGAAACCGTGTTCTCGATGCTGACCCTGATCAGCCATTTCAAAAAGATCATGCATCGGGTGGTCGATTACGTCTTGGCGCGGCTGGCGTTCACCGTCGCCGCCTTCAACTTGCTCATCCAATGGAATGGCCTCAAGCCCGATAAACATGGCTTCATACCGTTGTCCATCGCCGAATTCAATCTGTGAATAAAACTAGCACCAATGGTTACTAACCCGGCAATTATATACGCGGTGAGGGTCAAGTTCCAGCTCATGGAGCGCCTCTTCCAAATGATTTTCCAGCGCGTCCAGGGTTTCGAAGAGGCGGTTGTGGAAGGATTTCTCCCGTAGGTCATCCCAAAGATGCTCGACCGGATTGAGTTCGGGCGAATACGGTGGCAGGTTGAGCAAGCGCACATTGGGTGCTAGCGCCAGGGAGTCGCTCCGATGCCAACCGGCGCCATCCAGCACCATGACGATCCGCTCGCCAGGATGGCGGGAGGCCACCTCGTCGAGGAAGAGTTGCATGCATTGGCAGTTGACGCGGGGCAGAATCAGGGTATCCAGCTGACCGTCGGTTACCGAGACCGCCGCATAGGCGTACGTGTATAGCTAAACAAATTAATAGTGATTACGCGATGTTCGACTTTTCAGGCGATCAGTCCCTCAAACTGGAGGTCTGACCGACCGAGCAACCGGTTCACGAAAATGCACAAGGTATGCGCCAAAACCTTTCGTGCCATCCGGCTCGTCAAGTGCCAACGATCCCGCGCTCGGATTTTTTCCAAATGAAACCGCTCTGCTCATTGGCCAATGACGGTTTCCACGAGGCGGCGGGTCGTAGTCAATTGCCGGACGACGCATGGGTTCCGGGTATCGGTCATGTTCGCCCGCAGCGGGGTTTGCAGGTCAACCCCGGTGAGGGCGAGTTCGGCCTTCAGGGAGGCACTGATATAGCCTTTATCGCCCATGACCAAACCCTGAACCCCATCCGTCAGATCCCACAGCGCCTCGCGTTCATCGCCAGAGGCGGCGGTCACCGTCCAGCCCGTGATGACGCCCTCAACCGTGATCATCAGGTGTCCATGAAATCCATAATAAGGCTGTTTTTTGGCCGCGCCGTAGCCGTAATCAGCCTCCCCGGCAAACAACCGGCAGCGTGGGGCGCGGGTGAGGACACACAGCGGGAGGGGACAGCCGTCCACCATCCGAATCGGATCCGTCGCCGCGCCCAGGTCAATGACTAAGCACCGATGAAGAACTTGTTTGATCGCCCAGAGATTGGCGGCCTGTTGAGCAAAGGCCGTGCGCGAGCCGAGGGCGGGAAACCACGACCGCCAATGGTGGTGAAAGTAGGTCCAGAGACCCACATCGGTTTCCAAACCCAAAAACTCGCCGACCACTTCCATCGTGATGACTTCACTATCCGTCAACTTCGGGGCAAACCCTCGCTGGCGCAGACGCTGACCCCCCATCATCGGACTCCAGTGTTCTTCTATCCAGCAAAATACGGTGATGATAAAGTCTTCGAGCGGCATGACGGCGTTCCCGGAGCGTTGCGATGGTTGGCTCCTCTCAGCGTATCTCACACCGCCATGCCGCGCCGCCATCCCATCCTCGATCATCGGAAAAGTCGAACATCGCGTTAGTGATTATATTTGATTGGAGCGAAAGAGTTCGTCAATGGAGCAATGGGATTGTTTGCGGATCGCTTTGGCCTGTGCCCATTTGTGCTTGATGGGATTGAGATCGGGGGAATAAGGCGGCAGGTATTCCCGGGTGTGGCCGGCTTGGCGAAGGGTGTTTTGGATGTCTTGCCGTTTGTGGAAAGCGGCGTTGTCCAAGACGATCACGGCGGCGGGAGGCAGTTGGGGCAAGAGGACCTGACAGAGCCAGGCGAGGAAGACCTCGGCGTTGACGCTGGATTCAAAAAGGCCGACGGCGATGAGCTGGGAACCCAAAAGGGCACCGATCACATTAGGGCACCTCGAAAAACCTTGTTATGAGAAAATAGGGTTGTTGATCCCCGCCAAGAGCCCGGATATCCGATGATCAAAGAAAGCCTGTTTGCCGCCCAGGAACGGGAAGCCAAATTGGATCGTCTGGGCGATGTGCTGCAAGTCATGGAGCAGCAGGTTGACTTCAAGGCGCTGGCGGCGGAGATGGACCGGGTAGCGCCACGACCCGGACGGGCACGTGGGGGGCGTCCACCGTTTCCCACCGAGTTGATGGTACGTGCCCTGGTTCTTCAGGATTTATATGGACTGAGTGACGAACAGATGGAATACCAAGTGCTGGATCGACTGAGCTTCCAGCGTTTCCTGGGCCTGCGGCACAGTAGTCAGATACCCGATCGCACCACATTCTGGACCTTCCGCGAGCGGTTGACGGTGGCGAAGGCGGGAGACGCGCTGTTTGAGGCGGTGCATCGTCAACTGGCCCAGCAGGGTTATATTGCTCGTGGTGGGCAGATGGTGGACGCCAGTCTGGTTCCCGTTCCTCGCCAGCACGTCACGGAAAAAGAACGGGAATTGCTGAAAGCGTCGGCGATGCCGGTGGACTGGAAGCCGGCCCAGCGCCGGCAGAAGGACATGGAGGCCACCTGGACGAAGAAGCACGGCAAATCCTACTTCGGTTACAAGGTCTCGGTCAGCGCCGACCGACGCTACAAGCTGATCCGCCAGGTCAAGGTCAGCACCGCTGCGGAGAACGACACCCTGCACCTGGAAGATGTCCTGGATCACGCGAATACCGGCCGTGATCTTTATGGCGACAAGGGCTATGTTGATGGTGAACGTGAGCGGCGCCTCAAGACCCAGGGTTGGCGAGTACACATCCAGCGCAAGGCAAAGAAAGGCAAACCGCTGTCCGCCTGCCAGGCGCGCCGCAACACCCGCATTGCCCGGGTTCGGGCGCGGGTCGAACACGTCTTCGCCGCTATGGAGCAGATGGGCGGAAAACTCCTACGATGTATCGGTCTGGATCGAGCGACCTTCCAACTCACGGGGAAGGCAGCGGTCTACAACCTACGTCGCCTGTGCATTCTCAAGGCATACGGTGTGGTCGCTTTCTAACGCCCAAGTGCGATCCCGGTACGACCGGGATGGTGATTTCGGGCGGGGATGAACCCTTCGGGCCGGGGCACAAACCAAAGATATTGTGAGGCTCACGCCTCAGGCACCTTGCTTTGCCCATTTTGCCGGCTTCATGTCCGGTTTTTCGAGGTGCCCATTAGTGCGCCCCTTGGCGTGCCAGTCCCAGCGTCCGTGGCAACGTTGCCCGACGGGCGCGTAACCGAACCGGCGCGGCATGTCCCGGGCAAACCCGCTCTCGTCGATCCACACCAGTGTTCGTCCGGCCGCCTCATACGCCGCACGACGGGCTTGAAAGGCACGCCGCACGGCGGCGTCCGCGCGCGGATGCGCCAGCGTCTTTTTTATAGGAAACCCACAGCTTGTTCTTTAGCGCGTAACAAATCGCATTTTGCGTGACCCCCAACCGCGCCGCCCGTTCGTATTGGTAGGCATCCGGATAGTCCCGCAGATCCGCCGCCAACGCCTCCACCTCCAGCTTCCGCCGCCGGAACCCCGACGGCTTGCGCTCGATCCGCTTCAGCCAGCGCATCACGCTCGCTTTCCCCACCGCAAAACGTTCCGCCACCTGGGCAATCGATAACCGGTCCCGGTCCCAAACCTCCAGCACCTTACGACGAAAATCCAATGAGTAAGTCATCCATTCATAATAATCAAATCTATTTTGTTATGCTATATTCTTGCACGACCATGGCTTGGCACAGGGGTCGAACGGGCTTGGGGCACCCACAGCGCCGGGTATCCGAGATGCGCCCGAAGCGTGCCTCGTCCTGAAACATCAGCCGGATGGGTCCTTCACTGAGCCACTGCCGGTCGATTTCCGCGAGGATGTCGGGGAGTTTTTTTTCCGGCTCACTAGACCTCTTTCGAAACCTGATTAATTGAGGGTTCCCAAGCATGATGAAGTGTGATTCTCTCTGATTTTTCAGGGGGGCGTCCGTGTTGGATGAGGAAACATTTCATAGGATGCGGGATGCGGTGTTCCGTCGTTTGACTGGGGTCAAGAAAGCCACATTTCTGGAGATGCAATCCGTTTTGGAGGCTGCGGAGGAGCGGAAGAAGGCCCACGGGGGGCGTCAATACTGTTGAATTAACACGATTATGCACACAATATATTGAATTAGTTGAATGTTAATTCCAGAAGACCCATCGATAGCACAAATTTCTGGTTTGAAAATCCATGCCCCTTTCCTCCCTTCTTGACGCTTTTCTGCAGTTGATCCCGCACCGGCTGTCGTCAACCACCTTCCTGCTTTCACCGCAGGCATTTGTTCGCCGGTGCAAGCTCGCGCTGCCCAGCCTGATCGTCCTCTTGCTGTCCCTGACGGCCAGTGGCAAGAGTCAAGGCGTCGACGGCAAGGTGGGGGCCTTTTTCCGCCTGGCGCGACGGAGCGGTTTGTGGCCGGACGCCGAAGCTGTCCACCGGAGCACCGTCACCAAAGCCCGGGCCAAGCTCTCCTGGACCGCTTTCGAACAACTCCATCGTGACGTCGCGCGCCTCGCCTACGAGGTCTGGCCGACGGGGGATGAGTTCGCGTGGCAGGGCCTGTCGGTGTTTGCCATCGATGGCTCCAAATACCACCTCCCGGCCGCTGACGCCTTGCGTTCGGTGTTCGATCCCGATAGCGGGCTGGATCACCCCGGCCAAGGTCATTATCCCCAATGCTTGGTCTCCACGGCTTACGATGTCTTTCGCCGCCTGCCCGTGGCCCGCACCGTCCAGCCGATGGCCCACGCCAACGAACGGGAAGAGGTCAAGGCCCTGTTACCGCACCTTCCCGGCGGCGGGGTCTTGCTGTTGGATCGGGGCTATCCCAGCTACGAACTGATCAGCCATCTCCATCACCACTACCAAGGCTACTGGCTTATCCGCTGTCCGGCGTCGGCCACCTTTCCCGCCGTCGAAGCCTTCGTGCGCTCCGGCCAGGCGGAGGCCACGATCACCCTCCAGCCCCCGCAGGCGGAACCGATCCGGCTGCACGCCCTGCGCCTGCACAGTCCCGATGGCGAACGCTCCGTCCTCCTTACCAACCTGGAGGATCCCGTCCGTTTTCCCACCGCTGCCATCACCGCGCTCTATTTTCGCCGCTGGGCAGTGGAAACCCATTATCGCGACGAGAAAACCTCCCTCGACGTCGAAACCTTCCATAGCCAGACCGAGAACGGCATTCGTCAAGAGTTATTCGCCATTTTGATCGTGGCGGTCATCGCTCGGCTGTTAACTGTCCTGATGACCGATCCAGATCATCCTGCAGGAGTCGAACCCCAGTTCAAACATGCCGTGCTCACCCTAGCCCAAGAAGCCTTTGTCCTGACGCCAAAATGCCCTGAACGGGCCCTGGTGATATTCACTGAACTCCTGAACGAGATAGCTCGGGTGCGCTATTACCGACCCAAAATCCCACGACCCTCGCAACCCCGTGTCTCCAAGAAACCCATTAACAAATGGCAGGTCGATAAAGCCAAACGAATGGCAAACGCTTAATTCAACAGTATTGACGGGGGGCGTCCGCCTACGCTTCCGGTGCGTGAGCGGCTTCTTATGACACTGGAATACTGGCGAGAATATCGCACATATCTTCACATTGCCCAAGGACGCGGCGTGAGCGAGAGTTCCGCTTGGCAAAGCATTCGCTGGTGCGAGGATACGCTGATCAAGAGCGGCCAGTTTACGCTTCCGGGCAAGAAGAGCCTGCGTGAGAGCGGTAGAAATTATGAAGTTGTGCTGGTTGATGCGACAGAGACCCCTGTGGAACGTCCCAAAAAAAGCAACGCCGCTGTTATTCGGGCAAGAAAAGACGACACACGCTGAAGACGCAGGTCTTTGTTGAGCAGTCAAGCGGGCGCATCATCTGTCTGGCGCATGGAAACGGTCGCCGCCACGACTTCCGGCTGTTCAAAACCTCGAAGGTCCGTGTTCATCCAGAGACGGAAATCCTTGCCGATAGCGGCTATCTTGGGCTGCACAAGACGCACAAAAACACCTCCTTACCCAAGAAACGTAGCAGGAAAGTCCCCCTGACCCGTGCCAACAGAAAGCAAAATCGCGCACAATCAAAACGGCGCGTCCGCATCGAAAACGTCAACGCCGCCCTCAAACGCTTCCACATCCTTGCAGACAAATACCGGAACCGAAGAAAACGCTTCGGCCTCCGATTCTCCCTCATCGCCGCTCTCTATAACAAAGACCTGCCAAAATAAGGTTTCGAAAGAGGTCTGTTATCTCGGCCGATTCGCAGTGCGGGCAGCGTACCCCCGTTGGCCAGCGCAACTGCCGGACCATTTCGTAACACTTAGCATCGTCCAATAGGTTCTGGAGGTCGATCATCGTTAGATACTGTAGTCACGCGATTTTGAGCCAGAGGACGAGACATCGGATGTGGACGGCGGCGAGGAAGGACGCGGAGTTTTTGGCGTATCGGGTCGCAATGCCCCGCCATTGTTTGAGCGCAAGAAAAGCATTCTCGACCAGATGGCGCAGTTTGTAGAGGTCTTGATCATACGTTCTTTGAACCGTTCGGTTTTTCTTGGGCGGAATGACCGCGTGCATGCCTTGCGCGGCCGCTTGCTGGAGAATCGCGTCGGTGTCATAACCTCGATCGGCGATCAGATAATCGGCATCGATCCCTTCGATCAATTTTGAAGCCTGTGTACAATCCGTTGTGGTACCTGGTGTAATAAGCACTCTGATCGGCAGACCATGCGCATCCACGGCCATGTGTATTTTGGTGTTGAGCCCCCTTTGGTGCGGCCCATCGCCTGATTTCCGCCTGGTGCACCCGCGGCATGGGGGTGAACCTTGCAGTGGCTGGCATCGATCATCAACCATTCGTAGTCCGGTTCGTCGATCAAAATCTCCAGCAACTTTTCCCAGACCCCTTTATTGCGCCAGCGAATGAAGCGACGGTGCGTATTACTCCATCCGCCATAGTCCGGTGGCAGATCCCGCCACGGCGCCCCCGTGCGCAAAATCCAGAAAACCGCATTGATAAATAATCGGTTGTCCTCGGCTATCCCGCCCCACACGCCCCGGCGTCCCGGTAGATGCGGCTCCAGCAAAGCCCAGGTTTCATCCGATATATCGTGGCGACGGTAGGCAGGAACTGTCTCTTTCATGGAGCCTCCCTTTCTTTGGCCTCAGGATCCTCTCATATCTTCAATCTCGTGACTACAGTATCTAGGGCAAACTTTTGATTGCAGCAGTTCCGAACGCGAGCAGTGTAGCCATCTCCTCCGCCCCTCGCGAGCCGTTCGTAACCGTCCGGAATCTATATTAGACCTCTTTCGAAACCTTATTTTGGCAGGTCTTTGTTATAGAGAGCGGCGATGAGGGAGAATCGGAGGCCGAAGCGTTTTCTTCGGTTCCGGTATTTGTCTGCAAGGATGTGGAAGCGTTTGAGGGCGGCGTTGACGTTTTCGATGCGGACGCGCCGTTTTGATTGTGCG
Source organism: Candidatus Competibacter sp. (assembly GCA_037045535.1). GTDB lineage: Bacteria > Pseudomonadota > Gammaproteobacteria > Competibacterales > Competibacteraceae > Competibacter_A. The sequence continues at coordinate 17,983 of JBAOHI010000052.1, forward strand.
CGATTTTGCTTTCTGTTGGCACGGGTCAGGGGGACTTTCCTGCTACGTTTCTTGGGTAAGGAGGTGTTTTTGTGCGTCTTGTGCAGCCCAAGATAGCCGCTATCGGCAAGGATTTCCGTCTCTGGATGAACACGGACCTTCGAGGTTTTGAACAGCCGGAAGTCGTGGCGGCGACCGTTTCCATGCGCCAGACAGATGATGCGCCCGCTTGACTGCTCAACAAAGACCTGCGTCTTCAGCGTGTGTCGTCTTTTCTTGCCCGAATAACAGCGGCGTTGCTTTTTTTGGGACGTTCCACAGGGGTCTCTGTCGCATCAACCAGCACAACTTCATAATTTCTACCGCTCTCACGCAGGCTCTTCTTGCCCGGAAGCGTAAACTGGCCGCTCTTGATCAGCGTATCCTCGCACCAGCGAATGCTTTGCCAAGCGGAACTCTCGCTCACGCCGCGTCCTTGGGCAATGTGAAGATATGTGCGATATTCTCGCCAGTATTCCAGTGTCATAAGAAGCCGCTCACGCACCGGAAGCGTAGGCGGACGCCCCCCGTGGGCCTTCTTCCGCTCCTCCGCAGCCTCCAAAACGGATTGCATCTCCAGAAATGTGGCTTTCTTGACCCCAGTCAAACGACGGAACACCGCATCCCGCATCCTATGAAATGTTTCCTCATCCAACACGGACGCCCCCCTGAAAAATCAGAGAGAATCACACTTCATCATGCTTGGGAACCCTCAATTAATCAGGTTTCGAAAGAGGTCTAGTATTTGTTAAAACAGCAGGTTGTCATTATTCTGCTAAATAGCAGGAAATGACGGTTGCAAATGGCGCGAATTGCACGATTTCATCACGGGAACAGTTAGGCGTTTTTCCGAAACGGCAACACATGTGCTCCCACTTTTTGCTGATCTAGCCAATCCGCCCAAACCTGCATCATGCGCCGCCGTTCCTCAAGGTGTTTGGTTCGGTTATAAGCCCGCCCGTTCGGGTCTTTCACGGCATGGGCTAGCTGTTGTTCGATGATATCGGGGCGAAACTCCAAGACTTCATCCAGCACGGTGCGGGCCATCGCCCTGAAACCGTGCCCGGTCATCTCGCTTTTGTCGTATCCCATGCGCCGCAAGGCAGACAATATGCCGTTGTTCGACATGGGGCGGGTTTTGGTTCGCGGGCTGGGAAAAACATACCGACCGTTGCCGGTCAAGGCGTGAAGGTCTCGCAAAATCGCCACGGCTTGCGCCGCCAAGGGAATCAACAGCGATTCTTTCATCTTCATCCGCTCCGCTGGAATCGTCCACAACGCTTCCTCAAAATCGAATTCCGACCATTCCGCTTGTCTCAGTTCGCCGGGCCGCACGAAAACCAACGGCGCTAGCCTCAAGGCGCATTGCGTCACGAACGAACCGCTATAGCCGTCTATCGCGCGCAATAACCCGGCTATCTGCTTGGGGTCGGTAATCGCGGCATGGTGACCGTTCTTGACCGGTGGCAACGAACCTTTCAGGTCGGCGGAAATATCCCGATCAGCGCGGCCGGTCGCAATCGCGTACCGGAATATTTGCCCGCAATTCTGCAAAGCCCGGTGAGCCGTTTCCAGGGCGCCACGGCCTTCGATCCGCCGCAACACTGCGAGAAGTTCGGGCGCGGTTATACTGCGAGAAGTTCGGGCGCGGTTATATCGCGGATCGGTACGCTTCCCAACCACGGGAATATATCTCGCTCAAGCCGTTTGATGATTTTGTCGCCATGCCCACTGGCCCAGTTTGGCGCGTGTTTTCCGTACCACTCCCGCGCAATCACTTCAAAGCTGTTCGCCCGCCGTTCGCCCGCTGCTTGTTTTTGCGCCTTGCGGACCAACGCCGGGTCTACTCCGGTCGCGACTTGTTGCCGTGCCTCTTCGCGCCGCTCCCGCGCCTTGGCCAGCGAAATATCCGGGTAGCATCCCAACGCTAGGGTTTTCCGCTTGGCGTCAAAGCGGTAATCCAATCGCCAGTATTTGCCCGTGCTGTTGATCAAAAGGTACATGCCGCGCCCATCGGATAGCTTGTAAGGCTTGTCCTTGGGCTTGGCTTTGCGGACGGCGATATCGTTCAAGGCGTCTTTCGGCATGGGCGCTCCCGTGCTGTTCGGGGTTTGATCGCCTCCGGTAGCAAGCTTGCTGCCGTGCTGGGTTCGGGGCGATTTGACGGTATCCGAAGAGCCGAAAAATGCAGATACCGTCAAAAATACCGTCATTATACCCGCTATTCTACGGTATTTCTTGCGCCCGCATGAAACAACAAAAAACCCGCGAAGCCTTGCGCCGCGCGGGGTTATGGTGCTAGGTGAAACAGGTTGAAACTAAAGTTTGG
>JBAOHI010000053.1:0-43304 GCA_037045535.1 Candidatus Competibacter sp.
CGACGACCTCAAGCGCGTTGCGCCCCTGCTGGGCTACTCGGGCTATCAACCCCTGATGCGCGCCTATATCGGCCAAGGGCTGCGCGCCGATCTCGCCCGCCTGGAGGACGCCCCCATTGCCCGTCTGTTGGAACACTTGAAGGCGCAAGGTGTGTCCGAGGAAACATTAACCAAAGCGTTGGCCGACTTGTCAGCCGGGTAGCCGGGCAGTCGGGCACAAGACGTGCCCGACATCCTCCCTAATCCCCTGAACCCGCCGGGCAACGCTGCGCTTTTGCCCGACCTACTCGGAAATTTGCCGATGCGCTACCGCCGTTCAACCACGCCCGGCGCGGGGCGTACTTTTTCACGGCCGTGACCTATCGGCGGCAGACCATTCTTTACGAACCGGATTCGGTGGCTTTGCTACGGGAGGCGTCCCGAACTTGCGCTACCGGCTTGTGGTACACTCCCTAAGAAAGCTCAACGGGAGAACCGATATGGCTGATAATATTGAAAATCTAATTCTCGAACACCTGCGGGCGATCCGTAGTGATATCGGCGGTATCAAGGACGATGTGCGCGAGATCAAACAGCGGCTCACCAGCTTGGAAGCGGCTGTTGCGGGTCTGCGGCGCGCGATAACTCCAACCTGTAATCGACCAACACGCGCGATATGACCGTCGTGTGGAGCGTGTGGAGCGTCGCTTAGATTTGGCCAATGGTTAACCTCGGTACGGCCGATTAGTGTAACGTAACTCGCTGGTTCGATGGAATTTCCCCCAAGGCGGGGCACGGACCGACGCCTTAACCCGCCCTATGGTTTGCCTTTTCGTCTCAGTTCGCGATTCACCGCACCGGGAGTAGGTCTCGTGTCCATCGAACTTTGGCTTGCTTTTGTCGCCGCCTCGGCGGTTCTGCTCGTCGTGCCCGGCCCGACGATTCTCACCGTGATTAGCTATTCGGTGGCTCACGGCCAACGCGCCAATATTCCGCTGGTGGCTGGCGTTGCTCTCGGCGATTGCACCGCCCTTGCACTCTCTCTTCTGGGTTTGGGAGCGCTGCTGGCAACTTCCGCGATCTGGTTTACAGTAGTCAAGCTGGCCGGTGGTCTTTATCTACTCTATCTCGGCATCAAGTTATTACATTCGGATATTTCTCCCGTCGATTCCCCCCTCCACCCCGCGCCGAATTCTCAATGGCGCTTGTTTCTGAATACCTATCTGGTGACGGCGCTCAATCCAAAGGGCATCGTTTTTTTTGTGGCATTCTTGCCGCAATTTATTGATCAGAAGGCCAATATCACCCTTCAGCTTTGGATCCTGGCAGTCACTTTCGTGCTGATGGCCATCGTCAACGCCACGCTCTACGCCGTGTTTGCGGCATCTGCCCGTGAAATCCTCGCTTCATCTCGCGCTCGACACGGCTTTAATGTTGTCGGTGGATCGCTGCTCTCGGCAGCAGGGGTATGGGCACTGCTCGCTCGTCGGGTGGCGTGAGAACGGCGGGCCAGCATGGCGGAATTAGCTCCGTAGCGCTGCGATCACGGGTTTCGTCTCCGGCCAAACACCGCGCCACAGATGGAACGATTCCGCCGCCTGTTCCACCAGCATCCCCAAACCGTCCAGGGTTTGAACGGCACCGTGCTCTAGACCCCAACGCACGAACGCGGTCGGTTCGCTGCCGTACATCAGGTCGTAGCACCAGCCATCCGGCGCCAGCACATCTTCTGGCAAGGGCGGCACCGCGTCGTTCAAACCCGCTGCCGTGGCGTTGATGATCAAATCGAATTGCCGCCCGGCCAACTCCGCGAAACCATAGCCGGAGACCCTTCCCAAGTCACTGAAACGCAGCGCCAGTTCCAGCGCTTTGTCAGCGGTGCGATTGGCGACGACCAATTGGGTCGGCTTTTCCACCAGCAGCGGTTGCAAAATACCTCTGGCTGCACCGCCCGCGCCCAGTAGCAAAACTCGCCGGCCCGCTAGCGGGTATCCGTGATTGACCATTAAATCCCGGACCAATCCCATCCCGTCGGTGTTGTCGCCCCGCACTCCCCCCGGTTCCAGGATAAGGGTGTTGACCGCTCCGGCTCGCTCGGCGCGGACACTCAGCAGATCGGCAAATACCCAGGCGTCCTGCTTGAACGGCACGGTTACGTTCAAACCCTTGCCACCCGCCTCCCGAAACTTCCGCACGGCGGGAGCAAAACCGCCCGGTTCAACCAGGATGGCACGGTATTCGAGAGGCTGGCCGGTCTGCGCGGCGAACAGGGTGTGAATATGCGGGGATTTACTGTGCGCGATGGGATTGCCCATCACGGCGTACTGATCAGGCTGTATCGTCATGATTCATCACTCAATGGCGCAGCGGCGCCCGCAAGCGTTGCTCGAATTCCGGCGGCGGTACGTATTGCAGCAACGCTTCACCGTTGTCGCCCAACAGCAAATCCAAACCCTGTTCCGGATAGAGCCAATGCGTCCCGTCCTTAACCTTCACCTGCTCGGTTGGCTCGCCAAAGCGCTTGCGCACCAGATCGGCATCGAACTGGACCACCGGCATATAGGTGAGGGTCGTGACGGTCGCGCCCAGTGCCTTATCGGCGTCGGCCAGTGGCACCGGATAGCGGCGACCGCCCTCGGCAGTCGGCTGACCTCCGCCGGCATGCGCACGGATTGCTTCCAACATCGGTTCAGGCAGTCGCGCTGACAACACCAACCGGGCGTTCAAGCCGCCGACCACTGCATCTCGGAAATAGGCTTCCAGCCCCAACCGATTCATTTTGTCCTCGAACAATGCGAATTCGTAGCGTCGTCCCAATTTTTGTACCGCATCCCGCACCGTGCTTTCACCCAGTGTCAACCCGAACACGGTGATGGTGGCACCATCCCGATTGCGCGTCACCTGCCAAGGCATATCCTGGCCCAGCGTGGATGGCTGGCTACCTGGCGGGCGCATCACGGCGACAAAGAACACGCTCATGGCCGCCATTCCCAATCCAGCCACCAGCCAGACTTTCCAATGTTTCATGGCGATCATCGCAACCAGTCGGCCGCCTGCTTCGCGAAATAGGTGAGAATCGCATCCGCGCCGGCCCGCTTAATCGCCAACAGCGACTCCATGACCACTGCCCGTTCGTCCAGCCAGCCGTTGCGCGCGGCGGCCATCAGCATGGCGTACTCGCCACTGACTTGATAGACGAAAGTGGGCACGGCAAACTGGTCCTTGACTCGGCGCACGATGTCCAGATACGGCATCCCCGGCTTGATCATGACGATATCCGCCCCCTCCTCCAAGTCCAAAGCCACCTCGCGCAGGGCCTCGTCGCTGTTGGCTGGATCCATCTGGTAGCTGTATTTGTTGCCCTTGCCAAGTGCGCCCGCTGACCCGACCGCATCGCGGAACGGCCCGTAAAAACTGGAGGCGTACTTAGCGGAATAGGCCAAAATGCGGGTATGAATGAAATCGTTGGATTCCAGCGCCTCACGGATCGCCCCGATCCGCCCATCCATCATGTCCGACGGCGCGACGATATCCGCACCCGCCTCGGCGTGCGATAACGCCTGTCGGACCAAGACGCTCACGGTTTCATCGTTCAACACATAACCGGCATCGTCCACCAAGCCATCTTGGCCGTGGCTGGTGAACGGATCGAGCGCTACGTCGGTCATCACACCCAGTTCGGGAAAATGGGCTTTGAGCGCCCGCACCGCCCGTTGCGCCAATCCATCGGGATTGTAGGCTTCGGCGGCATCCAGCGACTTGGCCTCCGGTGCAGTCACCGGAAACAGCGCGACAGCCGGCACGCCCGATCCGACCAGCACCTCGGCCTCGTGCAGCAACTCGTCGAGAGTCAGCCGCGCCACGCCCGGCATCGACGCCACCGGCTCGCGCCGCTTCTCGCCCTCGATCACGAACAGCGGTTGGATCAGATCGGCGGTGGTCAATACGGTCTCCCGCACTAACCGGCGGGAGAATTCGTCGCGGCGCAGCCGACGCGGGCGGACGCCGGGAAATTGGCCGGTAACGATCTGAGGTATCTTGGACACGCTGACATACTCCGCAGGCTATTGGACTACGATCGTTTCCTGAAGCGGCAGAAAACCAGTTGCTTGCCGGGCTGGGTTTAATCGGATACTGACCGAGCCCCATTATGGAAACCACAGCTAAAACCGGGCAATTTTACCTGAAATATTTTCGCGATGTGCCTTACGCTAACCGCTCCTCATGGTCCAAGCTTCAGAATCGTCGGCACAGGAAACTAAGTTTTTTGAATAAATTTGTGGGAGCATCGATCATGGCGCGTTTTCAGACGACGGATGGCACTTCGACGCTCAACATCATGTTACCGAACGGTAAACCAAGGCGAATCAGCCGGTAATACACTGTGATCGACGAGCTGACTGCCCCGTAAAATGCCGCTTTTCATTCGCCAATTTCAGTTTCTCCAATGACCGATCTGCTCCATTACGAACCGATCATCCGGTTAAGCTGTTTTCTCGGCGTGCTATTGGCGATGATGGGGTGGGAATGGCGGTGGCCACGCCGCACACTGAGCCTGTCACGCGCGCGGCGGTGGCCGGCCAATCTCGCCATCATCCTCATAGACAGCGGGGTGCTGCGGTGGCTATTTCCGGTGCTGGCGGTTGGCATGGCGGAGTTGGCGGAAAACCGTAGTTGGGGCCTGTTCCACCGGTTAAACGCGCCGTTCTGGCTGGCATTCATCGCCACCCTGCTGCTTTTGGATTTAACAATCTATGCCCAGCACGTCGCGTTTCACAAAATCCCGCTGCTGTGGCGCTTGCACCGGATGCACCACACTGATCTGGATTTCGATGTAACCACCGCCTTGCGCTTCCATCCGTTGGAAATTGTACTGTCCATGTTGCTCAAGCTAGCAATGGTCGTGCTGCTGGGCACTCCGCCGGTCGCGGTGATGCTGTTCGAGGTGATTTTGAACGCCACCGCCCTGTTCAATCATGGCAACGTTCGCCTGTCGCGAAAACTCGACCGTGCGCTGCGCTGGGTGCTGGTCACGCCCGACATGCATCGGGTTCATCACTCGATCCATCGCGAGGAAACCGATAGCAATTTCGGATTCAACCTCCCTTGGTGGGATCGACTGTTCGGCACATATCGAGATCAGCCGCGCGACGGACACGTTGGCATGACCATTGGATTAGAGTATTTCCGCGATTGGCGGGCGACGAGGCTAGACGGGTTGTTGTTACAGCCGTTTCTGATCCCGAATCGGGACGACCCTGAATCAAGCCTCCTCTAAACTCTAGAATTTCTCCTGTCCATGCACCCGTGTTGCATCTGGGAAATCACGATAGAGTGCAAAGACGACATCCTGCGCCTTTGAGTTCACCGCGTGGTGCAGGCTCTCTACCGGGTCGGTCCGTGAGGAGACCGCGTCAAAAGCCACCTGCATCTGAGCCAGGTCGTCGAACTCAAGAGTAATATGGAACTCCCGTAGCTGTGGAGGCCGGAAACCGAGTTTGCATCGCGTGATTCGATAGGCACGGAGCTGACTATCTTGCTTCAATCGTTCGAGATAGCCACGCACGCACTCAGCAAACTCCATGTCACCCACTCCGGGCTTGAGATTGCACCAAATATGATAAATATCCAATTGTGGCTCCTGACTTCGGCTCTGCGACGCACCTACGATGCCTACCGTAACCGAATGACTTTGCCAGTCTCACCGACAGAATCGCTCCCTAAACCCAGGATCAATGTCCCATCGTCCAGGCGGCAGATTGGGAAATTTTGATACAAGCTCTCAACCAAACTCCAATCGAAAACCGGCTTTCCGCAGAAAATGCGCCTCCCCTTCCAAGTCGGCATGGGTCAGCGGATGCTGCTCCAACCAGCCGGACGGAAACTGCAACTCCAAGCGCTGTTGAGTGACACGCAAAGTTAGCGCCGGCAACGGCTGGCGGGTGCGCGCCCGATTCAGCACCACCGCCAACCTCAGCAGCACGCACAGCCGACGGACCTGAGGTGCCACATCGCGCGGCAGATGCGCGAAAGCATCGGCGGGAAACGACCGGCGATGACGCTGGATCAGCGCCGCTAGCAACGTTTGATCGCTCTGCGAGAAACCCGGCAAATCGGCATGTTGCAAGATATAAGCGCCATGCTTGTGATACTGGTGATAAGCCAGCAACATTCCGATTTCATGCAAGCGGGCTGCCCATTCCAAAACGTGAGCCGATGCCTCCGCTTCCAAATCCCAGCCTTCGCGAGCCTGGCGCAACAACTCCAGTGCGGTTGAGCTGACTCGCTCGGACTGGGCGCGATCCAAACCGTAGCGGTCGATCACGGCGGCGATGGTGCGGTCACGCACATCCTCGTGGCGGATACGGCCAAGCAGATCGTAGATCACGCCTTCCCGCAGCGCTCCCTCCGACACCTCCATCCGCTCCACGTTCAGCGCTTCGCACAAGCCGTGCAGCACTACGAAACCACCCGGAAAAACCTTGGCCCGGGCTGGCTCCAGTTGCCAGCGAGACGCCACCGTCGCAACCTGACCGGCATCCAGCAGCGCCGTCCGCAAGCGTCGCAACGCCTCCAGGGTAATCCCCTCCCGGCTCCACCCTTCCCGCGCGATCACCTCCTGAATCGCTTTGATCGAGCCCGAAGCGCCGGTGACCACCTGCCAACCCAGCTCCACATACTCCTCGCGCACCGGTTCCAAGCGCAACTGCACCCGTAATTCCGCCTCGCGCAAACGGGCCTCGGTAATCTTGCCCCCCTCGAAACAGGCCCGGCTCAGGCTGACGCAACCCATCTTGAGGCTGGTCAAGTGCATCGGCTGAAACTTCTCGCCAACGATCAGCTCGGTGCTACCACCGCCGATATCCACCACCAACCGTCGGCCCGGCGTGTCGGCAACGCTGTGGGCCACGCCCAGATAAATCAATCGCGCCTCTTCCTGGCCGCTGATGATCTCGACATCGTGGCCGAGCACCTCCTCGGCCCGCTGGAGAAATTCCGCGCTGTTACGTGCCTGGCGCAAGGTATTGGTGCCGACAATCCGCAATTGCGGCGGCGGAATGTGCCGCAGCCGCTGGCCGAAACGCGCCAGGCAATCCAACGCCCGACCCTGCGATTCCTCCGATAACCTGTTCTTATCATCCAGGCCGGCGGCCAGTTGCACCATCTCCCGCAAGCGATCCAAAACCTGAACGTGCTCGTTGACTATGCGGGCCACGATCATGTGAAAGCTGTTTGAACCGAGATCGATCGCGGCGACATCCTTCGACGTCATGGCAGACCTCCCATTGAAACCCTCCTAACGCTTCCTCCGTCTCAACTTAACTTCAGCAACGGATGGAGTTGTATGCGGACACCCCTAAATACGGAACCCGTCCATGCTGTTGTCGGAACCCGGTATCCCTCCGATTGGCGGTGTCGAATTGGCGCTTCCTCATCGCAGATACCCGCGTCAGGCCCAAACGGATCTTCCCATCGATGAGTGCGGGTGAGACGCTAGTCTTGTTTCAGACTGCGCAGCTGGCCAGGGGTCAAGACCCATTGCAGAACGCCTCGGCCGGCGACCGCGAGGCCCGGGAACTCAAACAACGCCGCCCCCCCCTTGCGAAAGGCAACCATTGTGCGCGGGGTACCGGCCAACAGCAGACCAGCTAGCAAACCCAGTTGCGGTTCGTGGCCCACCGCCGCTACCGTATTGGCCGAACATTGCGACAGCCAGTCCAAGACCGCCTCGGGGGGATAGCTGTAATCCAACTCGGGACGCTCCACGATTGGCAGGTCCCCATAAACCCGAGCGATGATTTCGGCGGTTTCACGGGCCCGCACCAGCGGACTGCACGCCAGGACGTCGATCCGATTCAGTTGCGAGCGTAGGCGGTTGGCGCCCTTACGCATTTTTTTTCGCCCGACTTCGGTCAGCGGCCGCTGGGCATCGAAACCTCCAGCGCCGATGAATGCTTCCGCCTCCTCGGCGATCGCGTGGCGAACCAACAATAGTTTCATCAGCGAATCCTCTAACGAAGGTTGTGCCAGTTTAACACTGGCACAAGGGATCCGCTGCGTGTCGCGGCGATCTCGCCAATCAGCGACGGCAAGATCACCGGATATGTTGTGGGCAAGTCCCGTTCAAATAACCGGCGTTCGGGGGGTCGGCCTGGCTGGCGTCTCGGGGGCATCCGCGGACGACTCCAGACCCAACTTCGGGTGAGACACGGGAGCAACGCTGGTTGTGGCAGCATCGCGAACTCGCTGTTCGTCGCGCAGCTCCTGCTGCTGCTTGCGGGCTTGTTCTCGCCGGGCCAGCCCATAACCTAAGGCTTCACCGATTAAAATCCCCGCCAGGCCACCTATCAATAGACCTGCGACACCCACCTGCCACCCCTGCTGTAGCGTGGTGGGATGGATCAGAGAAAGCGCGCCAAAAATCAGAATCATCACGGCAAGCCAGCCCATCATCGGAGCAAACCTCGCTGATCAATTTGCGAAAGCGCTGCTAGTTTCCGGGCTCGTTCGGCGGCCCCGCTCAAGCGGAGCCCGATCCGGACATCATTCCTCGCTGACCCTGGGATTTAACGCGGAAATATCCCCAGTCAGCGGAGGGCATCTCTATCAAGCATAGCGTCGGACACACGAGAAACCACCCGCTTTGCCGTTAAACCTGGCCTCGCCCTTACCGAATGGAAGCCCGCTCAGGTTTCAGGAAAATCGAACAGCAACGGCATGACGGTTCAACTTGCCAGCGCCGGTGAGCGGTAACTCGGTAGCCAGCCGGATTTGCTTGGGGACTTTGTAATCGGCCAGATAGTCCCGACAAAACGTCTTGAGTTCGTCTTCCGACGCACTGCGGCCGGCGTGAAAAACCACCAGCGCGACCGGGGCTTGCCCCCATTTCGAATCGGGGATACCAGCGCAAATGGCTCCGGCGACGGCAGGGTGTTTCATCAAGGCTTGCTCGATCTCTTCCGGCGAGACGTTTTCTCCGCCCGAGATGAACATGTTGTCCGCCCGCCCCTTGATGAAAACCAAACCGTCTCGATCCCGCAGGGCTAAATCTCCGGTATAAATCCAGCCATCTTGATCGATGACCTTCTCGGTCCGCGCCGGATCGTGGAGATAGCCGTCGAAGTTATGCAGGCTGCGTAAACACAGCACCCCCGTTTCGCCAGGCGCCACCTCTTGTCGAGATTCCGGATCGACGATCTTGGCATCGCAGTGAAACATGGACGTGCCGATACTGGCCGAATTGGTCAGCAACTCCTCCAACGAATCGGAGCGAGGGATGTAGGCGAAATTGGAAGGACCGGCCTCAGTCATCCCATAGGTTTGGCTGATGGGAATGCCCTTGTCCAAGAAAACCTGCATCACCGCCTTCGAGCAGGGCGCGGCGGCAGTCGTGATCGCCTTCAGCTTGGAAAAATCGGTTTCTCCGAATTTCGGATGCGCGATCAGGAATTGCAGCATGGCTTCCACCGCCCCAAAGTTCTCGACACGCCCTTCGTGGATCAGATCCAGCATCAGGCCGGGATTGAACTCGCGCATCAAAATACCGGTGATGCCCGCGTAAAACAGCGGCGTAAAGGTGTTCCATCCACCGATGTGAAAGAAGGGGAAGGTAATCAGTACGGTTCCGTAAGCCCCGGCGAGGCCGGTGGCAAGAATATCGACCGCGTTCCAAACCATTTGCCGATGCGACACGATACAGATCTTTGGCACGGCGGTCGTGCCGCCGGTATGGACGTAAAGGCAGATATCGTTCATCGCTAGTGGAACGTTCACCGCTCGGGGAGCGGTCTCCAAGATCGTGCCTTCAAAAAGATTTTGGTCGCCATCGATATCAATGACGGATCGGACCGACCCGGGTACCGATAAGGAGGAAACCAGTTCGGCGAACAGGTGCTCATGCACGACGACGCTGGGCTGGAGACGCGCCAGCAAATCATCCAGTTCCGGTTTTTTCAAACGCTGGCTCAGCGGCGCCAAAATGATCCCCAGTTTTCCGCAGGCCAAATAAATGTCGATGGCCTCAATCCGGTTGCGACAAATCAGCGCGATGACATCGCCCTTGTGCAATCCCAGTACATCGCGCAGATAAGCTCCCACCCGGCAGGCTCGTTCGTTCATTTCCTGAAAGGTGTAGGATTTTTGAGTGAAGGAGTCGTATAGGGCAGTCCGATGGGGCGTCAGGGCAGCGCGGCGGCCTGCCCAATCCCCGACCCAGTTCATGGGCAGATCATCGTAATTTTGCGTAGATCCCACTGGCATCTCCTCTGATCGAACACTGAAAAACACGGGGTTTTATTTAAGAATGACGCGGTCATACTGAGGTGGCAACAACCTTGCTTCCGGTCGGTAGGCTAAGACCCTGTCTCCGGAAATCTCCAAGATGAGCTTAGAAGACCGTTTTAGCGATGTCGATGCCCACCGCTGGGCATCACTACCATCCGCATAAGTGCAAAATAGCGCCTTTGGCGAAGGATAGACTCCATGATTCTTACCCCGGAACAGGCAATGATCCGCGATACTCTGCGTCAATTCGCGCAAGAACGGCTCACGCCCAACGCAGCGGAATGGGAACGCACCCATACGTTTCCGCGCCAGGCACTAGTCGAGTTGGGAGAGCTGGGCGCGATGGGGATCATCGTGCCGGAGCAGTGGGGTGGCGCGGGTATGGACTCTCTATCGATGGCTCTGGCGATCGAGGAAATCGCTGTCGGCCACGGGGCTACTTCCACTATTGTTTCGGTGCAAAACTCGCTTGCTTGCGGTATCACCCTCAAATACGGCACTGAAGCACAGAAGGCACGCTATCTGATTCGATTCGCGCGTGGCGAATGGCTCGGTTGCTTTTGCCTGACCGAGCCGCACACCGGCTCCGACGCCGCTACCATCCGCACCACGGCGCGACGCGAAGGCGACAGTTGGGTGCTGAACGGGGTCAAGCAATTCATTACCACCGGTAAGGAAGGCCACGTCGCCCTGGTCTTCGCCGTGACGGACAAGGCCGCCGGTAAAAAAGGCATTTCCTGCTTTTTGGTGCCCACCGATACGCCCGGCTACATCGTGGCACGGTTGGAAGAAAAGATGGGGCAACATGCCTCGGATACCGCTCAGATTCTGTTGGAGAATTGCCGGATACCTGCCGAAAACTTGATCGGCCGGGAAGGCGAAGGCTACAAAATCGCCCTCTCCAACTTGGAAGCCGGACGGATTGGTATCGCCGCGCAGAGCGTGGGCATAGCGCGCGCGGCGTTGGAAGCGACGATCTGTTACGCCAAGGAACGGGAAGCTTTTGGCGTGCCGATTGTTCAACATCAGGCGGTGCTGTTCCAGCTAGCCGACATGGCAACCCAACTGGAGGCGGCTCGGCAACTGGTGTGGCACGCGGCCAGTCTACGGGACGCAGGCCAACCTTGTTTACAAGAGGCGTCGATGGCAAAGCTGTTCGCCTCCGAGCGAGCCGAGCAAATTTGCTCGGCCGCCATCCAAATTCACGGTGGTTACGGCTATTGCGCCGATTTTCCGGTGGAACGCCTCTACCGGGATGTCCGCGTCACACAAATCTATGAGGGGGCATCGGACATCCAGCGATTAGTGATCGGCCGCTCCCTCATCTCGTAAAAGATTCCGGTCCATTCCCCTCCTCCTCGACGGGATCGGAGTCAAGGCGAAGCGTTCACTCTCGGAATTTTGGTTTGCGTTTTTCCTGAAACGCCCGCACGCCTTCCTGAGATTCCTCGGTGCCGTAGAACAGGCTGACCGCCTTGAGGCCCAATGAGGAAATCCCGGCGATGTGGGCGGTATCGGCGTTGAAGGAGCGCTTCGCCAACTCCAACGCGGTCGGGCTTTTCTCCAAGATTTCCATGCACCAGTGCTCGACTTCGGCATCCAGTTCGGCGTCGGGCACGGCCTTATTCGCTAACCCCATTTGCACGGCCTCGGCCGCCGTGTATTGGCGGCAGAGGTACCAGACTTCCCGCGCCCGCTTCTCGCCAATCACCCGCGCCATGTAGGCAGTGCCGAAACCGGGATCGACCGAACCGACTTTGGGGCCGACTTGGCCGAATTTGGCCGATTCGGCGGCCAGGGTCAGGTCGCACAGCAGCGCCAGGACGTGACCACCGCCGATGGCGTAGCCACGCACTTTGGCAATCACCGGTTTGGGCACGTCGCGAATCACGCTTTGCAGCTCTTCCAGCGGTAGACCAATCACCCCTCGGCCGTCGTAATGGCCGGCGTGCGCCGATTGATCGCCGCCGGTGCAAAACGCTTTTGTCCCCGCGCCGGTCAAAACGATGACGCCCACCTTACGATCCCAGCCTGCTTTCAGAAAAGCGTCGATCAGTTCCTCGCAGGTTTGAGCGCGGAAAGCGTTGTATTTGTCGGGACGGTTGATGGTGATGGTGGCGACCCCATTCTTGATCTCGTACAGAATGTCGTCGTAATTTCCGGTCATGCGGGTTCCTCAATGACGGGTTGCGCGACTCACTTATGTTGTAGGCTGCATGTAAGCCGTGCTACTCAGAAACTGCTGGCCGCCTTCAACCGGGCGATCTCGTCAGCGGAAAATCCCCATTCCGCCAACCAATCCGCTGTCGCGCTGACCGGCGTGGCGGGCGGGCTTTGAATGGCCGCCGGGGTACGGCTGAAGCGCGGCGCGGGAGCCGGTTGCATCAGGCCGTCTACCTCGACAAAAGTTTGGCGGGCTTGATTGTGTGGGTGATGGGGTGCTTCTTCCAGGCTGAGGACCGGGGTCACGCAAGCGTCGCTGTGTTCAAATTGCGCACACCATTCGTCCCGCGTTTTGGCGCGAAACGCGGCCCGCAGCCGTTCCTTCATACCGGGCCAGGACTTAGCACGCCACTGTTGGCGGGGATCGGGATCTTCGATCCCGCAACCTTCGAGCAAAATCTGGTAGAAATGCGGCTCGATGGGGCCGACCGCCAACCATTTGCCATCCGCGCATTGGTAGGTATCGTAAAAATGCGCGCCGCCGTCGAGAAAATTGCTTTCCCGCTCGTCGCGCCATTGGCCCATCGCTTTCAGGCTGTAAATCGCAGCCATGAGCAGCACCGAACCGTCGGTCATGGCGGCATCGACTACCTGACCATGGCCGGAGCTTCGCGCCGCAACCAGCGCGGCCAGAATGCCGACCGCCAGCAGCATGGCCCCGCCGCCGTAATCGGCAATCAGATTGAGCGGCGGCGTCGGCCCGCCATCTGCCCGGCCAATGGCGTGCAGCGCGCCGGAAATCGCCAGATAGTTGATGTCATGCCCGGCGGTCTGCGCCAGTGGCCCAGTCTGCCCCCAACCGGTCATCCGGCCGTAGATCAAGCGCGGGTTGCGAGCGTGGCAAACTTCCGGCCCCAGCCCCAGCCGTTCCATGACGCCGGGTCGAAAGCCTTCGACCAACACATCAGCCCGTTCAAGCAGTTGCAAGGCGGTTTCCCGACCATCCGGGGATTTGATATCCAGGCCGATCAGCCGCCGCCCCCGGTTGGGGATATTTTTGTGCGCGGCGAATAGATTCAATTCGGGGGCATTAGCTGGGCGATTAATCTGCACCACCTCCGCGCCCAAATCAGAGAACAGCATTCCGCAAAAGGGCACCGGCCCCAACCCTGCAAATTCGACGATTTTAATACCGGATAATGGTCCCATTTTTATTCTCACTTTTTAGAATTTATCGTTAAATTTAGCGACCATTGGACTTTCCCTTCAGCCCAATCTTTTTCTTTTTTATCGTTAACTCACTTTTAAAAAATCCGTCCTCTTCCAAGGAGAGACACAATCAAGCGTAAACACATTGATAGCGAAGCAGATCGGTATTGTCATCCGTGACCGTCTGACCTAGGGAAATGCTGCCCTGATCATGCAAAGTGAACTCCTCGCGCCGCACGAAGAATCGCGAGCCGTTGCTTAATAGCAAATAGGTCCCATTGGTACTGTGATCCACCAGCACAAACTTACCCTGCCGAAACTCGATATCGGCGTGGCTACGGGATACCAATTCTCGGTCCACGATCAAACGATTTTTTCTGCCACGACCGATAGTAAAGGTCTGGGCAGAGGGTTCCAACTCTATCCGATCGCCGCGATATTCGAGGATTAACCGTGCAAACAGCAGGTTGCGTAATTCCTTCTGCTGACCGGCGTTGACCAGTTGAGTAAGCCCGGTCGTCTCCTGCTGCCAGATGACCTCAAAAATTTCCATCTCGTCCTGTTTACCTCGAACCCATGACAAGCCCAGATTACGGGTCATCTGTTCGAGCTTGTCTGGCAAAAACCGGACGGTTTCGCGGGTTGTGATGATCTGATCGGCCTTGGCATGGGATACCATCCGAGCGGCGATATTCACGGCATCGCCAAACAGGTCATTCTGCTCGATCAATACGGGTCCGTGATGCACGCCAACCTTGATCGAGATCCCCAATTCCAACAGCGAAGGATCATTTTTGATGGCTTCCTGCATCTCACAAGCAGCTTTCACCGCTTGTTCCGTGACTGGGAACCGACTCATGATTTCATCGCCGATAGTCTTGACGACCGTACCACCAAATTCGTTGGTTTTGGCCGAGAGCAAATCCAACACCCGGCTTTCAATTTGTCGTGCTTGCCAATCACCATGTTTTTCAAACAACTGAGTGCTACCACAGATATCGGCAAACAGTACGGTCGCTGATATCTGCTGGCGAGATGACGGCTGGCTATCTAATATGGACGCCAAGTTGCCCAGTTCTCGGATCATGTCCCGAGCCTCTTCTCTTTTAGAATTTGGAGTGTCAACCACGCCGTAACCGCAGGACTGTAAACTCTCAATCAGCCTCCACGTATTCGCGCGCGCGACCCGTTCGTAACGCTGCTGGAAGTTATGAGTAAAAAAGAACGATGATCGATTGAACAGGGACAGCAAAAATTGCAGCAGGCCGGAAAAATAATCCTCATCGCTGATATCCACATATTCGGCCCGAATTTGCCGACCGTCCTGCTCGAACTCATCCCAAGCCTGCCCAAAGCTACAAAGATCGATATCCACGATCAGACATGCGTCCGGCAAGTTCGGTATGCCACGATGCGTGGTGGCCATGATGAGATCGCGCACCCGTTCCCGAAAAGCTAAATCCGCGCAACCCTCCGACCAATTCCAGAACAGTTCGGCGCTTCGCCATTCGTTATCTTTAGCGCCCGAAACATAAATTGCGTCATGAAACCAAAGCGCCATTTCAACCGCGTCGGGATTGTCGGCAACCTCGATTGCCCGATCCAATTCCTCCAGGCAACGTCGGATATGGTCCAAGGTATGGTAGTGGCGATGCGATTCCCCATACAGTCGCGCCAGTCTAGAAAAAACCGTCGGCGCGGACACTCCGGCACCACTCACGGCACGGTTCCACAATAGCTCGAATCGGGTCTTGCCCTCCATATCATCGGCCGGGGTAACAGTGGATTTCCTGGGTGGCTGAACCATTGCCGACCTCCGAAAAGCAGCTCGAACGTTCACCGAAACCGGTGCGTCCCTTCAGCCAGAGTGGATTCCGGCCGCTCCAGCGGCGAAGTCCTGAATCAGCCGCCACGCCATGCTCATCGGGCTGGGCAAACCCGGCAAGGCGTCAGGCGCGAACCAGCCAGCATCGAGCAACTCTCGTCCATCTACTCGCAAGTCACCATCGGCATACTCGGCGGTAAATGCGATCATCAGCGAATGCGGGAATGGCCAGGATTGGCTGGCGACGTATTGCAGGTTCCGCACCCGGATATTGACTTCTTCCGCGATTTCTCGATGAATGGCTTGTTCCAGCGTTTCGCCGGCTTCCACGAAACCCGCCAGCACGCTGTAAACGCCCGGCGCGAACCGCGGTGCTCGCGCTAGCAAAATGCGCCCTTCGCGCACCACCCGCACCATGATCACCGGTGACAGGCGGGGATACGCCGTTAACTCGCAGGCCGGACAGTGTCGGGCGCGCTCTTCGGCCCGACGTTGGGTGGTCATGCCACAACGACCGCAAAATTGATGGGTGCGGTCCCACTCAATCAATTGTAAGGCATGGCTGGCCACACCGAGCAACGCTTCGTCCAGCCGCGTCCACAAACTTCGCAAGCTCTCAAATTTGAGTCCTGGCGGAGGGGACGCGGTGGCTGCCACTTCAACCGCGTGGCAAGGCCGGCCATGGAGCGATCCCAGGTAGATCCGGCGTAGCGTCGGCAGCTTGGCAAAGGGCCAGATCGAGGCTACAGGTAGTTCGGCGCCGTCGGGAACGGATCGAGCCAGCAGATCGCTGCCGGCGAAGGTGAACCACCAGCTTGGTATATCGTCATCGCCAGCCGGCAATAGTTCCGGCTGGAAATCATCGGGGAGCATCAGCATGGGAGTCGGAACATCCACAACAACGCTATCAATCCTTCCAACAGTGGTTTGGCAATCCACATGGGGCAACCTGTCAGAAATCGTCAGTCACCGACAGCGGCTTAGCCTGGCAGCGAGCCCAAACCAAATCGCTCCTGGCCGCGCGGTCGCCATGATGGCCCTCATCATAACAAAAGCCGCAGCCTTCGGTCCTAGACTCGCCACCTATCCAGCTCCCTAGCAAACCCAACCCGGCCAGGATGATCACATATTCCGCCGATACTGCCCGCCAACCTCGAACAGCGCTGTGGTGATCTGCCCCAGCGAGCAACAACGCACCGCATCCACCAGCACCGCGAACAGGTTCTTGTTGTTGATAGCGGCCTGTCTCAACCGGGTCAGCATCGGACCGCTTTCCCGGCGGTGCCGTTCCTGAAATTCCCGCAGCCGCTGCAACTGACTCTGCTTCTCCTCTTCGGTGGAGCGGGCCAGTTCGATCTTCACCTGATCCGGCTTGGCGTTCGGATTGCGGAAGGTGTTGACGCCAATAATCGGGAAGGAGCCGTCGTGTTTCATGGTTTCGTAATACAGCGATTCTTCCTGAATCTTGCCGCGCTGATAGCCGGTCTCCATCGCGCCCAGCACCCCACCGCGTTCGCTGATCCGCTCGAATTCCTGCAACACGGCTTCTTCCACCAAATCGGTCAATTCATCGATGATGAATGCGCCCTGATTGGGGTTTTCGTTCTTGGCCAGCCCCCATTCGTTGTTGATGATCAACTGCACCGCCATTGCCCGCCGCACCGATTCCTCGCTCGGCGTGGTAATCGCCTCGTCGTAAGCATTGGTGTGCAAAGAATTGCAGTTGTCGTAAATGGCGATCAACGCTTGCAGGGTGGTGCGGATGTCGTTGAAATCCATCTCCTGGGCGTGCAACGAGCGGCCCGAGGTTTGAATGTGGTATTTCAGCTTCTGGCTGCGCTCGTTCGCACCGTATTTATCGCGCATGGTGACGGCCCAGATACGCCGCGCCACCCGCCCCATCACCGAATATTCCGGGTCCATGCCGTTGCTGAAGAAGAACGACAGATTCGGCGCGAAATCATCGATGTGCATCCCACGCGCCAGGTAGGCTTCAACGTAGGTGAAGCCGTTGGCCAGGGTAAAGGCCAGTTGCGAAATGGGATTGGCGCCGGCCTCAGCGATGTGATAGCCGGAAATCGAGACCGAATAGAAATTCTTGACGCCGTGATGGACGAAGTAATCCTGAATGTCGCCCATCATTTTTAAGGCGAATTCGGTGGAGAAAATGCAGGTATTCTGGCCCTGATCTTCCTTGAGAATGTCGGCCTGCACCGTGCCGCGCACGTTTTCCAACACCCATTCCTTGATCTTTTCGATTTCGTCGTCGGTTGGCAACCGATGGTTGTCAGACTCGAACTGCTCGATCTGTTGATCGAGGGCAGTGTTGAAAAACATCGCCAGGATGATCGGCGCCGGCCCGTTGATGGTCATCGATACCGACGTCGTCGGCGCGCACAGATCGAAGCCGGAATACAGCACTTTCAAATCGTCCAGCGTGGCGATGGACACGCCGGAATTGCCGACCTTGCCGTAGATGTCGGGACGCTCGTCGGGATCGCAACCGTACAAGGTCACCGAATCGAAGGCCGTAGACAGCCGGGTGGCTTCGGCGTGCTCGGACAGCTTCTTGAAACGGCGGTTGGTACGGAACGGGTCGCCCTCGCCCGCGAACATCCGGGTCGGGTCCTCGTTCTCGCGCTTGAAGGCGAACACCCCGGCGGTGTAGGGGAAACTGCCCGGCAGATTCTCCAGCATCATCCAGCGCAATTGCTCGCCATGTTCCTCAAAGCGCGGCAGCGCCACCTTGGGAATACGCGTACCGGACAGCGAGCGACTGGCCAGCTTGGTCCGGATTTCCTTGTCGCGGATCTTCACCACGTACTCATCGCCACCGTAGAGAATCCGGCCCTTGCGGCCACATGTTTTCCACCAGCTTGAGGGCGTGGGGATCGATCCGCGCTTCGACCTGTTCCAGCAGCGGTTCCAAGTCAGCGACCGGCTTGTCGGCCGCTTCCAGCATGGCCTTGACAGCGTTCAGTTGCTGGCGCTGCCGCATCAATTTGACCTGGGCTTTCACCATCTCATGATAGCCGCGCACGGTGTCGGCGATTTCGGCCAGATAACGAACCCGAGCGGGCGGGATAATCACGGTTTCGCCGGTGGTAGCCTTGCCTTCCACGAGCGACAACCGGCCCGACGGGCAACTCGAACCCCTGTTCGTGCAACAACCCAACCAACCCCTGATAAAGCGCTGTCACGCCGTTGTCGTTGAAACGGGCGGCGATAGTGCCATACACCGGCATATCATCCAGCGCTTGGGCAAATGCCTTGCGGTTGCGCTGCACTTGCTTGCGCACATCGCGCAGGGCGTCTTCCGCCCCCTTGCGATCGAATTTGTTGATCGCGACCGCATCGGCGAAATCGAGCATGTCGATCTTTTCCAACTGCGAGGCCGCGCCGAATTCCGGGGTCATCACGTACAGCGAATGATTGGCCAGCGGCACGATGGCGGCATCGCCCTGGCCGATACCGGATGTTTCGACGATCAGCAGATCGAAACCGGCCAGCTTGCAGGCGGCCAGGATATCGCTCAAGGTCTCGGGAACCTCGCTGCCAGCGGCACGGGTCGCCAGCGAACGCATGTAGAGATTCGGACTGGTGATGGCGTTCATGCGGATACGATCGCCCAGCAGCGCACCGCCGGTCTTGCGCCGCGACGGATCGGCGGCGATGACCGCAATCTTCAGCCGGTCGTCTTGATCCAGCCGGAAGCGCCGCACCAGTTCGTCGGTCAGCGAGGATTTGCCGGAACCACCGGTACCGGTAATGCCCAATACCGGTACCTTACAATTCTCGGCCTGAGCCAAAATCTGTTGGCGCAACTCAGGCGCGACGACGCGATTTTCCAAGGCGGTGATCAGCTGGGCCAGCGCCCGCCAGTTGCCCTCTTTGATCGCGCCGAGATCCTTGGGCGCATATCGACCAGGATCGGTATCGCAAATCATCAGCATGTGGTCGATCATGCCCTGCAAGCCCATGGCCTGGCCGTCCTCGGGCGAGAAAATACGGGTCACACCGTACTCATGTAATTCACGGATCTCCTCAGGCACGATCACGCCGCCGCCGCCGCCGAATACCTTGATATTGGCACCGCCACGTTCCCGTAACAGGTCGATCATGTACTTGAAGAATTCGACGTGCCCCCCCTGATAGGAGCTGACGGCGATACCCTGAACATCTTCCTGCAAAGCGGCTGTGACGATTTCTTCCACCGAACGGTTATGACCGAGATGGATCACTTCCGCGCCGCTAGCTTGGAGAATGCGGCGCATGATGTTGATGGAGGCGTCGTGACCGTCAAACAGACTGGCGGCAGTGACGAAACGGATTTTGTGGGTGGGTTTGACTTTGTCGATACCGGAGACGGGAGTTCTAAAATGGCTGACGACCGCGGACATAAGAAGCTTCTCCTGTCGTGTAGTTTTATGGACCATCATACGCTTTTACCGTGCGGCGGTAAGGATTGGCGCCGCAATACCCAGCATGAGTTGGCATGGCCAGCTCGTCGCGATGACTGCAATGTTAAAAACAACCGACAAGCAAGATTTGCCAATCTGGTTGCAATATTTGCCAGCCAGAATGCCAACATGGTTGCAATATTTGCCATGCCGACCAAGATTGGCGCTTAATATGCACTGATGAGCCGAACGAATATGTCTGCAATGCCAGAGGTCGCCATAACCCCTGTGGCATTCGTTCGCGCAATCCTGGCGGCCTATCGACGCTACGATAAAGATCCGGGTTCTGCCCTCCGACGAGCGCAAATCGCGCCAGAATTCTTGTCGGACCCGCGCAATCGCGTCACCGGGTCGCAGATGCAGACTCTGTTTGGTATTGCCATCCAAGAACTGGACGATGAGGCGTTGGGCTGGTTTTCGCGCCGGTTGCCGTGGGGCAGCTATGGGATGCTGTGCCGAGCCGCCCTTGGGTCGCCAACGCTGGAAATCGCGCTGAAACGGTGGTGTCGTTATCATGGCTTATTGACGGATGACATTGCATTGCAATTCACCGTCACGCGATCGGCCGCCTCCATCGCGATTCAGGTCAATCGGGATTTGGGCGAAATGGAAGAGTTCTGCTTCGCGACGCTCTTTCGATATATCCTCGGCTATGCCTGTTGGGCGATTAATTCACGGATCCCTTTACTCGAAGCGTGTTTCCCTTTCGATATCCCAGAGTATATCGAGGTTTACCGGATGCTCTTTCCCGGTCCGCTGCATTTCCGCTCCGAGCCGGCCAAAATCAGTTTTGACCCTCAATACGCGACGCTATCCATTCGCCGCGACGACCGGGCCTTGAACAAGATGCTCCAGCACGCCCTTCCGCTGACGATGTTTCCCTATCGGCGAGATCGGCTGCTGGTCCAACGGGTTCGGGAGCTGTTGAGAACGCGACCGGATGGTTTGCATACCGGCGATTCGATAGCCAAGGAATTACACGTCTCGCCCCGGACACTGCACCGGCAATTGCAGGAGGAAGGGGCATCGTTGCAGACGCTTAAGGATGAAGTTCGGCGGGACCGGGCGGTGGACTTGTTGAACAGAACTTCTAAACCCATCAAGCAAATCGCTTTGGCGGTGGGATTTCTGAACGAAAAAAGCTTCTCACGGGCATTCAAGCAATGGACCGGGACAACGCCGGAATCGATCCGAGAAAAGGGCCGACATTTCAGGCCGTGACAGCCAATATTACCGACAAACGATCCCGCCACTTTCAACATGCCGTTCCGCTGTCAGGCGAAACGCGCCCTCCCCCTCGCCCGCGCTTGAGGAAGAAGGCATATTACGAGGCATCACGCCACCGGCTTTACCGCCGCCATTGGGCCAAGTCGCGGCGTCGGACCTTGCCGTTGGCGGTTCGCGGCAGACTGTCGGTAAAGATGATCTCACGGGGACACTTATAGGCGGCCAGATGCTCGTGCGCGTAAGCCAACAACGGCGCCGCATCGATCCCAGCGGGCTCATCGGGATCGCGCGGCACCACAAAGGCCGCGATGACCGAAACTCCCTCCCCCACCCTCAGTTCGGTCACCGCCACTTCGGCCACTGCGGGATGCTTGCTCAGGCAGTGCTCCACCTCCAGCGGCGATACCCGGTAGCCCATGGCATTCATCACATCATCGTTTCGGCCGTGATAGATCATGTAGCCATCGGCGTCGAAATGGACCAAATCTCCGCCGAGAAACCACGGGCCCCGATAAACCAGTTCCTCCTCCTCTGGCCGGCGCCAATAGCCCAGCATCAACCCCGGATCGCCGCGATGCACCGCCAACAATCCTGTCTCGCCCGGTGGCAGCGGTTCCTCGCCCCCTTCGACCGGCAACGCCGCCACGCAGCGACCCGTCTGCGGTTTGCCGGGGCTGCCCGGCCGGACCGGCACGCTCGGCGACGAAGACACGTAGGTGGAGCATTCGCTCATGCCCAGGGCCTCGTACAGTTCCTTGCCAGTGGTCGCCCGCCATTGTTCGAGCAAAGCGGTACTCAGCGCCTCGCCAGCGGTCAAACCGTGCCGCAAGCTGGATAAATCGAACGCGTTCAAGTCATTGTATTTCAAAATTTGGCGATACAGTCCTGGCACAGCCGCAAACAGGGTCGCCCGAAATTTCGCCATCAACAACGGCCAGATCGTGACATCACGCGGACCGTTGTAAAGCACCGCTGTCGCGCCGTTTGCCCAAGGATCGGTCAAGCCCACACCCAGCGTATAAGTCCAGTTGAACGCCCCGGCGTGCAAGATGACGTCGTCCGGTCGGATGCCATACCAACCCTGATACATCAGCCGCCGTCCCCATGCCGATCGTTGGGCGTGTAGCACACCTTTGGGTTGACCGGTGGTACCGGAGGTGTAGATCAGAAAAGCTGGGGCGTCGGCGGCAGTATCAGCGTAATCCAACGGCTCATATCGGGCGCGCAACGCTGCAACATCGGCGGGATCGAGCACCCGCACGCCCGGTGGAGATCGAATCGCCAGCTCTTCCGTCATGGCGAGCATTCGGGCGCCGGAATCGGCCAGCAAGAAATCGGCCTCCTCCTCGGTCAGTTGCGCCGAGGACGGCAGCGGCACACAACCGGCGGCGATGGCACCAAAAAACAGCAGGGCGTAATCGCTGGTGTTGCCCATGCGGATCATCAAGCGGTCACCCGTTGCCAAACCCAGACCGCGCAAACCTGCTGCCACTCGCTTGACGGCGTCATTCAATTGCGAGTAGGTCCATCGCTCGGCCCGATCAACGGACGCATGAGCATCAGAGACTACGATCAGGGCTACTTTCTCCGGCGTCGCTCGGGCTGCCACCTCCAGACAATACCGTGCCATATTGAATCGTGTCGGCGGCAATTCACCGGTATAACCTCGCGAGTCGCGCATTTTTAACCTTTGGCCCCATCGATTTGGTTGTGGCGGTTGAAACCCCATTTCTCTACAGAATCTTTATACCCTTTCCCTTCTTCTTTTCACAATCTTTAGCTATCGATCCCTATCATGCAACCAATCCGTTTTCCGTGAATGCTTGCGTGGAGATTATGCGATGGATGGCCTATTGCTGGATTGCTACCGGGCTTTTTCCTATTGACGACCTTCTTGATCGAGATCCGCCTAGCTAGTCTGCGAGCATCGATCGCGTTCACGGCCCACCGATATTTCTCCCATCGTACCCACGCGTGGAGGTGCTGTATGGACTTCGTCTATCTCACTGTGATATCTCTGTTTTTCTTGGTAACAGTCGGCCTCGCGGCTGGTTGTGCCAAACTGCGAGGTACCTCATGACCTGGCTCTATGTTCTCGGTGGCCTCGTCTCGGTCGGATTGCTGATCTATCTTGTGACCGCGCTTCTTATGGCGGAGGATTTATAATGACTCCGCACGCTTGGTTACTGCTCGGGCTATATCTGCTCATCTTGTTGGTTCTGGTCAAACCACTGGGAATTTATATCGCAAACGTCATGGAAGGACGTTCGTGGGCGATACGTTTCGGTGGCCCGCTTGAAACGCTGATCTATCGCCTCTGCGGCGTCCGCAAGGACGAAGAAATGGGATGGCTACAGTACGCGCTCGCCCTTCTGCTGTTCAACGGGCTGGGCGTACTCGCCGTCTATGCCCTGCAACGGCTCCAATTCTGGCTGCCACTCAATCCGCAGCAGATGGCTAACATCAGCCCCGATTCGGCGTTCAACACCGCCGTCAGTTTCGTCACCAACACCAACTGGCAAGGCTATGGCGGCGAAACCACGATGAGCTATCTGACGCAGATGCTGGCCCTAACGGTGCAAAATTTCCTGTCGGCGGCGACTGGCATCGTGGTCGTCATCGCTCTGATTCGCGGCTTCGCCCGCCACACGGCGCAAAGCGTCGGCAACGCCTGGGTCGATCTGACGCGGATCACGCTCTACGTGCTATTGCCGCTGTCGCTGGTGTTTGCGGTGTTTCTGATCGGCCAGGGCGCGATTCAGAATTTCGCCGCCTACCAAGACGTGACCACCTTGGAAAAAGTCACGCAAACCTTGGCGATGGGGCCGGTCGCCTCGCAGGAAGCGATCAAGATGATCGGCACCAACGGCGGCGGCTTCTTCAACGCCAATTCGGCGCATCCGTTACGAAAATCCAACGCCGCTGACCAATTTTTTTCAGATGTTGGCGATTTTCCTGATACCGGGCGCGCTGTGCTACACCTTCGGCCGCATGGTCGGCGATACCCGGCAGGGTTGGGCCGTGCTCGCCGCCATGACCGTGCTGTTCGTGGTCATGGTCATCGCGGCCATTTCTTTCGAGCAGCAAGGCAATCCACTGTTTGCCGCCGCTGGCGTCGATCAAACCGCCAGCGCGATCCAGGCGGGCGGCAACATGGAAGGCAAGGAAACCCGTTTCGGCATCGCCGACTCGGGCCTGTTCGCCACCATTACCACTTCCGCCTCCTGCGGCGCGGTCATCGCCATGCACGACTCGTTCACGCCGCTCGGCGGGATGGTGCCGCTGGTCATGATGCAGCTCGGTGAGGTGGTGTTCGGCGGCGTCGGCTCCGGTCTGTACGGCATGTTGGTGTTCGCCATCATGGCGGTCTTCATCGCCGGCCTGATGATCGGCCGCACGCCCGAATACTTGGGTAAGAAGATCGAAGCCTACGAGATGAAGATGACCGCCATCGCGATTCTGGTAACACCGCTCTTGGTGCTGGGCGGAACCGCCATCGCCATCATGGCTCATGCTGGCCAGGCGGGCATCTTCAATCCGGGGCCGCACGGTTTCTCGGAAGTGCTGTACGCGTTCACCTCAGCCGCCAATAACAACGGCAGCGCCTTCGCCGGACTCTCGGCGCCAACACGCCCTTCTACAACGTGCATATTGGCCATCGCCATGTGGTTTGGCCGCTTTGGCGTCATCGTCCCCGTGCTGGCCATGGCCGGTTCGCTGGCGGCGAAAAAACGCCTCGCCGCGACTTCGGGCACGTTGCCGACCCACGGGCCGCTGTTCGTGACCCTGCTGATCGGTACGGTGCTGCTGATCGGCCTGCTGAACTACGTTCCCGCGCTGGCTTTGGGACCGGTGGTCGAGCATCTCCTGTTGTGGGCCAGGTCACTGATGGCGAAGGAGAAAACTCCATGTCGCGCAAAACGCTTGCTCTGTTCGATCCAACGTTGGTGAAACCCGCCATCGTCGATTCCTTCAAAAAGCTGGATCCCCGGCTGCAATGGCGCAACCCGGTGATGTTCGTGGTTTACGTCGGCAGCATTCTGACCACGGTATTGTGGGCGCAGGCGCTCGGCGGCCACGGCGAGGCTCCCGCCGGCTTTATCCTCGCCATCGCACTGTGGTTGTGGTTCACGGTGCTGTTCGCCAATTTCGCCGAAGCGCTGGCCGAAGGCCGCAGCAAGGCGCAAGCAGCGTCTTTGCGCGGCGCCAAGAAAACCGTCATGGCCAAGAAACTGCGGGAACCCCGTTACGGGGCTCCACTGGATCTATTGCCCGGCACGGAGCTGCGGCGCGGCGACGTGGTGCTGGTGGAAGCCGGCGACATGATCCCGGCCGACGGCGAAGTGATCGAAGGCGTTGCCTCGGTCAACGAAAGCGCCATCACCGGCGAATCCGCCCCGGTCATTCGAGAATCCGGCGGCGATTTCAGCGCTGTCACCGGCGGCACCACCGTGCTGTCCGACTGGATCGTGGTGCGCGTGTCGGTCAATCCCGGCGAGGCGTTCATCGACCGCATGATCGCGATGGTGGAAGGGCGCGAAACGCCAGAAAACGCCCAACGAGATCGCGCTCACCATCCTGCTGGTGGCGCTGACCATTATCTTCCTTGGCGTAACCGTGACCCTGCTGCCGTTCTCGCTGTTCAGCGTGAACGCGGCGAAAGCCGGCGCGCCGGTGACGATCACCGTACTCGTCGCGCTGTTGGTGTGCCTGATCCCCACCACGATTGCGGGATTGCTATCGGCCATCGGCGTGGCCGGCATGAGCCGGATGATGCAGGCCAACGTGATCGCCACCTCGGGCCGGGCCGTGGAGGCGGCGGGCGACGTCGATGTGCTGTTGCTGGACAAAACCGGCACCATCACCCTCGGCAATCGGCAGGCGACGGACGTTTCTGCCGGCAGGCGGCGTCACGGAAGCGGAACTAGCCGACGCCGCTCAACTCGCGTCGCTGGCAGATGAAACGCCGGAAGGCCGCAGCATCGTCGTGCTCGCCAAACAACGCTTCAATCTGCGCGAGCGCGATATTCACGCGCTCGGCGCAACCTTCATCCACTTCTCGGCCCAAACCCGGATGAGCGGCGTCGAATCTGGACGGTCGGCGGATTCGCAAAGGTTCAGCCGATGCCATCCGGCGGCATGTGGAAACCCTAGAACGGCTCTTTTCCGGCGGAAGTCGGTCACTCACGCATTGATCGACGTTGCCCGTCGTGGTAGCACGCCCCTGGTGGTCGCCGATGGTGCCAAGGTGCTTGGAGTCATCGAACTCAAGGACATCGTCAAGGGCGGCATCAAGGAGCGTTTCGCCGAACTGCGCCGCATGGGCATCAAGACGGTGATGATCACCGGCGACAACCGGCTGACCGCCGCCGCCATCGCTGCCGAGGCCGGGGTGGATGATTTCCTCGCCGAAGCCACGCCGGAAGCCAAACTCGCGTTGATCCGTCAGCATCAAGCCGAGGGCCGCTTGGTGGCGATGACCGGCGACGGCACCAACGACGCGCCGGCGCTGGCGCAGGCCGACGTGGCGGTCGCCATGAACACCGGCACCCAAGCCGCCAAGGAAGCCGGCAATATGGTCGATTTGGATTCCAATCCGACCAAGCTGATCGAAATCGTCGAAACCGGCAAGCAGATGCTGATGACGCGCGGCTCGTTGACGACGTTCAGCATCGCCAACGACATCGCCAAATATTTCGCCATCGTGCCGGCGGCTTTCGTCACCACTTACCCGCAACTCGCGGCACTCAACGTGATGGGTCTTTCCAGTCCCGCTTCGGCGATTCTGTCGGCGGTGATCTTCAACGCGCTGATCATCATTTTCTTGATCCCGCTGGCGCTGAAAGGCGTCCCTTATCGGCCGCTCGGCGCGGCGGTCCTGTTGCGGCGCAATTTGCTGATCTACGGCTTGGGTGGCGTGATCGTCCCGTTCATCGGCATCAAGCTGATCGATCATTCTGATTTCGCTCGCCGGCTGGGCGTGAGAACCTCACAGGAGTCTTGCGCTATGAAAACCCTGATTCGTCCCGCCGTGACGCTGTTCGTTTTACTATCCGTCATCACCGGCTTGATTTACCCGCTGTTGGTGATGGGGATTGGCCAAGCCCTCTTCCCGCAGCAAGCTGCCGGCAGCTCGATCGAACGCGACGGCAAATTGATCGGTTCTCGGCTGATCGGCCAGAATTTCACCGATCCCCAATACTTCTGGGGCCGACCCTCCGCCACTGCGCCGCAGCCCTACAACGCCGCCGCATCCGGCGGCTCCAATCTCGGCCCGCTCAATCCGGTTCTGAAAGATGCCGTAGAATCTCGTGTCAAGGCATTGCGCACGGCCGATCCTGGCAACACGCAGCCGGTGCCCATCGATTTGGTCACGGCGTCAGCCAGTGGCCTCGATCCGCACATCAGCCCGGCCGCCGCCGATTATCAGATCGCGCGAGTCGCCCGAGCGCGCGGGCTGGCGCCCGAAGCCGTGCGCAATCTGGTCGTTCAGCATACGGAAGCGCGCCAGTGGAGCGTTTTCGGCGAGTCGCGCGTTAATGTGTTGGAATTGAATCTCGCGCTGGATGCGTTGCCAGCTCATTCAGGGTCATAACTCGGCGTATCAATCCGAATGGTCGAAGATCGGCGTCCCAACCCCGACGAGTTGTTAAACCGCTTCAAGGAAGAGGAAGCTCGTGCCCGGCGTGGCAAGCTGAAGATTTTTTTCGGCGCCTCGGCCGGCGTCGGCAAGACCTACGCCATGTTGCTGGCCGCTCGCCAGTTGCGCGAACAAGGCCGGGATGTGGTCGTTGGCCTCGTCGAAACGCACGGCCGCGAGGAAACCGCTGTCTTGCTCGATGGCCTCGAACAACTGCCGCTCAAGGAAATCCCCTACAGGGACCGGACGCTACGGGAATTCGATCTTGACGGCGCGTTGGCGCGCCGGCCCGCCTTAATCTTGGTGGACGAACTCGCGCACAGCAACGCCTCGGGCTGCCGGCATCCGAAACGCTGGCAGGATGTCGAGGAACTGCTCGGACGCCGGTATCGATGTCCTGACCACGGTCAATGTCCAGCATCTGGAAAGCCTCAACGACGTGGTCGGCGGCATCACCGGCATCCGGGTCTGGGAGACGGTCACCGACCGGGTGTTCGATCAAGCCAACGAGGTCGTGCTGGTCGATCTGCCGCCCGACGAACTCTTGCAGCGGCTCAAGGAAGGCAAGGTTTACCTGCCGGACCAAGCGGAACGCGCGATTCAAAATTTCTTCCGCAAGGGCAATTTAATCGCTTTGCGCGAGTTGGCATTGCGGCGCACCGCCGACCGCGTGGACGACCAGATGGAGAGCTACCGGCAGGAGGTCGGCGGTCCGGCGCGATTGGCTCGCGAATCGTTGCTAGTATGCGTCGGTCCCGGCACCGGGGCGGATGCGCTGGTACGGGCTGCCAGCCGGTTGGCCGGCAAACTGGATGGCGAATGGCACGCTTTGTACGTCGAAACACCCGCGCTGCAACGCCTGCTGGCAAATCGCCGCCAGGCGATCCTCGATACGCTCAAACTAGCTCACGATCTCGGCGCCCGCACCGCCACCCAAGCCGCCGACGATGCCGCGCAGGCCATCGTGGAATATGCCCGCCGGCATGGCTTGCGCTGGGTCGTGGTCGGTCGTCGCCAACCGGGCCGCTGGCGTTGGTTCCGACAGGCGCTCGCCGGTCGACTGGCGCGTTTGGCCCCCGATCTTGACCTGCTGGCGCTGGCCCAGGACAACGCGCCCCGACGCCCCATCGGTCTCGCAACCCAGCTCGACAACGAGGCGCGCATCGGGTTACCGGCTGCATCGCGACGCTACGGTATGACGCTGTTGATTTGTCTGGGAACTGCGCTCGCAGCCACTCCGTTGCTGCCCTATTTCGATCTAGCCAACATCATCATGTTGTTTCTACTGGCGGTGGTGGGCGTGGCCGTGCAATACGGACGTGGTCCAGCCGTATTGGCGGCGGTCGTCAACGTGGTGGCGTTCGATGTTTTCTTCGTGCCACCGCGTTTCTCACTCGCGGTCCACGATTGGCAATACCTGCTAACTTTTGCGGTGATGCTGATCGTCGGTCTGGCCGTTGGTCAACTGACCGCCCGGTTCCGCTATCAAGCCCGGGTCGCCCGGGCTCGTGAAGAGCGGGCTCGCTACCTCTACGAAATGTCGCGTGAGCTGTCCGGAGCATTGACCACCGGGCAGGTGATGGAGATCAGCGAACGTTGTATCGAGGCCAGCTTTCGGGTCAAGGTACGATTGCTGCTGCCAGACAACGGGGATCGGTTGCAGTCGCCACCGGTGCAATCCGGTAAGCCCAGAGTCGATCTCGCCATTGCGCAGTGGTGTTTCGACCGCAACAATCCGGCTGGCCTTGGCACCGATACTCTGCCCGCCGCGTCGCTGCTGTATCTGCCGCTCAAGGCCCCGTTGCGTACCCGTGGCGTACTGGCCGTGGCGCCCGAGCAGCGGCGCTTGCTGATGATCCCGGAGCAGCGACGACTGTTGGATACCTTTGCCGCACTGATCGCCATCGCCCTGGAACGAGTGCATTTCGCCGTTGTCGCCCGCGACACGCTGGTGAAGATGGAGGCGGAACGACAACGCAATTCCTTGCTGGCGGCGCTGTCTCACGATCTGCGCACGCCGTTGACCGGCTTGATCGGGCTGGCGGAAACGCTGGCGCTGGAGCTGGCCGCCGAGGAGTCCCCTCACCAGGAATCGCTGGCGGCAATCCGCGAACAAGCGGTGCGGATGACCTTGCTGGCCGACAATCTGCTGGATATGGCCAAATTGCAGACCGGTGGGGTTCGGTTGCGCAAGGACTGGCAGTCGTTGGAAGAATTGATCGGCTCGGCCGTGCGGATGCTGGAACAGCCGCTGCGCGACCACCCGTTGCGGCTGGCGCTCGACTCGGAACTTCCGCTGATCCACTGCGATGCAGTGTTGATCGAACGGGTGCTGGTAAATTTATTGGAAAATGCCACTAAATATACGCTAACGGACACCGTGATCGGCATTACCGCCAGCGTCGCTACTAACGGGTTGACGGTCGAGGTTTGGGACGAAGGACCGGGTTTACCAACTGGACAGGAACAAATTCTGTTCGAGAAATTCGTTCGCGGACAAGCCGAATCGGCGGTACCGGGCATCGGTCTCGGGCTGGCGATCTGCCGGGCGATTATCGAAGCCCACGGCGGCCAAATCCGGGCCGAAAATCGCGCATCGGGGGGTGCTCGCTTCACGTTTACCCTACCGCTGGAAACACCCCCCTTGCTGGAGACCGAGGACACGTCAGACCTTTCAGCCCAATGAATTCGCAATGAACGACCCTCGTTCTGAATCCGATCGAGTCATTGACCGCGCGCCATCGAGCAAATGGTCGGTTAGGCCCAAACAAATTTTTCAATTACTGACGCGGCGCGATCAACGAAAGCCTCTGGCCAGCTCGATCCGTCGCATGGCGATCCAGGGACCGGTCATGCTATGGAGTTACGGAGTGGCACTACTGATCTCCCTAGGCGTCACGTTGACGGCCGTGCCACTGTTGCCCTATCTCGATCACGCCAACATCGTCATGCTGTTTTTGCTGGCAGTGGTGAGCGTGGCAGCATGGCACGGACGTGGTCCGGCGATCTTGGTGGCCGTCCTCAACGTACTGTCGTTCAATTTCGTCTTCGTGCCGCCGCGCTTCGCATTCGTGTTCGACACGCGGCAATCGATCTTGACCTTTGCGGTGATGCTGGTCGTGGGGCTGATCGTCGGCCAGCTCACCGCCCGATTCCGCTATCAAGCTCGGATGGCCCACGCCCGCGAAGAGCGGGCCCGATTCCTTTACGAGATGGCGTGCGAGCTGTCCGGGGCGTTGGTCGCCGAGCAAGTGATCGAAATCGGCGAGCGTTGTGTCGAGGCCAGCTTCCGGGTCAAGGCACGATTGCTGATGCCGGACGACCATGGCCACTTGCAGCCGCCATCGAAATCGTCCAGCAAACTGGAAGTCAATCTGACGATCGCGCAATGGTGTTTCGACCACAACGATTCGGCCGGTCCCGGTACCGACACTCTGCCTGACGTGTCATCGTTGTACCTGCCGCTCAAGGCACCACTGCGCAACCGTGGCGTGCTGATGGTAGCGCCCAATCAGCGCCGGTTGCCGTTGATCTCCGGAACAACAGCGATTACTGGATACGTTCGCCGTGCTCATCGCCATCGCCTTGGAACGCGTGCATTTCGCCACGGTCGCCCGCGACACGCTGGTCAAGATGGAAGCCGAGCGGGAGCGAAGTTCGGTGTTGGCCGGGCTGTCCCACGATCTGCGCACCCCGATGACCGCGTTGATCGGACTGACGGAAACGCTGACGCTGAAATTGATTGCCGAGCAGTCGCCCTATCAGGAACCGTTGAGCTCCATCCGCGAACAGGCGGAACGGATGGCGCTACTGGTCGACAATTTGCTGGACATGGCCAAGCTGCAAGCCGGCCGGATATGGCTGCACAAAGACTGGCAGTCGCTGGAAGAGTTGGTCGGCTCGGCCGCACGCATGCTGGAACAGCGGTTACGCGAGCATCCGTTGCGGTTGGCACTCGACCCGGAATTACCGTTGGTCAACTGCGACGCCGTATTGATCGAGCGAGTGTTGGTCAATCTGCTGCAAAATGCCACCAAATACACCCAGCCCGGTACCGTGATCGGTGTCACCGCCAGCGCCGCGACCGATTGGCTGACCGTCGAGGTCTGGGACGAAGGACCGGGTTTGCCAGCCGGACGGGAACAGGCTTTGTTCGAGAAATTCGTCCGGGGACGAGTGGAATCGGCGGTACCTGGAGTCGGCCTTGGATTGGCCATCTGCCGGTCGGTTATCGAGGCTCACGGCGGGCAAATTCGAGCGGAAAACCGGGCAACCGGCGGCGCTCGGTTCGTTTTCACCTTGCCGCTGGAACCGCCGCCACCACTCGAAACCGACGACGAGCCGGCTTCGGAGCCTGCATAAACGCTACGCTCGCAGCTGGCTAAGATGGCAAAGCGATCAGGAGTTGCTCCAGTCTTCTGCATTTTTTACAAAATTTTTACAAAAAAACTTGCTATTTTTATTTCTTTTTTACAGTGCTTCGGATTTGATAATCTCCCTACGGATCGACATCAAATTTTAATAAACCGACCGTGCCTCAACGATTTCAACGCTCGACCCGGCGATTGATTGTGCTGCTCGCTAGCATGCCGGCGGCCCTGCTGATTTTCGCTGTCCTTTACATGCTCGGCTCGACCTATCTGGAGGGCAAGCCCGCGACCTTCTGGGCGAGCCTGGAATGGGCTTCCGAGACCCTGACCACCACCGGCTATGGCGCCTACGCTCCCTGGTACCACCCGGTCATGATCCTGCTGGTCATTCTCGCCCAGTTCGTCGGCATGTTCTTCCTGGTGCTGGTCTTTCCCATCTACGTGCTGCCGTACATCGAAGAGCGGTTCGAGATGCGGCTGCCACACATCTTGCCGCCGATGACGGATCGGGTACTGTTTTACGGCTACGGGCCCGCCATCGACTCGCTGCTGGAGGAATTCCAGCAGGCCGATTCCCCTTTTGTCATCTTTGAAGAGGACATGGCACTAGCCCGCAATTTACGGGATCGCGGCTATCAAGTCATTTATGGCAAGCTCGACGAAGACCCGAATGTGCTAGCTGGGATCAAGCAGGCTCGGGCAGTCGTGACCAACGCCGACGACCATGCCAATGCGATCTGTATCCTGATCGCCCGTGAACAAGGATTTGAGGGACCGATTTACGCCTTAGCGGACGATCCGTTGTACCGAGCGCCCATGGTCCAGGTGGGCGCAACCGCCGTTTACACGCCGACCCACGTCCTCGGCGCGGCGCTAGCGGCCCGGGCCAGCACCCGGATCAGCCCACCGGCAGAGGGTCTACACCTGCTCAGCGAGCAAGTCGGCTTGGCCGAATTTCGCGTTCGGGCAGACAGTCCGCTGGCCGGGCGGCGGCTCGGTGATCTGCACCTGCGCGAACAGCACGGCGTCACCGTGATCGGTCAGTGGCGTGGTGGGCAATTCACTATCCCCAAAGGACCCGAGACTCGCATCGAATCCGGCGCGATCCTGGTCGTGGTGGGCGCCCATGCCAATCTGGCTCAGGTCGAGCACCTGGCCGCACCGCTCCGCCGTACCGGCCCCATCGTGGTAGCTGGCTACGGCACCGTTGGGAGCAAGGTGGTGGAGATGCTACGCGACGCCAAGGAACTCACGGTCGTAATCAACCAGGAACTCGCACCGGGTGTAGATATCGTCGGCAACGTGCTGGAGCACGCGACCCTGGCCAAAGCCAACGTACGAGCGGCGAGCGCCGTAGTGCTCGCCTTAAGCAACGATAGCGAGGGGGTGTTCGCCACGGCCGTGGTCCGCGATTACGCGCCGGAAGTTCCGCTCATCGTCCGGGTCAACCGAGCACCGAACGTGGCGCGGCTGTACCAGTCGGGCGCTGATTTCGCCCTGTCGGTGGGTCAGGTGGCGGGACAAATCCTCGCTTATCATCTGCTCGGCGATCGCGCGGTTGCGGTCGAGCAGCGCCTCAAGTTCGTCCGGATGACCGCCGGGACACTGGCCGGTCAGCATCCCTGGCGCGCCCTGGTCCGAGAACGGACCGGCGCGGCGGTGGTCGCCGTCGAGCGGGAGCGGGACGTGTTCATTAAGTTCGACGATGGTTTCGAGGTTCGCCCGGACGACACCTTGTTCGTGTGCGGGACGACCGGCAGCCTCGATCAATACCTGAGGGAGTTCCAGGCGGCGCCCGTCGCCGGTCAACGCACCTGACCCTGGTGACTAAAGCCCGTGTCAGGGCAGAAGAACAACTATAAAATTAATAGGATAGAGCATGTCTACCCACGAGCATAAGAGCAGTTCGCGGGCGCTGATTATAGGCGCCATCGGAGTTGTTTTCGGTGATATCGGTACCAGTCCCCTTTACGCCCTCAAGGAAACCTTCGCCGGACATCACCCCATCGCGGTGGAGACCGAGAGTGTACTCGGCGTCCTATCGCTAATTTTCTGGACCATCATGGCGCTGGTCACGCTGAAATACGTGGCCATCATCATGCGCGCTGACAACCGTGGCGAAGGCGGCAGTCTGGCCCTGCTCGCCCGCGTCACGGAGCTGACTAAGGATTCGCGAGCCACCTGGTTTGTGACCATGCTCGGCATCTTCGCCGCCGCGCTGTTCTACGGCGATAGCATGATCACACCGGCTATCTCGGTGCTCAGTGCGGTCGAAGGATTGAACGTGGTCGCACCGGGCCTCACGGACTATATTCTGCCGATCACCGCCGTGGTGCTGACCGCCCTGTTCGCGATCCAAAAGCACGGCACTGGCACGGTCGGTCGCTTCTTCGGCCCGGTCATGTGCGCTTGGTTCGGCGTACTCGGTGTATTGGGCGTGATCAGCATTCTGAACGCACCCTCCGTGCTGGTGGCGCTCAATCCGATGCACGCAGTCGAATTTCTGCTCCGCCATCCCTGGGAAAGCTTCCTCGCGCTGGGTGCGATTGTCCTGTCGGTGACTGGCGGCGAGGCGCTGTACACCGACATGGGGCATTTCGGTAAATTCCCGATCCGCGCGGCTTGGTTCGGCTTCGTCCTACCGGCGCTAGTCCTGAATTACTACGGACAAGGCGCTTTGCTGCTCGAACATCCCGAAGCGATCCAAAATCCCTTCTATCTGCTAGCGCCCGGTTGGGCGTTGATCCCGATGGTGTTGCTGGCCACGGCGGCGACGGTGATCGCCTCGCAGGCGGTGATTTCGGGCGCCTTTTCGGTCGCCCGGCAGGCCGTTCAACTCGGTTACCTGCCCCGGATGCGGATCATCCATACCTCGCATATGGAGGCCGGACAAATCTATGTGCCGTTGACCAACTGGACGCTCTACATCGCGGTCATGGCGCTGGTATTGCATTTCCAGACCTCCAGCAATCTGGCAGCAGCCTATGGCATCGCGGTGACCGGGACGATGATGATCGATACCGTCCTGGTGGCGTTCGTGGCGATTCTCGCCTGGCACTGGAGCCCGTGGTTGGCGCTCCCGCTGCTCGGCACCCTGTTGCTGATCGACATCGCCTTCTTCTCCGCCAACGCCATCAAGCTGTTGCAAGGCGGCTGGTTCCCCGTCGTCATCGCCGTGGCGTCCTTCACCACGCTGACCACTTGGCGGCGGGGCCGACAACTGCTGTTCCAGGAGATGGGCAACCTGACCATGCCCCTCGTCCAGTTCATTCGTTCCATCGAAAACGCGGCGGTGAAGCGCGTCAGCAGCACCGCCGTCTATCTGACCAGCCGGCCCGAAGGTGCGCCATCGGGGCTGCTGCACAACATCAAACACAACGAGGTACTGCACGCCCGTAATATTCTGGTCACCATCCAAACTGCCGAAGTGCCCTACGTCGCGGACGCGGATCGGATCGAGGTCATCGATCTCGGTCACACTTTCTATCGGGTATTCGTGCGCTATGGCTTCATGGAGCAGCCGAACCTTCCCGAAGCGTTGGAGGGGTGCGGCCAAAAGGGTCTGGAAATCGACCTTGATAAAACCTCGTTTTTCGTTAGCCGGGAGGTGGTAGTGCCCAAAATGACGCCACCGATGATGTTGTGGCGCGAGCTTTATTTCATCTGGATGCTGCGCAACGCCCAAAGCGCCTCCGATTTCTTCCAGATTCCCGCCAATCGGGTGGTCGAGTTGGGTACATTGGTCGAAATTTGACCCCCCCGCGCAGCTGCTTCCCTCCCCCCTCTGTTGGGATTTGATAGGGTTGGGGGTCAGGGAAGCAAGAGTTGGGACGCGAGTGGCCGCGAAGGCACCCGCCTCGATCAATACCGATGAAGAACCCGATCCTGGAACCGACATGATCGCTACCACCGAACGTTACGCCGAACGTGTTAATCGTTGAAGACGAGCAGACTATCCGCCGCTTTGTGCGTACCGCGCTGGAGGATGAGGGCTGTCGGGTGCATGAGGCGGACACCCTGCGGCGCGGTTTGTCGGAAGCGGGTACCCGCAAACCCGATCTGATCATTCTCGACCTTGGCCTGCCGGATGGCGACGGCATGGATTTCATCCGCGATCTGCGCGCCTGGAGCGGCGTGCCGGTGCTGGTGTTGTCGGCCCGGGTCGAGGAATACGACAAGGTCGAGGCGCTGGATGCCGGTGCCGACGACTATCTGGTCAAACCGTTCGGGGTGGCGGAGCTGCTGGCACGGGTGCGGGCGATCAGCCGGCGCAGTCTGCGCGAACCCGGCGGCGGCACGGTTCTGAGTTTTGGCGAGGTGAACATCGATCTGGCGCAACGGCGGGTGTCGCGCAACGGCCAGCCGATTCACGTCACGCCCATCGAGTTTCGATTGCTGGCGACGCTGGCTCGCCAACCCCGGCAAGGTGTTGACGCACCGCCAACTGCTGCGGGAAGTCTGGGGACCAGCCTATGTGGAGCGTGGCCACTATCTGCGCATCTACATGGGCCATCTGCGCCAAAAGCTGGAAAGCGACCCGACCCGGCCTCAGTATTTTCTCACCGAGACCGGCATCGGCTATCGCTTTTGCCCCAGTTGACGCGGCGGGCTCAATACTCCGCTGGCAGGTTTTGCAGTTGCGCGAGGGTGTAAACCGGGCCGTCCTTGCAGACGAAGCTTTCGCCGGTGTTGCAGCGCCCGCATTTGCCGTGCCCGCACTTCATCCGATTTTCGAGTGTCGTGAAGATGGAATCGGTGCCGAAGCCCAGCTTCTCCAGCAACGGCAGAGTGAACTTGATCATGATGGGCGGGCCGCAAACGATCGCCACGGTGTTGGCGCTGGCGGGCGCAAGTTGTTCCAGCACCGTCGGGACAAAACCGACCTTGCCGGTCCAGTCGGCGGTTTCGCCGCCCGGGTCCACGGTCACGACCAGGTCGATGTCGGATCGACCTTCCCACTCTTGCAGCTCATGCTTGTAGACCAGATCGGCCACGCTGCGCGCGCCGTAGAGAACCGTGATGTTTTCGAAGTCGGCACGCCGATCCAGACAGTTCCAGATGACGCTGCGCAAGGGCGGCAGGGCGATGCCACCCGCGATGAACAGCAGGTTCTTGCCACGCCAGGCGTCGAGAGGAAACAGATTGCCGTAAGGGCCACGGAAGCCGACGATGTCGCCTTCTTCCTTGGTCGCCAGCGCCGAGGTCACGCGCCCGACCGCCCGGAAAGTGCATTCGATGTAGCCCTTGCGGGTCGGGCTGG
This sequence comes from Candidatus Competibacter sp., assembly GCA_037045535.1. Lineage (GTDB taxonomy): Bacteria > Pseudomonadota > Gammaproteobacteria > Competibacterales > Competibacteraceae > Competibacter_A. The sequence continues at coordinate 37,418 of JBAOHI010000053.1, forward strand.
AGGCGATGCAGAAGGTGCTTTCGCCTTCGCCGAAGGCGCTGTACAAGCCGAACTGGCCGGTAAAGAACTCGAAATTGGCGGCTTCCTCCGGGTTCATGAACTCCAGTCGGAAGGTTTTGACGGCGGGCGCTTCTTCGGTCACTTTGGCGACCCGCATCAGGTACGGCAGATAGGGATTTCTCTCAGCCATGATCAGGCCCCAGACGCTTGAGTGAGATGTTCCTTCAGATTCATGTCCACCGGACAGGCGCGCGTGCACTTGCCACAGCCGACGCACATGGCTTCGCCGAAACGTTGCGGGAAGTAGCTGAACTTGTGGTAAATGCGCTGCCGCCAGCGTTCGGCCTGTACGTTGCGCGGATTGTGCCCCGAGGCGTGCAAGGTGAACTGGCGCAGACCGCAGGAATCCCACAAGCGCAGGCGTTGGCCTTGTTTGGTGTCCGCCTCCTCCTGGATGTCGAAACAAGCGCAGGTCGGGCAGACGAACGCGCAGGCCCCGCAACCCAGGCAACGCAGGCTTTGCTCCGCCCAAAGATCGCTGGTGAACAGCCCCGGCAGCTTGGCGCTCAGATCGGCCCGGTCGAAGGCGGGTTCCACCTTGGCCAGCAGCGCTTCCTTGTCCACGCCCTCGGCGGGTTCGAACACCGCAGGAACCAGCGCTTGCAGCGCCTCGCCCTTGGCGGTGAGGACTTCCGCCAGATAGCCGCCCGCCGGCAGCGGCGTGAGCAACAGAGTCGCTGCCCTTGGTGGAACCAGGCCCGCCGCCGACCGAAGTGCAGAAACAAGCATCGTCGGCTTGGGTGCAGCTCAGCCCGATGACGGTCAACTGCCGCATCCGCGCGCTGAACAGCTTGTCGCGGGAATCCCAGTTGAACACCTTGTCCAGTACGCCGAATCCGGCCGCTTCGCAGGGCCGCACTCCGAACAGTACGGTGGGCTGCAACTCGGGATCGTGATCCTGCAACTCCACCTGGCCGGGCGTCATCTTGTAGCTCAACAGCCGCTCGACCTTGGGAAAGGCGACCTCCTTGGCGCTCAAGGTCGATTGCAGATACTGACTGGCGACCTGGGAAGGGTTTTTCACTTCGCGCACTTCGACCCGACCATCGGTTTCGGTCGGCCCCAGAATCCGCCAACCGCCTGTGCTCAAGGCCGCGAACAAGGTTTCCAACGCGCTTGCGGAAAGTTTGAATGTGCTGGTCATGACGGCTGCCTAGCGGATGAAGGATTCTTGGTCGTCGGGCCGGAAGTTGCCCAGCGCGTAATTCAGCGTGGCGCTGGTGCCGGCGGCTGTGCCGAACTGCCGCCGCACGCTCTCTTCCGCGTAGCAGGTCAGCAGATGGATCGGGATTCCGACCGGACAGGCGCGGCCGCATTCGCCGCATTGCACGCAGCGCCCGGCCAGGTGCATGGCGCGCACGGTGTGATATTCCAGGTTGCCCAATTCGTGACTGGCGACCGGCACCCACTGCGGCCGGTTGCAATCCATGGTGCAGGAACCGCAGTAGCACATCGGGCAGGAGCTGCGGCAGGCGTAGCACTTGATGCAGCGTTGCAGCTCCTGTTCCCAGAAGGCCCGGCGTTCCTCGCGGGACAGCGCCATCAACTGCTCCAATTTTTCCCGGTCGGCAGGGCTGAGGTTGCTGGGCAAGGTTGCGACCTGTTCGGTCACGGCTTGGGCGTTGGACAATTCCAGCACCGCACCTTCTTCCGTCACCACCAAAGCCAGCACCGCGCCTTCCGCCAACTGGTGTTCGGCGGTCAGTTGCAGCAAGGCGCGCAGGGTCGCGGCGTTGGCGACGATGGCGACCTTGCCCATCTTCTTGATTTCCGGACGGGTCAGATAACCGGCCAGATTACCGACGCAGTCGGCATCCCACATCAGGCGGGCGGCATCCGCCTCGCTGCGGGCGAAGCTGGGGCGGCGCGCTCCGCTGGTGCCAGCTTCGTAACCGATGACGACCTGGACTTGATCCTGAGCGAGCAAGTCGCATGCTTTGTTCCGTAAGGCTTCCACGGCGTGGTTCCTCCTCAGGCGACACCGGCGCCGATCAGACGCTGGTATTCGGTGCAGGGTCCCAACTGACGGATGGTGTCGGTCACTTCATTGACCAACGTGGCCCACTTGGCCCCTTCGGCGGCGGATACCCAAGAAAAGGTAATGCGCCGCATGTCCAGGCCCATGAATTCCATCAGATCGTTGAACACCATCCAGCGGCGGCGGGCGTGATAGTTGCCGCTGGTGTAGTGGCAATCGTTCGGATGGCAACCGGAGACGATCACGCCGTCCGAGCCGCGCGCGAACGCTTTCTGAATCAGCATGAAATCCACCCGGCCGGTGCAGGGCAAGCGAATGATGCGCACGTTGGACTGATATTTGAGGCGACTGGTGCCGGTCAGATCGGCGCCCGCATAGGTGCACCAGTTGCACACGAACGCGGTGATCTTGGGTTCGAATACGTCGTCAGCCATCGGAGGCTCCTACAGGCTCATGATTTCGGCGAAGACCTGCTCGTTGGAATAACCGTGCAGATCGATGGCCTTGGTTCGGCACAGCGAGACGCAGGTGCCGCAACCCTGGCACAGGCCGGGATTGATCTTGGCGAGCGTCTTGAGGACGTTGCCGTTGCGATCCCTGATGTCCTCGTGGCCGATGGCCTGATACGGACAAGCGGTTTCGCACAACAGGCAGCCGGTGCATGTGCTGTATTCAGGCGCGGGTCGCCGGTTGACTTCGGCCACCAGCGGCTCACGGGCCAAGTGGCTACGGCTGAGCAAGGCTGTCACCTTGGCCGCGGCGGCGCTGGCCTGCGCCACGGTTTCCGGAATGTCGCGCGGTGACTGGCAAGCGCCGGCCAGAAAGATGCCGGCCGAGGTGGTTTCCACCGGCCGCAGCTTGGGATGCGCTTCGGCCACGAACCCATAGGGGTCGGTGCCCACATGGAGTTTCTGGGCCAGCTCGCCCTGCCCGTGGTTGGGTAGGGCCGCCGAGGCCAGCACCACCAGATCGGCTTTGATCTCGACCGGCTTGCCGCCCAGCAGGGTATCCGCACCCTTGACCACCAGCTTGCCGTCCTCTTCGTAGATACGGGAGACCCGGCCCCGGATGTACTTGACGCCGTCTTCCTCGATTGCCCGGCGCACGAACTCGTCGTAGTTCTTGCCGGCGGCGCGAATGTCCATGTAGAACACATACGCCTTGGCGTTATGGTTCTTGTGCTTGAGCAGCATCGCGTGCTTGGCGGTGTACATGCAGCAAATCTTGCTGCAATACTTGACGCCCTTGGCGGCGTCGCGACTGCCGGAACAGGCGAGGAACACCACGGTTTCCGGTTCCTTGCCATCGCTGGGGCGCTTGATGACGCCTTGGGTGGGGCCGGAGGCGGAGGCGTAGCGCTCGAACTGCAAGCCGGTGATCACATCCGGGATAGGTGCCGTAACCGTATTCGGGGAAGCGGTCGGTACCCATCACTTGGTAGCCGGTCGCCACCACGATCGCGCCGACTTCGACATTAATGATCTCGTCCTTCTGGTCGAACTTGATCGCCTTGGTCGGGCAGGCTTTGGCGCAGCGGTCGCACTTTTTCTTCTGATAGCGCCGGCAATGCTCGGTATCGATGACCGGAATGTTGGGCACCGCCTGGGCGAAGGGCACGTAAATCGCCCGACGCATGGACAGCCCTTCGTTGAAGCTGTCGATGACGTTCTTGGTCGGGCACTTCTGCAAGCACTCGCCGCAGCCCGTGCACAGCTCCTCGTCGATCATGCGGGCGCGCTTGCGGATGGCGACCTTGAAGTTGCCGATGAAGCCGTCCACATGCTCCACTTCGGAATAGGTCAGCAGGGTGATGTTGGGATGGCGCGAGACGTCCACCATCCTCGGCGTCAGGATGCACTGCGAGCAGTCCAAGGTCGGGAAGGTTTCCGACAACTGGGCCATGTGGCCGCCCAGCGCTGGCGAGCGCTCCACCAGGATGACCTTGTGGCCGGAATCGGCGATGTCGAGCGCGGCCTGGATGCCGGCGATGCCGCCGCCGATCACCAGCGCCGAGCGGGTCATTGGTACCTGAATGGTGTCCAGCGGCTTGTTGCGCTTGACCTTTTCCACTTGCAGGCGCACTAGGTCGACCGCCTTGTCGGTGGTGCTGTCGGCCTTTTGGTGCACCCACGAGCAATGCTCGCGCAGGTTGGCCACTTCGCACATATAGGCGTTCAGGCCAGCGTCGCTCACCGCCCGCCGGAAGGTCGGCTCGTGCATCCGTGGCGAGCAGGCCGCCACCACCACGCCATCCAGTTGATGCTCCTGGATGGCCTGCTTGATCTTGTTCTGGCCCGGATTGGAGCACAGATACTTGTAATCCTCGGCGTGGGCCACGCCGGACATGTGCTTGCAACGCTCCGCCACCTCGGTGACATCGACGGTCGCGCCGATGTTCTCACCGCAATGGCAAACAAAGACTCCCAGTCGTGACATGGCGATTCTCCTCAGTCCTCGTCGTCATCGTCGTCGGTCGTGACGACTTCAGGTTCTGGTTCCGGCAGTTCGACTGGCACCATGTGCCGTTGCAAACCGAGCCGTTGTGGGTCGATGCCCATGGCCAGGCCCAGGGCCTGCGTGACGTACAACACCGGGATGGGGTGTTCCGTCTGCAACTTCTGGTTGATCTCGGGACGACGCATATCCAGGTTGGATTGGCACATCGGGCAGGCCGTGACGATGGCGACGGCCTCGCGCCGGGTGGCATCCGCGACGATGCGGCCGCTGAGGTTGGCGACCAAATCGGTACGGGTCACTGAAGACACCCCGGCACCGCAGCATTCGGTCTTGCTGGACCAGCGGACGGGTTTGGCGCCGGCGGCGGCCATCACCTGATCCATGGTCTGTGGATCTTCAACCCGGTCGAACTGGGCCACTTTCGCCGGACGCACCAGCAGACAGCCGTAATAGCACGCGACCTTGTGGCGGAAGGATTGCTCGGTCTTGGCCGCGATCTGGTCTTTAAACCGATCCAGTACCGCCAGCATGTTCAAGACCCGCACCTTGCCGCTGTACGGCATACCGATCACTTCGGATACCGCCTGGCGTTTGTCGGGGGCATCAGCCAGTTCCACGCTGGCCGTAGCCAGTCGGTTGAAGCAGGCCGCGCAGGGCGCAAGGATTTCATCCAGGCCGGCGGCTTCCGCCAGCGCCAGATTGCGGGCGCGCAGGTCCAAGGCCAGTTCCGCGCCTGCCACATGGGCCGAGGACGCGCCGCAGCAGTTCCAGTCGGGAATTTCCACCAGCGTCAGGTCGAGCGCCTCGCAGACCGCCCGTACCGATTCGTCGTATTCCCGGGCCGAGCTGGTCAGGGAACAACCCGGATAGTAGCCAATACGCATGGCCTTACTCCTTATCTCCGGTGGTGCGCTGGAACAGGCGCTTCACCGCTGCCTTATCCTCGATCCCGTGGGGCAGCAGCTCCAGTTTGCCCTTCTGATAGAGCTTGGAGCCCAAGGTCATATCCTGGAGCAGATGGCCGGTGCGCAGCTTTGTAGTTCATCAACATGCCGATTTCGTGCAGGCGACCGTGCCGGGCAATCGATCCCAGAAACGCCTTGTGAAAGGCCTGCGCATCCTTGCTCTTGGGATGAGCCAGCCCCAAGCGCACGGCTTCCTCACGCAGGAAATACATGATCTTGGGCGTGTTGATGGTTTGCGGGCAGCGGCTATGGCAGGTATCGCAGGACAGACAGAGCCAGATACTCTCGCTTTGGAGAACCTGCTGGTCAAATTCAGGGGTTTCGTACTGCAATAAACGCAGAACCTGGCAGGAAGGCATATCCATGTCTCCGGCTACCGGACAACCCGCTGCGCACTTGCCGCATTGATAACAATGCGTCAGTTCAA
>JBAOHI010000054.1:0-7545 GCA_037045535.1 Candidatus Competibacter sp.
CGGCCGGCGGCTAATCATCCTCCGCTTTCCAGCCGCCCAGATCCTGCCAGCGATTGACGATCAGGCAAAACAGTTCCGCCGTGCGCTCGGCGTCGTAAATGGCCGAATGCGCCTCGCGCTCGTCCCAGCGGATGCCCGCCGCCTGTAGCGCTCGCGCCAGCACCGTTTGGCCGAACGCCAGCCCGGCCAAGGACACCGTGTCGAAGCTGCTGAACGGGTGAAAAGGATTGCGCTTGATCTTGGTGCGGGCCGCCGCCGCGTTCAGGAACGCCAGATCGAAGAAGGCATTGTGGCCGACCAGCACGGCGCGGGTGCAGCCGGTCTCCCGCACTTCCCGGCGCACCTCGCGGAAGATGGCTTCCAGCGCCTCTCGTTCCGGCACCGCGAAGCGGAACGGATGGTCGGGGTCGATACCGTTCACCGCCATCGAAGCCGGGTCCAGCCGCCCGCCGGGGAAGGGTTGGACGTGATGGGCCAGCGTGCCGGCGGGATGCAGATAGCCCCGCCAGTCCATGCGGACGATGACGGCGGCGATTTCCAGCAGGGCGTCGGTCTGGGGGTTGATGCCGCCGGTCTCGACATCCACGATGATCGGTAAAAACCCCCGGAAGCGGCGAGCGATGAGGGTGTTGGGCGCGGGTTCGTTCATTCGACCAGCATAACGGATAGCCCGCTGGAACGCATCCGCGACGCCGGCGGTTCAACCCGGCGTGTTGTGCTCCACCCAGCGCGCCCCGGCGGCGGTATCCTCGCGCTTCCAGAACGGCGCTTTCGATTTGAGTTCCTCCATGACGAACCGGCAGGCCGCGAACGCCGCCGCCCGGTGCGCCGACCACACCGCCACCAGCACGATGGGATCGTTGGGCCGCAATTCGCCGACCCGATGGAGCACCAGCGCGTCCAGCAGCGGCCATTCCTTGCCAGCCGCTTCGACGATTCGCTGCAAATGCCGCTCGGTCATGCCGGGATAATGCTCCAGCGTCATCCGACTGACCGTCTCATCTTCGTTGTAATCGCGCATGGTGCCGATGAAGATGGCCGTCGCGCCGTACCGGCCTTGCAATTCGCTCAAACCGGCCTGATAAAACCCCAGTTCCAGCAACGGATCGAAGGGTTTTGACCGCAATTCGATCTTCACGCTCTACCCTCCCGTCACCGGTGGGAAAAACGCCACTTCGTCGCCATCGCGCACCCCTTGCTCCAGACTGGCATATTCCATATTGATCGCCGCCAGCGTGTTCGGCGGTAAAGGGATTTCCGGCCACAGCGCCGCCCAAATCGCCGCGACCGTCATCCCATCGGTTGCGACGAGCCGATCCTCGGCGCGGCCCAAGCGGTCGCGCAGACTGGCGAAGTATTTAACGTGAATGGTCATGGGTCCGCCTCATTGCCGGTGAATTCAATCGCTCTATCGGATGGCTGCACTCGGCGGTATTCCGGGGACTGCGCCGATCCATACGGCAACCGCATTCGTATCTGACAACCGCCACCGGGACCCACTCCGATCACCGCCTCCCCGCCCAACTCCCACGCCCGCTGTTTGATGAGGGTCAGGCCGCGACCACCCTGGATGGCATCGGGATCGAACCCCCGCCCGTTGTCCTCGATCACGATCCACGCACAACCGGCCTCCGGATCAAAGCGGGTTATCACCACGATCTCGGTGGCGGCGCCGTGTCGCATCGCGTTGGCGATGGCCTCCAGCATTAAATGTTGGATGCTGCGGACGCCGGTCGGCGTCAGTTCCTCGAACGGCGGCAGCGGTTGCGCCCGCCAAACCAGGCTCACGCCAGCCGCTTTCAGGCGATCCTGCAACCGATAGCGCAGATTGCCCAGCACGGTGTCGATATCCCCTCCGTAGTCCTGAAGCGAGTCGACCGCGAGTTTCAATTCCTCAAGCGCTTCGCTGATGTATTCGACCGCGACCGAGTGGGATGAGACGTCGTCGTGGCGCAGCACCCCGAGCGCGCCGCTCAGCCGGCTTCCCAACCCATCGTGCATGTCGCGCATCAGGCGTTGGCGCTCCGCCAGCACGGCAGCCTGCTGCAAGGCTTCCCTGGTCCGCTCGAAGGAGGCGGCAAGCTGCCGCTCCCGCTCGGCCACCCGCTCGGCGAGGGTTTGATTCAGGGCGCGCAATTCGCGGGCGGCGCGCGAGTAACGATCCGCGATGATGAAGCCCATCGTCAAGCAGAACAGAACCGACATGTACCGGACCCACGAAGTCTCGCCAAAAGCATCCGGCGTGAACCAGACGTAAACCCAATCCCGGATGCCGACCAGCACGGAGACCGTGAGGGAAAAGGCCAACAGCGCCTGCTCAAGCCTGCGGCCGAGCCAAGCGGAACGAACCGCGACGCCCGCGCAAAGCGCGGCCAGACCGATCATGAGTCCCAGCCAGGTCGTCCAAAGCATGACGTAACCCCGCGCGAACCCGATCACGCTGGTCGCTGCCGCGCCGAGAAGATAGGCCCGCCAAGCCAGCGGGAACCAGTCTCGCTCCACATCCAACACCAGCATGGTCAGCCGGGCGGTAAAGCCGACGTAGAGCGCGTAGGCAAAAGCGACCGCCGCGCCCCAGGCGGGCCAACCGAGCGGCGGCTCGTCGATCAGCACGTCGCCGACGCGAAAAGCCCAGACCAGTTCGGCGATGCCGAACACCCGATACAAGGCAACCCGCTGCCGCGACCAGAGTAAAAGGGAGAACACTCCCAGTGCCGCGCTGATGCTAACCACGACCAGCGACCCCATGACACGCCATTTGTAGATCGCGCTGAATTCCCGCTGCAAGTCGCTTTCTACGCCGAAGGAAATCACCGACAATCCACCGCGGCGCAAGAACTGGGCCCGAATCGTGATTTCCAGCAAATCGTCGCCCCGCAACAGTGCCTGCGGAATGGTCACCAGACGGGGGGCCTTGGCGAGATCCAGGCGCGGGCTTTGGGAATCGAGAGGCGCGCTGACGAGGACGCCGTTGACTCGGACCTCAAATTGATTGCCGACCTTGGCCAAATAAATCGCTCGCGGTCCATCGGGCGTGTTCTTGAGCGGATCGAGCCGGATCTCGAACCGGGCCTGTCCGTCCCATCGGCCGTAGAAATCATCCCAGCGGTAGGGTAGTCGGACCCTTTTCGGATTGGACGGCGCCTCGCCATCGATGGTAACGGTCGCCAGAGCTTCGCGGATCGCCACGCTGGAATCGAGTGCTTCGACGCTGGCGTCGGACGACGCGGCAAGACAGGCCAGGACGAGCGCGATCAGAATCAGGAGGAACATGGCGTCATTGACCCAGAAGCCCCCGTAGCAATCCTATCCTGGAAGCCTCGAAAACCGCTTCCGAGCGGGAATGGACGCCAAGCTTGTCATACAGGTGCTTGATATGGGTTTGGATCGTGTGAACGCTCACCGACAACAGGTTGGCAACCTCGGAGTAGGTGTAGCCGCGCGAGATCAGGACGAGCGTTTCGGTTTCCCGTTCCGTCAAAGCTGGCTTTCCGACCTCAAGGACTGGCCTGCCGGAAACTTCGGCCATCGCCGGGTCGGCGGTCGGCGGATTTTTCCGCAGCCGTTGCAGGATTCGACGCGCAATGATCGGGCTCATCGGCGAACCGCCTGAACGAACCTGGCGAATCGAGTCTTCGAGCGTTACCCCCGGCGTGTCCTTGAGCAGATAACCGCTGGCACCGGCTTCGATGCTGGCGAGGATCAGCGCCTCGTCGCCAAACATGGAAAATACCATCGTTTCGCAGGCCGGGTGTTTTCTGGAAGCCAAGCCAATGACATCGAGACCGGAGCCATCCGGCAATCCCAGATCGACCAGAAGGACATCGGGACTGTATCTCGCCAGCGCCTTGGCGGCTTCGGCAACCGAAGCCGCGTGGAACAGCACCCTCATGTCGGCACTGGATCGAACGGCGGCGATCATGCGCGACAGGGTTTCGGCCTGATCCTCAACCAAACCCACTCGAATGATCTGGTCAGCGGCAATCGTAATCATGGTTGCTCCAGTTGGAATCACGCAATCTTTCGGTTTCCTCTTCGGTGAGCGATCGAGGGCCGCCCGCCGAGCCGACGTCGGCCAACTGCGGCAGGTCAGAATAAAACCCCGATATTCAGTGAGATATACTGCGAGACTACGGTATTTTTACCGGCGAACCGGCTGCGATAGGTGAGATTGGCATAGAAAGGTATCTTGGCCATTTTATCCTGATATCGTTGCAGGGTCGAATAGCCGAGAGTCACGGCTACCCGTTGATTTTCGCTCTCGGATTCCTGCTCCAGGGATGAATAGGTCAAACCAAGGTCACCATCGACATCGTCCTGGAACTTCCGGGTGAAGCTGTATCTCAGGGAAGCAGACCATTCGGGTTCAAATTGATATAGACCGATCAAATCCAACCCGAAAACATCTCCAAGATTTCGATCGACTTCTTCGATATCGCGGGTGATCGGCTGATCGACCGAGTGGGGCACTCGCAAGGTTTGGCGGTCCGGCAACTGTAAATCATAGCGGGTAGTAAAATTCAGTTGCAGGTTTTCACTCACCCCATAATCCGCATGAAAGCGAAACAAAATATCGGTCTGTCCATCCCCGAAATCCAGTGCCGCGAGATTATCGATATCCTTCACCTTGCCGGTGGGAAACCTCAGCCCGGAAGCCACCGCCAACCGCCACGGATTCTGATCATAAAATTGGTATTTGGCGTAAAGCTCGATATCGCCAATCCCGTTATCCGAAAAGGTCTCAAAACGTTTGTACCCATAGCCGGGAATATCCGTGACCCCATCTCGATTTAAATCCAGTCCATTGCCCAAGAGATTTTGGATATCTTCATCGCTTAAACGTATTCCGCCAGCAGCGATTGGAATCAGAGGGCTGCGAAAAGGGTCCGATGGCGTTCCGAATAGTGGATTTCTACCAACGTTGGCTTGGGAGGCATCCAGGTCAGCTCGAATTTCATTTTTTATGTAGCCATAGGGTACTTTAACAACCAGCGTCAGTTTGTTGGTCAGGCCATAAGCCAGATTGAACTCCGACAAACGGGAGGTCAGGGTGGAATCCACCACCGATTGCCCAAGCGTGGCGTTACCGCCGACCAAGGGATCCAACCCGGACAGCGCCGGAAACACCCGACTGTTCAAATCCGTGTTGAAATCCGCCGCGAGATCCTCCGAATCCCCCTCTGGCCCGTAACGTTTGTCGATAGGGAAATAGTGGTAAAACGTGGCGTCAAACAGCGAAACTCCCTGGGGCAAGACTCGCGCCGAAGTGTCTTCAGCTTGGGCGTTCATTATCGGAAGACACTGAGCAAGAACTACCCCGATGATATTAGCTGCCCTTGGCATGGTAATCAGTCCATGTTGGATGTCAGTCTCTGGATTTTATAATCAAATCACCAATATCAAGATACTGGGCAAGATACTTAAAATAATGCAATCGTTAGACCACCTCGCATTGTGCAATAAATTTGGCACATAAAGCCGAGCGTTATGATCATGAAACCGATTATGCAAACACTGCACATCCCATGTTTTCGGGATTTCGCTTGCCCCGCTTACTGGGGTAAGCTAGGACATAGTGGCGCCATGGTGATATCAGAGCGACTTCTTGCCCTAGGGATTCAATACTTCATGATCACGTAAATTCAATTTGAAACATGCTCGTTTCAATTTGAAACATGCTATGAAAAATTCTTGAAAATAAATGAGTTATTTTATTTTAGGAGAAGGAAATGAGTGATAGAAAAGCAAGAAAAGATGACGCTTATCATGGCATTCGATCTGTGATCACGGATGTCTGTATACGCCACCAAGCGATGGAAATTCTTGGTATCGGCGAGGGCGCCCAGTCTATCTGTCTTGATCTATATAAGGCCGGCCTTAATGTCACCGCCATCGATCCTAATCAATCTTCCCTGACCAATTCAACCGTGTCAATACGGGCGGATGAATTACCATTGTCATCGACGAAATATGAACTGCAAAGGATCATGACAGGTAATTTTAACATGGCGCTTATCATCCAATCCAACAATTCCTGTTACAATTTATCGATGCTGGTCGAATTTGCCTTTCCAAAAATTCGGGTTGGTGGCATGATCGCGCTATCGATCCCCTACCATGGTTACTTAAAATGCTTATCGATATCCGCCAGGAATTGGTGGAGTCGCTTTATTTCAATAGAATATCGTGACGACCCAGTTCAATACTGGTCCAGGGAGCAATTGACCACATTCCTGGAACAGAATGGCTTCATAATCACTGAGTGCATTGGTGTTCAAGGTGCTTCATCAAAGCGGCAAAATCTGATTATCGTCGCAAGAAAATCCTGAACAATGCCAACAACTGCTTGGTTAATCTTCAGTTCAGTTTTATATTCCCAGCGCCGGAAAATCCACTTAATCATCTTGAAGGAGACCCCTGATGAAAATCGCCTTTACGTCCTGTTTCGACGCCCTCGTAGATCCAGAGCAAATCGTTTGGGACCGCGTTCACGCCGAAGCGCCCGAAGTGCTCCTGCTGCTCGGCGATACGATCTACATGGACTACGGTTTCAGTTTGGGACGTCCAAGGAAATTGGGCAACCAGGAATTTGCGAACGAAATGTACAACCGGTACAAGGCGCAATGGGGCGTCGAATCCTTCCGCAAGCTGATCGCATCCGTAAAAAGGGTTGGCCTCACCTGGGACGATCATGACTTTGCCTGGAACGGTTCCTGTGGCGCGGGAACTGACAGGAAGAACGCCGTTCCTCAGGAAAAGCGTCGAATCTCGAAAAACCTGTTTCTTCAATTCAAGCATCAGGTACAGCAAAAGCCCAGCACGCTGGCCTATCCGCAACAGCGCCCCCTCGACGATCTGCTTACCGACAATGATACTGGGATTCAGGAGAGTTTCGATTACGGTCCCGTTCGCATCATCATGCTTGACGGACGAACCTACCGAGAGGATCCGAGCGACGACAAAGACGATGACGAAATGCCGACTCGCTCTCTTCTTGGCAAGGCGCAGCGAACTTGGTTGGAAAGCCAATTAAAGGCCGGCAATGACCTCAAGCTGCTCTGCTCCGGCAGCACCCTGACCCGTAGTGGAGAGAGCTGGGACCATTACATGGATTACCAGTGGCTGATCGACAAGGGATTCAAAAAAACCATCGTGCTGAGCGGCGACATCCACAAAAATGCTACCCAGTTACATGGCGCAAATCTCTTCGAAGTCACCTCGTCCGGCGCCGCGCTCCCCAGGATCGGCGGGGGAAGCGGCAACTTCGGAATCCTGGAACCAGAGGGCGGCCAAGTAAAAATCACGCTCTACGAAAAGGATGGCCTGGATAAGACAAAGACGTTGCCCATCTGATTCGTTCCAGGGATCCGGTCGCCGATCATCCACTGAAAGCCTTGCTCGAAGGGCGGGGCGCGCCACGGCCAAACCGCCCTGCTCCATGCCCACCGATTCGTCAACCTCGATTCCAAATTTGGGGGGCTTTCAAAAATTGGGTATAACCAAACCATTCGCCTTCCTCTCCCGCCGCCGGGCGAGGAAGGTTCG
>JBAOHI010000055.1:0-37096 GCA_037045535.1 Candidatus Competibacter sp.
TGGTTGCCAAGATGCGTCAACAGCGCCTCGGCAGTCGCTGTCTGATTCGGCTTGAGCACCACAAACGCCTTACCGACCTCGCCCCATTTGGAATCCGGTATGCCGACCACCGCGCATTGGAACACGGCCGGGTGTTTGTACAACGCCGCCTCGATTTCCGCCGGATAGACGTTCTCGCCGCCGGATATGAACATATCCTTGAGCCGGTCCACGATGTAGAAATACCAGTCCTCATCATGGCGGGCCAAATCGCCAGTGTGAAACCAGCCATCCTGATCGATCACGTCCGACCAAGCGGCGGCATTGTTGAAATAGCCGGACGCAATGCTGGGGCCTTTCAACACCAGTTCGCCGACCTGGTTTGGGCCCAGTGGACGGTTGTCGGGATCCACGATCCGGGCGTCGATGTAGAAGTTGGGCCGGCCAATGCTACCGGCCTTGCGGATGGCATCTTCCGGCGCCAGCGCAAACAGGCCCGGCCCGAATTCGGTCATGCCGAAACCCTGCTTGAAGCGGACGCCTTTTTCGCGGGCGTATTGCTCGACCAGCGGCACGGGGAGCGGAGCACCTCCACTGATGCAAGATCGCACGGAACTTAAATCGGCCTTCGCCCAACCCGGTGCTTGGGTCAACATCTGGTACATGGCCGGCACTGCTGCGAAAATCGTCGCCCGCTCCCGCTCGATCAGATACAGCACCTTCTCCGGATCGAAACGCTTGGTGAGCACCGTGGTTCCGCCCATGATGATCTGGGGCAGGGTGTACACGAACAGCCCACCGACGTGGAACATCGGGAGCACATTCAGATAAACATCGCCGTGGCCGACATCGTGAATGACGGTGTTCAGGCAATTCCAAGTGATCTGGCGGTGGCTGATTTGCGCACCCTTGGGTAAGCCAGTGGTGCCCCCGGTGAAAACGATGGCGGCGATATCTTCCTCGACCAGCGTCTCGCACGCGCAAGGGGTTGCCGGTGAACTGGCTAACAAGGCGTCGAACGCCAGACTGCCAGGAATGCCGTCGCCTTCCAGGTGAATCCAGTGGCGCACAGAGGTTTCCTCTTGTGCTAGCTGGGCGACATTGTCTTTGAAGCTATCGTCGTAGAGCAGGATGCTCGGGGTGACATCGGCGAGAATCTGCTGAAGTTCGCGCCAGTGCAGCCGCCAGTTGAGCGCGGTATGGATGGCGCCCAGCTTGCCACAAGCGAACAGCGTGTCCAGATGCTCCACACCGTCCAGCGCCAACATCGCCACCCGGTCACCCTTGCCGACGCCGGCTTGACGCAGCCAATTGGCCAGCCGGTTGGCCCGCTCGTTGCTCTGGGCATAGGTCAGCCGCAACTCCGGTGTTTTGCTGGTATCCACAATCGCCAGCGCATCCGGGCTGTAAATAGTTCGCCGACCGAGATAATCGCCAATGTACATCGCCTTTCCTCGGGTTGATGGTCGTTTTGATGCCGGCCTGTTCTCCTTCGCGCCGTGTTTGCTCGGGAAGAATGAGTGGAACGATGGCCGGATTGGGTCGAAGTATAAGCGATGCGGTGTTGCCCACCGCGTGCGCTGGGGCGGATCAACCGCCGATCGAGGCTAGCCAGCTACCAGCGTTTCAACGCGACCTTCCGGCGAAAACCTGGGTCGAGCAGGGTAAAACTGTCAGCGAACAAGCTGGCTGGCGCGTTTTTTAATAGACGACTCGATCTCGCGACAAAACTCGGGATAATCTTGGAGCAACGCCGCAGCCCGAGGCCATTCCGCGACAACCCGATCCACCAGCATCCTAACCACCTCGTCAAGTCCCGCTTTGGCGCCAAGCTTCTCATCGAGTCGCGCAAAGGTGGATATCCGCGCATCTTCGAAGCGCTTCGATGGCCCAAAATGCAGCGCCATCTCCTCGGGTCCCTCGACGAACGGACGGTAAACGAAGGTTGCGACCAGATCGTAAGCGGGAGCAAGCGTGGGTACGCGCGGATCGCGATAGATCAAAGACCAGTTTTTCAAGTGCGCATCCCCATTGCCGATCAAAATATTGAATGCCAAACGCCGCGCAAACTCGCGTAGCGACTCAATATCATGGCCGCGATACACCAACGCACCGACCGTCTCGAAGCTACCCGTGTATTTCTTATCCGGATAAAACCCGCGCACCTGAGCCAGATCTTCGATGTGAATCAGCTCGCGCCCCGGCCCACGGTCGAAACGCTTCACGGCAAACAGGCGGTCTTGGCCGGACCAAACCCTCTCGGGCAGAGGCTCCATTTCATCGCGATGCACCAACCGGATTTCGGGTACATCGATACCGACAGCTTTGGCGAGCGTCATCATCGCCAGTTCGTTCTGTGGCACTCCCGGATAGGTCGGATCGGGCAGCTTGGCGATCCAGTCGCCCCGCTCCCCGCGAGCGGGAACCACCAGCCGGTCACCTCGCGCCAGCATGGAAAACTTGAGACCGACTCCCGCTAGCGAAAAGGACCAAAGCGAGCCTATGAAACTACCCTGCTGACCACTCGAATCGCCACCATCGCCCAAGTCAACCAGCACCATTTTGTCTGCGGCGAGCACGCGCACCGCACCAGGAAGGTCGTGACCGACTTGAGCCAGAAGCTCCATTTCCCGTTCGGTCGAGCTTCGGCGCGCTTGGGCGATCCATTCCCGCAAGCGCCCTTCGGGCAACAGGTTCGAGAACCAAGGCGGAAGCCGCATATTGCTTTGATGCCGCGCCCGCGGATTTTCCTCGAAACGAAGACCCAGTACCGCGCGGTTCGGATCGTCCCAATAGCCTTCCTTGAACACGAACCGGGTCAGGTCATAGCGCCGGTGCAGGCGCCCGACCAGCCGGTCGTAAAGGTAGACGCAGAATTGTTCCTCAGATGAGTGCGTCATCGCGTTCCGCTGCCATGTCGTCGAGATCGAAGCTGTCCAAGGGAGGCGTGTCTTCGAGACGGGTTTCCGCCATCCGTTCGACGAAATCTGCGACCGCTTGTTTTATGCGTTGTTGTCGGCCATCGAGGAAAGCAGTCTTATTTCCTTCCGCGAGAGCTTTGATTAACTCCGCGTCGAGTGCATGGGAAGCAAATAGATCGTGCTCGTCCACCTCTCTGCCCAAAGGTGGCGCGATAAGCAGATCGGCCACGGACATGGGCAATTCATCTTCCGCCTCCAGCACCAGGATACGGTTGGCCGCCCAAGTTTTCTGGCTTTCTGGTTCGCGATTCAAGATGTGTTTCGCCACGCCAGCGAGGGTGGCATCGGGTTGGATCGCCTCGATCAGTTGTTGGCGCTCATAAGGTTGTCCGGTCAGCAGCGACCTTGGCTTGAGCGCCCATAACGCCGAGAGAACGATTCGGCTGGCTGCCGCGCTCGTCTTGAATCCGGCCAAACTGGGGAACGGCAAGGCTTGATCGATGGGGGCGCCTAGCAATCGCTGGATGTTAACCGTCTCGTCATTTGCCGTGATGCGACCGGAAAGGTTATTTATGGCGTTCGTCCAACTGGAGGAGAAGGGACCCGGGCCGATCAATGCCGCGCGCCAGAACCACCGGCGCAGGAGAACGCGGTTACGCGGATTCGGTTCCGGGAAGTGAGCGAAAAACCGGGTCAATACCACCAAGAGGTAGCGATAAGGGAGGAAAGCAAAATGAGGCACGCCAGCATCCTCCTGAAGAAATGCGACGGCTCGCGACAACGCAAGTTCTCCCTGGCGATACGCTTCTTCCGGAGCTTCGTTTCCAAAATCGCGGGTTTCGCGAGCGCGATCCGAGAACTCGACCCGGATGTCGCAGGTGACATTTCCCCCGCGCCGCGCCAGTACGGCCCGCAATACCGTATCGCCGTCCACGATGCCAAAACCACGCTCGCCGTGAATCGACTCCGCAATCTGTTGAAAATGAGAAAACGGCTCCACACTGCTGGTCTGACCAGGATGCAAGGCCGAGAACACCTCGGCTCGACTGAGCCGCCTGCCGTAGTTGTTGAGGCGGTCGAAGATGTCGCGCAAGACCGCTTCGTCGTTCTGATCCACCAGGTAGGCGGGGACTTGGTACTCCCGGATGGCCCGCGTGACCCGCGAGGCCCCGTCTAGCTTTTCGCCGGCTTCCGGATGATCCTTGGTGAACCAGCGGATCAAACGCTGGAGATCGAACAGGATCGGTAGGGGGATGATGTATCCGTCTTCCTCCCGGCTTGGATGTACAAATTCTTCCCGGCGCAAGTCGTAAGCGAGCGCGAAGCGCTCATCTTGTCCGCCTTCCTCGGAGAGCACGCTGGCCAAGCTAGTCAGACGCTGCTGACCGTCCACCACCCACCAACCCTCGTCGAACTGTTTAGCCCGAAAGCGCAGTCCACCCAGTTTGATATCGGCTTCCGGAGCCAGTCGTTTCCAAAATAGCAGATTGCCAATTGGGTACCCCTTGACGATGCTGTCGAATAACCGGCGCACATCTTCCCATTGCCAGCGTAGCGGCCGCTGAAATTCTGGGATGCGAATGCGCCCCTTGAGCGCTTCGGCGACCAAATCAACCACGGTGAAAGTTTTTGCCGCCGATTGCGAAATGGATTGATGGGCAGTCATGAGTCGTCATTTCCGATTTTCTGGATCGCGAGGCTTCGATCTAACGCAGATCATTTGGATTAGTCTCGCGGAACCTATACTGTTGCACGATGTACCAAAACTTGCCATCCACCAGCCCGAACCCCGCCGAGGAGACACGCTCATGATCGCCAACCTGCCTCCCGATGATTGGCCGCTCGACCAGCCGGAAGTCATTGCCTATCTGTTTTATCCGCGCGCCAGCTTTGCTCGGGATTCCGCGGATGACGTCCGCGATCTGTCGATTCCCGTGGCGGAGGGAGTGGAGGTCGGAGCACGCTGCCATCTGGCCGATTCCGCAGCGACCAACATCCTGTTCTTTCACGGCAACGGCGAAATCGTCGAGGATTACGACGACATTGGCGCCTTGTATGTGGAGCGTGGAATCAATTTCGTCGCGGTCGATTATCGGGGTTATGGCCGCTCCACTGGCCGACCGACTGCCTCGACCCTGCTGGCCGACAGCCACGTCATTCTCGGCTTTGTCGCTGACTGGCTGAACCAACAGGGGTATACCGGGCCGCTGATCGTCATGGGGCGCTCGCTGGGTAGCGCTTCGGCATTGGAATTGGTCTATCGCTATCCCGATCGAATCGCCGGACTCATCCTCGAAAGCGCTTTCGCCCATACCGGGCCGCTACTACGCCGGATCGGGGTCGATCTCGCCGCCGTTCCCGGTTTCGAGGAAAGTGAGGGCTTCCGGCAGATGGACAAGATTCGGGCGTTCGTCAAACCGACGCTGGTCATTCATGCCGAACGCGATCACCTGATTCCCTTCGCCGACGGTCAAGCGCTGTACGACGCCAGTCCCGCCCCGGACAAGCATCTGCTGAAGATTCCTCGCGCCGATCACAACACCATTTTCGCCGTCGGCTTGCGGCCCTATCTGGATTCGGTCGAAAGTTTCGCCGACCCGCGCCGGTTCGGTCCCGTCGCTTGAATGATCGGAATCCTTCGATGACCGTGCCTGATTGTCCGCCTGCCGCTTTCCGCTTCTGTCCGGGTTGCGGGGGGACGTTGGACGTTCGAGAAATCCGCGAGCATCCGCTTGGGCACCTCGAAAAACCGGACATGAAGCCGGCAAAATGGGCAAAGCAAGGTGCCTGAGGCGTGAGCCTCACAATATCTTTGGTTTGTGCCCCGGCCCGAAGGGTTCATCCCCGCCCGAAATCACCATCCCGGTCGTACCGGGATCGCACTTGGGCGTTAGAAAGCGACCACACCGTATGCCTTGAGAATGCACAGGCGACGTAGGTTGTAGACCGCTGCCTTCCCCGTGAGTTGGAAGGTCGCTCGATCCAGACCGATACATCGTAGGAGTTTTCCGCCCATCTGCTCCATAGCGGCGAAGACGTGTTCGACCCGCGCCCGAACCCGGGCAATGCGGGTGTTGCGGCGCGCCTGGCAGGCGGACAGCGGTTTGCCTTTCTTTGCCTTGCGCTGGATGTGTACTCGCCAACCCTGGGTCTTGAGGCGCCGCTCACGTTCACCATCAACATAGCCCTTGTCGCCATAAAGATCACGGCCGGTATTCGCGTGATCCAGGACATCTTCCAGGTGCAGGGTGTCGTTCTCCGCAGCGGTGCTGACCTTGACCTGGCGGATCAGCTTGTAGCGTCGGTCGGCGCTGACCGAGACCTTGTAACCGAAGTAGGATTTGCCGTGCTTCTTCGTCCAGGTGGCCTCCATGTCCTTCTGCCGGCGCTGGGCCGGCTTCCAGTCCACCGGCATCGCCGACGCTTTCAGCAATTCCCGTTCTTTTTCCGTGACGTGCTGGCGAGGAACGGGAACCAGACTGGCGTCCACCATCTGCCCACCACGAGCAATATAACCCTGCTGGGCCAGTTGACGATGCACCGCCTCAAACAGCGCGTCTCCCGCCTTCGCCACCGTCAACCGCTCGCGGAAGGTCCAGAATGTGGTGCGATCGGGTATCTGACTACTGTGCCGCAGGCCCAGGAAACGCTGGAAGCTCAGTCGATCCAGCACTTGGTATTCCATCTGTTCGTCACTCAGTCCATATAAATCCTGAAGAACCAGGGCACGTACCATCAACTCGGTGGGAAACGGTGGACGCCCCCCACGTGCCCGTCCGGGTCGTGGCGCTACCCGGTCCATCTCCGCCGCCAGCGCCTTGAAGTCAACCTGCTGCTCCATGACTTGCAGCACATCGCCCAGACGATCCAATTTGGCTTCCCGTTCCTGGGCGGCAAACAGGCTTTCTTTGATCATCGGATATCCGGGCTCTTGGCGGGGATCAACAACCCTATTTTCTCATAACAAGGTTTTTCGAGGTGCCCGCTTGGTCTGCCGCGATTGCGGCCGGGTGCTATACCGCAATCCAGCGGTGGGCGTCGCGATAGTGGTGCGCCAAGGCGAGACGATTCTGTTCGGCCGCCGGAGTGGTGGTCCCTACCGAGGCGCCTGGTGTTTGCCTTGCGGCTATGTGGAGTGGGGTGAGGAGGTCCGCGCCGCCGCCGCTCGCGAGTTCCGGGAAGAAACCGGGCTGATCGTCGCGGCGGGCGCGGTGCTGGCGGTGCATTCCAACTTCCACGATCCGGAACGGCTAACCGTCGGGATCTGGTTCGCCGGCCAAGTCATTGGCGGCCAACTGGCGGCGGGCGACGATCTCGACCAAGTGGCATTCTTCCCCTTGGCCGCGCCGCCGGAGCCGTTGGCTTTTCCCACCGACCGATTGGTGCTGGCCGAACTTCAGGCCGGCGTTTTTGGCGAGATTCCCGATTCGACCATCGGCTGAGAGCCGCCATAACAGCATCAACCTGATCGACCGAGAGCCGTTTTTCGAGCCGGCGCGCTATTGACTTGACGGCTTCGACGGCGATGTCGATGCGCACTTCGTCGCTCACGTTGGGCGCGTATTTGCCGGCGTTGAATTCGGAGCGTTTGACCACGGTATAGGCGTTCGCGCCAATCGCATCCTTGTTCAACATCGGATGTGGCATGGCCCGAAACGAGGTCACGGTCAACGTCACCGGCTTGGTCACGCCCTTCAAGGTCAGGTTGCCCTTGATCGCCACCGGCTGGTCGCCCTTGAAAATCACCTGGGTGGATTTGAACGTAGCGGTCGGGTATTGGGCTGTATCGAGGAAATCCTCGCCCTGGATGTGCTCGTCAAGGATTGAACCGGTATCCACCGATTTGGTGTCGATTACGACATCGACCTCGCCGGTCTTCGCTTCTTTATCCAAAACGATTTTGCCGGTGGTCTTGTTGAAGCGACTCAGTTGCGTCGAAAAGCCAAAGTGGCTGTACGAAAACCGAGGAAAGGTATGGTTACCGTCCACCACGTAAGTTTCCGGCGTTGCCAGAGCGGGGGCGGAGGTCGCAACCGTCACGGTGGTTAGGAGCAGTGCGGCCGAGAGGGAGGTCAGTTTTTTCATGGAGAGTCTCCGATTAAGGGTTGGACAGGTTATTCGCTCGGGTGAGCGGTGGTAAGAAACTGGATTGCGAGATCGTCAATGTCGTGCAGGTAGAAAGGCATAGGCATCCATGGCGAGCACGTAATCGTCGATGCCTGTGTAAAAGCGTTCGATCCTGGCTGGCTCGCCGGCGGCGCCGAGCGCCACGTACAGCGGCAGCAAATGCTCCTCGGTCGGATGAGCCTGGACACCCCCCGGCGCCTGCCGGCGGTAATCCAGCAGGGCAGGAAAGTCGCGAGCTGCCAAGCGATTAGCCATCCAGTCGGCGAATTCGCGCACGTAAGCCGGAGTCTGGCCACCCCTGCGCCAGGCGATTTGGAAATCGCGTAGGTTATGCGTGAGATTGCCAGACGCGATCACTAGGAAACCCCGCGCGGTCAGCGGTGTCAGCGCCCGACCCAGCCGATAAGCAGCCTCCGAGCCACCCAGACTCTGAATCGAAAGTGGGATCACCGGCACGTCGGCGTCGGGAAACATCAGCCGCAGCGGAACCCAGGCGCCGTGATCGAGACCGCGCTGTGGGTCCACCTGGACGGGCAGGCCGAGCCGCTTCAATCGCCGCAACGACTTCCTGGGCGGCCTCGCGGCAGCCGGTGGCCGGGTAATGCAGCGCGTAGAGTTCCTTCGGGAATCCCCAGAAATCGTGGATGGTTTCCGGCCGATCAGCGAACCCGACAGTTGGCATCGCCGTATCCCAGTGCGCGCTGACGATCACGATGGCGCGAGGGCGCGACAGACGTGTGGGCAATGGTGGTGAGCGCCGCCCCAGCGGCACCGGGGCGCAACGCGAACGTCGGCGCACCATGCGGGACAAACAGAGCCGGTTGCGTTGAGTTCATGGCAAGTTCTCCAATGAGGAATGGCCGCAAGTGTAGCCTTCCCGATTGGAGCGAAATAGCCGACAATCGGCACATCTTTATTGCTATAAAAGCAACAATGGACCGACTAGAGGCGATGAGGTTGTTCGTGCAAGTGGCGGAGCGGGGCAGTTTTGCCGCCGTGGCCGAGCATATCGGCGTGGCGCGCTCGGTGGTGACGCGGCAGATCGCGGCGCTGGAAACCCATCTCGGCGTTAAACTGATGGCGCGCAGCACGCGTCGGCTGACGCTGACCACCGCCGGTGCTGCCTATCTGGAACAATGCCGGGTGATTCTGAATCTGGTGGAAGCCGCCGAAACCGATGTGGCGGAACACCACTTGACGCCGCGCGGACCGGTTCGCATCGGCCTGCCGCTCGTTTTCGGATTAAAGCGCCTGCTACCCCTGCTGCTGGAATTCGCGCAGCGCTATCCGGAGATTAACCTGGATATGGATTACACCGACCGGCGGCTGAATTTGATCGAGGAAGGATTCGATCTCTCGATCCGCATCACCGATCGGCTGGAGCCGGGCGACATTGCGCGCAAGCTGGGAACGTGCCGGCTGTTCGCCGTCGCGTCTCCGGATTACTTGGCGCGGCGCGGGCGCCCCGCCCATCCCGCCGAGCTGAAGCACCACGAATGCCTGACCTACACACTCGACGCTCGCCACGCAACTTGGTGGTTCCAGGTGGAGGGTCGCCTGGAGCCAGTCTACGTGCGCAGCCGCATCAGCGCCAACAACGGCGAAGTGCTGATCGAAGCAGCGGTTTCGGGATTGGGGATCGCCCTACAGCCGGACTTCATCGCCGGGCCGGCGCTGGCAGCGGGAACAATTGAGGCCATTTTGGAACCGTTCACTCCGCCGGCGCCCGGCATCCATGCGCTGCTCCCCAGCAATCGCTACGTGCCCTATCGGGTTCGAGTTTTGATCGACTTTCTGGCGGCCCGGTTACGGGAACCGGCTCTGCTCCGCTGATTGCGGCATAGCGTAGTCATGAGATGTTAAGCCAGAATGCCAGGCATCGGATGTAGACGGTGGCAAGTCGGCAAAATACGGGCGCGGGTCGGGCAATTGGGGCTGCATCAGTTCTCTCCACAAGATCAACCCCGTCTCATTACCCTGATAATCGGCCCGCTGTCACCCCTTCACAGAGTGCGATTGCCCGGATCGATATGCCGGTAGTTGTTTGAATCCACTTTCAAGCGCGCTATATTTCAAATTTCATCCCCGACGAAAGTTACTAACGTCAGTATTCGGGAGGGTTGCTTGCTGCACGCGTTAGGCTTGTGGTTACTCTGTTTTGGTCTGTGGCTGCTGTTGTCCGGCTATTTCGACGTTCCGCTGCTGCTAGGCTTCGGCGCGCTATCTTGCGCGCTGGTGGTGTTCGTGGCTTGGCGCGTCGAGGCGATCGACCCCGAGGAGCGGCCGCTACGTTTTCGATTTAATGTCCATGTCCTCGGCTATTGGCCTTGGTTGCTGTGGCGGATCGTGCTGTCCAACCTCGATGTCGCCAAGCGCATTCTCGATCCCAAGCTGCCGATCAGTCCCGCGCTGATCGCCCTGAAACCGACCCAGCGTAGCGACCTGGGCCGGTTCATTTACGCCAATTCCATCACTCTGACGCCGGGCACGGTGACCACCAACTTGAGCGGCGATACCCTGGAGGTCCACGCGCTGACCCGGGAGGCAGCCGACTCCCTGCGGAGGGGCAACATGGACCGGCGCGTCACCCGCTTGGAAGGAGGCGATTGATGTTCGTGGCCGCCGCACTCGGCATTCTGGCTTGCATGATCCTGGCGATGACGCGCGCCGTGCTGGGTCCCACCGTTTACAACCGCATTCTGGCGGTCAATTCCTTCGGCACCTTGACCGTGCTGCTCATCGCGGTGTTGGGGTTCGTGACCGGGCGTCCCGATTTTCTCGACATCGCTCTGGTATACGCCTTCATCAACTTTATCGGCGTCATCGCGGTGCTCAAGTTCATCCGCTACGGCGACATGGGCTGGCCGCGGAACGATCCCGACGAACCGCAGAGCGATTTGTAATGGCCGCACTGATCGACTTACTCAGTTGGTTGGCTTTGCTCGGCGGCGCGGCGTTCGCGCTGATCGGCAGCGTTGGCCTGCTGCGGATGCCGGATTTCTATACCCGCCTGCATGCGGCGAGTATCACCGACACGCTCGGCGCCGCGTTGATCGTGCTCGGCCTAATGTTGCAGGCCGGTTGGACTCTGGTAAGCGTCAAGTTGTTGCTGATTCTGATCTTTTTGTGGTTCACCAGCCCCATCGCGACCCATGCTCTATCTCGGGCGGCGCTGGTCGATCCCGAGAATCCGCCGCCGATTTTGCACGAGGAATCGCCGCCATCGAAGTCCTAGTCGATATTTTCCTGCTGACCCTGCTGGTCGTCACCGCCGTGGCCGCCATCCGCTTGCGGGACTTGTTCGCGGTGGTGATGCTGTTTGGCATTTACAGCCTGGTGTCGGCGAGCCTGTTCGTGATTCTGGACGCGGTGGACGTGGCGTTCACCGAGGCGTCGGTCGGCGCGGGAGTGGCGACGGTGTTCATGTTGAGCACCCTGGCGCTGACCACCAGCCGCGAAAAGACGCCGGTCCCCCACAAGCCGTTGTTGCCCTTGCTGGTGGTGACCATCACCGGCTTGGCGCTGGTCTACGGCACTTGGGACATTCCCCGCTACGGCGACCCCGCCAATCCCATTCACCATCATCTGGTGCAGCGCTTTATCGAGGATTCGCCCAAGGAGATCGGCATTCCTAACGTCGTGACGTCAGTGCTGGCCAGTTACCGCGGTTACGACACGCTCGGCGAGACCACGGTAGTGTTTACCGCCGCCATCGGTGTGCTGGTGCTGGTCGGCGGTGCGCGGCGGCGGCGTTCCCGCAAGGACGAACTGGAATGAGGCGTTATACGATTCCGCGCTTGGGCGCCAGGCTGCTGTTGCCGCTGATTCTATTGTTCGCGCTGTACGTGCAGTTTCACGGCGATTACGGGCCAGGTGGCGGCTTTCAAGCCGGCGTCATTTTCGGCGCGGGCTTTATTCTCTACGCGCTGATTTATGGGTTGGACAACGCTCGCCGGCTTGTGCCGCCGTGGTTGCTGCGAATCGGCGTCTCGCTGGGGGTTCTGATCTATGCCGGAGTCGGTTTGATGGGGCTGTTTTTGGGCGGTAATTTTCTGGATTACGGTGTGCTGGATCGCCACGATCCGGTGCATGGCCAGCATTTGGGCATCCTGTTGGTGGAACTGGGTGTCGGCATCACCGTGTCGTCGGTCATGATGACCATTTTCTATGCGTTTGCCGGCAGGGGGCGCTAGTGGCAATCCTGGGCTTGTACAACTACTGGATCTTCATCGTCTTGATGATGTGCGGCTTTTACGTGGTCATTTCGAGCGGTAACCTCGTGAAGAAGCTGGTAGGGCTGAACATCTTTCAGACCTCGGTGTTCATCCTCTACATCAGCATGGGCAAGATCATCGGCGGCACCGCGCCCATCATCATGGATAAGGCAGCGGTTTACAGCAATCCCCTACCGCATGTGTTGATCCTGACCGCCATCGTGGTCGGTATCGCCACCACCTCGCTCGGTTTGGCGCTGGTGGTGCGCATCAACGAAGCCTACGGCACCATCGAGGAAGACGAAATTCACGCCCAAGATCGGGAAGAAGCGCTGTGATCGCGCACTTGCCCGCGCTACAGGTCGTCATTCCCCTGATATCGGCGCCATTGTGCGCGCTGTTGCCAGCGGGTCGCGCGGTCTGGTTGACTGCTGTATCGACGAGCTGGCTGGCGTTTCTCATCGCGGTTTTGCTGTTGAATCAGGTGTTGGCACACGGCCCGGTTTCTTACCTGATGGGCAGTTGGCCCGCGCCCTGGGGCATCGAGTACCGGGTAGACGTACTCAATGCCTACGTGCTGCTGATCGTGGCGATGATCGGGGCCATCGTCATGACCTTCGGGCGCCTGATCGTCGAGCGCCGCATTCGCTTGCCCGAACACAAACAGCCTTGGTTTTACACGGCCTACATGCTGTGTCTGACTGGTCTGCTGGGCATCACGATCACCGGCGATGCCTTCAACGTGTTCGTGTTTTTGGAAATCTCGTCGCTGTCGAGCTACGTGCTGATCAGCATCGGCCGCGACCGCCGCGCCCTGACCGCCGCCTACCAATATCTGATCATGGGCACCATCGGCGCCACGTTCATTTTGATCGGCATCGGCCTGCTGTACGTCATGACCGGCACCCTCAACATGGGCGATCTAGCCGCCCGCATCCCGGCGGTGGCCGATACCCGCACCGTTCATGCCGCCTTCGCCTTTCTGACCGTGGGTGTCAGTCTCAAGCTGGCGCTGTTTCCGCTCCACCTCTGGCTACCCAACGCTTACGCCTATGCGCCCTCGGCGGTCACGGCGTTTCTGGCGGCCACCGCCACCAAAGTGGCGGTTTACGTGCTGCTGCGGTTTTTCTTCACCGTTTTCGGCGCCGGATTCTCGTTCGAAACGATGGAGTTAGATCGGATCCTGTTGCCGTTGGCTCTGGTGGGGATTTTCAGCGCATCGGTGGTGGCGGTTTTCCAGACCAACGTCAAGCGGATGCTGGCCTATTCCAGCGTCGCCCAGATCGGCTACATGATCCTGGGCATCAGCTTGGTGTCGGTCACTGGCTTGACCGCCAGCATCAGCCACTTGTTTAACCACGCCTTGATGAAAGGCACGCTGTTCATGGCGCTGGGTTGTGTGTCGTTTCGGGTCGGGGCGGCCAAGCTGGAACGCATGGCGGGAATAGGTCGAACCATGCCCTGGACCATGGGCGCGTTCATGATCGGCGGTCTAAGCCTGATCGGCGTGCCGCTGACGGCAGGATTCGTCAGCAAGTGGTATCTGGTCGTGGGCGCGCTGGAGAAAGGCTGGTGGCCGGTGGCGGTGCTGGTGTTGATCACTTCGCTGCTGGCGGTGATCTACATCTGGCGGGTGGTGGAAGCGGCCTACTTCAAGCCGGCGCCAGAAGGGCAGATCGTGCGCGAGGCACCGCTGGCGCTGCTGGTTCCGGCTTGGACGCTGGCCCTGGCCAACCTCTATTTCGGGTTGGATACCTCGCTGAACGCCGGCGTAGCCCAGCAAGCGGCGGAGATGTTGCTGGGAGTGAATCAATGAATGCCGAAGCCACCCTGCCGCTGGCGCTGCTCGTTCCGCTGTTGAGCGCGTTTTTTATCGCCGCCAACGATGGCCGTCCCAACTGGCGCGAAGGGCGTGACCCTGCTGGCGTCGGCGTTGTTGTTCGGGCGTGGTGTTGTCGCTGCTGCCGAGCGGTGCTGGCCGGTGCGCGTCCGACCGTGGATCTGTTCCAGTTCGTGCCGGGTCTGCCGCTGCGGTTGAGCGTGGAGCCGCTGGGCATGGCGTTCGCCTGCGTGGCGGCGCTGCTGTGGCCGCTGAACTCGCTTTATTCCATCGGCTACATGCGCGGCAACGCAGGAGCAGCACCAGACCCGGTTCTACGTCTGCTTCGCCATCGCCATCGCCGGCGCCATCGGTATCGCCTTCGCCGGTAATTTGTTGACCCTGTTCATTTTCTACGAAACGCTGAGCCTTTTCGACCTACCCGCTGGTCACCCACAAGGGCACGCCGGAAGCGATGCGAGCAGGGCGACTGTATCTTGGTATCCTGCTCGGCACCTCGATCGGTTTTCTGCTGCTGGCCATCGTCTGGACCTGGTCGGTTGCCGGAACCTTGGATTTCGCGCCGGGCGGCATTCTCGCGGGCAAGGTGGAAGGCCCGGCCGTGGCCGTCCTGTTGGCGCTATACATGTTCGGCATCGGCAAGGCCGCGCTGATGCCGTTCCATCGCTGGCTGCCGGCGGCGATGGTGGCACCGACCCCGGTCAGTGCGCTGCTGCATGCCGTGGCGGTGGTCAAGGCCGGCGTGTTCGCGGTGATGAAGGTCACCGTTTACGTGTTCGGCATCGATTTTTTGAGCGCCACCGGTTCGTCGCAATGGCTGCTATGGGTGGCGGCGCTGACCGTTTTGCTCGCGTCCTTCGTGGCTTTGACTCAGGATAATCTCAAGGCCCGGCTGGCGTATTCCACGATTAGTCAATTGGGCTACGTGGTGCTGGGCGCGGCGCTGGCGACTTCGATGGGCGTCATCGGCGGCTCGATGCAGATCGTGATGCACGCCGTGGGCAAGATCACCCTGTTCTTCTGCGCCGGCGCGATTTACACCGCAACCCACAAGACCGAAATCAGTCAACTGGACGGTCTGGGTCGGGTGATGCCGTTCACGTTCGGCGCGTTCCTGGTCGGCTCGCTCAGTATCGTCGGCCTGCCACCGTTGGGCGGTTCCTGGAGCAAATGGTATTTGTTGGCGGGCACGGCCGACACCGGCCAGTGGGCAATGATGGCGGTGCTCTTGATCAGTTCGTTGCTGAACGTGGCGTATCTGCTGCCAGTAGCGGCGCGCGGGATTTTTCGTGCCGGGACTGACGGACGGGCAGGCGGTTGACGATGCCCCAACCGCTATCCGCGAAGCGCCGCTGGCCTGCGTGATACCGCCGTGCCTGACTGCCTTGGGTTGCCTGCTGCTGTTCTTTTTCGCCGATGGGTTATATGCGCTCCTGGCGCCCATCGCCGCTCGTTGAGGACTCATCGATGACCGCTCCGCCTGCTCCCACCGACCGTCCCGAGCGCAAGTACTGGCTTGATGACCCGCGCAACGTAGACAAGATTTTTTACGGGCTGGTGCTGATCTGCGCGGGATTGTTCCTGGCCGATTTCTTCTACCACAAACATATCAATTTCGCGTTCGAAGACTGGTTCGGCTTCTTTGCCTGGTACGGCTTTATCTGTTGCGTCGCGCTGGTGCTGCTGGCCAAGCAGATGCGCAAACTGGTGATGCGGGACGAGGATTACTACGGTGATTGACGGCCTTAACCCAGCGCTGATTCTGGTTTGTGGCTCGCTGCTGGCGTTGCTGATCGCCGCAGAGTCTCGTCCGTAACGGCTTTCTGTTAGCACTGCCGGCGCTGAGTTTGATCCAGCTTTTGGGCCTGCCGGACGGCCAATATGCCCAAGTGGAACTGTTCAACCTGACTCTTACCACGTTGCGGCTCGACGGGCTGAGTTTCGCGTTTGCCCTCGTTTTCCACATCGCCGCGCTGCTGGCGGTGATTTATGCTTGGAACCTGCGCGATCCGGTGCAGCAGGTGGTGGGATTGCTGTATCCGGGCGCGGCGTTGGGCGTGGTGCTGGCGGGCGATCTGGTCACGCTGTTCGTCTGCTGGGAGCTGGCCGCTATATCCTCGGTGTTCCTGATTTGGGCGCAGCGTACCCAGCGCGCCTATCGGGCT
This sequence comes from Candidatus Competibacter sp., assembly GCA_037045535.1. Taxonomy (GTDB): domain Bacteria; phylum Pseudomonadota; class Gammaproteobacteria; order Competibacterales; family Competibacteraceae; genus Competibacter_A. The sequence goes on from JBAOHI010000055.1 coordinate 16,247, forward strand.
GGACTGCGCTATCTAGTAATTCAGGTAGGCTCCGGCGTGCTGCTGCTGGCCGGTATCATCGTTCACATCCGGGCCACAGGCTCGGTCGCGTTCGAGCATTTTGGGCTGGACAGTCCCGGCGCGATGCTGATGCTTGGCCGCTTTCGGCATCAAGGCTGCGTTTCCTTTTCTGCACAACTGGTTGCAGGACGCTTACCCGGAAGCCACCGCGACCGGCACCGTGGTGCTGTCCGCCTTCACCACCAAGATGGCGATTTACGCCCTGGCCCGTGGCTTCGCCGGCACCGAGATCTTGATCGCCGTCGGCACCGTCATGGCGATGTTCCCGATTTTCTACGCGGTGATCGAAAACGACCTGCGGCGGGTGCTGGCCTATAGCATGAACAACCAGCTCGGTTTCATGGTGGTCGGCATCGGCATCGGTACGCCGCTGGCGCTTGATGGCGCGGTGGCGCACGCCTTCGCCGATATTCTGTTCAAGGCGCTACTATTCATGAGTATGGGCGCGGTGCTGCTGCGCGCCGGTACGGTCAACGGCTCGGAACTGGGCGGGCTGTACAAATCCATGCCGTTGACGACGGTGTTCTGCATCGTCGGCGCTGCCTCGATTTCGGCGTTTCCGCTGTTTAGCGCCTTCGTCACCAAGTCGCTGATTTTGGAAGCGGCGGCGCGGGAAGGACACTGGATTCCCTTTTTGTTCCTGCTGTTTGCTTCTGCCGGCGTGTTCCATCACGCGGGCATCAAGATTCCCTATTTCGCTTTCTTCGCCCACGACAGCGGCATTCGCTGCCAGGAGGCGCCGATACAACATGCTGATCGCGATGGGAATCGCTGCCGCGCTGTGCATCGGGATCGGTGTGTTTCCGGATGCGCTTTATACCATTTTGCCCTATCCGGTCGATTTCGATCCCTACACCACCACCCACATCATCACCCAATTGCAATTGTTAGCGTGGTCGGCGCTGGCGTTCTCGGTATTGGTGCGCACCGGCATTTACCCGCCGGAATTGCGCTCGGTGAATCTGGATTTCGACTGGTTTTATCGCCGGCCGCTGCCAGTTGCTTCCAACCGAATCTGGGCATTGGCGCTGCGGGCTTGGGAAGCGTTCAATGTTGGCGCGGAACGGCGCGTAGAGAGGTTGATCGCGGCCTTGTCCCGCCATCATGGCCCGCGCGGGCTGCTAGCCGCGACATGGCCCAGCGGTAGCATGGCGCTGTGGGCGGTACTGCTGCTGGGGGTGTGCCTGGTGTTTTATTATCTGTAGTAGTGCACGTCCCACCGAGTGATTTTGCTTGACCAAAACAAAACCATTCTCGCTTTCGAGCGAGAATGGTTTTGGTATTTGAGATTTTTAACGCTGAGCGTTAAGAAAGGCGATTACGTCGGCGCGCGCCTGAGGATCGGCAAGGCCGTCATATTTTTTCCCCATCTTGCCACCTGGCACGGCTTGATTGGGGTTCGCGATATAGGCGTCAAGGCGCTCTACTGTCCAGGTTATGCCGCTGTTTTTTAGCCCATCGGAATAAGCGAAGTCGGGAACACCTGCCGCTTTCTGACCGACGATTCCAAACAGTGATGGGCCTTTTTTGTTCTTGCCTTGTTTAACGCTATGACACTCCGCGCATTCCCCGTCGAACACGTCGGCGCCTCGTTTGGGGTCACCGGCAGCGCGAGCGCTTAGGCTGTTTCCCAATACGAGCATTGCGCCTATGGTGATTGCGACTGTGGTTGAAGATACGCGATTGCGTCGTGATCCATAAGTCATAATCGGATGCCTCACATTGCTGCCCAGATAAAAGCGAATATCGTATTGTTGTCGCTTGCATCGCGGCCGTAGCCGTCGTAATCGTGTTTGGCGCCATTGAATTTGGTATAGAGCGTATATTGCAGGCCCAACCGTAAATTGGCCCATGGCGCATTCCAAGAGTTCTCCTTGCCAAAAGGTGTCCAGTCGGTTTGGAATATCCAGCCCCGTGTATCCGGACTACCGGTGCTGCTGCCGCTATCGGGCTCGGAGGCATACAAGCTTTCGTCGTTGTTGCCGCGAATGTCGAATAAGCCCACCGTAAAGCCATACGTTTGGTCGTAATAATACGAACCACTCAGATCAAAGCGGCTGAGGTGACCGGAGGGGTGCGCCGCTTCGCCGCTGGCGAAGCTGGCGTCGAGATTTTGATTCTCGTGAATGTAGCTGGCGTAAGTGCTGAAGACATTCTGGCGATTGCCGAGGAATTGATACCAACCATCGACACCCACATCATCGTACTTATTGGTCGGACCGGAAATACGGCCTGGTTCAAGATGGGCATTCAGCCCAAATAAACCAAATCCGTAAGCTTGAGTGTGCAAATCCTTGAAGTAGCCGAGACGCCAGTAGGGCGCCAGTCCGTTAATTTTTCCGGCCTCGTCTTCGATGTTTACGGCATCGAGGAAACTCTGGGAGGGGGAACCGTAAGCGCCGACTTCGGCGTATATGGATTTATCCCAGTACCCATAGATTGACGTTCCCAGAACCTGTTGTGAAAGACCACCGTCGAGTAACGGAGAAGCGATAGGCCCTGGAGCCAATTCGGAGGCCATGTAGGGAAACCGCCAAGCGGGTATGGTGTTAAAGGGGTCTTGTACCGTTGGATTATTGTTAAAGGTAACGCCCCAAATCGTGTTGACACCACCGATTGTGACGGTATTGGCGTAACGAATATCCATATTGTCCATAGCGAACTTGCGGTCGATATCGGAGTAGGTGCCTTGAATGAAGGTACCGACATGGTCCGACAATCCACCCGCCAAGAACAGCGATAATTCCTGGATGGAAAAGTTGTTGTTGGAATTGTCATTCGGACCGGCGTCTTCCGAGAGTTTTTTCTGGGTACGAGTCCAAGATCCGACAGCCATCGCTGAAAGTGGGACATGCCCTTCCTTGCCGTCGCTGTCCGTATAACCTTCTAGCTTGAATATCGCGCCATACGGTGTCAATTGCGGGCCATAACCGCCGACATGACAGGCCACGCAATCCTGGCCGGTTTGGCGGGCAAAGCTTGGTAGTGCTTGCGCCGGCGAGATAATGAAACCTGAAAGGATTATTGAACTGGACAGGAATTTGGCTAGATGCCAAGGAATACGGGTCTGGTTACGGAGAAAGAAAAGCACCAATTGCATGGCTCACCTCGTTGGGAGCGTGTCGATAAAGAGGGAGTGATAGGCCAGATGAGTCAAGAGAATCGCGCGGCTGTGCGAATAGGTCAGGATTTAGCCGCTACTGGCATCCGGCAGCGATGGATATTGATTAGCAGTTATCCCCGATTCCAACATCGATAGCGGCAGCATTGATCGTAAGACGTGATCGCGGCGAAAAAAGTGATGCCATAAGGCCGCACCCGCGTGAGCCAATGCTAGTGCCAACAGTGTCCAAGCTGCCAACTCGTGGTATTGACTGAGCGTTTCGGCGAGGTCACGATCTCGCCCGATCAAGGGTGGCAGCGGGATCAGCCAGAATAGATGGATAGCTCGACCACTGGCGCTCGACTGCGCCCAACCCAGTAGAGGGATGGCAATCAGGAGTAGATAAAGAACAGCGTGCGTAGCGGTGCTCAAAACCGCCAAAATTCGAGGAAGTCCAGTGTTAACTTTTCCGACTTGCAACCAATGACGCAGGATCAGTCGCAAGCATATGATGATAAAAACGGATAGCCCTATGGAGCGATGAAAATCTAAAAGCCATTGCCGCCATTCACGATTCTCGATAGCTTCACGTGTTAGGATTATTGCGACACCGAGAAGAATAAGTCCAACGGTCAACCAGTGCAGCGCGATGACAACAGGCCGATGTCGTGGTAAGGCATCGTGTGTGAATTGCATATCGTTTTGAGCCATCCATTTATACCTTAGTGGGGTCAGCTACGCCAACCAAAGTTGAAAAGCTGAGAAGTTATTTCTCAGTATCCTTATCCCATTATTTGCATAATTTAATTATATTCTAATATTCTAAATAAAAATAAATCATTAAAAAATTGAGAATGATCATCACGTAATCTCGTGCTTAAAGGGAAGAAAATCTACAGTCGATTGTTAGGAGCGTTATTATCCTGAGAAAACCCCCGGCTCTGCCGGGGAGACGGTAGCAGTTTGACATTTACGGGAGTCCATCAGGGAAACTCTGTGTCGTGAGCCGCCAAGCACCACGACTGAGAGAATCCCGATGGACGAGTATGACAGCCTAAGCCACAGCAAGTGGGAGTGTAAATACCATGTGGTCTTTATCCCGAAGTGTCGTCGCAAGACGCTTTATGTCCAGTTGAGGAAGCACCTGGGGGAAGTGTTTCGAAAGCTGGCCGCGCAGAAGGAAAGCCGAATTGAGGAGGGGCATCTGCTGCTCGACCATGTGCATATGCTGATTGCGATTCCCCCCAAATACGCGGTGTCTCAAGTGATCGGGTTCATCAAGGGCAAGAGCGCAATTCACTTAGCGCGGGTGTACGGGGAGCGCAAGCAGAATTTTGTTGGGCAGCATTTTTGGGCGCGGGGGTATTTTGTCTCGACCGTCGGTCGGGATGAGACCGTGATCCGCGAGTACATTCAGTACCAAGAGCAAGAGGATCAGCGGCTGGATAATCTAGACCTCTGGCGCTGAGGCGCCACCTTTAGGTGGCCCAAGAACGTCAGGGCTGCGTTAGCGACCCTGGTTAGCCGCTTTGAGCGGCTCACAAACTAAAGCCCCCGGCTCTGCCGGGGGATACTTACTAAATTACGCTGATCACAATAAAAACCGAGCCTTTTTACCTAAGTCGGTGTAAATAAGTTATAAAAAAATAGAGTGCAGCGTAAAAATGCCGTAAAAATAGAGAGGGGTAGGCAGCGCCGAAAAATCACTTTTGGACTATGGATTGAACCCGGAAAATCATTGTCAGCAGCGAGTTAGGAAAAGCCGATAGCAGGGCCAACTTTAGAGGAAAATGGCGGATCCAGGCAGCGCCAGCAGGGTGCTCCAGTAAAGGTAGCTTTCCCGTCTGCTTTCCCGTCTGGGTTGGGACGCCCAAGGTGTTCTCGATCGGACGGTCGGTTTGAGACAACAAAGCACCAGCCGCGAAGGGCGAATTCTCCCTTCGCGGCTGCCTTAAAAAGCAGGGATTTACAGATACCGCCAGTACAGATAGAACGTGCTGATCAGAATGGACAGCAGCATGATCGGGAAGGCGACGAGAGTGTATTGAAGAAAGCGGATCGGTTGACCGGCCCGCTCGGCAAAGCCGGCTACAACCAGGTTGGCACTGGCGCCGACCAAGGTGCCATTGCCGCCGAGGCAGGCACCCAGCGACAACGCCCACCACAACGGCAGCAGTCCGTGCTCGCCGCCGAAGGTCGGAGCCATGGCCTTGATCAGCGGGATCATGGTAGCGACAAAGGGGATGTTATCGATGATTGCCGATAGGATCGCCGAGGACCACAGGATGATCATCGCGGTCGCGGTCAAATCACCTCCGGTCATGGTGACCATCTTCTCGGCCAGCAGCTTGAGCAGGCCGGTGCTATCCACGCCATGCACCACGATGAACAGGCCGACGAAGAAGAAGATCGTAATCCATTCCACTTCGTTGAAGGCTTCCAAGACGTGCTTGCTCTGGTCGTCGGGGCCTTTGCCAAAGTTAGCGAGCAGCAGCAGCACCGCCGCGCCCGTCATGGCGACGGTGGCGGCTTCCAGCTTCAGAGTGTGGGCGAAGATGAAACCGGCTACTACCAAGCCGATGACGGTCAGGCATTGCTTGAGCAAGCGCCAATTGGTGATCGCCTCAAACTCGTTGAATTGCATCACCCGCTGCCGGTCTTCCGGGGTTGCCTTCAAATGCCGGCCCCAAATGAAATAGATCGGTATCAGCGTGACGGCCAGGACGATGAGAATGACCGGCGTCAGGTGATAGGCAAAATCATTGAAAGTCAGGCCGGTGGCCGAGCCGATCATGATGTTGGGCGGGTCGCCGATCAGGGTTGCCGTACCGCCGATGTTGGACGCGAAGATCATTGCAAATAGGTACGGATACGGCTTGACTTTGAGCTCTTCGGTAATCAGCAGGGTAACGGGCACTACCAGCAGGACCGTAGTCACATTGTCTAGAAAGGCCGATGTCACCGCCGTGACCAACGAAATCATGACCAAGATGCCCCAAGGGCGGGCATCGACCTTTTTGGCCGCCCAAATCGCCAAAAACTGAAAGATACCGGACTGGCGGGTAATGGCGACGATTACCATCATGCCGATCAACAAACCGATGGTATTGAAGTCGATGCCACGAATGGCAGCTTCCTGATTCAATATCCCGAGAATGATCATCAAGCCGGCGGCCACCAAAGCGACGACGGCGCGGTTGACCTTCTCGCTCATGACCACCCCGTAAGTGATCACGAACAGAATAGCGGCCAGCCACATGGACCCCACGGAGGCGACTTCGCTGGAACCGTGCATTTTACTTGTTCTCCCCGATCAACTTTTCCAGAACGTCCCAGAATGAAATGATGCCTTCCAGCCGGCCATCCGTTTTATCGACTACCGGCACGCTAGTGGTGCGGCCCTCCAGCATCAGCAGCATGATTTTCATGGCGAGCGTGTCGGGATGCGCGACTTCGTGGACATTCAGCCAGTTCTTGACCGGCTCGTCACGGCGCCCGCCCAAGCGTTGGGCCAGATCATCGAGGCTTTCGGTTACGAAGGACACGTTGTCCAAGCCGTGTTCGTCCAGTACTGCCTTGGGCAAGGTGAGCTTCAGCAGCGAGTAAACGCTGAACGTGCCCAGATAGCGGCCCTGTTCATCGATCACGGGCAAATGCCGCAAGTGATGCTTGAGAATCCGCTCGGCAGCGGTCGCCACCGTATCGGTGGGCCGCAGCGTCATCGGGTTGGGATTCATAATTAATTTTGCTTTCATACAAGGTCCTTTGTTTGTGGGAAGGGACGGCCGAGCGGTCGAGTCCCGAAAGATCAATTCCTAATTTCCCTTGGTTTCGTGAATAGCGGGTTTTCCGTAACTCCCGTCGGCGCTCAAAGTGTAGACGCTGAAAAGGGGATCGGTCGGGTGTGCCAACGAGACCTCGCGCGCGTCGGCCTGTTCGTAGGCGGCAAGCTTTTGCGATCCGTGGCGGCGGTGCTGGGTGATAGCACTTTGCTCATCCGGCCCAACGTCCCGTGACAGCCGCGCTCGTCAAGCTTGGCGGGATCACGAACGATCTAAGGTGTCGGTTTGTACTACCGTGATCAGATGGTCGCGACCATCCTATGGTCAAAGTCTTCCCGGCTAGGGCTCTTGGTGGCGTCTAGCCGAAGGTGCCTTCGTTCCAACCCCAGTTTTCGGCGCTGACATTGGTGAAGCCAAGATAGACTCGGTCAGGCGGAATGTCGATCCGCTCTTGAAGCAAACCGCAAACCCGCTCGGACAGTTTGCGGTTCACCTCACGGTTCAGACCGCCGATGCTGCGGATATCGACATAGGCGGACGGACTTTCGACGCCGGCCATCATCATGGCCTCCTCGCTGACGAGCACCATGACGTAGCGTTCCGGTTTGCCGATGCATTCGGCGACGATTTTGGAGAGCGGCGCGAGCAAATCGTAGCGCTGCTGATTAGACAGGCACACCGAGGTTTTTAAGGCGAGCAAGGGCATCGGTTGAATCTCCAGGGCGGAAAGCGGTGGGAGTATGCAGCGGGCCGGTCAAAGACCGATACCGCGTAAAAAGCATAGCACGATGCTCGATGATGGCCCGTTGTCACGACCCCCCGCGCTCGCGACAACGAGGTGGCGGATTGAGTTGGTTGCAGGGCGCGGGGCTGGTGTGACCGCGCCGACGACAGGATCAGCGATAAATACCCACCGTGATCGGTGCCTCGTTTTCGATGCCGCGCAAGCGCTCCGTCCAAGTATCGAGAGCTGCCGCGCGTTCTTCCGCTGGCAGGCGCACTGGCTGATAGACAATGTGCGGCGCCAGTACGTCGAAACCGACGAACTGCAACATGCCACGATGGATCGGCCGCAGGATTCCGTCGATATCGCCGTTGAAGCCTCCGAGCTGGTAGGCATCCGCTGGCCCGCCGGTGGTGAGCGAGAGCAGCGCCCGCTTGCCGCGTTGGGTACCGGTTTCGTAGATGTGGCCCCCGCCGTAAACGCGCCCCATCGCGAATACCCGATCCACCCAGCCCTTGAGTACCGCCGGCAGTCCGAACCACCACAGCGGGAACTGCCAAATCATCAGTTCACACCACGCCAGCTTGTCGAGTTCTTCCGCAAGGACGGGTGCAAAACCGTCGGTTTCGGAAGCGTGGGCTTCCTCAATCTGCGGCTTGAAGTAGCTTGGATCCTTGGCGGCGAGAAAATTTGCCCGGCTGGAACGTGGATCGAAATCCATCGCATACAGATCCGACTGCCGCACGGCATGACCGGTTGCGGCGAGTGTGGCGTGAGCGGTGGCGGTCATGGCAGCGTTGAAACTTTTCGGTTCAGGGTGAGCGTGGACGATCAGAATGTTCATAGCAGTGGTTTCCGGGTGCGATAACGATCGTCCGATTTTAAGCCGCCACGATAGACGCCGATAAGTCGCGAATCGGTACAATCACTTTCAACTAAAAGTCTTGAATGGAGACGATAATGCCGGATCATTTGGAGGCGTTTATCCATGCTGCCGAGGCGGGCGGTTTCAGTGCGGCGGCGGTGCGGCTTGGAGTCAGCGCGGCAGCGGTCAGCAAGCAGGTGGCGCGACTCGAAGCCCGTCTGGGTGCGCAGTTGTTCCACCGCACCACGCGCAGCCTTGCGCTCACCGAGGCTGGCGAGCAGCTTTACGAATCCAGCGCCGCGCACTGGCGCAGCTTACAGGCCGCGCTGGATGAGGTGACCGGTCCCGCGCGGGCGCCGGCGGGCTGTTTGCGAGTGAGCGTGGGCAACGGTTTCGGACGCCGCCAGATCTTGCCGCTCATGCCGGAATTTCTCACTGCCTATCCCGCCATCCGGCTTGACTGGAATTTCGAAAATCGTCGAGTGGATTTGGTCGCCGAGGGTTTCGACGCGGCCATCGGCAACGTCATTGATCCTGACAGTCGGGTGGTCGCGTGTGAACTGCTGCGGGTGGATGTCGTTCTCTGCGCCGCCACTGATTATTTGGCTCACCGAGGCGTGCCGCAATCGCTAGCCGATCTAACCGATCATGATTGCGTCCGATTGCGTTCTCCCACCACTGGCCGCGTGCAGGAGTGGAGCTTTGGCCCAGACGAACAGACGTGGATTGGCGGCGAGAGCCGGGTCATTGTGGATGATGTGGAGGCGCTCGCCGAAGCGGTTCGTCTTGGGCTCGGTATCGGTTTGGTCGGGCGCTATCACCTGACCGAGGAATTTGCCGCCGGCCGGGTGGTGCGCTTGTTGCCGGAACTCGAAATTTCTCCGACCGCCATCGCCATCTATCATCGCAGCGGTCGCCAGCTTGCGCCCAAGCTGCGGGTTTTCATCGATTTTCTGGTCGAACGACTGCGAATACAATCGCTTCGCCCCCCTTTTGCCAAAGGGGGTGCGTCAGCGATAGAGCGACCGGAATTGCCAATAAACCGAATCGGGTAGGGCATCGATCCACGGGACGTGATGTACCCTCTCCGAGAACCACCAGGATGGATTGTCTTATTTCTGTTCGGAGTCGCTTGTGGTTGGTGGAGCCGCGTCCAATTCGGCAGTCGGCGATGCCGCATCCGATTCGGCAGTCGGCGGCGCGCTATCAGCCGGCGGTTTGGCAGTTTTGGCCGTTGCTTCAGCGGCCGATTCCGGTGCTGGCACAGCGTACAGCCGGTTGCCCAAAATGGCTTTTGCTTCGCCTAAGTGCCAGGCGACGTCATCCAGGTCAGTGTGGGATTTGTGGACCCAGGCTTCTCCCCAGTAGAAATTGCAACTGGTTTCGGCGCGCAACAGGCGCCAGTGGGCCTCGCGTAACACCCGTGCCAGTTCCGGATTGGGGTCGTTGACGTAGGCCGCCGCGTCCGCCACCCGATGGAATTCCCGGCTGAGATCATGCACCCGAACCAGGGTATCGCGCTGAATCCAGGATCCTTGCCATTGGTGGAAATCCCAGCCGTGATGCGCGTCGGTGTTCCAGGCGCCACGCCGAACTGTGACTTGACCGTGCGCGCCGAAGCGGTCCAGGTATTCGCTGATGAAGATCGGCCGTAGGGTGGAATGACCGGCCCGGATTTCTTCCATGGCCTCGTGATAGAAATAGTTCCAGAAATTGGCTTTCTCGGCGACGTTGCGGAACCAGCCGCCGTTGTCGCCGTCAGTGGCGGTGGTCACCAAGGGTGGGAAATCGCACCACTTGGTCCGCTCGTGCAGCTCATGATAGAACCAGCCGTAGTCCATACCGGAGAGTTGGGCGTCGGACAACTCGCGATCGCGAACCACAATCACAATCTGCTCGCCGTCGTATTCGGCGATGTGCGGCCGATAGCGTAATTCCTGCCAGCTCATCGAACCGACCGGATCCACGTATTCGCAGTCCACCATCACGTAGCGATAGCCCGCCTTTTTCAAATGCGGGATCAACCGCATGTCGAAACCCATTTCCGGTGGCCAGAAACCGTTGAACTGGGTTCGCCACAGCAGGTGGCGAGCGATGGCCTGCCAACGGGTGATGTGCTCATCCCAGTCGATTTCTGGAATCAGGGCCAGCACCGGATGATAGTAGCCGGTGCCAAGAATCTCGAAGATTTGCTGGTTTTGCAGATGCCATAGCAATTTGCCGCAGTCCACGGTGCCGTAGACCCGGTTTTGGAAGTCAGGGTTAGATAGGGTCTCCAACAGCGTTCCGGACAGCGATAGATGAATGCGAGCGATGTCTTGATAAGCCCACAGGGCGCGCGGCATTCGGTCGTAGGCGAAAAGAATTTCCTTGACTTCCCATTCGTTAGTTTCGAGCAGGTTTTCCAGGTTGCGAGGGGGCTGGTGCATGTTCAGCACCAGGGCGTGATAGAGCTCTCGCATCGCGCTTCTCCTCAAAGGGTGATTATCGTTGGTGTGCGATGGGGTGGGACCCTTTCGCGAAAGGGCCGGTTTTTGGCTAAGCATACCACGCGGATATCACGCGGACGGTCGGGAATCGCCACCCGGATACACGGTCAGTGGTGGTAAGCTGTTAATGTGGATGCCCTGTTGCGGTATCGGCAAGGTGATACCGTGCTCGCGGAACAAGTCCCAGATTTCCAGTCGCACGTCGCTGGAGATGTTACGGATGCCGTTGGACACGTCCCGGATCCAGAAGCGCAGCTCCAACAATAGAAAACTATCGCCGAACTCCAGCAGCAGCGCCCGCGGTGCTGGATCGGCCAGCACCCGCGCCGGCCGGCCGGCACCTTCCACCATCAGCTCCAGCGCCTTGCGCACGTCAGTGTCATAGGAAATCCGTACCTGGACCTTGAGCCGCGCCAAATCGTTGCGATGCGACCAGTTGATCACCTGATGCGTGATCATCTCTTCGTTTGGGATCAAATATTCGGTGCCGTCGCGGGTTTCTACCGACACGTAGCGCGCGCCTAGCGACGCCACCCAGCCGTAGGTTTCACCGATCTGGATCACGTCGCCCGGTTTGATGGATTTATCCATCAGCAGCATGATGCCGCTGATTAAATTGGAGGTGATCTTTTGCAGGCCGAAACCGAGGCCGACACCGAGCGCACCACCAAACAGGGCCAGCGCGGTGAAATCGATACCTGCGCTGGCCAGCGATACCACCACCGCCAGGGTGATCAGTCCGCCCGTCAGCAGCTTGCCGAACAGAACCCGCACCGATGGGGTCAGGCTGGGCAGATATTCCAGTCGCCGCTCCAGAATCCGCGAAACCAGCACCGCTACCCACAGCGCGACGCCGAAGTAGAACATGCTTTTCAGCACGGTCAGCAGCGACAAGCGCATCTGTCCGAGATCGACCGCCAGCCGGTCGAGAAACGCCAGGGTGGGATCGAGCAAGCCGAGAATGGCGAGTGTCGCGAGGCTATAGGCGGCAATCACGATCGCCCGTGCCCATACCGGCTCGCGCACGAACATGGAGAACAGACGGATGGCGATCCAAGCTGCTAATAAATGGATGCCGATCCGAATCCAGTGGTTGGGCCAGCCGAAGCGTACGGCGATCGAGCCAGCGATCGCCAGGCCGATGAGCCACAACAGCGGAAAAATCAGTGAGATCAGCGCCAGCAGGGCATGACGGCCACGGTCGTTGGTTATGCGGGTCTGGATATACTGGGCGAGCCATGGCCACACGAAGTCGTGGATCCACCAAGCGGTGAAACCGGTGCTGACCAGCGCCGGTATCTGCATGGCGGTATAAACAATGTGCTCCGGAGTCAGGAAAGTCTCGTACAGCCAGCTCCAGGCTATCTTCAGCCAAGTCAGAATGAATCCACTTTCGAAAAAGGGTGGTTGCATGGCTCACACGGGGCTGATAAGGGTTTTTCGCGGAATCTAAGGAGGCAAGTGATCACTTCGCAATTCTGGCCGGTCTACGGCGCGTTTCTCAAGAGTAGCCGATGTAAAACGGCTAGCGGTTTTTCCAGCATTTACCGTAGACTAATTAGGGTCAGCGAGTCGGTCCGTCAGCTCCGGCCTGTCGCCCTGTTTATGCCTTGTCAAGAACATCCCAAATACCGAATTGATGAAATTTAGGAGACCAAGCATGACCGACAGATTTCGCCTTGTCACCCGCAGCGATATGGATGGCTTGGTCTGCGCGATTCTGCTGAACGAGCTGAACTTGATCGACGATATTAAGTTCGTCCATCCCAAAGACATGCAGGACGGCAAGATCGAGATCGGCAGCCGTGATATCACAACCAACCTGCCTTATGTGCCGGGTGCTCATCTGGTTTTCGACCACCACTTTTCCGAAACGCTGCGGAACCAAAAGCAGGACAACTATATTATCGATCCCGATGCGCCATCGGCCGCTCGGGTGGTCTTCGACTATTATGGCGGCAAGACGCAGTTTCCCGGTGTCAGCGACGCGATGATGGCGGCGGTCGATAAAGCCGATGCGGCACAATTTTCCAGGGAGGATATCCTGGAGCCGAAAGGTTGGGAGTTGCTGTCGTTTCTAATGGATGCCCGCACCGGCCTGGGGCGCTTCCACAATTTCCGCGTTTCTAATTACCAGCTCATGATGGATTTGATCGCGTATTGCCGCAATCACACGATTGATGACATTTTTCAGTTACCCGATGTCAAGGAACGGGTGGATGTCTATTTCGAGCATACGCCCAAGGCCAAGGAGCAGATCGAGCGTTGCAGTAAGATTTACGATAACCTCGTGGTTCTTGATTTGCGCAATGAGGAAGACATTTGGGCAACCAATCGTTTCATGATTTACGCGTTGTTCCCTGAAACCAATATTTCGATTCATGTGATGTGGGGTTTGCGGAGACAGAACACGGTGTTTGCGGTGGGCAAGTCGATCATCAAGCGGGACTCAAAAACTAATATCGGTATGTTGATGCTCGAATACGAGGGTGGCGGTCACGAGAACGCGGGGACTTGTCAGATTGATAACGATAAAGCTGAAGCAGTGCTGGCAGAATTGATCGCTCGCATCAATCAAGGTGGTTGAATCTCTACGGGTCCATTCCCCGCAGCTTGCTGCGGGGTCGTTTATTCCGAGTGGCTTGGCGACCGACCAATAGGCGCTTCAGACTTTTGGCATTATTTTGCGGGCTCTATTAGCTAGATCAAGCGAAGTGCAACTTCTGGAGTAGCTGCTTTCGTAAGCGGTTATGCTTTAAAAAACTGGCTAAATCTAGGATTAGGATACAATGAAATGAACAGTAATAATGTCAAGCAGTTAAAATTAATTGCATGTAAAATTGCGAGGTTGAGAAGTAATGTAGAGTCGATAATCGTTTTTTTAGTTGTATTTTTTATGGTCGCATATGCACCTTTTTTATCTCTAATAACTCAAGGAATAAAGGCTCCGTTTAATTATTTTGCTGCAGATGCATTTTATTATTTATCGGTTGCTGATCATTCAGTAAATACTTCGTTTTATACTTTTGACCAGTATTTTCCTACAAACGGATTTCATCCAATTTGGCAATATTATTTAACTTTTATCTTTAAATTTATAAATAGTAATCAGCAATTAGAGATACTGGTTGCTTTTTATTCAAGCATCTTTTTTACAGCACTAGGATCTGCTTTATTCGCACTCTCACTGTTAAAATTAACTAAAGTTATGGCTTTGGCGGTTTTGGGTGCAGTGCCTAGTATTTACTATCTATTCTTCTCAGGCGCCTTGCAATATTATGCTCCAAGCCCGTGGTCGTTCTGTAATGGGATGGAGTCGCCTTTTTCTATTTTATTTTTTGGGATTACTGTTTATCTTATTATCAATAAAGATTTTTTAATTATTTTCAAGTATGATAAAGCGATACTGGTCTCGGTATTATTGACGCTAATCACATTGAGTCGATTAGACGATATTTTTATTTTTTTCCCCTTTCTTGTTTTTTTATTAATTTTTTCTAATGGAGTTATTGATGGATGCAAAAAAGTTAGCATATTATTTATGCCTGGGATAATAATTGGTTGCTATTTATTGTATAATTTTTATTACTCAGGCATGGTTCTGCCAGTAAGTGCTTTAGCTAAGGGTGGAGCGGACATAAAAAACAACCTAATTTATTTACTAAATATTTTTATACCTTACAAGCAGGTATTTTATTATTTCGATGATGAGTGGAGAAATGCGACTTGGCGCATTATGCAAATAATCATACCGCTCATTATATCATGCTTTTGGATAATCAACAATGTAAGTCTATTATTGAGGGCCCAAAAAAATGGAATATCGCTGGTTTGGCGGGAATCATATGGATCTTTTGTTTTTTATGGGCTAAACGTTTATGTTATCCTTAAGGCACTATATAACATAACCAATGTAAGTCTATTTAATCAGGGATATTGGTATTTTCCTTTAAGTATTATGATATTTAACATGGTTGCTGTCACTTTAATTAGCGATAATTATATTAAGGATGATGATCGTAATGTTTCATCGAAAAATAAAAATAAAAATAAAATCTTCTTTTTTCTTATTACTTTTTTCTTTGTTCTATTGATAGCTAATGTATTTATTGATTCAAAACACCCTAGTGCTTACAGCAGAAGCAACTACTCTTTTTGGATAAAAAGAGAAGAAATAACTGAAAATTTGTACAAAGTATATTCTGGCAAAGGAATTATTGAGCTTGATGATGGAATTATTGCTTACTCACTTCCCATACCTGCTATGGGAGGATTTGGTTTTACTCTTGACAAAGAAGCTTTTAAAGCTAAACAAAGAGGAAAATTACTTGAACTAGCTTATCATCGTGGATTTCGTGCTTTCGCATCGTTGAGTTATTTAAACTACTTTTCTATGCCGGAAAATATTAATAATGATCGAAACATTTTACAGAAAACTTGTGAATCGTTTCTTCTTGGTTATGGAATAATCACGGCGGATCAAATTAATCACTGGCAGTTTAGAATACTCTATTATGACCATAACACGGGCGCTGTATTTATTGAATTTATAATGAATCCTTAATAAACGACCCCGGCGTTATTGCATAAATCAGTAACTCAATGAGGTAAGCCCCCGGCTCTGCCGGGGGACTCACCGAGGTTTGACCTATACGAAGGTCGTCGTGAATCTGGAGTCTCGACCAAGAGACGAGGATTCACGATGAAAGAGTATCAGGGTCTGAGCCATACCCGCTGGGATTGTAAGTACCATGTAGTACGCGATGTTCGACTTTTCAGGCGATCAGTCCCTCAAACTGGAGGTCTGACCGACCGAGCAACCGGTTCACGAAAATGCACAAGGTATGCGCCAAAACCTTTCGTGCCATCCGGCTCGTCAAGTGCCAACGATCCCGCGCTCGGATTTTTTCCAAATGAAACCGCTCTGCTCATTGGCCAATGACGGTTTCCACGAGGCGGCGGGTCGTAGTCAATTGCCGGACGACGCATGGGTTCCGGGTATCGGTCATGTTCGCCCGCAGCGGGGTTTGCAGGTCAACCCCGGTGAGGGCGAGTTCGGCCTTCAGGGAGGCACTGATATAGCCTTTATCGCCCATGACCAAACCCTGAACCCCATCCGTCAGATCCCACAGCGCCTCGCGTTCATCGCCAGAGGCGGCGGTCACCGTCCAGCCCGTGATGACGCCCTCAACCGTGATCATCAGGTGTCCATGAAATCCATAATAAGGCTGTTTTTTGGCCGCGCCGTAGCCGTAATCAGCCTCCCCAGCAAACAACCGGCAGCGTGGGGCGCGGGTGAGGACACACAGCGGGAGGGGACAGCCGTCCACCATCCGAATCGGATCCGTCGCCGCGCCCAGGTCAATGACTAAGCACCGATGAAGAACTTGTTTGATCGCCCAGAGATTGGCGGCCTGTTGAGCAAAGGCCGTGCGCGAGCCGAGGGCGGGAAACCACGACCGCCAATGGTGGTGAAAGTAGGTCCAGAGACCCACATCGGTTTCCAAACCCAAAAACTCGCCGACCACTTCCATCGTGATGACTTCACTATCCGTCAACTTCGGGGCAAACCCTCGCTGGCGCAGACGCTGACCCCCCATCATCGGACTCCAGTGTTCTTCTATCCAGCAAAATACGGTGATGATAAAGTCTTCGAGCGGCATGACGGCGTTCCCGGAGCGTTGCGATGGTTGGCTCCTCTCAGCGTATCTCACACCGCCATGCCGCGCCGCCATCCCATCCTCGATCATCGGAAAAGTCGAACATCGCGTATGTAGTGTTTATCCCGAAGCGGCGCAAGCAGAAGATTTTTGGAAGTTTACGCAAGCACTTGGGAGAGGTTTTTCACGAGCTTGCGGCGCATAAGGAGTCGCGGATCGTAGAAGGGCACCTGATGCTGGATCACATGCACATGTGCTTGAGTGTTCCGCCAAAGTACGCGGTATCGAATGTCGTAGGGTACCTCAAGGGTAAAAGCGCGATCCTGATCGCCCGACGTTTCGGGGGTCGGGAAAGGAACTTTACCGGCGAGGTGTTTTGGGCGCGCGGGTATTTTGTGTCGACCGTGGGTTTGGACGAAGCGGTGGTCAGAGCGTATATCCGCCAGCAGGAGCAGGCGGACGAGCGTTACGACCAGATGAGGTTGGGAGGGGTATAGCCGCCTTGGGCGGCTCCTGATGTTATCGGCGCCTTTGAGGCGCTCACCCAATAAGCCCCCGGCTTTGCCGGGGGTCATTTAACTCATTAATTAGTAACGATATTTTTCATAAACAGTGTTCTAATATTTATAATTATCAATTAGTTATCCTTATTTATGCAACAAAGCCAATGACCCCTTCCAAGCCTTGGAGTATCATCTATCAATACCCTGCAGCTTGGCAAGGGGTCGTCTATTAAGAGAGAAAAGATCGCAAAAAACCTCAGGCACCCTTGTTATCTTTCTTGGATTTCTTTTCGGCCCTCTTTTCCTTCATGGTCTTGGTCGGCTTTTTTTTGGATTCTTTCTTGATGTCGGCGTTTTTACTCATGATGCTCATTCCTCGTGTGATGGATTGAGGCGCAACCTGTGGGACTGTTTAGGCTGCGATCCGGTCTGATCCATTCGGCGGTTTTTCGAAGGGTCGATTTCAGCCCGAATTTTAGCGGCCCGCACGCTCAGCTTTCCGCCTCTAGCAGCTTGCGAATCTCCTGCAGCTCTTGGCGTCGTGCTGCACTGACTTCTGGATAACGCAGATTCAGCTGTTTTAAGGTGCGGACGATGATTTCCGAGACCGTCAGCCGAGCGAACCACTTGGCATCGGCGGGGATGACAAACCACGGTGCCCACTCGGTACTGGTATGGTTGAGGCAATCTTCGTAGGCTGTTTGATAAATATCCCAGAACGCTCGTTCTTTGACGTCGGCAGTTGAAAACTTCCAATTTTTTTCAGGTTGATCGATGCGTTCCAGGAATCGTTTTTTTTGCTCTTCCTTGGAAACGTTAAGGAAAAATTTCAATACGATGATGCCGTTTTCAAACAGGTACTTCTCGAAAGCATTGATCTGTTCGTAGCGACGCTGCCAGATATTTTCGCGAGCCGTTGGCGGAATTTTTTGATGGTCTAGAAGTTCGGGATGCACTCGCACCACCAGCACTTCTTCGTAGTAGGAGCGGTTAAAAATGCCGATCCGGCCCCGTTCTGGCAAGCATTTCATGGATCGCCACAGGTAATCGTGATCTAGCTCCTCGGCGGAGGGTACTTTGAAGCTGAACACCTGGCAGCCTTGGGGATTGACACCAGACATGACGTGTTTGATGGTGCCATCCTTACCGGCGGCGTCCATCGCCTGGAAGACGATTAGCACAGCATAAGTATCCTGCGCGTAAAGAATATCCTGATATTCGGCTAGTTCAGCGATGTTCTGTTCTAGTTTTTTTTGCGCGTCTTTCTTGCTCTTGAAACTGGCAGTGAACGTCGGATCGTAATCCTTGTGTAGGGCGATCTTCTTGCCAGGCGGCACCATGATACGCTTCAGCCGCAATTCCAGCTCAGCATCCTCTGCAATCTGAACGGTGATCTTGCGATCCGCATCGAGTATTTTTTTCTTCATCGGTGGTTTCCCGGCGGGTCAGGCTGGATTGGACATTCTGGCAGCAGTCGGTGGGCATTGGACAAACTGTAACTCATATTTGAACGGAAGACGAAAAAGGGATTTTCAAAAGCTCCAACGTCCGTTCCGCCGCCAGCACGCCCCGATAGTTGGCTTCCTCGAATACAGAATAGCCGCTCAAGTCGGAATGAGCGAACAGCACCCGGTTCTGGGCCTGCAACAAACGTTGACGGGCGTCGCCCCAGACAAAGCCGGATACGGGCCGGACCATGGCGTGGCCCCAACGCATCAAATCAAGCCGGGTAACGAGCTGGCGAATGTCGGGGTGCGGTTTGGAGAGGTCACCTAGAATCCACTCCGCCCAAGTCGCCCAGGGGGTTTCCAACAGGCGTTGCCGCTCCCATTCCGGCGGGCCATCGCAGAGCGCTTGGTACCAGGTGAACACGGTTTGGTCCTGATGCGCGGTGCGTTGCTGGTGGGTGGCGACCACGTAGCCCAGCGCGCTGCTGTCGTACAGCACGTTGTCCCAGGATAAAGGCGCACCTCGACGCTCCTCGGGAAAGCCGCGCAGGCTGAGGTTGGCGACTAGCCAAGGGGCATACTGAAATTCGCCGATGGCGGCTGCCAGCTCGGGCGACAGCTCTTGGAATACCTTGCGCGCTTGGAAAACCGGCGCGGCCCAGATCACTGTCTGGGCCAAGCGGCGCACCGAGCGATTTTCCTGTGGATTCCAGACATCGACGATGATTGCCCGGTCCAGTTCCGACAGCCGCCAAGCGAGGGCGCTAGTGACCAGATGTGGCCGCAGCTGTTCCCTCAGCCGCGCGACCAGCCAGCCGTTGCCTTCCGGCCAGGTCAACACATCGTCGCTGTCGGCGTCGCGAGCGCGTGCATCACGGCTGGCGAAGTAGTGGATCCCCATCCACGCCGAGGTTTGGTCGTGACGGCAACCATAATCGTCGCGACAAGCGTAATTGACGTGCCAGTGCAGCGGTTCGGAATCCAAGTCGTGTTGGAGCAAAAAATCGCGCATCGACAGTCGATCCAATGCCAGCAGGTCGGGATCGCGAGCACTGAAGTCCAACGGAATGGCGAATGCCTTGCGGCCGTCCGCGCCACGCCGGCGTTGATAGCTGTCCATCAACTCCTCGAAGCGGCGGTATTGATCGAGATCCCGTTGCCGGACACCGATTTGCGGCCACAAACCCTCGTGCCAGACACCGTGCGCGTACAGCCGTTCCTGAGGCGCGAAGCTGATGGCGCGCTCGTCGTAATCCGGTTCGGCTGCGAACGGGTCGCCGCGCAGCACGCCGAAATCGGCCAGTAGTTCACGCACGGCGCGGGATTCTCGGGTAGGGAAGGGCAGGTAATGTGCACCCCAGGGATAAGCAGTGATGGCATTCGCACCGTAGCGGGCATTGCCGCCGACTTCGGGTTCCAACTCCAGAATGACAAAATCGGTGAAGCCGCTTTTTAGCAGCTTCCAGCCGGCGGACAGTCCCGCGATACCACCGCCGATGATCGCCACTGGAATCTTTAGGGTCTCGGTCGGCTGCGGGAAGTCGCCACCGCGCAGCCGATGGCCGATTCTATCCGATGCACCTCGGATTTCCCCTGCCGGTAGGGGCAGCGCTTCGGACATGTTGGCCTGCCGCCAGATCGGGATGCCGCCAGCCGCGACCGTGGCGGCGGCTAGCGACCCGAGGAACTGACGACGGCGCATCCGCCGGCCTACTCGATACCTACCTTCTTAGCGGCCTCCAAAACTTTCTCGTCGGCGTTGTTACCGCAATGCTCGACTAATGCCTGACTGAAAGTTTCGAGGCTTTTCCAGTTCAACTCGGTATCCCCGGAAACGCCGCTGAGGTAGCCGTCGATCCACATGAGGACCACTCCGGCGTCGTCGGCGGTACTGGTGGACAATTCCTTCAAAAATGCCCCGCAAGTGATCGATCCGAAATCGATGTTCTGCATTTGCGCTTTCTTGGCGGCGACCGGTCCCGATGCAAGCAGACTGGTGGTCAGGCACAGGGCAGCTATGGCAAGCGAATGCTTCATGAGGTTTCCTCGCTGGGTTACGATGTACGGACGGTTGGGCTGGGCCGGGCAGGGATGCAAATACCGGCTTTCATAGCCTAGCGAGTGGCAGTCGGGAAAACCATGCTTTATCGAATCAAAAATTACAAAATTGCTGAAAACCGTGATGTCGTCTGCGTTCTATTCAATACCGATCTGGA
>JBAOHI010000056.1:0-8033 GCA_037045535.1 Candidatus Competibacter sp.
ACCCACGACCGGGCCATTCTGGCGCGCTGCGACGACAGCGTTGTAGCCGATGGCGTGTTCATCCGCCGCGCCCGCGGTTACACCCCGCAAGCCATCCGTTTGCCCCATGCCGGACCTTCGGTGTTGGCGCTGGGCGGCTTTCTCAAGAACACCGTCTGCCTGACCCGCGACGACCGGGCGTATCTCTCGCCGCACATCGGCAGTCTGGACAATGCCGAAACCTGCCGGGCGCTGGAAGAGGCGGTGGAGCACTTGCAATCCATCCTGCGGATCGCGCCGGAACGGATCGCGTGCGATCTGCATCCCGATTTCCCCAGCAGCCGGCTGGCAGCAGCCTACGCGGCGGAACGTGGTCTGCCTTGCATCGCCGTTCAACATCATCATGCCCACATCGCGGCGGTCATCGCGGAACACGGCTTGCGAGAACCCGTGCTGGGTTTGGCTCTTGATGGGGTCGGACTCGGCGCGGACGGCGGCATCTGGGGCGGCGAACTGCTGCGGGTGGACGGCGCGCATTTCGAGCGTCTCGGCCATTTGCGACCGCTGCTCTTGCCCGGCGGCGACCGGGCGGCGCGCGAACCTTGGCGACTGGCGGCGGCGGCGCTGCACCAACTGGGACGGGACGAGGACATTCCCCACCGCTTCGGCGCAAAAACGACCGTCATCCGCCAAATGCTGGAACGGCGCATCAACACCCCCCAAACCAGCAGCGCCGGCCGGTGGTTCGACGCCGCCGCCGCTTTGCTCGGCGTGCGCGAGATCAGCGATTATGAGGGACAGGCGGCGATGGAACTGGAAGCGTTGGCGCAGCGACGCGGGCCGGCGGCGTCGCTGACCGACGGCTTTCGTCTGGGCGGCGACGGCGTTTTGGATTTGCTGCCGCTGCTGGCTTGGCTGGCCGACGGCGTGGAACCGGGCGCAGGCGCGGCCGTTTTTCACGCCACGCTCGCGCTGGCTCTGAACGAATGGCTGGGCTGGGCGGGCGAACAAACCGGCATCCGACAGGTCGCCTTGGGCGGCGGCTGTTTCCTCAACCGGCTGTTGACGGCGCAGCTCCGCACTCGGCTGGAAACGACCGGCTGGCGGGTATTCACCGCCCAGCAGGCTCCGCCAAACGATGGCGGTCTCAGTCTGGGACAAGCTTGGGTGGCGATGCTCGCCGAGCCGGTTTGAGACGCACATTTAGGACCTATTCGAAAACCAACTTCAATGAATGAGCTTGGAATGAGCTTGGAATGAGCTTGAAAAATTTCCGAAAATCCCGCGTCCAATCCCCTCTCCCTCCGGGAGAGGGTTAGGGTGAGGGCGCTAACCCACTGAAAACAAACCCTCACCCCCACCCCCTCTCCCACAGGGAGAGGGGAGTTTTCGCACTGGCTCTTATTCTCGGACCGGACTCGCCGGAATCGCCTACCATTAGGCAACGAACCCTGCTCGAATCACCGCAACGAGAGGTCAACCGTCATGTGCCTCGCCATTCCCGCCCTGGTCGTCGAAATTCTGGAACAGGAACAAGCCATCGTGGATATGGGCGGCGTGCGCAAGCCGATTTCCACCGCGCTGCTGGAGGAAGTGGCGGT
Organism: Candidatus Competibacter sp.; assembly: GCA_037045535.1. Classification (GTDB taxonomy): domain Bacteria; phylum Pseudomonadota; class Gammaproteobacteria; order Competibacterales; family Competibacteraceae; genus Competibacter_A. The sequence continues at coordinate 1,581 of JBAOHI010000056.1, forward strand.
GGGCGATTACGTCATCGTCCACGTCGGTTTTGCCCTCAGCCGCCTCGACCCCGAGGAAGCGGCGGAGACGCTGAAACTGTTCGCCGAAATGGCCGAGGTGATCGGCGATGAAATATCTTGACGAATTCCGCGATGGCGAACGGGCGCGGAGCCTCGCCGCCCGCATCCGTCAGGAAGTCGAGCCGAACCGCCGCTATGCCCTGATGGAGTTCTGCGGCGGCCACACCCACGCCATCTGCCGTTACGGCATCGAAGACCTGTTGCCGGACAACATGCGGCTGATCCACGGTCCCGGTTGCCCGGTGTGTGTGCTGCCGAGCGGGCGCCTGCAAGCGGCCATCGATCTGGTGGAGCGGGAACGGGTGATCCTGTGCAGCTACGGCGACCTGCTGCGCGTGCCCGGCGCGCAAGGCGACACCCTGCTCAAAGCCAAGGCGCGCGGCGCGGACGTGCGGATGGTGTACTCGATCAGCGACGCGCTGGACCTCGCCCGCGCCCAGCCCGATCGCCACATCGTGTTTTTCGCCATCGGCTTCGAGACCACCACCCCGCCGACCGCCGTCGCCATCCGGCAAGCCCAGCGGGAGGGATTGGGCAATTTCAGCGTGTACTGCAACCACGTCCTCACCCCGCCGGCCTTGCGGGCGATTCTGGCGACGCATTCCCCGGTGCAACTGGACGGCTGCATCGGCCCCGCCCACGTCAGCACCATCATCGGCAGCCAGCCCTACGCATTCGTCGCCGCCGACCACCATCGTCCGTTGGTCATCGCCGGCTTCGAGCCGCTGGACGTGCTGCAAGCGATTTCGATGCTGATCCGGCAGATCAACGCCGGCAAGGCCGAGGTCGAGAACGAATACAGCCGCGCGGTCAACGCCGAAGGCAACCGCAAGGCGCAGCGCCTGATGGCCGAGGTGTTCGAGTTGCGTTCGACCTTCGAGTGGCGCGGGCTGGGCTGGCTACCGGACAGCGCTTTGAAAATCCGGCCGGAATTCGCCGAGTGGGACACCGAGCGCCGTTTCGCCATCCCCGCGATCCGGGCCACCGACCATAAAGCCTGCGCCTGCGGCGAGGTGCTGCGGGGCGTGAAGCGCCCGCAGGACTGCACGGTGTTCGGCACCGCCTGCACGCCCGATCACCCGCTCGGTTCTTGCATGGTGTCCGCCGAGGGCGCTTGCGCGGCTCACTATCACTATGGCCGCTTTCGTCAAGCGGCGGCATCATGAATCGTCGCCGCGAAATCTTCGCCCGCCGTCTCGATCTGGCGCACGGTTGCGTCGAAATGAGCCACGGCGGTGGCGGCCGGGCGATGGCGCAATTGATCGAGGAATTGTTTTTGGCCGCGTTCGACAACGACTGGTTGCGGGCGCAGGACGATTGCGCCCAGTTCGCTGTTCCCGCCGGTCGGCTGGTGATGGCGACCGACAGCCATGTCGTTTCGCCGCTGTTCTTTCCCGGCGGCGACATCGGTTGCCTGTCGGTCCACGGCACCCTCAACGACGTGGCGATGGCCGGCGCCCGACCGCTCTATCTCGCCAGCAGTTTCATTCTGGAGGAAGGCTTTCCCCTCGCCGACCTCAAGCGCATCGTGGACTCGATGGCGCACGCGGCGCGGCGGGCGGGCGTGCTGGTCGTCACCGGCGATACCAAGGTGGTGGAGCGCGGCAAGGGCGACGGGGTGTTCATCACCACCACCGGCGTCGGTGTGGTGCCGGAAGGCGTGGCGATTTCCGCCAGCCGGGCGCGGCCGGGAGATGCCGTTCTGCTCAGCGGTTCGCTGGGCGAGCACGGCATGGCGGTATTGGCGCAGCGGGAGCATTTGAGCTTCGACGCGCCGATCCAATCCGACACGGCGGCGCTGCACGAGCTGGTCGCGGCGATGGTCGCGGCGGTTCCCGACATTCACTGCCTGCGCGACCCCACGCGCGGCGGTTTGGCTAGCGCCCTGAACGAAATCGCCCGACAGGCCGGGGTCGGGATGCGCCTACGGGAAGCGGCGATTCCGGTGCGCGAGCCGGTGCGGGCCTTGTGCGAGTTTCTGGGGCTGGACCCGCTGTACGTCGCCAACGAAGGCAAGCTGATCGCGATTTGCCCGGCGGAGTCGGCGGATCGTCTGCTGGCGGCGATGCGTGATCATGCGCTGGGGCGTGATGCCGCCATCATCGGCGAGGTGGTGGCCGACGATCACGGCTTCGTGGAGATGGAAACGGTATTCGGGGGCCGGCGCTTGGTCGATTGGCTGAGCGGGGAGCAGTTGCCGAGGATTTGCTGATGCGTTTCCGCCCGGCAATGCAAAACTGGTTTGCATCTGGCGACAACAAGCTCGGGGCTTGGCCGGGGCTGTATTGCCTTTGGGCAGCGTTCGCGATCTGTTCGGCGATTGCTTTTTCCGGGCTCTCGGCCGAGAGCGTCACCCGCCTTTTGGTGATCGTGTTCCTGTTCGGTCAAATCGCCTTGCGCTCGATATTGGTGAAGGCTCTACCCCAGCTTGCGCCAAAAGCGCGATTCATCGTGCTGGGAACCGTTCTTGCTGCGGTAGTGGAAGGCTTTCACATGATCTCCACGCCGGTTTTTTTGTCGTTGCGCGTTGGTATGGATGCTTCACTCGCGCAAGGATTCACCAACTACGCGCTCGATCTACTCTTTACCGTGCCCGCTTATCTGGTTATTTTTTCGGTGATCTGGTGTTTTGTCAGCCGCTATCGTTATTCGCTTTGGCAGTACGTCATCATCATGGGACTCGGACAGGCTTTGGGCGATGGTGGTCTGTTTTATTTCTGGAACGCCCCGGCGATGCTCTTGTTCCTGCCCTATCCGATGACCAATTATCACGCGATTAACGTCATTCCGTTTTTGGCGGTTCGCGATGATCTGAAATCCGAACGGCCCGCGAGTGCTTGGATGTATCTCACCGTTCCGGGGTTGATTGGAACCTATTTAATTTGTGGGGCGATCATAAAATTGCTGGGCAGGTTTTTTGGGATTGAATCGAATTGAATCGGCTTCGCAACCAGGATAGATTCGGTCATTTCACCCCGCAACTAACGCCGAGCCAAGCGGGTAAGCCACCGATGAGTACGTTCGATCTGCTCGGGCCGCCGGTCAACACCGGCGGCAGGATGTGTTGAACCGGATCGGTGATGCGGGCGGCGGATTTGCCAGCCATTACAGGATTCCTCGATTGATCGGATAGCATCGACACATCTCAGCCGTCATGAAAATCTTTGATCGCGCGCCGAGTCGTTTCATCGAGTTCGCCCGTGACCGGAAGGCCAAATCGCTGTTGAAACATTTTGATCGCCAATCGAGTGTCATCGTTCATGCTATTGTCGATTGGGCCACCGTAATAGGCCAAGTTCTGCAACATCGCCTGCGCTGCGCCTACGGAATCCATGGCGCCGATATGATCGATATTGATGGTATAATGCTCGCCATTCGGCAAGACCAGTTCGCCTTGCGCAGCGTCGGGCGGTACAGGCTGCCGGATCCATCCTTCGCCGTCCGTCTGGCCCGATAGAAGCTGGCCGCTTATCTTCAAGCAATACGGCAAATCGGCGCGCGGTTCATCGTCTTCGTCTAATAGGCGTATCCGCAATATAACCGGCAGCCCCTTTCGTCGGAATGAGTGTCGCTGATCGGTCGGTCGCGAATATTCCTTCTGGCACTTGTCGGGTATATATAAAATGTCTCCAGGATTGAGGTACTCACCGTGCTTGCGAAGCTGTTTAAGTTCGGAGTTTTCGGGATGATGCCAGATGGTCTCCCAAAAGAAACCGGTCTGATAGGCTATGCGAGTGACGCCGTCACCTTGTGCGATATTGTATTTTTCGGCCATGTTGGTTGCCTCCTAGACAATCCATTCAACTTGTTCACGATTTTAGTTTTTTAATTTCATCCGAAAGATCAGAAGCGCCAAAATGCTTGGATCCTCTATATTTAATTTTAGTTGGATCTTTCGCAAAATCTTCCATGAGATTCTTGAGTACCAGATCAGGGTTATCCCTAAAATGAAACACTCCACCATAATGTAGTTCTCGAATATTTCTGAAGGCGTCTGAAAATTTAGCTTTTGCTTCAATAAGCTCCTTTTTTTCTTCCATTTTTTTATCATATATATTGATTGCGTCTTTTATTTCCTTTCCGGTGAGCTCTTGCTCATGTATCCCGCGCACTTCCCCAGGATACGAAGGTTTTGTTAAGTAGATGTGATTTAAAGCAAAGCTGACCAAACGGGCGTTATTATAGCTGTTGGTTCCTCCTTTACTGGTTTTTGTAACGATATGATCGACTTCTGGATAAGCTTGTCCGCTGGCCTCATCCAGATAAGGGAACGGATCGGGCTCTTCGCGTTTATTCCAGTCTTTACCTTTATGTTCAGGGCCGGCATCCGAATACATGAAGCCTCCGTTAAGCCACATGTTATATTTTCGTATCAAACAAATCTGCTCTGTTTGAAAATTACTATTTGAAACATTAGTAGGTGTTTTGATTAAACCCTGATAGTAAAGCCATTGTAATGCCCGGTAAGGGCTATTTGTAGTCGAGAGGTCATATACTATTTTGTTGAAATATTGTTCATTCTTCTTGTCTGCTGTTTCAGTTTTTGCTCTTTTTGGATCCCTTGTCGATCTCCTAACAGATGAACTGCTTATCTCCTCTCTATCTTCCTCTTTTTTGCCTTCATCTGTTTTATCAAGCAGAGCAAAAAGCGATTTTTTCTGATCCTCGTCGGACAAGCCATTTATCTTATCAATAATTACATCTTTATCTGTTCTTATTTTAATGGAGATATTAAAATCCATGCTTTTATAGGACTCATTATCTAAACCTGTATACTTTGATGAAGCATTGTTGTAGTATATATTCTCTTTACCATACCAACCATGCCATTCCGGTAATTTCTGAGGCTTTGGATACGCAATTTTTAATTTATCATGCGCGAGCTTAAACAGTTCTATTTCTTCCAAGGTAGGCAATGGAGTCGGCTCACGAAGGCAGTTTGCGATCAAATAATGAGCCAATTTTTCTTTCTTACAAGTTAATTGCACATAAAAAAATACCGGAACTCTAGGATCTCCAAGATTGTATTTTTCTTGTTGATCGGCGTAATAAATGAAGATTTTCATTATTACTTTCTTTTTGGCAATAGTGTTTCCATCCTTTAATGCAATAGAAGCATTTATTCGCTTGACTTCTTGAGTTATCTTAGCGATATCTTTTTCCACGGCCAACCACGTTTCTCGATTGCAGGCGCGTACTTGTGGCACAATTTGCCATGAGTTATCAACCCCGCCTAAGAACAATGCAACCAAGTGTCCCTTGTCAAAATCTTGTAGATCGCCGAGGGAAAATACCAAATCCTTAGTGAGCTTTTCTTTTTCAACAGCCTCAGTATCTATTTCGAATATTTTTTCCTCCAAGCTATCCACTTCTTTTCCAGAAGAGTTTGCTTCAACTGAATTTTCTATCTCACTTTTTTTATTGGCATCCACCGATGACAAAGGGACAGGCACAGTCGGACGATTCCCATTTATATCGGTAAGCTTGATTGCAGCCCTGTACATAGCTAGGGCGTTCAAATGCTAATTTTTTTCCTGACGAAAGCCTCCATTCCACCGAGTCAGTATTTACCGTTATTGAATAGCCTCCTTTTTCATTTTCCGACCCTTTCACATTGTGCGGATTGCATATCTTAGTCAAAACAATCGATGACTGAGTTACTGGTTGGCCACAACATACTGCCACATCGGAGTAGTGCGCTTTTCTGCAAACATGTACAAGATAACCCATACATGTCTTCTAGCAACCCACAATTCGGACAAATCCCATCATCACTATCTAAAATCGCCTTATGGCCACACCTAGCACAGCTACCCACATATTTTATCTCAATATTTTTAGAACACTCACCACAAATCATTTCGGTTGAGTTTCTTGATTTATTACAATTACTACAATACATATCATCGAAAAACGTCTAGCTCCCCATAGCACAATTTGGCATATTTCAATTTCGCTTTCAACATAGTCCTACCCAATCCGCACATTTTGTAGCCAAACACCTACCTTGTATTTGTAGCGTACTTACAGTTTCACCACATGTCACGACATTTCATATTGTTTGCTTGGCGAACCTCATGCGTGTCGCAATAATATTCTTGCGTCACATTGAGTTCGCTACTACATTTCGCGTGCCGACGTCCTTCATCATTAAATTGATTTTGATCGGTCGGCGCAAGATATTGTTTACAAGTTTTGCAGTGCTTCATAATTTTTCCTCAGTTTACTTGGATTCCCACGCCGCCCGATCAAGATTGGGAAACGTGATTTTACATTGACCGGCATCCTTGATGCCGTCTACCCGAGCCCGACCTTTTTCGTCCAAAGTCCCTTCCTTGACTGTTTTATCGGGCATGGTGATTTGGTATTTCTCGCCCGGTATTGGCTGGTTCG
>JBAOHI010000057.1:0-44857 GCA_037045535.1 Candidatus Competibacter sp.
GCTCCTTATGAAACCCGATCTTTTCAGAAAAAGATCGGGTTTTTATTATTTTTGGTTCAAATTGCTCCTTGATTGATCGACCAAAATCAAAGGCGTCGCGAATGGAGCGCGGCGACGAAAGTGTTGGCTTAGGTGGCCTGCACTGTGCTGGCAGTGGCCTACCCCTACTTGCGGGGAGGGCATGAATCCATCTGAAGTAATCCCGTGAAAGTACAAAATCATTGTCCAGACTGCCGTCAGAGTTTCCGCGTTGCTGACCCGACGTTGGGAAAATCTTCCTGATGCGGGTAGGCGAACACAATTTGATGTCCATCGAAGCTTCCTCTAGCTGTCTGCAGTACAGTATTCACAACGTGAGCAGACCTCGATGGATACTCCGTCAAGGTGATAACTTGGGTTAAGCTATTCACCTGAACCACTGCACCGCTGAATCACTATACCGGAGTTGATTTATCTAGGAGGTCAGTCCTTGAAATCGTTCGTGTACCAAATAGCAGCTCTGCTGCTCCTGTTGGGAACTGGATCGCACGCTTTTGCCGAATTAACGATCGATGTTTCTAAAGGCATCGAAGGCAGCGGCATACCTATCGCTATCGCGCCTTTTAGTGGTGGTGCGCCCGAAAATATTGCTGACGTCATCGCGTCTGATCTGAAGCGTACCGGCAAGTTCGCGCCGCAATCCCCGGGGGTACGGGCCGACTATTCAGTCGCCGGTCAAGCGAGCCCTGGCGGCACCCGTGGTTATATCGTGCAGTTTCAGCTCGCTGGCGCTCAAGGCGGTCAGTTGTTGAATTTGTCTTTTGATGTACCACCGAATCAGTTACGGCCGGTTGCGCATCGTATCAGCGACTTGATTTACGAAAAACTCACTGGCGAAAAGGGGTTGGCTGGAACCAAAATCGCTTTTGTCACTGCCAGTGGCGGTTCTTGGTTTTTAGTGGTGGCTGACGCTGACGGACAAAATCCCAAGGTGATTTTACGTTCTAGTCAGCCACTGATGTCGCTCGCTTGGTCGCCGGATGGCTCCCGGCTGGCGTATGTATCCTTCGAGGGCCGTCGACCGCAAATTGTCGTCCAGGAAGTCTATACTGGTGCCCGTCGCGTGGTTTCGGCGGCCCCCGGTATTAACGGCGCTCCTTCATGGGCACCCAATGGCCAACGCTTGGCGTTTACCTTGTCGAAGGACGGTAACCCAGAAATCTACTCCCTGGATCTGGGTAGCCAGAACCCGGTTCGTCTCACCAGTGGAAGCGCCATCGATACCGAGCCCGTTTGGCTGCCGGATGGCAGTATCGTATTTACCTCGGATCGGGGTGGTTCGCCGCAGCTGTACCGCATTGGTCCGGGTGGCGGCGCGGCTCAACGATTGACGTTTGAAGGCGACTACAACGCTAGCCCAGCCGCTTCCCCAGATGGTCGTTACATTGCGATGGTCCATCGGCGTGGCGGACGGTTTTATATCGCGGTGCTGGATATGCAAAATCGCCAATTCCGGGTATTAACTTCTGGCGGGTTGGATGAATCGCCCAGTTTTGCACCTAACGGCAAGATGATCATTTACTCTAATGGCCAACGATTGAACGCAGTAGCCGTGGATGGCAGCGTCAAACAGGATTTTGACTTGCGTGGTAACGTGCGCGATCCGGTTTGGGCGCCTTACAGCCGTTAGTGTCCGATTGTTAACTCAAGTTGAAGGGAGAGGCCTCTATGAAGTATTTTGTCAAGATCTTGCTGACCGTCGCGTCGCTCGCAATATTGGCTGGTTGCGCTTCCACTGGAGATAACGCTGAAGAGAGCAACACCGATACAACCGCGCAGCAGGGCGTTGCCGGCCAGGCTGGCCAGGAAGCCCAAAGTTATCCCTACGGTCAGGCGCCGAGCGGTTACGATACGTACGACACGAGTGGTGGGGGCGGCACCTACGCAGCCGCTGAAAAACCTACCGGGGGAATGCCGGTCGGCAATGCAGTATCGGCGGATCGAATTGTGTACTTCGACTATGACAGCGCTAATATTCGCGCCGAAAGCCGTCCGGTCATCGAGGCAAATGCCCGTGCCTTGACTGGTAATCGCCGCGCCGTTACCCAGTTGGAAGGGCATACCGACGAGCGTGGTAGCCGCGAATATAACATCGCCTTGGGCGAACACCGGGCGAATGCCGTGCGCCAGGTAATGATCGCCTCGGGTGTTTCGCCGCAGCAAATCCGAGTCGTTAGTTATGGAGAGGAGCGACCGGCCGCCTCTGGTCATAACGAACAGAGCTATGCACTGAACCGGCGCGTGGAAATCGTGTACTGACGGCGGACGGACGTTGATGTTTCGATATCGATCGTTCTGTTTGCTAGTCGTGGCGCTGAGTGTCATCGTGCCGCTTGGCATCGGCCATGCTCAGCGCCATCCGGATAACGAGCTCATTCTGGAGTTGTTGGATCGCGTCGAACAATTGGAATCTGAAGTCCGGTATGTTCGCGGCGAGCTAGAAATCCAACGGCATCAGGTCGAGATACTCCAGCAACAGCGAGCGTTATCTGGGCCACCGCCGTATGGCTTGGAACGACCCGCGACTGCTCCAGCAACCCCCTCGTCAGTGCCGGAGCGGTCTACGGGGTCTGGCCAGCCGGAAGCGGTCAAACCTCCGGCGTCATCCACTCACCCCCCCCAACCACCGGCAACTTCCGATCGTCCTGCGTCTACCCAACCGGCGACGCGGACACCCGCTGGAACCGAGCAGGCGGATTTCGACGTGGCCTTGAGTGAATTGCGAGAGGGGCGTTATTCCGAAGCGATCACTGGTTTCCAGCGTTTTTTGAGTGCCTATCCGACAAGTGGGTTGGTGGGTGACGCGCAGTATTGGCTGGGAGAATCCTACTACCTCAGCCGGGATTACGGCGCGGCTAAGGAGGCTTTCATTAATCTGGGGATACGTCATCCGCAAAACGCACGGTTGCCGGATGCCTTGCTGAAACTAGGTTACATCTACGGGGAAGAGGGCGATACTGGCCGGGCGCGGGAGGTATTGGAAAAACTGGTGCAAGTTTACCCGAATACTCAAGCCGCCAGCCTCGCCGGACGGCGGTTGCAGTCCCTACCGTGACGAGATCGTGAACAATCATAGTGACAAGCTATACACCATTGAATTATCCTAAATTGCATACTTGCCAAACAGTCTGATTTGAGAGCGGCCCTGCTGGTGTGGTGGAATGGTATACACACAGGACTTAAAATCCTGCGCCGTTAGCCCGGCTTGTGGGTTCGAGTCCCACCACCAGCACCATGTTGCCGATCTGTGTCGGTCGCCCGATTCGCGATTGGTGTCAAAACCGCCGCTTTAAAAAGCCTTTGAGGCGGAGCTTTCCTTCACTCCATATCCGGGTAATTCGACTCGCGGTGCTTCCTCGTTGCGGCGAAACAGGGTGGCGATGTGGCCGACCCGCTGGATCAGCGCCGCTTCGGACTCCGTGCAAATTTCCGCGATCATCGCTTCGCGCGTTTCGCGATCCCCAGCGTTGACCCGAACTTTGATTAATTCGTGATGATCGAGTGCCAGCAGGATTTCGTGCATTACCGCTGGTGTAACGCCACTATCACCGATGATAACGACCGGCTTGCGATGGTGGGCCAAGGCTTTGAGATGACGTTTTTGTGGATTGGTGAGCGCGAACACGGGAAGACCGAATATGATGAAAGATTCGGGCAGTGTAACCGGCGATAAGGGCATCACGGTAGCCCCTAGTCCGTTAAACGAGGTCAAGTTGGATTTGGGAGTTATCTTGTCAGTCGGTGTGTTGCTGCTGCTTGTGCAGGGGCGCGTAACGGATCATCTATCGCTCCAGCTATTATTACTACTGAGCTACGGGCTGCTGGGTATGATTTGGATTATTATTCGCGTCCGGCGGGTGATAGCCAAGCTCGAACGAGAACGAGAACAAGCTCCAAATGGCCCGCAGTAAGAGCAGCGCCCGCTGGCTGCGGGAGCATTTTACCGACGAATATGTCAAGCGTGCTCAAGAGGAGGGTTACCGCTCTCGCGCCGTTTACAAGCTGCTAGAGATCCAGGAAAAGGATCGGTTGTTGCAACCCGGCTCGACTGTGGTTGATCTGGGCGCCGCGCCGGGTGGTTGGTCGCAACTAGCCGCCCGCTGGGTCGGTGGGCAAGGTACCGTCATCGCTTTGGACGTGTTGCCGATGGAGCCGATCGTGGGAATTGAGTTCATTCAGGGCGATTTTCGCGAGGCTGCAGTGCTGCAACGGTTGCTAGACGTACTGAATGGCCGCCCTGTGGACCTTGTAATTTCGGATATGGCCCCCAATACCAGTGGTATCAAGGCGGTGGATCAGCCGCGCGGGATGTATCTGGCCGAACTGTCTCTTGATTTTGCCCGGCATTGCCTGCGGCCGGGTGGAGATTTGCTAGTCAAGGTGTTTCAGGGAGAGGGGTTCGATGCTTTTCTGAAGGATCTGCGTGTCGGGTTCTCGACGGTGGCGCTGCGCAAGCCCAAGGCCTCGCGCTCGCGCAGCGCCGAGCAGTATGTGCTGGCCCGGAACTATCGTGGGGGGGCCGGTCTAAAAAATTTACCCTGATGACCGATTCTGTTGATTAATATGCGGTACGGGTTAGTAATTTCAGTCTTGCAGCGTTGAGGTACATGCCTTGAATGACATGGTGAAAAATATCCTCCTGTGGGTAGTCATCGCGGTCGTATTGATGTCCGTGTTCAATAGTTTTGGACCCAAGGTGGCGCCGTCCGCCCAGATGTCCTACTCGCAATTCCTGCAAGATGCTAAACAGGGACGGATCGCGCAAGTCACCATCGATGGCCGTGCCATTCAAGGCCGAACCAGCAGTGGCGAACGCTTCACCACCTATAGCCCGGAAACCGACAACAGCCCCATGATCGGCGAGTTGCTCAACCACGGCGTGGACATTGAAGGGCAACCGCCCGAGAAACAGGGCCTACTGATGCAAATCTTCATCAGTTGGTTCCCGATGTTATTGCTGATCGGCATTTGGGTATTTTTCCTGCGACAGATGCAGGGCGGCGGCGCGGGCCGAGGGGCAATGTCCTTCGGCAAATCGCGGGCGCGGATGATGAGCGAGGATCAGATCAAGGTCACCTTCGCTGATGTCGCCGGCGTCGACGAGGCCAAGGAGGAGGTTGCCGAGTTGGTGGAGTTTCTTCGCGATCCCGGCAAGTTCCAAAAACTGGGTGGCAAGATTCCACGCGGCGTGTTGATGGTGGGTTCGCCGGGTACTGGCAAGACGTTGCTCGCCAAAGCGATTGCGGGTGAGGCGAAGGTCCCGTTCTTCTCCATTTCCGGTTCTGATTTCGTCGAAATGTTCGTGGGCGTGGGCGCTTCGCGGGTCCGCGACATGTTTGAGCAAGCCAAGAAGCACGCGCCTTGCATTATCTTTATCGACGAAATCGATGCGGTTGGCCGCCATCGCGGTGCTGGACTGGGCGGCGGCCACGACGAGCGCGAGCAAACCCTCAATCAGTTACTGGTTGAGATGGACGGTTTCGAAGGCAACGAAGGCATCATCGTCATCGCCGCCACCAACCGGCCCGATGTGCTTGATCCAGCCTTGTTGCGGCCCGGTCGCTTTGACCGGCAAGTGGTGGTGCCTTTGCCCGACGTGCGCGGCCGCGAACAGATTCTCAAGGTCCACATGCGCAAGGTTCCTCTGTCTGACAATGTCAAGCCGTCGGTGATCGCTCGTGGCACTCCGGGTTTTTCTGGTGCCGACTTGGCTAATCTGGTCAATGAGGCTGCGCTGTTTGCCGCCCGCGCCAACAAGCGCGACGTGGACATGGACGATTTCGAGAAGGCCAAGGACAAGATCATGATGGGTGCCGAGCGCAAGTCGATGGTGATGAGCGAAGAGGAAAAGAAGCTCACCGCCTATCATGAGGCCGGTCACGCTATCGTTGGCCGGCTGGTGCCATCGCACGATCCAGTTTACAAGGTCAGCATCATCCCGCGTGGCCGGGCGCTGGGTGTCACCATGTTCCTGCCCGAAGGTGACCGCTACAGTTTCAGCAAGCAGCGGCTGGAAAGCCAGATTTCCAGCTTATTTGGCGGCCGGATTGCCGAATCGCTGATCTTCGGGCCGGATTTTGTCACCACCGGTGCGCAAAACGATATCGAGCGGGCGACCGATATCGCCCGTAGCATGGTGACCAAGTGGGGTCTGTCCGACCGGTTGGGTCCGCTGACGTACAGCGAGGACGACGGCGAGGTGTTCCTGGGTCGCAGTGTCACCCGCCACAAGAACGTCTCGGACGAAACCGCCCACGTCATCGATGAGGAAATTCGCTCGATCATCGACCGCAACTATCGGCGTTCCGAGCAAATGTTGCGGGAGAATCTCGACAAGCTACACGCCATGGCGGATGCGTTGATCAAGTACGAGACCATCGATTCCGAGCAGATCGACGATATCATGGCGGGGCGGTCACCCCGCGAGCTGGCTGAAGTGAATACCGACCAGGAGCCTCCCGTAAGCGGTTCGACGGTCGATTTGGACAAAGACCGGGCAAATGATGGAAAAATCGGTGGTCCCGCCCAACAGCATTGAGCGATGCATCTGGACTGCGCGGGCAAGCGCCTTGATCTAAGCCGACCCGTCGTGATGGGGGTGCTGAATGTCACCCCCGATTCTTTTTCCGACGGCGGGTGTTATCTGAACATCGCCGATGCCCTGCGCCGCGCCGAGGTCATGACCACTGAAGGTGCCGCTATTATCGATGTCGGTGGCGAATCGACGCGACCGGGCGCGCCATCGGTGTCGGTGCCAGAAGAACTGGATCGGGTGCTGCCAGTGGTGGAACGACTGGCTCGTGATTTGCCGATTCCCATCTCAGTGGACACCAGCAAGCCCGAGGTCATGCGTGAAGCAATCGCCGCTGGCGCAGGGCTAATCAACGATGTGCGGGCGTTGCGGTTGCCGGGAGCAGTGGAAGTCGTAGCGGCCAGTAAAGTCCCGGTGTGCCTAATGCACATGCGGGGCGAACCGGACACCATGCAACAAGAACCTCGCTATGCCGACGTGGTGGCCGAGGTGCGTACTTTCCTGGCCGAGCGAGTTCGAGCGTGCGAAATCGCTGGTATCGCGCACAACCGGATTTTGATCGATCCCGGTTTCGGTTTCGGCAAGACTTTGGCGCACAACCTGTCTCTGCTGCGACATCTCGACCGTTTTGTTGGATTGGCAGCGGGCGTGATCGCGGGACTCTCTCGCAAAAGCATGATCGGTTTGTTGTCGAACGCGTCAGTCGATGAACGGTTGAGTGGTAGTTTAGCCGCGGCAGTCATCGCCGTTTGGCAGGGCGCGCACATCATCCGTGCTCACGATGTTCGGGAAACGGTTCAGGCGCTGCGCGTTTGCACGGCAACATTGACAGCCGAATAATCCTTCGATTTGATGGAATGGTCAGATCGGACATCAATCGAATCTTGCGATTTTGCCTGATTGGTGTAAAATCGCGGTTTTTTCGGGCCGTTAGCTCAGTCGGTAGAGCAGCAGACTTTTAATCTGTTGGTCGTGCGTTCGAATCGCACACGGCCCATAAAATCAATGCCTTGGTGGGTTATTCACCAAGGCTTTTTCGTGTCCGGCCCGGTTAACAGGATGAGGGGCGACAGCAGCGCTGCGCGTTTTGAACCGCGAGAAAGCGTGAAGATCAAAATCGGAATCAATCAGCGTACTTTGAATCCTTTATAGCCTATTGTGGCCCTCTTGAAACGAGATAGATGAGGAAGGCGATCATGCGAGTCGGTTTGGTGGGTTGGCGCGGCATGGTGGGTTCCGTGCTGATGGATCGAATGGTGGCCGAAAATGATTTCGCCCTTATTGATCCGGTGTTTTTCACCACCTCCAACGTGGGAGGTCGAGGTCCGGCGATCGGCAAAGACACGCCCTCGCTGAAAGATGCGAAATCCATCGCCGAATTAAAAACGCTTGATGCAATCATCACCTGCCAAGGCGGTGATTATACGAACGAGATTTACCCACAATTGCGCGCCGCTGGTTGGCGGGGTTACTGGATCGACGCTGCTTCGACTCTCCGCATGAAGGACGATGCGGTCATCATTCTAGACCCGGTCAACCGTGAAGTGATTCAGGATGCGCTAGCGCAAGGCGCGAAAAACTACATCGGTGGCAACTGCACGGTCAGCCTGATGTTGATGGGCTTGGGTGGACTGTTCACCCACGGTCTGGTGGAATGGATGACCGCGATGACCTACCAGGCCGCTTCCGGCGCTGGCGCTCAGAATATGCGCGAGCTGATCCAACAAATGGGCTCGATTCACGGCGCAGTGGCAAGTCGATTGAGCGAGCCGGCATCGGCGATTCTGGAAATTGATCGGGCGGTCGCGGAAACTCTCCGCTCGAACGACTTCCCGACGGCCAATTTTGGCGTGCCACTGGCCGGCAGCCTGATTCCTTGGATCGATAAGCAGATGGAAAACGGCCAGAGCCGCGAAGAATGGAAAGGACAGGCCGAAACCAACAAGATTCTGGGCCGTTCGGCTGACCCAATTCCCATCGATGGTATTTGCGTCCGAATCGGGGCAATGCGTTGTCACAGTCAAGCACTGACCATCAAATTGACCCGAGATGTACCGCTGGACGAATTGGTGGAAATCATCGGGACCGCCAACAGCTGGACCAAGGTCGTGCCAAACGAGCGAGAAGTCTCCATGCGCGAACTGACACCTACTGCCGTTACGGGCACTCTGAGCGTGCCGGTCGGCCGGTTGCGCAAACTCAACATGGGGCCGACCTACCTCGGTGCTTTTACCTGTGGCGATCAATTGCTGTGGGGCGCCGCCGAACCGCTGCGCCGCATGTTGCGGATTTTACTTGAAAAATAGGGTAGTGCGGGGTCGCCGCTCAGCCGGAAATGGATCTACACCGCAGTACTGGCACCGGGAAGGAAGCCGCGAAACAAATGTCCATGAAAAAAGCCAGGTCAAGCCGGGCTTTTGATTATGTGGGCGAAAATGTGATTGTCTAGCCCGTTATCGACATTGCGCCGCTGTCGATGGCAGAGAGTCTCCGTGACTGAGTAACGGGTGGTGGCTTACTTCGGTCTGAATCTCAGAATAAAGGTGGGGCGCAGCTCCTGTGCCACAGCAGAATCGCCGGGCATCGGCAACGGCGATGCTCGATGAACTGCCGCAACTGCGGAGTTATCGAACAGGCTATCACCACTACCTTTCACGATTTGAACGTTGGTGACTTGCCCAGAAGTCGTTATCGTTATTCTTAGCGAGCAGACCAAGCCTCCCGAAGTATTCGCCACTGGATTCCAGTGTCTCTCCACATAGGGGCCGATTACGTTTCCGGCGTGAGCTGCGGCTGCTGCTTTGGCTCTTTCTTGAGCGGCCAACTTTTGCGCTAATTCGCGCGCTTCCTCGGCTTTGCGTCTAGCCTCCTCTTCAGCCTTCCGTTTAGCCTCTTCGGCGGCGGCGCGCTTAGCGTCCTCAGCGGCCCGACGCTTAGCGTCCTCAGCGGCGGCCTGGCGTTTAGCCTCTTCCGCGGCGGCACGTTTGGCCTCAGCGGCGGCCTGGCGTTTAGCCTCTTCCGCGGCGGCACGTTTGGCCTCAGCGGCGGCCTGGCGTTTAGCCTCTTCCGCGGCGGCACGTTTGGCCTCAGCGGCGGCCTGACGTTTGGCCTCTTCCGCGGCGGCACGTTTGGCCTCAGCGGCGGCCTGACGTTTAGCCTCTTCCGCGGCGGCACGTTTGGCCTCAGCGGCGGCCTGACGTTTGGCCTCTTCCGCGGCGGCGCGTTTGGCCTCAGCGGCGGCCTGACGTTTGGCCTCTTCAGCGGCGGCACGTTTTGCCTCAGCGGCGGCCTGACGTTTGGCCTCTTCAGCGGCCGGCACGTTTAGTGTCCTCAGTGGCGGCCTGACGTTTGGCCTCTTCAGCGGCGGCACGTTTAGCCTCAGTGGCGGCCTGACGTTTGGCCTCTTCCGCGGCGGCACGTTTAGCCTCAGTGGCGGCCTGACGTTTAGCCTCTTCCGCGGCGGCACGTTTAGCCTCAGTGGCGGCCTGACGTTTAGCCTCTTCCGCGGCGGCACGTTTAGCCTCAGTGGCGGCCTGACGTTTAGCCTCTTCCGCGGCGGCACGTTTAGCCTCAGTGGCGGCCTGACGTTTAGCCTCTTCCGCTGCCTCGCGCTTTAGCTTCCGTCGGCGGCCTGACGTTTCGTCTCAGCGGCGGCCTCGCGCTTTAGCCTCTTCCGCTGCCTCGACGTTTAGCCTCTTCCGCGGCCTGGCACGTTTAGCCTCTTCCGCTGCCTCGCGTTTAGCCTCTTCCGCTGCCTCGCGTTTCGCCTCTTCCGCTGCCTCGACGTTTCGCTTCAGCGGCGGCCCGGCGTTTCGCTTCCTCTTCTCTCTGACGGCGAATTTCTGCTTGACGGCGCTCTTCGGCCTCACGTTCTGCCTGGGCCAGCCGCGCCTGCCGCGCCGCTTCCTCACGTTGCCGACGACGTTCCTCTTCCGCCTGCCGTTCCTGTTCTTCCCGGATGGCGATTTCGTCTACCACTTCGGACAGAATAGGTTCGACCTCGGTCTGCTCGGCATGGAATGCACTGGTGGTGATGTTTAAATTGAGTAGCAAGAACGTCAAAACGATGGCGTGTATGGCAACACTAACCACCGTTGCGACAATGTCTTGATATTTTGCCTGATGTCCCGCTTGCATTAGTCGCGTCTAAGGCTGAGCTGGCGACTCGTCTGGTGGGGCCGTCGACAAACCGACTTTGGTGGCTCCCGCGTCCCGCAAAACCGTCATTGCCTTGATGACTTCATTGTACTTTAACTCGCGATCCGCACGGACCAGCACTGGTGGCTGTGGCTTTTTGCTCAAGCGCTCATGGATCTCCGCAAGGCGTGGTTCCAGGCTATGGCAGTTGATCGGTTGCGCTTTTTCCGAACCGACATTGAAATAGCAGGTGCCATCTTTTTGCACCGACAGCACCAGGATTTCGACTTCTTGATCCTTGATGTCGATTTTCTCCGCCGCCGCCTTGGGCAAATCCACCTCTACCCCCTGATTGAGCAGAGGTGCGGTAACCATGAAAATCACCAGCAGCACCAACATGACGTCGATGTACGGGACGATATTAATTTCCGCTTTCAGGCGGCCGTGCGAGCTACGTCGAGCCATGATTTAACTCTGGGATACGGCGGCGCGGGCGGCGTCGGTGTAGCTTTTACGCAAGCTGTAGGACTGGCGCTGGAGGATATTGGAAAATTCCTCCATGAATGTTTCATAGCGGTTGGCCAGTCGGTCTACCTCATGGGCATAGCGGTTGTAGAAGATCACTGCCGGGATGGCCGCGAATAGACCCATCGCGGTGGCGATCAGCGCTTCGGCGATGCCCGGTGCCACTTGCGCCAACGTGGCCTGTTGCGCTAGCCCCAACGCCATGAACGCGTTCATGATGCCCCAGACCGTGCCAAACAAGCCAACATACGGACTGGTAGAGCCGGTGGTCGCCAGCAATGAGAGATACATCTCCAGTTCGTCCAGTTCCCGCGAACCTGCTGCCCGCATCGCTCGCTGCGCGCCGCTGACCACCGACTCCGGATCGACGGTCGGCTGGGCACGCAGGCGCAGGAATTCCTGAAAACCGGCTAAAAAAATGGCTTCCATTCCCGCGATGACTTCTTTCTGGCGATTGATACGAGCGTACAGCGAGGCCAGGTCGATCCCTGACCAGAAATCATCCTCGAATTGGTCGGCCGCCCGCCGGGCGGACGTGAGCACCATGCCTTTCTTAACAATCACCCACCATGAGCCTAGCGAAACCATTACCAGCGCCAGCATGATCAACTGCACGATCAGACTGGCGTTGGTCACCAAGCCCCAAAACGATGAATCATGGGTCACCTACAATTCCCCCTATCTCCCCGACCAACGGTCGGGGAATCCGACGTGCCCGGAACGTCTTGGCATCAATACATGCAACCCTGACCCGCGCGCTACACAGCATTTCGGCGGATGGGTCGCGCTGAATGGTTTGCTCGAACAAGAGACTCGCGCCTCCTATCTCCACAACTCGGCTCTGAATTGCCAGCAGGTCGTTGAACCGGGCCGGCCGATGGTAATCCATGGACAGCGATCGTACCGCGAAGATCAGTCCTCGCTCGCCCAGCAGTGCGTCCTGTTCAACCCCACGCGCCCGCAACCATTCGGTACGCGCGCGCTCCATGAATTTTAGATAATTGGCATAATAAACCACACCACCACTATCAGTATCTTCGTAATAAACCCGCACGGACCAGACAAACATAACCCTCTTCCGCTAGAATTCTGCAAGCTGATTTAACTGAAGCTGAATCATCGCCTACCCGAGGAACACCCCAAAAATGCGCACGCTCGTCCTATCGGCCCTGCTAGTCATCGCGTTTCCCCTCTTGGCCGCATCGGCACCGTTGACTTTCGAGGAAGCCGATACTGACGGCGATGGGTTGATCAGTGCCGATGAAGCTGCTAGCGTCGAAGGACTGGATTTCGACGCCGCTGACACCGACAGCGATGGGACGCTCACTGTAGACGAATACGAAATCGCTGTGAAAAATTTATCACCCTCTGCAGCCGACGGCACCAGCGATACCAACAACAGCGCTAGCGCTGTCGAACGCCCCTCCGAACGCAAAGCACTGCCCACTCCAGCAGCTAGTGCGGCCCCCTCGACCAATCATGCTGGCGGCAGTGCTAACACGTCGCCGATGCCTACCGCGCCACCTTCAGTTCCAGCCAAACCGTAGCCACGGCTAAGGTACGGCATCGAACAAATCGCCGCTGGCGGTCGACTTGTTTGCGGTGGCCAGCCCGAAGTGGCGATAAGCGTGCGCTGTCGCTACCCGACCGCGCGGTGTGCGCATTAAAAACCCCTGCTGAATCAAGAACGGCTCCAACACATCTTCAATAGTGCCGCGTTCCTCGCCCAGCGCTGCCGCCAGAGTATCCAACCCCGCTGGCCCGCCGCCAAACTTGTCGATAACCAGCCATAGCAAGCGGCGATCCTGCTCGTCGAAGCCGCGCTCGTCCACCTTCAGCAGATCGAGCGCCAGCTTCGCCACTTCAACGGTGATCCGCCCGCCGGCGCGCACCTGCGCGAAATCGCGCACCCGCCGGAGCAGCCGATTGGCGATACGGGGCGTGCCGCGCGAGCGACGGCCAATCTCCATCGCGCCGCTTGGGTAGTCGGTCTCGATGGCCAGAATCCGCGCCGATCGGGCCACGATCTCGGTTAACTCCTCCGGGGTATAAAATTCCAAGCGGTGCACAATACCAAATCGGTCTCGCAACGGCGAGGTTAACAGGCCAGCGCGGGTAGTGGCGCCAACCAGGGTGAAGGGTGGCAAATCCAGTTTGATCGACCGCGCCGCCGGTCCCTCGCCGATGAGGATATCGATCTGGTAATCCTCCATCGCCGGATACAGGACTTCCTCGACCACCGGACTCAGGCGATGGATTTCGTCGATGAATAAGACATCGCGCGGTTCCAAATTGGTGAGCAACGCGGCCAGGTCGCCGGGCCGCTCGATCACCGGCCCCGAGGTCTGGCGCAGATTGACGCCCATCTCGGCCGCGACGATGTGCGCCAGAGTGGTCTTGCCGAGCCCCGGTGGCCCGAACAGCAGGACGTGATCCAGCGCCTCCCCGCGCGCCCGAGCGGCCTGAATGAAAATTTCCAGTTGTTCGCGCATCGCCTGTTGGCCGATGTACTCGGCCAGCCGCCGAGGTCGAACAGCCCGATCCAGCGTGGCATCCTCGCCGCTGGCGGCAGGGGAAATCAGACGATCCGATGAGTTCATGGCAACGACCGTGGCAGTTTTGGAGCAAGGCAGGCGATAGGGTATCAAGGCGAATGGGGTGAAAGGCGGTCATTTTCCAGCTGGGCGGTGATCGATGCGGCTAATAGCGCACGCTGGCCTGTAGCGCCTGACGGATGATCGCTTCGCTGGTCATCCCTTCGGACTCGATGGCCCGTACCATACGCGACGCTTCGGGCAACTTGTAGCCCAGCGCCACCAAGGCGCTGATGGCGTCGTCTAGAGGGTTCACGGCTGGCGTGTCGGTCCGGCTGCCCGGCAGTACCACCGTCATCGGATCCAGTCTCAATTCTCCGATGCGGTCGCGCATCTCGATGATCAGGCGCTCGGCGGTTTTCTTGCCGATACCCGGCAAGCGGCTGAGCGAGGCTGTGTCACCTTCGCGCACACAGCGGCCGAACAGTTCCACGCTCATCCCCGACAGAATCAGCAGCGCCAGGCGCGGCCCGATGCCGGTCACCCGAATCAGGCTACGAAACAGGCTACGCTCGGCAGTACTGGCGAAGCCGTACAGCGTGTGGGCATCTTCCCGTACCGCCAAATGGGTGTGCAAGGTCACTTCCGTGCCGACATCCGGCAGGGTTTGAAACGTCGTCAGCGACGCTTCCAGCTCATAGCCGACCCCGTTGGCGTCGATCATCAAATACGGCGGCTGCTTCCAAGCCAGCAACCCGCGCAGGCGACCGATCATCGCCGCCGCCCGGCCAGCGCGATGGCCGTTCCCAGCCGCTGCTGGGTCTGTCGGGTGTGGCCGTGGCAGATGGCCACCGCTAGCGCGTCGGCGGCGTCGGTGGGTGGTGCCTCCGGCAGGTTCAGCAACAATCGGATCATATGTTGCACTTGGGTTTTGTCGGCTGCGCCGCTACCGACCACCGCCTGCTTGATGGCGCGCGGCGCGTATTCGCTGACCGGCAAGTCAGCCATCACCACAGCGCACAACGCGGCCCCCCGCGCTTGGCCGAGCTTGAGCGCGGAGTCGGGATTACGATGCATGAAGACTTGTTCGATCGCGATTTCGGCCGGTCGATGGGTTTGGACGAGCGCGGTGACCGCTGCGAAGATGGTTTTCAACCGCTCCGGCAACGGTCGATCACTAGCCGTCTGAATGCAGCCGCTGGCGACATGGCAGCTGCGCGGCCCGTCCAAATCGATGATACCGTAGCCAGTGACCCGCGAACCCGGATCAATGCCCATCAGCCGGATGATCGCCACGCTCAGAGTTTCGCCAGAACATCATCGGGAATGTCAGCGTTGGAGTACACGTTCTGGGTGTCGTCCAGATCCTCCAGCATTTCCAACAGCTTGACCATCCTCTGCGCATCCTCGAAACCGAGTGTGATGTTGGACGCGGCGCGTTGGGTGACCTCCGCCTCGTCCGGTTGCAGGCCGGCGGTGGTCAGAGCGTCCTTGATCGGGGCAAATGCGGCTGGGGCGGTCAACACGTCCACCGAACCATCCGGATAGCTGAGCACATCGTCGGCGCCGGCCTCGATGGCAGCCTCCATGATGCGGTCCTCGTCACAGCCAGCCGGATAGCTCAGTACACCCTGTTCGCTGAACTGGAACGCCACGGAGCCGCTGGTGCCGAGATTGCCGCCACACTTGGTGAAGGCGTGGCGGATTTCCGCGACTGTGCGATTGCGGTTATCGGTCATGGCGTCCACCATCACTGCCACGCCACCCGGACCGTAGCCCTCGTAGCGAATTTCTTCGTATTCGACCCCTTCCAGCGAGCCGGTACCGCGCTTGATGGCGCGATCGATGGTATCCCTCGGCATATTAGCGGTCAGCGCCTTGTCCATCGCCAGCCGCAGCCGGGGATTGGCGCTCGGGTCGCCGCCGCTCATGCGTGACGCCACGGTGATTTCCCGGATCAGCCGGGTGAACAATTTGCCGCGTTTAGCGTCTTGGGTATTTTTCCGGTGTTGGATATTGGCCCATTTACTGTGTCCTGCCATGCGAAGCCTCTTGCCGTGAAGATCTTACGAAACGGGGGATGAGTTTATCATTTTGTCATCGTGAGGCACGGAGTGGGACGAATGACGGAAGCGGCCGGTGGCGAAAAACGCCATCGCCTGAGAGACGGCCGTCGGATCCACCAGCATTTGCATGTGAGAGACCGGCAGGCAGATATGATCGGCCATGCCCGGCAACTGGGTTTCGACCACGGCGATCATGCCGTCGGACGGCTCCGGCATCCCCGGAAACAGCAGGCCGAATCCCACGTTTAAGGTACCCGCGATCGAACCCAGATGATTAGGGGCGACCCAGGCCGGCGCATCGCCGAGCAGTCCGTTTTCCAACCCCCGTCCCACGCAAAATCCCAGCCCAATACTTTGCATGACTCGCGCCCCATAGCTGCCCTGGTGAGGCGTGCCCATGGTCACGATGCGGCCCGGTCGTTGCTTCGGGTAGTTATGAAAAAGATGCCGTACCACGAGCCCACCCATGCTGTGGGCCAGGAAATGGACGATGGGCGTATTGACATGCGCGAGCTGTATTTGCAAATCATCGGCGTTTTCCGCTGGCGACCGGGTCATGGTCGGGTAGGAATAGTTCATCGTTTGATAGCCTGACTGTTCCAGCCAGTACTCCAGCAGGCGCATCCACAAACCGTGGACGTACAAACCATGCACCAGCACCACTGTTTCTCGCCGATCCGCCATCACCGCATTAATCTCCGCGTTTGTTGTGAAAATGCATTCTAGCGAAATCCGGCTACTTCCGTTTTGATCAGTTTGATGTCTTGACGTCGTTTTGAAAAATCGCCGTCATCTACTTGCAATAGTGTCAAATTGACACTAACATAAAGGTGTAGTTTTTACACCATTGGAAGCGAGGTGATGGCTGATCCTGTTCCGCTGACTTTGACCACCGATGTCGTGCCGTTCGCCATCCGCACCGAGCGTCTGGAGGTGCTGTTGGTCGGGCGATCGGTGGATTGGCGCTTGCCCGGCGGGCCGATCGAGCCGGGCGAGGATTTGGATGTCGCCGCCCGACGGCATTTAGCGGAACAAACCGGTTTGTGTCAGGTGTACTTGGAGCAGCTTTACACCTTCGGTCAGCCCGGCCGGGCGGCCGGACAGCGGGCGGTGACGGTTGCCTATTACGCACTGGTTCCCGCTGGATCGCTGTCGAGGGAGCCGGTGCCGCTAGCCGATCGAACCGGGTGGGCGATGGTGGACGCTTTGCCGACGCTGGTTTTGGATCACGCCGAGATTGTGGCGCTGGCTCGCCGGCGGCTCGCTTCCAAGCTGGCGTATTCCACTATTGCCCTGCAATTGATGCCGGAACGTTTCACCCTGAGTGAGTTGCAGACAGTCCACGAAACCATTCTGGGCGAGCCCTTGGACAAGCGCAATTTTCGCAAGCGCATTCTGGCGCTGGACTGTATTGAGACCACTGGCGAGATGGCACAGCGCGGCGGCCGTCGTCCGGCCCGGTTGTTCCGGGCCAAGCATCCCGGCCAAGTTGACTTTGTCAAGTGACGTGACCGAACCGGTCACCGGAGAATCCTGATGAATGCTGTCGTTTCCGAGATTACGGCGAGGGATCGTCGCTTGTCGCCCTTGCAAGTCCCGCCCACCGTCGTCGAAATGTTGGACGCCGCTGAACGGGCGAGCCTGATCGCGCGGATCAAGCGCCTGTTGATCGAACGGGATGCCACGTTGGTCGCGCATTACTACACCTCGGCCGACTTACAGGAATTGGCCGAGGCAACGGGCGGCTACGTCTCCGATTCGCTGGACATGGCCCGTTTCGGCACCGAGTGTCCATCGGGCACTCTCGTGGTGGCTGGCGTGCGCTTCATGGGTGAAACCGCCAAAATTCTCAATCCCGAAAAACGGGTACTGATGCCAGATTTACAGGCGGAATGCTCGCTGGATTTGGGCTGTCCGGCCGACGAGTTCGCGGCATTTTGCGACCAGCATCCGGATCGGACAGTGGTGGTCTACGCCAACACCAGCGCGGCGGTGAAGGCCCGCTCCGATTGGGTAGTGACCTCGGGCATCGCGCTGGAGCTGGTCCGGCATCTGGCGGAGCGTGGCGAGAAGCTGATCTGGGCGCCGGACCGGCATCTAGGCGCTTACGTCCAGCGCGAAACCGGTGTGGACATGTTGTTGTGGAGTGCGGCCTGCGTGGTGCATGAGGCGTTCAAAGCTGACGGGTTGCGGAAGCTGCGCGCCGAGCATCCTGATGCCAAGGTGCTGGTCCACCCGGAATCGCCGATGGATGTGATCGCCCAAGCCGATGTGGTGGGTTCAACTACGGGACTGGTTGAAGCGGCGCGGAAACTGTCGGCGAAAAAATTCATCGTTGCCACCGACAACGGGCTGTTCCACAAGATGCAACAGGTCGCGCCAGACAAGATCTTTCTGGAAGCGCCGATTGCTGGCAAAGGAGCGACCTGCGTCAGTTGCGCGCATTGCCCGTGGATGGCGATGAATGGCTTGCGTAATCTCGCCCAGGTGCTGGAAACCGGCGCGAACGAAATCGTCATCGATGAAGCGGTGCGCGAGCGCGCAGTCCAACCGATCCGCCGGTTGCTAGAATTTGCCAAGCAGCGCAAGCGGGTGGTGTTGAGCAATAACGATGCGTGAAAGGGTTGATAAAAACGGGTGACCGTTCACTCTCTTCGACTGTTTGCGGGAGAGGGGAGGGGATCGAGCGATTACAATTGATATTTGAGAAGCGGAGATATCTGCAATATCCGGTTTCTTGATATTTTTTTATTGAAAAAACAAATACTCTTACTATAAAAACCCCGCCACCTATGGCGGGGTTTTTACTGTTAAGCGCGGGTTTACCGCAAATAGGTGAATGGGCAGGGCAACTATTCCGACGATAGACGAATTTGGTCGTGTTTTTCTTGAGAATCAAGAAGGGAAGTTGGCATCTGATCGCACTTTTGCACACATTCATCAAGAGCTTTTGAACATCTTTCTTGACAAATAGTCACTTGAGGTTCGAGGCCGCGACACCGACCTTTACACGCCGTTTCTTGCACAGCACATTGCTTTTTGCATTGCGCGCTTGGCGCAGGGCCCGGAGGAATCACCGTGTCCTTCTTTTTTTCCGCATGGGCTATATCAACCACCCCGGAAGACAATCCCACAAGATTGCTAAAGAAAAGGCAGGCTGCTATAAAGATCATACCAAGTAATACTTTAGTCTGCATCAACGTGTCTCCGAGAGCGAGGATAGGGCCTCAGAGAAGTTAAGACGTCCAATCCAAAGTTTTCAAGGCGCCTGTTTACTCCGCATTAATATTTTTGATGAAGCTGCGAAGAGTAGGGCAGTCTGGAGGTTGAAGATGTCGAAGATGTGGAGTTGGGCGATGCGCGGCGGGCGTGGCGGCCGATCAAACGGGTGGAAGGTCTGTCGGCGTGACCCCGATCATGGTGAGCCTACCAGCGCTAGATCGTCGTTCCATGGGGCACTCGTTCACCCTCTGTGAGCGTGTAAGTAATTATCCAAAGTTATCGTGTATTTTGATCCGAACTGATCGAGGATCGATTGGAGTTCGGATTTGAGGTGATTGAAGCTGAGACAGGCCCTAAGTGGAAGCCATTCGTATTCTTGATTAGCTACGAAGTTCAGCAGGCTCGCCTAGCGAGCTTGTCGGGGTGGATAACTGGCCTATTTTGTTGAAGGAGATACACGATGGGGATCAACCGGGTGCGGTTTCAAAAAGGTCTGTCAATCGTGGAGCTCATGGGGTGCTACGGAACCGAGGAGAAGTGCCACGCTGCAGCGAAGCCGAGGCGTGGACGTCAGCTTGAATCTTTGGTTGGGCGACAACTGCGCGAACCCCGAACACAGCCAGGGCGCCAGCCGCAATTGCAGACACGAACTCAGCCCATGCGTGCGCTTGAACCGCAAATAGAAGCGCTACTGCGGAGCCAGCCGCCAAAGCAACGCACGACACCAGAAATTTCTCGGCTGGCGCCACGAATGAGGCAGACGCAATGACGAAAAAGGCGGAAAGTGCAGCACCGCAGCAAAACATAAATTTCTCAGCTGTTAAATAGTGTAGTCACGAGATAGAGAGCCAAAGGAAAGCGCAGCGGATTTGGACAATGGCGAGGAAGGAAGAGGTACGTTTGGCGTAGCGTGTGGCAACACCGCGCCAGCCTTTGAGGCGCAGGATGGCGTTTTCAACCAGATGGCGAAGGCGATATAGATAGGTATCGTAATCGCGTTGGTCTTTGCGGTTTTTCTTGGGCGGGATGACGGGGACCATGCGGTGCGCGGCGGCGTGAGCAAGAATTTCGTTGGTATCATAGGCCTTATCCGCCATCAGCGCATCGGCCTGCAATCCCTCGATCAGCGGCAAAGCCTCTGCGCAATCCGCACGGGTACCTGTTGTAACAGACACTCGGAGTGGCAGACCAGTCGCATCCACGGCCACATGTACCTTGGTGTTGAGCCCCCTTTTGTACGCGCCATGTCCTCGTTGCCGCCAACCGCCCCCGCAGCGTGCGGATGCACCTTGATATGGGTCGCGTCGATCATCAACCACTCCATATCGGGGTCATCAATCAACGCTTCCAAGAGCCTTTCCCACACGCCCGCGTCCCGCCACCGAATAAACCGACGGTGCGTGTTTCCCCATCCGCCCAGATCCGGCGGCAAGTCGCGCCACGGCGCTCCCGTCCGTAAAATCCAGAAAACAGCGTTGATAAAGCGCCGATTATCCTCGGCAATCCCTCCCCACTGACCCCTCCGACCGGGTAAATGCGGCTCTATTAAACCCCACACCCGGTCAGATATATCGTGCCGTCTGTGCGCTAATCCTCTCTCTTTGCTCATGTGATCCCCCTTTCGATCACATCAGCCTCTCATATTTCCTATCTCATGACTACACTATCTAGAAACCAGTTCGCGGTGCACATGCCCGACACCATTTGCTCTTCCGGGCATAGGCTCTCCACCAACGCGCGTACCGCCAAGCCAATGATGAGAGCAAGATACCAGGACCCTATTGATATAGGGACAACTGCTGCCCATCTGACGAATCTCATGATTTTGTCGCCCAATGTTCAAGCTGAGCGCCGCCCGAGGAGGCTGGCGTTAGCCGCAGAAGGACATGTGCACCGTGGCCTGGATCGGCCAAGCCACGCCTGCCTGCTGTAGCGGGTCGGCTCTCGAGCGAGGGGTTAGGCTCGCTTAAGCATCGCCGACCAACTGGCCGTAGGGCGGCAAATTCAGCACAGTGAGAGCAAGCTTTCGGTAGGCTGCCTCAAGGTTTTCGGCAACTCGCTGGCGTTCTTCCAGAAGGACGTATTCTTCGGCATCAAGCTCGCCGCTTTCAGCGCCCTCTTTTAAGGCACGAAGCTCCGCCGCAACTGCTTGGATGGACACGACAAGCGCTTCAACGCTGATCTCTGGCATACGGTCCCCTACTTCGATCCGCTCTTGGCTAGTTCGCACTGACGCACAACGGCAGCACGAGCCATATTATTCAGGTAACCTTTCATGGTGAGAATCGTCATTCGAGTTTTACACTCGGTCTGGTAGTGGAAGCCTTTAAGGTTCGGATTGAAGAAGCTGCTCTTCTGTTTCGCGTCTTTCTTAATTACTAGCTCGTCGCTATATTCCGTTCCCTCTGGGATCCAGAAGTCATGGTTCGGAAACCACCCAGGCACATCGTGCAACGATGTGCCTCCGCCAGGAACGACTTCGGGACCTTCCTTTCCGATCTCGACATCGACGTCGGCCTTGCTGGTTACCATCCGGCCCAGCTTTTTGCTGTAGTACTCGGTGTCCTCCCAGCGCGGGTCAAGGACTCCATCGCCAGGATAGGTTCCAATTTTGATGCTCTTAAATGACTTATCCATCACAGATCTGTATAGATCACATTGAGTCTTGGCCATTTGGACCTCCATTGATATCTATGCGTGCGTGAAGCGTCCGCGACAACGTAGCCATAACCTGCGCCGTGCCCGCCCACGAACTATGCCCAAACTAAACTTGCACTCTATACCATTAACCTGGAAGTTTACTGGTATCGCCGATTCGACAAAAGAAAATTGTTGTCCAATTTGGCAAGCGACACGCAAGGTGAATTATTTTGGTGGAGTGCCTCGGGAATATGGAAGCATATGCTATATCGTGCCTGCTGCATCTTGACTAACGGGGCGGCGGATAACCGGCGAGCCCGGACAAAACGCGGTTTTCGACGGGCGAAGTCCGGTTGATCCACGTGGTTGTGCGGCGCGGAGCGCCAAGCAACCCTGCGGATACTTATCCGCCGCCCCATAGTGCGGGCGCGAAGCGTCCGCACTACAAATGATTATCCGGTTCCGCATATCTCACAGTCTGGCAAGATATGCGGAATATGAAGCAACCAAACAGGTCAGAACGCAGCCAACCTCCAATAAGCTTACTACACGCCCCAAACCATTCCATCCCTCCTCAAGAATCCACCAGCGCCGCTACCACGGCATTGCCCATCGCCTGCGTGCCGACCGGCGTGCCTTCCGCCATGATGTCCAGCGTCCGTAAACCCTGATCTAGCACTTGGTCGACCGCCCGTTCGATCCGCTCGGCGTGCTCCGGCTCATTCGGTCGGTCATGCCGTGACGCCAGCTCGTGTTGAGTGAGATAACGAACGCCAGGAATTGGTCTATCTCCGGGATCACGCCCGTCAACCGTATGTGCGCGAGCGGTCAGTGGTGTTGTTGAAGATCGCTGATTGCCAAAGGCTCCACAGAACTGCTGCGCTATGTGGGCCTAGAGATACCGGGTTAAATTTAAAGATCATGAGCCAGTCGGTCATTGAGTGCCGGGTAATAGGTAAATAACCTCATTTTCATAACTACATTAATAAATAAAATATTACATAGAGGTAATAGCGGGAATTAACTCTGATTAGCTCCGTGAAGCCTCTCACGCCTTGAAATTGGATGGTGCACAGGAGAAGAAACCATGCACACAACCGGCGAGCTTGGGTTGAGAGCCCGGTTCGCCAGCTGGACAGGGTTCAAAGGAACTCTGCTATGTGCGCGAGCGGTCAGCGGTGTTGTTGATGATCGCTGATTGCCAAAGGCTCCATAGAGCTGCTGCGCTATGTGGGCCTAGAGATACCGGGTTAAATTTAAAGATCATGAGCCGGTTAGTCATTGAGTGCCGGGTAATAGGTAAATAACCTCATTTTCATAACTATATTAATAAATAAAATATTACATAGAGGTAATAGTGGGAATCAACTCTAATTGGCCCCGTGAAACCTCTCACGCCTTGAAATTGGATGGCGCACAGGAGAAGAAACCATGCGCACAACCGGCGAGCTTGGGTTAAGAGTCCAGTTCGCCAGCTGGACAGGGTTCAAAGAGATCCTGTCCGGAAGACAAATGGAGGTGAGCATTATGAACGCAAGGAATTTGATGAAGATGCTAGCCGCTGTACTGATAGCCGGCATGGTGGCGTCGCCGGTGGTGCTGGCGAAAGGCCCGCTGGGCGGTGGCGGTGGTGGTAGCGGTGGTGGTGGCCGCCCTGGCGAGGAGACGGCGGCTCAGAGCCTGTCGGTGCCGACGATCTTGGTCGGTCCCCTTGGGGCTATTCAGTGCGGGGCATCGGACCTGGTGCCGTCGGTACTGATGCCGCCGACGGGTATCCCGCAGGCCGGATATGAGGTTCCGGGCTATTACTGGGTCCAGAAGATGCACGCTTGGCAGGCACAGTGCTTCCGTGCCGACGAGGCATCGGTATTTGGCGCCTGGGGCGACAACCTTGAGGGCGACGCAAAACTGGTGGTTGGCAGCCCGATCCGGGTCGAGCTGGTTCTTATAAACATGACCGACTATTCGGCGACGATTCCGAATGGGACCTTGCGAGGCTACAACGTGATCAAGCTGCAGCCGAACCTTCTCGACCGGCTATCCGCCTACGGGCACCTGGCCGGCGGTGACGAGGTTGGTGGCTGGACCGACATCCCAACCAATTTTGGGCAGGGGTCGTGGCTGGTGCATGACCAGGGCATCACGTTCAGCGTCCTGAATACGGACACGGGTGTGTACGCGGTTCCACCGGGCACCAACCCCACGGCTGAGATCAACGCGACCGGCAAGGTGGTGTACGGGTACAACCTGCGCGTCAGCGAGGCAGGAAACTACAGGATCCAGTTCACCAGCACACCCACCGTCACGTTCACGGGCCAAGATGCTGCAAACGGGGGTATGGACGACGCCAACAACGTCTGGATCGACATCGAAGTACTGTCGGGCGGCGGTGGCGGTGGCGGCAACGGCAACGGCCTAGGGAGATAACAGAGTAATGACCTAAATTATTGATCGTCGAAATTCGTTGGTCGGGACTAAAAACGAATTTCGGCGATTGATTTAAGAGAGGTAAATCACAATGAGCAGAACGACTTCGATACTGCTTGTGGGAATGCTCCTAGCCGTTCCCACGATGAGCCTTGCCGAGGAACCCCACGCCAATGAATTCACAGTCCAAGCTTACAGTTTCTCCGGTGATGAGACCGAACCGGGGGCGAATGAAAATTGCGCCGCCTATCTGAAAACCCTCCTGATAAGCAATTCCGGCAAATACAATTTGCTCTCAACCATATCGGTACAGGGACCACCTGGCATCGTCTACACCTTGCAGAACAACAAGGGAGAAATTGTCATCATAAAATGTGGCCTGTATGGAGCAAGTTGCGGAGGCAGCGAAGAGGGAGGTGGCTGTGGTGGCTGATCGGGTTGCCGGTGGATCGCATGATCACTCTGACTGGATCGAAGATAGGCGACTTCCTTTTGGAGCCGCCATTTTCGTTGAAATGATTTCTTCCTGGAAAGTCAAGGTTCCACCAACCCCTCTCGAATTGCCAGACGCGCCAGTTCCACCCGGTCGTGAATAGCCAGTTTCTCCATCAAATGCGTGCAATGCTGTTCCACCGTTTTCACACTGATGCCCACCGTCCGGGCGATCTCTTTCTTGGAAAGGCCACGGGCGATATAGGCCAGCATCTCCAATTCCCGCTCGGTCAATAACCGGGTTCGGCTCTCTGGCGCATGCGCCAGCCGGGCGCCATCTCCATTGATCACGATTCTGGCCAGTACTTCATCGGAAAAATAGACGGCCCCGGTCATCACCTGGCGAATAGCTCGAACGACCACCTCCGGCGGCTCGTTTTTGGTGAGATAGCCCGTCGCTTCCAAGGCCAGGGCCTGATCGATATAGTGATCGTGAAAAAACGCACTGAGAAAAACCAGGCGCGTCCCAGGACACTGGCTCTTGATCGACCGCGCGCCCTCAAACGCTGACAGTCCCGGCATATCGATATCCAGCAAGATCACATCCGGGTGCGTGGCGACGCAGCACCGCACCGCGTCCTGGGCATTGCTCTCGCAACCCAGAACCACCATGTCGGTTTCCTGGGCCAGCCGCTGCCGAAGCATGTCGCGCACCAGCACATGATCGTCAACCAGAACGATCGAGATGGGTCTGATCATCGACGTGAGCCTTTTCATGAAGCAGACTGTAAACCAAACGAGCCAGCGTGGCCATCTGGAACGGTTTACGCAACAACAAGGTTTCCCTGTCAAGCTGGTCGGACAAATCCCGCGAATCGGTGCCCGTAATCAGAATGGCGGGCAGGCGCGCGCCCCGCGCCCGTAGTTGTCGCAGGCCATCGAGCCCACTGCATCCCGGCAAATCCAGATCCGCGATCACCAAGCGAAGACGGTCGCGATGCGCCTGATAATGGTCCAGCAACGCCAACCCGTCTTCCGCCTGAACCACTTCATAGCCTACATGACGCAAGGTCGCCGCCATGATTTCCCGAACGTAGCGATGATCCTCCGCCAGCAAAATCATTTCGCCAGCGCCGTTTTTCCAGTTCCGTGAGGATATGACCTCATCCTGGGTGGAATCCAGGGTCGCGGGAGGCAACAAAACCGTGAAGGTCGAACCCTGGCCGACCGCTGACCGGACCTCCACCCGCCCGCCATGCTGGCTCACAATACTGTGGACCATGGCCAACCCCAGGCCAGTACCGTACTCGTCCGGTTTGGTGGTGAAAAACGGCTCGAAGATACGAGCCTGAACCTCGGGCAGCATCCCGACCCCGGTATCGCTGACCTCGATGCGGACCCAACCGGCCGTATTCGACCCATCGCCTTCGATCCGCCGGTGCCGGAGAGAGCGAGATGCGCAAGATGCCACCATCGGACATGGCGTCCCGGGCATTGATCATCAGGTTTAGCAACACTTGTTGCAATTGAGTAACGTCGGCGTTCACCTGGAAATTTTGAATGGAAGCCACATCGATTTCCAGCGTGATGGCGGCTGGCAATATCCGTCGAAATAACTCAGCCGAATTCTCAACCAGTTGACGTAGTTCCACCGATTGCCGCTCCGTCTCCTGCCTGCGACTGAACGTCAACATTCCCTTGACCAATCCATTGACCTGGCCGATGACCTGATCGATCCGCTTGAGGGATTCCAGAGCTGGGTGGCATTCGGGCAGAAGGTCTTGACACAACGCGTTATAGCCGGAAATCGCGGTTAAGGCATTCCTGAAATCATGGGCGATGCCATCAGCTACTTGGCCGATAGCCTCGATTTTCTGCGAATGCAGTCTTTCTTCTTGAAAACGCTTGCGCTCGGTAATATTGCGCACAAAACATTGATAGACCTCCTTGTCTCCAGTATCGATTAATTTTCCGCTAATTTCGACTAGAAAAGGATGACCATCCTTATGGCGATAGGTACATTCGGGAACGGTGCTATCACTGGAGCAAAGTATCTTTAATATCTGTTCAACTGAATGCTGATCATCGCCAAGAATGAAATCACTCAAACTTAATCCCAGTAACTCATCACGCTCATATCCCAAGAGATCGACAGCTTTCTGGTTGATATCAAGCAGGCGGTAAGTCATTGGGTCGATGATAAAAATCGGATCATTGGCATATTCGAACAGATTTTGATATTTTCTTTCCAGCGTATTGGCTATTGCCTCAGCTTTATGATGTTCGTGAATCTCTCTGGACAAGATGCCGCCCCACTTTTGTAGGCGACGAATCAGCATAATCCAGAAAGAAAGGGAAACCAGAAAAACGAGAAATGCCGCCCAAAGTGATTGTAGCTCCTTATTTTTCTCATTTTGCAAACGGTTGATCAGGTGATGTCTGGATTGATCGACAAAATTATTCATAGCCTTCAGAATTAGTTGTTCCTGAATTTTATAATTTTCGTCAAATAGACGTTTTAACCCAATCTCTCGCTGTCCGGACCGAATCTGATCCAAGGCAGACTGCTCTATCATTCTTAGCATGTTATGCGCTGATTTTGCCTGGATCAGCGAGTCACTGCCCCCGTTGCTAGACTGTAAAGTATTTTCTTCAGGCAAAAGAGCATCGAGTTCAAGCACTTTTTTTCGATACTCCTCCAGATGACGGGTATCTGGATTTGAGTCTGTCGCAACAGCACGGGCGGCTGCGGTAATTTGTCTGGAAAGGTCAACAATGCTATGCCAGCGGTAATCTTCGTTAATATAAATGTATTGCAAGTTTTCGATAATAAAGTACGAATAATGGACATGCCAACTCAACAAGAAAAACATTAGCACCGTGAACAAAATCGCGGATGCTAGCCATCCCCAAGAAGGTTTGCTGTTCACTGATATTTGATGTCAACCAAGGTGTTGTTCATTTTAGATTAAAGGTTGTTATAGCATTCCAAGCAATTTGTATGCAGATTGATGTACAGTAAATAATTCAGCACGCAACCACTACAATCAAACCAATTCTAGATTATCTAACTAGTATACAGTAAGGAAAATACCCTATAGATATTTCTATCTATTTTTGGGATATTTTTCTTAGATTGGATCGATTAGGAGGCTCGCCATGAATAACAGGATTTTGAGATTTATCGAAATCATTGCAATCACTCTGTTCACTATTATTCTTGGCATTGGAGTAGTGGAAACGGTGGTTGATGAAGTACAGGCTGGCAGCTTCGGCGGTAGTGGTGCCGGTGGTGGTGCCGGTGGTGGTGCCGGTGGTGGTGCCGGTGGTGGTGCCGGTGGTGGTGCCGGTGGTGGTGCCGGTGGTGGTGCCGGTGGTGGTGCCGGTGGTGGTGCCGGTGGTGGTGCCGGTGGTGGTGCCGGTGGTGGTGCTGGCGGCGGTGCTGGCGGCGGTGCCGGTGGTGGTGCTGGCGGCGGTGCCGGTGGCGGTGCCGGTGGTGGTGTAGGCCCAGGTCCGACGGGTTCGAGTGGTTTTGGGACCATGGGTCCGGGACCACAAGGAGTTACGGAGCAGACGAGAGAACGGACTCGCATTCAAGAACAGGATAAGCTCCAGATCCAGGAACAGGATCGCTTGCACAACCTTGACCGGACTCAGGATCAAACCCGACTACGCGATCAGGACCGCGATCTTGACCGGACTCAGGATCAAACTCGACTACGCGATCAAGACCGCGATCTTGACCGGATTCATGACTCAGACCAAGATCAAATCCGGCTGCGCGATCGGGATGCGATAGTCGGATGGGGCAATAGATTCTGAATCATCGAATCATCGACGACAGAAAACCCCCGGCTCGCAAGCAGGGGTTTTCGTTTATGCCGGATTAACATAGCGACCCCAAAATCGCTTCTAATCCGCTTTGCGAATGATTACGCAGGGTTAGATCGCCGCTGTGGGTGCAGGCGATGTTATGGGTGATGTTCGGCCTCAAGCCAAGTGGTCAGGTAGGCGTGGTGGTCAACATTTCAGTCCTTATCTTGGAGCAGAGGAAACTACCAAGTTCTATTTCTCCTCAAGACTCCACCAGCGCCGCTACTACTGCATCGCCCATTGCCTGGGTACCGACCGGCGTCATGCCTTCCGCCATGATGTCCAACGTCCGCAAACCCTGATCCAGCACTTGGCCGACTGCCCGCTCGATCCGCTCGGCGTGTTCCGGTTCGTTCAAGCTATAGCGTAATAGCATCGCCGCCGACAAAATGGTCGCCAGCGGATTGGCCGCGCCCTTGCCGGCAATGTCGGGCGCGGAGCCGTGAATCGGCTCGTACAGCCCCTTGCCGTTAGCATCCAGCGAGGCCGACGGCAACATGCCGATGGAGCCGGTCAACATGGCGGCGCAGTCGGACAAAATATCGCCGAACAGGTTGCCGGTTACGATCACGTCGAACTGCTTGGGCGCGCGGACCAGTTGCATGGCGGCGTTGTCCACGTACTGATGAGACAGCGCTACATCGGGATAATCCCGCGCCACCCGCTTCACCACCTCCCGCCATAGTTCGGACGTTTCCAGTACGTTGGCCTTGTCCACCGAACAGACCTTGCGATGACGCTTGCGGGCCGCCTCGAACGCGACTCGGGCGATGCGCTCGATTTCCGACTCGCGGTAAAGCATGGTATTGAAACCTTCCCGTTCGCCGCTCTCCAGCGTGCGGATGCCGCGCGGCTGGCCGAAGTAGATATCGCCGTTCAACTCGCGCACGATCAGGATATCCAGCTCGGCCACGAGATCGGGCTTGAGCGAAGACGCCGCCGCCAGTTGCGGGTAGAGAATGGCCGGGCGCAGGTTGGCGAACAGTTCCAGGTCGGAGCGAATCGCCAATAACCCGCGTTCCGGGCGCAAGGGCCGGTCCAGTTTTTCCCACTGCGGGCCGCCGACCGCACCGAGCAGAATCGCATCGGCAGCATGAGCTTGGCGGCGGGTTTCCTCGGGATACGGCGAACCGAGCGCATCCACCGCGCAACCACCCAGCAGACCGTGTTCCAGCACGATATCCAGCCCGTATTCCTGATGGAGACACCCCAGAATTTTGGCGGCTTCCGCCACGATTTCCGGGCCGATGCCGTCACCGGGGAGAACCAACACCTTGTGCGTCATGTCGTTTCCTGCAAATCGTTGAAACTACCGCCCTCACCCCCAACCCCTCTCCCGCGTGCGGGCGAGGGGAGCCGTTCAGGCGAACAGCCACGGCGCATCTTGTCGCCGCTGGGTCTCGAAGGCGCGGATTTCGTCGGCGTGGCGCAAGGTCAGGCCAATGTCGTCCCAGCCGTTCAGCAGACATTCCTTGCGGAACGGGTCTACCTCCAACCCGAACGCTTCGCCGCTTGGCGTGGTCACAGTTTGCGCGGCCAGATCGACCACCAGCCGATAGCCCGGCGTGGCTTCGACCTCGCGAAACAGCCGATCCACGATCCCGGCGTCGAGCCGAATCGGCAGCAAGCCCGATTTGAAGCTGTTGGAGAAAAAGATATCGGCGAAGCTCGGCGCGATCATGCAGCGGATGCCGTATTCGTCCAGCGCCCAGACCGCATGCTCGCGCGAGGAACCGCAACCGAAATTTTCCCGTGCCAGCAGGACGGTTGCACCCTGATAGCGCGGTTGGTTCAGGTTGAATTCCGTCTTCAACGGGCGATTCGAGCAATCCATTCCCGGCTCGCCGTGGTCCTGATAGCGCCACTCGTCGAACAGGAAATCACCGAAGCCGGTGCGCTTGATGGCTTTCAAAAACTGCTTGGGAATGATGGCGTCGGTGTCCACATTGGCGCGATCCACCGGAACCACCAAGCCGTCGAGTTTGGTAAAGGGTGTCATGGTCGAAACTCCCGGCCGCGCTCAGCGACCACACTCAAATTGTTCGAGTACTTCGGATTCTTGTTCGGCGGTGGCAATCCACGCTTGCAGGTGCGGATCGGCCATCCAGGTGGCGACATAATCGTCCACCACGCCGGGCCGGCTCACGCCGTAAGGCACGAAACGTAGCACCACCGGGCCGAACATGGCATCGGCGATGGAAAACGCGCCGAACAGCCAGGGACCACCCGCGCCGAAATCGATGGCGGCAATCGGTCCAGATGGCGGCGATGCGGTCAATCTCTGCCGCGATCTCCGGCGTGACGGCGACCCGACGACCCCGAGCGCGAGCGTTCATGGTCATGCTCGTACGCAAGGCGGTGAAACCCGAATGCATCTCGGCGCTGATCGAACGGGCCACGGCGCGAGCGGTGAGATCGGCTGGCCACAGCGACGGCACGCGCTCGGCCAGATATTCGCAAATCGCCAGCGAATCCCACACCGCGAATTCGCCTTCGCGCCAAACCGGCACCTTGCCGGATGGCGAGTATTGCTGGATTTGCGCCGCCGCATCCGGCGTGTAAAGCGGAATGCGGATTTCGTCGAACTCGATCCCGGCGTGCCGCGCCGCCAGCCAGGGCCGCAGCGACCAGGAGGAGTAATTCTTGTTGCCGATCACCAACATCGGACGCATGGGATCGACCTCCTAAAACGCCCGCACATCGACGAAATGGCCGGCCAGTGCCGCCGCCGCCGCCATCGCCGGGCTGACCAGATGGGTGCGTCCGCCCACGCCCTGCCGCCCCTCGAAATTGCGGTTGGAGGTGGAGGCGCAATGCTCGCCGGCCAACAAGCCGGTCGGCGTTCATCGCCAGACACATCGAACAACCCTGCTCGCGCCACTCGAAGCCGGCGGCGGTAAAGATCCGATCCAGCCCTTCCGCCTCGGCCTGCTGCTTCACCAACCCGGACCCCGGCACCACCAACGCCTGTTTGAGCGTCGCTGCGACCTTGCGGCCCTTGATTACCGCCGCTGCCGCCCGCAAATCCTCGATGCGGCCGTTGGTGCAGGAACCGATGAAAACCCGATCCAGCTTGATCTCGGTGATCGGCGTATTCGGTTGCAAACCCATATAGCGCAACGCTTGCTCCATGCTGCCGCGCTTGACCGGATCGGTTTCGCGAGCGGGATCGGGAACGCAGCCATCTACCCCTGTCACCATTTCCGGCGAAGTCCCCCAGGTCACTTGCGGCTTGATCGCCGCCGCGTCCAGCGTCACGACTCGATCGAAGACTGCATCGGGATCGCTGTGCAACTCCCGCCAGGCGGCGGCAGCCCGTTCCCACAGCTCACCTTGCGGCGCGAGCGGCCGATTCTTGACGTACTCGATAGTGGTCTCGTCCGCCGCCACCATGCCCGCCCGGGCGCCGGCCTCGATGGCCATGTTGCAGATGGTCATGCGGCCTTCCATGCTCAAGGCTTGGATGGCGGAACCGCCGAATTCGACCGCGTAGCCGGTGCCGCCAGCGGTGCCGATGTGGCCGATGATCGCCAGCACGATGTCCTTGGCGGTCACGCCCGGCCCGAGTTGCCCGTCCACCCGGATCAGCATGGATTTAGCCTTTTTCTGGATCAGGCATTGGGTCGCCATCACATGCTCGACCTCGGAAGTGCCGATACCAAACGCCAGCGCGGCCAAGGCGCCGTGAGTAGACGTATGCGAATCGCCACAGACGATGGTCATGCCGGGCAGTGTCGCGCCCTGTTCGGGACCGACGACATGAACGATGCCGCGCCGCTGGTCGCCGATGGGGAAATACCGCAAATTCAAGGTGCGGGCGTTAGCGTCCAGCGTCTCGACCTGAAGGCGCGAAACGGGGTCGGCGATGGTGGTGAAGCCAGGATCGGTCGGGGTGTTGTGATCGGCCATCGCCATCATCGACTCCCGTCGCCACGGCTGCCGCCCGGCCAATTTCAGCCCCTCGAACGCTTGTGGCGAGGTGACTTCGTGGACCAGATGACGGTCGATGTAGAGCAGCGCGGTGCCGTCGGGATCGGTCCGCACCAGATGGCTGTCCCAAAGTTTGTCGTAGAGCGTTTTACCGGCCATTGCTTACCTCCTGCCTTTCAGAAACTCCCCTCTTGTCGGTCGTCGGAGAGGGGGTGAGGGTGTTTTTTCAAGCTTTACCCAGCTTACGGCGCAATCTTTGATAACACAAATTCATCTTTTTTA
Organism: Candidatus Competibacter sp.; assembly: GCA_037045535.1. Taxonomy (GTDB): domain Bacteria; phylum Pseudomonadota; class Gammaproteobacteria; order Competibacterales; family Competibacteraceae; genus Competibacter_A. The sequence continues at coordinate 32,640 of JBAOHI010000057.1, forward strand.
TGAATTGAATAAAATAATAGAATACTTCCATCACCCTAACCTCTCTCCCGCAAGCGGGCGAGGGGCTTTGATATCGCTTATGGACATCGCCAGCCTACACGCCTTCGTCACCATCGCCGACAGCGGTTCGTTCTCCTTGGCCGCCGACCGACTGCATTTGACCCAACCGGCGGTGAGCAAACGGGTGGCGACGCTGGAAGAGGAGTTGAGCGTCCGCCTGTTCGACCGCTTGGGCCGGACGGTGCGCTTGACCGAAGCCGGCGCAGTATTGTTGCCACGGGCGCGGCGGATTCTGGCCGAAGTGGACGACAGTCGCCGGGCGCTGCGCAACTTGTCCGGCGTCGTCGCCGGATCGTTGACCCTCGCCACCAGCCACCACATCGGCCTGCATCGCCTCCCGCCGGTCCTGCGTACCTTCACCGCCCGCTATCCGCAGGTGCGCCTGGACATGCGCTTCATGGATTCGGAAATCGCCTGCGCGGTGGTGCTGCGCGGCGAGGTGGAACTGGCCATCGTGACCCTGCCGCCGCAGGTCGATCCGCCACTGGAAATCTCACCGCTGTGGCCGGATTCCTTGGTGGTGGTGGCGTCACGCGCGCATCCCTTGGCCAAATTTGCGGCCGTCGTTCCCCAACAACTCCAAGAATATGCGGCGATTCTACCCAGCGAGGCGACCTTTACACGGCGAATCGTCGAGGACGAATTCAAGCGGTTGGGCGTCGAAATTCCGGTGGCGTTCGCGACCAATTACCTGGAAACCATCAAAATGATGGTCGCGGTCGGGCTCGGCTGGAGCGTGCTGCCGCGTACCATGCTGGATGGGGAGCTGGTAGAACTGCCCATTGCTGGCTTGCGCCTGGAACGGACTTTGGGGGTGGTGCGGCATACCGGGCATACCCTGTCGAACGCGGCGGGCGCGTTGTTGACTATCCTGCAAGATCGATCCACCATTACGGTGGCAGGGAACCCGCGCTGACGATCTCGACCCGGCCAAGTTGCACGACTACTGGCAGGGCTATTACCAAATTCCTTATGGCGACCTGGACCGCAGCGAGCAGCTTAACATTCTGCGTAACGCCGATATTCTGGTTCCGTTGGAGGAAGAGTGGGCCGTCAGCGTTGGCGGTTTGCTGTTGTTCGGACGCCAGCCGCAGCGCCGTTTGCCCCACAGCGCGCTCAGCTTCGCGGTATTCGATGGCGACGAGATCACTTCGGAATTGCTGGACAAAAAGGAATTGACGGGCGTGTTGCCGGAATTGATCGATCAAGCCGGGGCGCTGATCCGGTTGTTTCTACCCCGGCCATCGACTGTCGTTGATCTGCGCCGCGACGAGCGGGACAAAATTCCGCCCAAGGTGATCCGCGAGGCTTTGGTGAACGCGGTTTGCCATCGCGATTACTCGCTGATCAACCGTAAAATTCAGGTGTTCGTCTATCGGAGCCGGGTGGAAATCCGGTCGCCGGGCCGATTGCCGAATACCTTGAATTTGGAGAAGATTCGCTATGGCAATTCAGCGCCGCGTAATCTATTTATCCTCAAGTATCTGGATAACTTGCGCTACGTGGACGGCTTGGGGCGCGGGATTCCGATGATTTTACGGGAAATGCAAGATCGGGCGCGGTTCGAGGAAATCGGTGAATTGTTCGTATTGACCTTAGCCTATTGAGAGAGCATGGATTGGTTTGGCGGTTCAACACGCCCCTGTTTTTTGGAACCGATATTAAATGAGGACTGGATTGTGAACGCTATCAAATTGGCTTTATTGCTGTTTGCGCTGCCTGCAACAGTAGCAGCGGCCGAGAGTGAGTGTTTCTGCCTGCAAAACAAAGATGATCACTTTCGCCATAGCTGCGAGATGCAGCAGCAGGGTCCCCGCCAAGTGGCGCAATGCCGGGACGATGCGGGCAACCCTTATAAAATCGATGATCTGACCGGTTGGACTCGGATCGCCGCAGGCCAAGGTCGTTGCAATCCGTGCAAGCAGACGATCAACACCAGAGGCGGCGATATTCGTGGCAATAACGATCAACAGTCCAAGGACGCCCCCAAATGAGCGCGCCGGGTGATCGAACCGCCGGCCCCTTGCTGCTCGATCTCGCCACGGTGATGGCGATTATCACCGCCCTGGTGTATTTCACCGGCTGGACTTACGCCTACCACTACTTTGGTCATTTCAAGTTGGGCCTGCTGACGTTGGAGATTCCCACCGAGTATTTCTTCGTGTACGGCTTTTGGGTCTTCAAGATGTGGTGGTGGCTGGTGATTCCCTACGGACTTGGAATCGTGCTGTTGGCGTTTTACGAGCCCCGCCTGTCGCCCCGTCTGGATTGGATCAAGACGCAACGACCTCGATTGCTCAAGCAGTTGCAGATCTTCGCGGTGTTGCTGGCGTTTCTGGTGGCGTGGGGGCTGGCATCGATCAGTGCGGGGTGGTTTTACCAGGAACAGCAGGGCAAAGGGTTTATCGCGTATCCGCTCGTGCGCGTGTGGCCGAACACGCCACTGCCGGAAGATGCCACCCTGAAAGCGTTGTACGAGGAATTACCCAATGGCGTCTATCGCTTGCTGTTGGAGAACAAGGAAACGCTGTTTTTGTTCAAGCTGCCACCCGACGGCAAACCGGCCCGGCTACCGATGATCGAACTGCCGCTGAAAGAGGTGAAACTGCTGCGCGTGTTGCCCTGACGGAGGAATCCCCTGATGAATTTCATGCTATCGTATTATCATGCAGCATGATTCTAACGGGTATTGAGGTGCAAGATGGCAGTGATCAAGACGGTCGGGCAAAGTGGGCAAATCGCTTTGGGCAAGGCTTATGCGGGCCGACATGTGCTTATGGATGAGTTGGAGCCGGGCGTCTGGCTCGTGAAGCTGGGTGAGTTCATTCCCGATAGCGAGCGATGGCTGCACACGCCGGATGTGAAGGCCAATCTCGATGAAGCCATCGCCTGGGCGGAATCGCATCCGGCGCTGGAAACCGATCTCGATGCGCTGGCAAAGCGCTTGCCATGAGTCCTTCCACAAGCGAGCCGGAGCAGGTCCAGCTTGATCTCAACAATCCGGTGTTTCAGCGACAGCTTTTCGCGTTACAAAAACCTCAACAGCTCGGCGTGCTGGCGACGTTGCGGAAACTGGCGGATTTGCGTTGGTCACAGGTGTACCAAGATCGCGGGTTGAAGTGGGAGTTGATTCATTCCCGCAGCGGGTCAGGTGGCCGTCGCTTATACAGTTTGCGGATCAGTCAGGAGTTCCGGGCAGTGGCCTATCGCGATGAAGGGGGATGGCTTCGCTTGCTGTCGCTACATCCCGACCACGATTCGGCCTATCGGTAATGGTTTCGGCGTCGTCTTTGGCGAACGGGAGGCGTTCGTATGCAGCATTACGGTTATTGGTTGATCGCGGGATTGCTGTGCTGGGGCGTTGTCGCTCATGCCCAAGAGCAGAAAATAGATTATGTCAGGACTGTCACCGCCTCTCTGCAAGAGAAAACTGGCAAAGCGCCGCAACCGCAGGAAATTGTGGATGCCCTGAATAGGTCGTCGTTGAAGATCTCTACCAGAAAGGCGACTACCGCACAGCGGTGACGGTTGCCGAACAGACTTACCGCTTCGCCGAGCAGAAACTCGGCCCCGACCACCCGGATACCCTGGGCAGCGTCCACAACCTCGCGTTTTTATATGGCTTCCAAGGGCGGTACGGGGAAGCGGAACCGCTGTACCAACGGGCGCTGGCAGGCTATCGAGAAAGTGCTCGGCCCCGAGCACCCGGATACCCTGACCAGCATCAATAACCTTGCGGGTTTATATGAATCCCAAGGGCGTTACGGGGAAGCGGAACCGCTGTACCAACGGGCGCTGGCGGGTTACGAGAAGGTGCTGAGCCCGGAGCACCCGGATACCCTGGGCAGCGTCCACAACCTCGCGTTTTTATATGGCTTCCAAAGGCGGTACGGGGAAGCGGAACCGCTGTACCAACGGGCGCTGGCAGGCTTTGAGAAAGTGCTCGGCCCCGAGCACCCGGATACCCTGACCAGCATCAATAACCTTGCGTTTTTATATGAATCCCAAGGGCGCTACGGGGAAGCGGAACCGCTGTACCGACGGGCGCTGGCGGGGCGCGAGAAAGTGCTCGAGCCCGGAGCACCCGGAGACCCTGACCAGCGTCAACAACCTCGCGACGTTATATCATCCCAAGGGCGGTACGGGGGCCAACGCGCGGCGGGCGCTGGCACGAGACGGAGACCCGACCAGCGTCACAACCTCGCGTTTATATCTTCCAGGGCGTACGGGAAGCGGAACCCTTTCGCGGGCGCTGGCGGGCCGTGAGAAAGTGCTTGGCCCCGAGCCACCCGGACGACCCTGAACCAGCGTCAACAACCTCGCGACTGTTATATCAGCTTCCAAGGGCGGTACGGGGAAGCGGAACCGCTCTTTCAGCGGGCGCTGGCAGGCTTTGAGAAAGTGCTCGGCCCCGAGCACCCGGCTACCCTGACCAGCGTCAACAACCTCGCGGTTTTATATCAATCCCAAGGGCGGTACGGGGAGGCGGAACCGCTGTACCAACGGGCGCTGGCGGGCTTATGAGAAGGTGCTTGAGCCCGGAGCACCCGGATACCCTGACGGCACAGCTCAATTACACAGTTACCTTGGTCAATCTCAAGCAGCCGAAACGCGCGCTGCAACTGCTGGAACGCATGGAACCACGCCTGCTGGAACTCGCCGCCTTGCAGTTGCGCCACACTCGGCAGGAGCAGTGTTCGGCGGCTGTTTCTAACCAGACCAGTCGAACTTTCAGGATGTGGTGCTCACCTTGGCCTTGAGCCATCCCGAACCGGAGTATTTCGATCTCGCCGCCAAGGTCATGCTGCGCTGGAAGCAGATTCAGGGCGAGGAAGAAGCCTTCCTGGCGCGGCTGGTGCGCCGCCGCAGCGAGAAGGATGCCGAAATCCGCGAACTGGCCCGGCAAATCGCCGAGCTGCGGCGCGACCTCAGCCATCTCGCGAATCTGCCGGAGCCGAATGCCGACTTACAGCGCAAGAAGCTGAACGAACTGGAAGCCAAGGAAATCCGGCTGGCCCAGATCAGCCGCGAATTCAACCGCCATTTGCAGGTGCGCAGCGCGCAATGTGGACGATGTGCGCCACTACCTCCCGCGCGAAGGCGGCGCACTGCTGGAACTGCGTCTCTATCAACCTGTTGACTTCAAAACCAGAAAACTGGGCGAACCCCATTGGGCAGCTTTGCTGCTACCGGCGGCGGGCGAGCTGTCCTTGCACGATCTGGGGCCGGTGGCGGCAGACGCAAGACTTAGCGCAAATAAGCTGCGCGCAACCCATGCCCGTGCGGACGCTGCCGCTCTGTACAAGCTACCTATTCGGCACGCTGGACGACAAGCTGAAACGCTACGACCCGCTCTACATCGCGCCGGATGGTGTCGCTCAGCCTGCTGGCCTTCGCCGAACTGGTGACGCCGGACGGTCGATACTGGATTCAACGCCAAACCTTGCGCCAAGTCAGCCACCGGACGCCATCTGATTTCTAGCGAAAATCGAGATTCAATTAGACTCAAAGGGTTACTGGCTTTTGGCGAGGTCGATTACGAGCGATTTAGCAGTGATGTTGAACCCATAGTACTGAAAGAAAAGCGAGTACAAACAGAGCAAAGCCCATCAGATGCCAAGCGTGCTCTAAGGCAAGGAATTAATCAATAGACCTCTTTCGAAACCTGATTAATTGAGGGTTCCCAAGCATGATGAAGTGTGATTCTCTCTGATTTTTCAGGGGGGCGTCCGTGTTGGATGAGGAAACATTTCATAGGATGCGGGATGCGGTGTTCCGTCGTTTGACTGGGGTCAAGAAAGCCACATTTCTGGAGATGCAATCCGTTTTGGAGGCTGCGGAGGAGCGGAAGAAGGCCCACGGGGGGCGTCCGCCTACGCTTCCGGTGCGTGAGCGGCTTCTTATGACACTGGAATACTGGCGGGAATATCGCACATATCTTCACATTGCCCAAGGACGCGGCGTGAGCGAGAGTTCCGCTTGGCAAAGCATTCGCTGGTGCGAGGATACGCTGATCAAGAGCGGCCAGTTTACGCTTCCGGGCAAGAAGAGCCTGCGTGAGAGCGGTAGAAATTATGAAGTTGTGCTGGTTGATGCGACAGAGACCCCTGTGGAACGTCCCAAAAAAAGCAACGCCGCTGTTATTCGGGCAAGAAAAGACGACACACGCTGAAGACGCAGGTCTTTGTTGAGCAGTCAAGCGGGCGCATCATCTGTCTGGCGCATGGAAACGGTCGCCGCCACGACTTCCGGCTGTTCAAAACCTCGAAGGTCCGTGTTCATCCAGAGACGGAAATCCTTGCCGATAGCGGCTATCTTGGGCTGCACAAGACGCACAAAAACACCTCCTTACCCAAGAAACGTAGCAGGAAAGTCCCCCTGACCCGTGCCGACAGAAAGCAAAATCGCGCACAATCAAAACGGCGCGTCCGCATCGAAAACGTCAACGCCGCCCTCAAACGCTTCCACATCCTTGCAGACAAATACCGGAACCGAAGAAAACGCTTCGGCCTCCGATTCTCCCTCATCGCCGCTCTCTATAACAAAGACCTGCCAAAATAAGGTTTCGAAAGAGGTCTAATTTACAGTGCTCAAGGAAACTGGTAATGAAGCCTACAGAGGTGGAAAATGCGTACTGGAGCTACTGGAACATCCCCACGCAAGTCTGGCTTGGCGCGGACGCCTCCGAACATCGCTTGAAAACCCTCGCCACGCCGCCGCGCGTGCTGCATCTGGCGACGCACGGCTTTTACCTCAGCGAAAAAAGCGGAATCGTGGATCGACCGATGGTGCTGTCCGGTCTCGCCCTGGCCGGCGCCAATCAGGGGCTCAAAGGCGAAGCCGACCCCGACGGCGAAGACGGCATTCTGTACGCCCTGGAAGTGCAGGACCTCAACCTGGAAGACACCGAACTGGTCGCACTCTCCGCCTGCGACACCGGCAAGGGCACGCTGGATTACTCCGAAGGCGTGTATGGCTTGGTGCGAGCATTCCACACCGCTGGCGCTCGCAATGTGCTGATGTCGCTGTGGCCGGTCCGCGACATCTGGGCGCGCGAATTCATGGCGCGGTTCTATCGCACCTGGCTGAACGGCCCGAAACCCAAGGACTTGGCGGTGGCCTTGCGCGAAACCCAACTCTCCTTCATCCAGAACGAAAACGAATCACTCCGCGATCCCCGCGTCTGGGCGCCGTTCGTGCTGGTGGAAGGGCCATGAACACTGCTTCCGCTACCTCATCCCCGCAGCAGCCCATCGCTCTGATCACCGGCGGCGGGCGAGGCATCGGCGCGGCCACCGCCGAAGCGCTGGCGCGCAAAGGCGCCCATGTCATCGTCGCCAGCCGTACCGAAGCAGAACTGATCGCTACGGTGGCCCGACTGCGCGCCGCTGGTCTCGACGCTTCATTGCAAGTGCTGGATGTCGCGGACGATGCGGCGGTGGACGCCGCGTTCGACCGGATCGCCGCCGAATTCGGGCGGCTGGATATACTGGTCAACAACGCCGCGATCATCGCCAGCGGCACATTTGCCGAGATGACGATGGCCGATTGGGACCGGCTGATGGCGGTCAACCTGCGCGGCGCGGTGCTGTGCGCCCGGCGGGCGTTCCGGCTGATGCAGGAGCGCGGCGGCAGCATCGTCAACGTCTCCTCGCTGGGCGGGGTGCCCGGCACCGAGAAATTTCCCGGCTACGCGGCCTACACCGTCAGCAAGTTCGCGCTCACCGGCTTGACCGAAGCGCTTGGCCGCCGAAGGCAAGGCGTGCAACATCCGGGTCAACGGCGTGGCGCCGGGGGCAGTGGACACCGACATGCTGCGCAAGGCCGCGCCGCATTTGCGCACCCGCACCACGCCCGCCGATGTAGCCAAGGTGATCGCCTTCCTGTGCGATCCCGCCGAATCCGGCTGCATGACCGGAGCCATGCTGACGATCAACAGCAATCTGTGACGGGATTTTTGGGCGACTCAAGCGAGATGATCAGCGCTTAGCGCAATTGCTTTTTCAGTTCTGTTTCCACGGATCGCTGGGCGTGTAGCTCTTTGGCCAGTACCAGCCCATCTTCTCGCCCCTTGGCGGCAGGATAATAACCACGCCTGATCCCCACCTCGCAAAAGCCGGCGTTGGCGTAAAGCTGCATGGCGCGTTGGTTCGAGGGACGAACTTCCAGGAACACGGTCCGCGCGTTCAGTTCGCCGGCCCGTTCCAGAAAATGATCCAGCAGTTGCCGCGACAACCCGCGCCCTTGCAATTCCGGGCGCACGCACAGGTTGAGGATGTGCGCCTCCTCAACGGCCACCGACATCACCCCATAAGCCTGAATGAAGCCGTGCGGGGTTTCCAGGATTTGGCACAGATAACCGACCCGGATGCAATCGCGGAAAATGCCCTCGGTCCAGGGAAATTCGTAGGCCCGTTTCTCGATGGCCAGGACTTCTTTTAAATCGGTGAAAAGCATCCGCCGAAATCGGCCGGTGCAAGGCTCTCGCAGGGCGCTCACGAGCAAGCGGCATCCATCGGGTTGGATGAGTGGGAAATCAAAGCGCGCCGCGCCAGCCGCAGATCATCCCAGGACTTGCGTTTTTCGCGCGGCGAACGCAGCAGATAGGCAGGGTGATAGGTCACGACCAGCGGAATACGCGCCGCGCCGAAGTGGTGAACCCGGCCGCGCAGCTTGCCGATTTGCGTATCCGTGGCCAGCAAATTCTGGGCGGCGATGCGACCGACGGCGAGGATGATGCGCGGCTGGATCAGCGCGATCTGTCGCTCCAGAAACGGCCGACAGCTCGTTGCTTCGGTTGGTGCCGGGTCGCGATTTTCCGGAGGGCGGCACTTCAAGATATTTGCGATATAGACCTGCTCGCGCTTCAAACCGATGGCTTGTAGCATCGGGTTCAACAGCTTGCCCGCCCGGCCGACGAACGGTTCACCCTGCCGGTCTTCATCGGCGCCCGGCGCTTCGCCGACGATCAGCCAATCAGCCTGGCGGTTGCCGACCCCGAACACGGTTTGCGTGCGAGAGGAACACAAGCCGCAAGCGGTGCATTGCCGGACTTCTTCCACCAGTGGTTCCCAGTCCAGGCACGCGATGCGCGTCGTCCGGCGGTCGGCGGTCGGCGGAGCAGGGGGCATCTCCTCGGCACCGGCATCATCCAGCAATTCCCAATCGTCGTCCATCGGAGGCGTCCAATCTTCGGCCGCTAGCGGCTCGGTGTTCTCCGGCTCGGTCTCGACCTTCTCTAACCGTTCGTTGGCGGAGGGAGAGGCGTCAGACACGACGGAAGCCGCTTGCGGGTGTATCGCCAGCGGTTGGCGCGGCAACCAAAGGGCTATGCCCAACGCATCGAGATAGTGCCGGCGCAGATCGGCGTTCATACGAAGTGGTTACAGCAATTGCGGGTGTGCCCGTTCGGTCGGTTGCAGCACCTTGTTGAGTGCGTTGATGTACGCCTTGGCCGAGGCGATCACGATGTCGGTATCGGCACCTTGGCCGTTGAAAATGCGTCCACCCTTGGCGACCCGCACCGTGACCTCGCCTTGCGCGTCGGTGCCGCTGGTGATGTTATTGACCGAATACAGCAGTAAGTCGGTACCGGTTTGCAGGATGCTTTCGATGGCCTTGAACGAGGCGTCTACCGGACCGCCGCCGTCGGCTGTGGCGCTCCGCTCCTCGCCGTCCACCGCCAGCGTGACTTGAGCGCACGGCGTCTCGCCGGTTTCCGAGCAGACCCGCAGATAGCGCAGTTTCGCTCGCTCGTTGACCGCCGCCAAGTTGGCGTCGGTGACTAGCGCCTGCAAATCCTCGTCGTAGATCTCGTGCTTCTTGTCGGCCAGTTCCTTGAAACGGGCGAAGGCGGCGTTCAATTCTTCCTCGGAGCCGAAGCTGACGCCCAGTTCTTCCAGTCGGGTGCGGAAGGCGTTGCGACCGGAATGCTTGCCCAGCACCATGCGGTTGGTGGTCCAACCCACGTCCTCGGCGCGCATGATCTCGTAGGTTTCACGGTGCTTGAGTACGCCGTCCTGATGGATGCCGGATTCGTGGGCGAAGGCGTTGGCGCCGACGATGGCCTTGTTGGGCTGCACCGGAAAACCGGTGATGTTGGAGACCAGTCGTGAGGCGGGCACGATCTGGGTGGTGTCGATGTCGGTGTCGAGGTGGAACACGTCGCGGCGGGTGCGTACCGTCATCACGACTTCTTCCAGCGAAGCGTTGCCGGCCCGCTCGCCCAGGCCGTTGATGGTGCATTCCACCTGCCGCGCCCCGGCCAGCACCGCCGCCAGCGAATTGGCCACCGCCAAGCCGAGGTCGTTGTGGCAATGCACCGAGAAAATGGCTTTATCGGCGTTCGGCACCCGTTCGATCAGGCTGCGAATGGTGTGGGCGAACTGGTCGGGCAGGTTGTAGCCGACCGTGTCGGGAATGTTGATGGTCCGCGCGCCGGCTTCGATCGCTGCTTCGACGACCCGACACAGAAAGTCTAACTCCGAGCGGCCGGCGTCCTCGGCGGAAAATTCCACGTCGTCGGTCCAGCGGCGGGCGCGATGCACGGCCTCGACCGCCCGTTCCAAGACCCGGTCGGGTTCTAGCCGCAGCTTCATCTTCATGTGGATCGGCGAAGTGGCGATGAAGGTATGGATGCGGCAGGCCGCCGCTTCCTTCAGCGCCTCGCCGGCCCGGTCGATATCGGCGTCGGCGGCCCGCGCCAGCCCGCAGACCACGCTGTCCTTGACCGCCCGCGCCACCGCTCGCACCGCCTCGAAATCGCCGGGGCTGGCGATGGGGAAACCGGCCTCGATGACGTCGACCCGCATCCGCTCCAGCGTCTTGGCGATACGGACCTTCTCGTCCTTGGTCATGGACGCGCCGGGGCTTTGTTCGCCGTCGCGCAGGGTGGTGTCGAAGATCACGAGTTTGTTCATCGGGCACGCTCCAATGGGATTCGTCCGTTGCGCCGATGGTTGGAGAACCGGCGGCTCATGGCGTTAATTATGGGGATTTTAAGAAGTTTGTCACTGCCCCGTGTAGCCGGATCATGGATCGTTCAGGGCGATGGAGGCGGAATCTCGCGGTCGCGGGCGGGGTTGGTTTCGGAGAATTCTCCAACGCCTTGGGCGCGGCGGCGAGCACGCTGGCGCAAACGCGCTAGATACATCACCGGTCCGGACAGGCCGTACAACAGGAAACCGGTGAATAGCACCTTGGGCGGATCGATCGAGATGACAACCAGCGTGAGCACCACCAGCAAAGCGGACGCGAATGGAACCCGGCCGCGCAGGTTCACTTGCTTGAAGCTGAAGTAGAGAATTTTGCTGAACATCAGCGCGCCTGCGCCGACAGTGACCACCAGCGCTGGCCAGAGCAATTGCGGGCCGGTCAAACCCAAATCGGTGCCGAACCAGACGAATCCGGTCACGATGGCAGCAGCCGAAGGGCTGGGTAAGCCGATGAAATAGCGCTTGTCGGTACTGCCGAGTTGAACGTTGAAACGGGCTAGCCGCAATGCGGCCATCACCGTGTAGAAAAAGGCGGCCAGCCAGCCGAGCTTGGATAGAAACGGCCCCATGCTGGCCATGGAACCCAGCGCCCATTCGTACATGATCAGGGCCGGTGCGATACCGAACGATACCAGATCGGCCATGCTGTCGTACTGAGCGCCGAATTCGCTTTCGGTGTGAGTCAACCGAGCAACCCGACCGTCCAGTCCGTCCAGCACCATCGCCACAAATACCGCCACGGCGGCGAGTTCAAAGCGGTTTTGCAGAGCGGCGATGATGGCGTAGAAACCGCAGAATAGCGCGGCGGTAGTGAACAGGTTGGGGAGTAGATAAACGCCGCGCGGGCGGCGGGGTTCCGACGAAGGTTCGCTAATCATTAAGATTGGCCTTGAAGGGTGACACAATCAATTCAGGTCAATTTCTGGGAGCCATGCGACAATTCGATGCTTTTTGTTTTGCCTTGAGTTTAAAGTCAGCCACGAAGCATATTATTTTTTTCGTTTATCACGGATATAGATACCTTTTGCTCGACTGCTACCGTGAAGGCGTTCTTCGATATCAAAAAGCCCGATAGCGAGTACCAGTTCGCTCAGTTTCCCATATCCATAATTCCGAGGATCAAACTCCGGGGATTGTTGCGCGATATGATGACCGACACTGCCA
>JBAOHI010000058.1:0-4240 GCA_037045535.1 Candidatus Competibacter sp.
ATGCGCAGCGGAAGTTGCTGCCGGCGGGACACTTGACGCAGGGGTGACTTTGCCGATCTTTTAGAGTAAATCAGGTCGGAAAGCGATTGCATCTTTCAAGGGGGGAATCGAGGTGACGTGCCAAACGAGAGGTATTCGCGCGATTGCCAGATCATTGAACGTGTCGTTCTACCTAGTTTTCTGTGTGTCTGCGCCCGTAAGCGCCGCGAATTTTATTGCGGAATGCAATGGGTTCACCGGCGACTCGGCTTCTCTGGTCTCTGCAATAAACGAATGCAACGATGAGATCCTGAATCCGGGGCCAGACACAATATCGTTGGGCTCCTCCTGTACATACGAGATTTCCGCTGCGAACAATTACTGGTATGGCCCGAATGGTTTGCCAGCAATATCTTCGGAAATTTTCATCGAAGGCAATGGTTCGACGATCTATCGGTCATCCGGTAACTCGTTTAGGTTATTCTATATTTCTGGGGGGCATAGCGAATTATCAAGTGGGTCATTGCATCTTTCTACACTGACCCTTAGAGGTGGACGCGCGAAGGGAGGAAATGGTGGTGGGGGAGGCGCGGGTATGGGAGGGGCGATCTTCAACCAGGGGGCGCTTGAACTGTTTGAGGTTACGCTTCTCCAAAATGAAGCTGTTGGTGGAAATAAGAGCGGACATCCGGGAGGGGGTGGAATTGGCCAAGATGCCCTGAGTACAGAGGGAGGTGGTTTCGGTGGCGCCTTTTCTGGCGGCACTGGCGGGCTTGGCGGATCTGGAAGTACATCATCTGGCGGTGGAGGTGGAGGTGGATTTGCGCCGACGTCGAACGGTGGAAATGCGGGCGGCACGACAGCTGGAAATGGGGGCGGGAATAGCGGGCTGGGTGGCAATGGTGGTGGCGGGGTGAGGTTGCCGGGTACAGGTGGAGATGCGGGCGGTGGCGGAGCTGGAAACGCACAAGGAAGCAATCCCGGCGGCGCTGGAGGGGACTTTGGCTTTGGTGGAAAAGGGGCCAATACAGTGGGTCATGGAGGTGGTGGAGGCGTCGGCGGCGGCGGTGGTGCGTCATCGGTTGGGGGTCAAGGAGGTGGTGGGGGCGGCTTTGGAGGTGGAGGCGGGCTGCCAAATGGTGCGGGAGGTTTTGGAGGAGGGGGACTCGTACCTGGATATGGGGCAGGAATGGGTGGCGCTGGGATGGGAGGAGCCATCTTCAATCACAATGGTCAAGTTTTGGTCTCCAATTCGACGTTCACACAGAACGTGGCCAGTGGGGGTATCGGCCCGCCCTCTGGCCAAGGGTTGGGCGGAGGCATCTTCAACTTGAACGGAACAGTAGACATTTCCAGTTCCACGCTCGCCGATAACGAAGTTCTAACTCCCGAGGGTTCTGGTTCGGGTGGTGCGATCTACAATATTGGATATCTTCAGTCAGCTTCTGGCGGCTGGTCTTCTGTTGCCAAAATTGTGTTGCGCAACTCGATTTTGAGCGGAAGCACTGATGGCGCTAACTTGACAACGGATATGGTTTCGGTGCAACCACTCACGCTTCGAAACGGTGCCCCGAATATCGCGACAGCACCTATATCAGTCAGTGGAAGCAACATTATTTCTTCACCGGGATCAATTACCGGCGCGATCGCAGTTGATCCCGTTCTTGGCCCGTTGCAGAACAATGGTGGACTAGTGTCCACAATGGCACTGATGCCGAGCAGTCCGGCAATTGACATCGGAGATATATGTGCGCCCGGTCTCCCTTTGTTTGATCAACGAGGACCGAGTTTCCTCAGGATCTGGAACTCCATCCCCGACATAGGAGCTTTTGAGTATGGGAGTCCGTTTGATTCACTATTCGCCGACGGATTTGAGGGGCTCGGAGATTGTGATGCCGCGCGGGTTTTTGGCGCGTATTAGCTCTGGTCAATGCATTGCAGGACTAACAATTTCCACTCGCTGAGAATCAGATTTTGAAGTTTGCTTCGATAGCGCACCAGCGAGCGATCCTTTGGCCTGAACGGGATACTCAAATAGCGGTCAAACCGGTCGTGGAAGATCACGTCCGAGTCCATTTCCACCGAGCCGATGTCGCACCGCGCGTATCCCGTCATCGTCGCTTGGCCGCATTCTCTGCTTCGTTGCGGCAAGGACGGGTGATGGGCTGTGGATGGGTTCTGGTACAGGTGCGCAAGTGACCGATAGTGGAGATTGCCGTTGAGTCCAACCATTTTTCGCGAGTCGGGCTTTCGGTTCTACTTCTTCTCGCGGGAAGAGCCGCGGATGCACGTCCACGTTCACAGCCAGGAAGGAGAGGCAAAGTTCTGGGTTGAGCCGGGCATCGAGCTGGCGCAGAATTACGGCTTGAATGAGCGTCAGATTCGGGCTGCTCTGACACTGGTCGAGGCACACGTTGATGACATCCGTAGCGCTTGGCAACAACATTTCGGGACCTGAAGTCACGAACGTTTCGCAGCACGGTATTTGGCTGCTGCTGGGGCGAGAGGAATTCTTTTTGCCCTTTTCGGCATTTCCCTGGTTCAGGGAGGCACCAATCGGCAAAGTGCTCAATGTCGAGCAGCCCAGCCCACATCACCTCTACTGGCCCGATCTTGATGTTGACTTGTCTGTCGAGTCAATTCGTGATCCGGAGAGATTTCCGTTGGCATCCCGCGTTGCAACCTGATCGTGCGCTCAAGCGGACCGCTTGGTGGAATTTCTAGGAAAGCTTTGATTTGCCCTGGTTTTCGTCGTTCCCGCGAAACCGGAGTGCGCAGGTCCGGATATCGCTTCGCGATTCCGGGATGACGAGCAAAGTCAGAGTTTCCTCAACAATTCCTCAAGAGACTTCCCGTCAAGGCGGGGTGAGCGATGTCGTTGCCATGAGCTTCCAGGTTTCTGCGGCCCGTTGAGTGGTTCCCTTGTTGCGTTTGGTGCTGGCCACGCGATGCCTTGATGCAATGGATGTCGGACTGCATTTCCTCAATCGATCCCTTCGACAATCTCAGGACAGGCTTCTTGCATCGGCTTGATTAATGCGGGCCAGGGTATAGCAATCCTGATCGAAGCAGGCGCCCGCAGACCTCGCTCATTCATCGGTGTCGTCGATGCCGCAGGGATTAGCTGCAGGATGCATTGGCGGCCGGATCGTCAGTCAGGTGCACTTCGCGTGCTCGAGTGATGCAGCTTCACCCCCGACACGGTCGTCGTGGCGCACCTCGCCACCGACACGGGCATCAGTCAGCGAAATCTCGATCGATTCCTTGTGACCATCCGACCCAACGGACACGGTATGCTTGTTCATGGCCTGCCTCCGCACCAATTCGTTGTTGACTGATGAGCCCACGCTGTGGCTCGGTGCTCTCACGCGCGTTATCCACGGTACCGCGCCGGCAGGCCGACTTGTATCAAGCCATTCTGACTAGAGTCGCCAGTCACGTCTCTTGGTACAATCGAACGATGGACCTGAAAACGATCGAACGAGAGGCGTTGGGTCTCACGCCTGCAAATCGCGCCAAGCTTGCGCACGAGCTCCTTGAGAGTCTCGATGCCCTTTCGCCAGCGGAAATCGACGAACTCTGGCTCGATGAGGCGGAGCGTCGACTCAAGGACCTCGATGAGGGCCGTACACAGTTGGTGCCTAGCGAAGAGGTGTACCGCAAGGCGCGGGCCTTGCTCAAGTGAAGGTATCGTTCCTTCCGGAAGCCGAATCCGAGCATCTCAAGCAAGTGGCCTACTATTGATCCGGCACTTAAAGTGTCCAACGTAGGTCGGTTCAAGCGCCGCAGGCGCGGAACCGACATTCCCCGAAAAACCTGTCGGTTCCACTGCTTCGCGGCTTGAACCGACCTACGAAATATCGAGATCATTTGCGGGCCGGATCAATAAGAGGCGCAGCAAGCCGGTCTTGGTGCGCGCTATCTTGCCGAGGTTACCGCCGCCATCGAGCACATTTGTGAGACGCCTCACCGCTTTCCTATCGCTCGTCCGCCGGCATTGCGCAGGCTCGGTCTCAAGCGTTTCCCGTTCACCATCTTCTTTCGCGAATTGTCTGGTCTGGTCCAAGTAGTTGCAGTTGCACCGCATCGTCGGCGTCCAGGTTATTGGAGTGGGCGGCTCTAACTATTCGCTCAAGAGACTTCCCGTCAATGCGGAGTGAGTAGTGTCGTTGCCATGAGCTTCCAGGTTTCTGCGGGCCGTTGAGTTGTTCCGTTGTTGCGTGTGGCGCTGACCAAGCGATGTAGACTCGGTTCAGCACCC
>JBAOHI010000059.1:0-15361 GCA_037045535.1 Candidatus Competibacter sp.
TGTACCCCTCCCAATCAAAAGTGGTGTGAGCGAAGCGAACTCATTTTGAGGGGGGGGTCTGGGGGGAGCCGGACGGGAAAGTTATCCACAGAGCCGGCGTCGTGCGCGCGTCTTTTCTTTTAAATATCTTTTAAAACCCTTTTAAATACTTTTAAGGCGCAAAAATACGCGATAACTATATGATTTTAATCAAAAATAAAAATATGCCGGTGTTCCACGGTGCGGTATCCGGTGTTCCACGGTGCGGTATCCGGTGTTCCACGGTGCGGTATCCGGTGTTCCACGGTGCGGTATCCGGTGTTCCACGGTGCGGTATCCGGTGTTCCACGGTGCGGTATCCGGTGTTCCACGGTGCGGTATCCGGTGTTCCACGGTGCGGTATCCGGTGAGCTACTCCTCAGTCGTTGATATTGGCTTCTTTGCTTTAAATGTTACATTTTCGCCGCCACCCATAGCCTTACTAAAACCCACTATCCAAGGTAATTCGTATTCTTTTAGCTGGCGCTTGAATCCTTTCAATTCTCCCTCATGTGCGCACATTGCTCGCAAGCGTTCTAAATTAACTGTCCAGCTTGTTTCTTTGCCCATACTGACAGCGACTAGCTCAAGAAGGCGTTTTTTAATTCCTGCTTCCTCGCGCAGAAGGTTGGGATCAATAACAAGCAATCCTTTTGAATAACGAACAGATTCAACAAGCCTCTCATCAAATGAGATAGTAATACGCTCTAATTTTCCAGATTGATCTACATAATTTGCTTTTATAAGAGTAAAAATCTCTGTAATTTTTTCATTTTCTCGGAATATATTCCCACTATATCCAGTAAGACATAAGCGCGTTAGTCCCTCCTTAACCCACTTAAGATTATTTCCGCTTTCTGGATTTCTCCCTAGGGCTTTTAGGCATTCATAGCCTGAAAATTCAACAGAAGGAGGAAAATAACCAGTCTGTAAAGCAATCTCACCAGCTTTACTTAAAGCAAACCGTAAAATATCGAAATCCCAAATCTTTGCCATTCCATATTCGTAATTGGCAGTCACTTCTAGCCAGCGCTTACCATCGACTGATGTGTATCGAATACTTTTAACTCGTTTAGCCTTTGCTGTGGAGCAAAACGGAAATAACATCAAATTACGCTCATTACGATAACGGCTTAAATCTACCGGAGCTTTGGCGAGTTCCAGTGCTTGCTCTCGCAGCGGCGCTTCTTCCGCTTCCTGCCGCTCCCGCTCCTCGCGGGCTTCGCGTTCGATGCGTTGCCGGTCGAGTTCCGCTAACAGCTTTTGGTGGTCTTCCCAACTCTTGGTCATGGTGGTGGCTCCGGCGGCTGGATTGGCGTGCGCGAGAACAGCTTTTCTGTCAGGGTCGCTCCGCTCAGGTGAAGTCGTCTTTGTACTGGGCCAGCAGCAGGGCGACGGCTTCTTCGACGAGCGATACGACGGAGACCCCTTTCTTGGCGGCCAGTATCTTGAGTTCGATGACGGTGGTGGCGGGCAAGTGGGCTTGCAGCAGGCGCTTGCCGATACGGTCGGGTCGCCGTTCGGTCGATCCTCCTGCCTTGGCGGGGTTGGGGGCGTTGAAGCTCAGTTTCGGCTTGGCGGGCATGGCGTGACCTCTTTCATATTTCAATACCTTCATACTTTAATACTTATATTAATATTTTTATACCGGAATGTTGGAATTAAAATATTAGCCGCTGGGTCAGCCAGCGATAAAGGGCGCGAATTTCGGCGGCGGCTTTCCCGTCCGGGTCGTATTCTTCGACGCTGCGCCCGCCGATCCAGGCGTTGGCGTAAGCCGAGCGCTGGCACAGCACGACGGGCGCGACTTCCAGGTGTTCGGCGATGGCGGCGCGGGCGTCTTCGGCCATGCCGCCGCGCACCGGGGCGGCATTGAGGACGACGGCGGCGCGTTTGCCTTCGCTGAGTTGGATCAGGCGGAGGGTGTCTTCGATGGCGTCCAGGTCGGCGGCGGAGGGGCGGCAGGGCACCAGAACGAAATCGGCGATGTGCAGGGCGTGGCGGGCCGCCACGTCCGAACGGCCGGCGGTGTCGATGAGGATCAAGTCGGCGTGTTGCGCCCGGGCCTGCTGGATCAGGGTCGGGAGTTGCGCGGGCGCGGCTTTGACCACCGGCGGCGTTCCGGCGCGGCGGCGCTGGCTCCATTTGTGGGCGGACGCTTGCGGGTCGATGTCGAAGAGGGCGACGCTTTGGCGATGGCGCTCGGCGCAGACGGCCAAATGCGTGGCGAGGGTGCTTTTTCCGGTACCACCCTTTTGGCTGATCAGGGCGACGGTTTTCATGGTTTAAATTTTATTCCATCATTCCGGTATGATGGTAAGTATATTATTCCGCAAGCCTTGTCAACTTTGTCCACCCATCGTTTACCCCCACGGTGGTCGATGCTTGCGGTCACCCTCTATCATGTCTATTGTTACACTTTGTGAAGCGCCAGCGCGTCAGGGGCTTGCGCGGGGCGGTCCCGGCGACTCGGGACCTTATGGCGCAGAGGGTCCAGCAAGCGGTGTAGCGCCAAAATTAAAATGTCCCAATTCTCTAAAGTAGAAATGTCACCAGAGCCATCCCGGAAGAGGCTACCCAGCTTGATGAGTGGTGTTCATCCAACAATCGCAAGCCTGTCAAAGATGCCTCCGGGGGAATGTTTTATGCCGAGCGGATAGGATTAACGGTCTCGATGGCGATCAACAAGAGGGGCTATCCAGCGGAATGAGATATTTCAACTTTGCGCGATTTGTGACATCTCTATTTTGGAGCGACAGGGCGGGCCGGCCCCGGTCCCCCGCGAAAGCGGTCCGCCGCGACCGCCCAGCGGGGCCGTGTTTTGCCGCATAATTCCACCGCCGTGGAGTTATGCGGAACCATATAATCACTGGTTGTCGCGGACGCTTCGCGCCCGCGACAACGGGACGGCGGATAAGCATCCGCATGATTGCTTGGCGCTTCGCGCCGCACAACCACGCGGATCAAGCCGACTCCAGGCGAAAAAGCCTACGGCTTTCTCGCCTTGCGCGGCTTATCCGCCGCCCCGTTAGGGCCACTTGGCGAACCACTATATGCCAACGTTTGAAAAGACCGTCGAGTTCTTCCTTCAGGACTTTCCGAGGACGTTGTTTCCGTTGGATACAAACAAGGTCTTGGTAGAAAGTTTTGCATCAGAGCTTGGTGACTTTATCTATGGCAAGATCACCCACAACAAGGAGTCCGACCATTCTTTTTTACCGCAAACTAGGGCATACGCGGCAAAGCGCGAATACCACTTACGCCGGACTGCAAAGCTAGACCCTGTCGCTGAGTTCTTCTTGTATGACCTTGTTTATAGAAATCGAGGCTCTTTCCGAAAGAGTCCCACCACAACGCGAGTCAGTTTCGGCTACCGCTTTCAAGGCGGACAACCTACATCTCCGATAGAGAGTTTCCGCAGCTTTAAAGGCGCCGTACATGAGGCATTAAAAAAACACAAACACTGTGCCAAATTTGATATCTCGTCATATTTCAACTCGATCTACCATCACGACTTAGTCGACTGGTTCAGTGATGTTGCCAAAACTGAGGAAGATGCTGTCTTTTTTGACAAATACCTAAAGCAGATAAATTCAGGCCGCTCAATTGATTGTTTGGTGCACGGCATTTACCCTGCAAAGATGATCGGCAGCCATTTCCTCTCCTTTGTCGACAATGCAAGCTGGATAGAGTCGGAATTGATGCTGCGCTTCATGGATGACTTCTATTTGTTCTCGAACAACATCGACAGTATTCGTTCAGACTTTACCGGGATTCAGCGACTGCTCGGAGAGAAAGGTCTGTCAATCAACCCATCCAAGACTCAGCTCGGTGAAATAGAGCATTTGGATATAGAGAAAGAACTTGATGAAGTGAAACGTAACCTCTTGCACCGGCGAACGTCTGTCATAGCGGCGTCTGGGGGAGAGCTAGAAGAGTATGAGGATGAGGAAGAAAAACTGGATGAAGAAGAAATCGAATACCTCATGACCCTGCTAAAAAGTCAACAAATTGAGGAGGAGGATGCAGAGCTTGTTTTATCACTAATGCGTGATTATACGGAGGACGTACTTGAGTATTTGCCAGAGTTTCTGGAAAAGTTTCCGAATTTAAGCAAGAACATCTTTTACTTCTGTGAGCATATCTCCAGCAAGGAAGCTATCTCAACGCTTGTTGCTGACTTTATTGGCAATAGCAAGCAACTAACTGAATATCAGCTATTTTGGTTGGCAAAGCTATTTGATGCACGCCTTCTTGGAACGAAACGCGCCGCTGACATTATCAGTGGCTTGTACGATCATCAAAATGCTACGGTCATCTCAAAGGCGAAGCTCTTAGAAATTGCGGACAAGAAATATGGTTTACCCGATCTGCGAGAGGAACAATTGCGTACCGGTGCCTCTGGATGGCTATCTTGGTCAGCAGCAGTGGGCACACGTGTAGAAAAGAAGAAGAGCAGAAACCACATCCTGGGTTACTTTGCCAATGGCAGCCCTATGAACAATCTAATTGCCAAATGTGTACAAAAGTTGCCCTAACAACTTGCTCCTGCCGACGTCGGCGCTGTCGCACCGCCGCAGCAGAGCTTAGCCTTAGGCTTCATCAAGCCACAGGAGGCTTTATGGGTTTGCTATATGGAAACGGTCCGCTTGCGTCATCACGGCACAAAGTCTTCGTGAGTTACTATCACTCGATCGGAAATCAAAAGTATCGAAATGACTTTGAGAGCCTGTTTGCCGAAAGGCATGGCGTAATGGCTTCGAAGTCAGTTCAGATCGGCGACATCGACCCAAACCTAGCCACGGATACCATCCGGCAGAAGATTCGAGATGAGTATTTGCGCAACTCAACAGTGACCGTAGTTCTGATTGGACCAGAAACATGGAAGCGAAAGCATGTGGACTGGGAAATCGGTTCAAGCATCCGACACACGCAATACAACCCCCGATCAGAGTTACTCGGAATCATTTTGCCTACATACCCACGCAGCGATCCATCCAAATACAACCAGTATACAATTCCACCGCGACTCTATGACGACATCCAGTACGGGTTTGCGAAAATCTATAACTGGAGCGCCGATCCAGCAGCGGTGCAAAAGTGGATTCATGAGGCGTTCGAGCGACGCAACACGATAAACCCCGACAACTCGTTCCCGAATTTTGTGAACAACCGCTCCGGCGATAGGTGGCAGAAATGAAATGGGGTAAATGGTTGGAGAACTGGGACATGACGTCCTTGAAGATCAAGGCGTCATTTCTTGAAATGGAGTGGAAGCCGCAAGACGAGGACAAAGCCGCTGCCTGGGAGCTGTATGTCGAACTACTCACACGAATTGCAACTCAGCCGCTTGACGAAAAGCACGGCGACGAGAAGATCGCCTTAGACAGCATATTTTCACTGTTCGCAATTACTCGCCAAGTCCTGAAGAGCAACACCAGGAACTGCACAGAGTTCACCAAGATCGCGGTTGTTGTGTTGAATCAGGTCATACGGCCATTCACTGCGAAGTGGCACCGCCTGAGCCTCCAAGGTGCTTTCGCTGACGAAGAAAGTAGAAAGCAATTCCGAGTTGAACTTGCACAACTCCAAGTAGTGTTGAAGAGATACACTAAGATGCTCGCCGACATGGCAGGTGTTGAAGACCTCACTACCCTTGAAGACAATGAAACCTAACATTTCATTCCGCTAGACATGGCGAAAAGCCGCGCAGGCAGGTGAATTCAGATGTTGTCCACCCGATTCTTACAACTATTTCAGCGATTGTCTTCACAACGCCGCCAGCTGCGACCGCAACCATCGCCGATCGCAACGAGGCCCGCGAGGCTTTGACCGATCGTTTGAAAAAGTTGGCGACTTATTTGGAAATGGTGGCCGATGGCGATGCCAAGAAATTGCTGGGCGCCGGCTTTGATTTGCGGAAGGAACCGGGCAGGGGCTCGGGATCGACCACGACCTTGCCCGCGCCGGGCGATTTCAGCGTGAAGCATGGCCCGCACAGCGGCCAAGTCATCGTCCATGCCGCCAAGCTGGCAGGGGCCAACAGCTACGAGGTTTATTACACCGACGGCAACTCCACCGATGACGCCATCGTGTGGACCGACGCGGGCACCTTCGCCGGTTGCAGCCGCATCGAGATCGACGGCCTCACCCCCGGCAAGGTTTACTGGTTCCGCCTCCGCGCCATCAACGGGGCGGGGAATGGGGTTTGGACAGATCCGGCGAGTTTGATGGTGGTTTGAGGGGGAGTAATAGTTAGCCCGGATTCTGCTTAGCTATTTCCGGACTATTTCCTGCCGATCATGGACTTTATTTCTATCAGAATAATCCAATGGATTTGTTAGACCTCTTTCGAAACCTTATTTTGGCAGGTCTTTGTTATAGAGAGCGGCGATGAGGGAGAATCGGAGGCCGAAGCGTTTTCTTCGGTTCCGGTATTTGTCTGCAAGGATGTGGAAGCGTTTGAGGGCGGCGTTGACGTTTTCGATGCGGACGCGCCGTTTTGATTGTGCGCGATTTTGCTTTCTGTCGGCACGGGTCAGGGGGACTTTCCTGCTACGTTTCTTGGGTAAGGAGGTGTTTTTGTGCGTCTTGTGCAGCCCAAGATAGCCGCTATCGGCAAGGATTTCCGTCTCTGGATGAACACGGACCTTCGAGGTTTTGAACAGCCGGAAGTCGTGGCGGCGACCGTTTCCATGCGCCAGACAGATGATGCGCCCGCTTGACTGCTCAACAAAGACCTGCGTCTTCAGCGTGTGTCGTCTTTTCTTGCCCGAATAACAGCGGCGTTGCTTTTTTTGGGACGTTCCACAGGGGTCTCTGTCGCATCAACCAGCACAACTTCATAATTTCTACCGCTCTCACGCAGGCTCTTCTTGCCCGGAAGCGTAAACTGGCCGCTCTTGATCAGCGTATCCTCGCACCAGCGAATGCTTTGCCAAGCGGAACTCTCGCTCACGCCGCGTCCTTGGGCAATGTGAAGATATGTGCGATATTCTCGCCAGTATTCCAGTGTCATAAGAAGCCGCTCACGCACCGGAAGCGTAGGCGGACGCCCCCCGTGGGCCTTCTTCCGCTCCTCCGCAGCCTCCAAAACGGATTGCATCTCCAGAAATGTGGCTTTCTTGACCCCAGTCAAACGACGGAACACCGCATCCCGCATCCTATGAAATGTTTCCTCATCCAACACGGACGCCCCCCTGAAAAATCAGAGAGAATCACACTTCATCATGCTTGGGAACCCTCAATTAATCAGGTTTCGAAAGAGGTCTGTTATAGTTATGAGTTACAAAGCTTTTATTTCATACTGCCATTCGGCGGATAAAGAATTGGCTGCCGCTATTCAAGGAGCCTTACAGTCTTTTGCTAAGCCGTGGTATCGAAAGTATTCGATGCTGCTATTTCGAGATGAAACCGGGATTGCGGCCAATCCAGAGCTATGGCCTACGATTGAAGAAGCATTAAAGGATTCTCTCAACCTAATAGTTATTGCCTCACCCGAAGCCGCCAAGTCAAGATGGGTGAGCAAAGAAATTACATGGTGGTTGGATAACAAATCCACTAAAAGCTTATTCGTCGTCCTGTCCGACGGCATAATCGAATGGAAGCCCGAGGCTAACGATTTCGATTGGGGGAAGACCACAGCCCTTCCCAAAGAAATTCTCGAAAAACGGCTTCAGCATGGACCCCGTTATGTCAATCTGAGTTGGGCCAGAACGAAGCAGGGTTCGCTGCGAAAAGATCCGCGATTCCGCGATGCGATTTTGGACCTCGCCGTTCCGCTGCTCGGAAAAAGTAAAGACCACCTCGACAAGGAAGAACGACGTCAGCATGAAAGAAACATGCTTTGGGCTTGGTCAGCCGGGATTGCTGTCACGGCTGCCGCAGCCTTCGGCACATACAAAACCTGGGACGCGTGGGAGAAGGGCAAGTTTGCGGATTCACACCGTCTGGCGGCTCTGTCCGAATCGCTGAGAACCCAGCAAGCGAATCTTTTACCTCAAAGCGCTTTAGTGGCGATTGAGGCCGCCCAACGTAAGCCCTCGCTGGAAGCGGACGATGCGCTTTATCGCAGCCTGGCACTGCTTGGACCCAAGCCGACAGCGCAACGCTCTTATCATGGCCTGCTCGATGTAGTGCTGAGCCCGCGCGGCAAATATGTCGTGCAAATCCCCTACGACGGCCCGGCGATTTTCGAAGACCCGTTGAGTGGCAAAACCGTTGCCAGCTTGATTAACTCCCAGCCCGATGGCACAGCGGCGCTGGCCATTCGGCAGGTTTCGTTCAATACCGATGAAAACCGCGTGGCGACCCTGACTTCGCTGGGAATGTCGGCTGCGGTGTGGGAACTTCCCGGCAGCCAAAAGCTTTTCCAGACACCGGCCAATCGCGGGGCCATTATGTCGATTGCCTTGAGCGGCGACGGCCGCAGGCTGGCCACAGGCCATACCGATGGCATGATCGAGGTATGGGACGTAGCGAGCGGCGCGGAATTGTTGCGTTTCTCCCATCAAGACCCGCCGGTCGAAATGCGGCTCTCGCCGGATGGAAGATTTTTGGCGGTGACCAGCAGCCGGGGACTTCATGGTGGTTATCCTTTGGCGAACACGGTACGGCTTTGGGATATCGAGAATAATCACGAAGTCGCCCAGTTGCCACACGCGAGTGCGGTGACCAAGCTGATTTTCAGCCCGAACGGCAAATATCTGGCTACCACCACCCGGGTGGGCGAGGATCAGAAACAGGAGGAACGCATCGGGTGGATCAAGCTTTGGGATGCGGAAACCGGCCAGGAAATCTCCTCGTTGCGCTTCGAGAAAGTAGTCAATTCGATAGCCTTTACGTCCGATGGCAAATATCTGCTGACCGGAAGCTCCGATGACAAAGGCAGGTTATGGGAGGTCGCCTCTGGCAAGGAAGTGATGGTCGTAGACCATGGGGATGCCGTCGATCTGGCGAAAGGGGTCGAGATCAACAAGATTCCTTATTTGGCAACCGCCGGCCGGGAGGGTGTGGTCCGACTATGGGGCTTGCAAACTCCCACCCAGGGGTATCTGCGTCTGCTGGAAAGCCCGAATGTCCTGGCCTTGGCGCAAAACAAGGAGGGCGGATATCTGGCTTCCATCAGCCACGATCTGGTGGCCGATGCGGCGATAGCCGATGCGACGCAAGCCCAAAAGCACTCGGAGCCGAAAGAGGCGGAGCCAGCCATGCCGGACTACCGGCGCGATCTCCGGGTGTGGTCCATGGAAAGTCTCGGGGAAACACTGCCATTGGCCTATGAGAATAAAGTGGTGGGTCTCCGTTTCACGCCCGATGGCCGATACCTGGCTAGTTTCGATACCCAGTTGCCGACCTCGAAGCTGATCCCAAGAACGGCAAGCAGCGCCCCGCGTATGGAATATAGCGATATGGGCGTGGGGGGCGTGGGCTTGGTAGAAGTGGCTACTCACAAGAAACTCGCTTATTTGAAGCATCCCGGCACAGTGATGTCCTTCGACTTGGGCCGCGACGATGGCAAGCATCTGATTACCGCATGTGTGGACGGCATCGCGAGGGTTTGGGAGATTCCCAGCGGCAAGGAACTGGCGAGCCTGAAGAAACTCGATGGCTGGGTTTTTGAAGTGGCCATGAGCCCGGATGGCCGCTTGGCGGCGGTATCGGCGGGTAGCCCGGAAGCGTTGGGCGGCCAGCCCGGCAACGCGGTCCTGGTGCTATGGGACTGGCAAAGCGGGCGCGAGGGGGCCCGTCTGACCGGCGATCAGGCTATCGTCTCCTTGGCTTTCAGCGCGGATGGGCAACTCCTGGCGGGCGGCGGGCAGGACGGCGTGGTGCATGTCGTGCGCACCACGGACGGGCAGGAAATCAAGCAATTGCGGAGCGAGAATTCGATTTGGACCCTCGCTTTCAGCCCGGATGGAAAATATGTCGCGGGCGGCAGTGGGGGAGCGCGTTCGGACGACGCGGTATTGCAGCAGGGCGAAACGATGCTTTGGGATGCGAAGGGTGGCGGGAAAATCGACTTGGAAAAGAAAGAAGAGCAGCACGGGAGCTGGGTTCAAAGCGTGGCCTTCTCGCCCGACGGGAAATACTTGGCTTCCATCGATCAGGACGGTTTAGCGATGGTATGGACCATGGCGGATAAGCGGAAAATCGCGACGCTCCGCCACGACGAGCATGCGGCGGAAGCGAAAATTCATTTCAGCGCCGATAGCCGATATATCGTCACCGCCATCGGCAAAAAGGCCCGCGTTTGGGAAGCGGCTACCGGTCGGGAAATCGCCCGCCGGGAACATGCCTTGGGATATTTGTGGGAAGCCGCTTTCAGCCCCGACGGAAAATATCTCGCCACGGCTGGCACCGATATGACGGCCTCCCTTTGGCTGTGGCACCCCGAAGATATGATCAACGAAGCCTGCTCTCGCTTGCCAAGGAATTTAACCCCCGAGGAATGGCAGCAATATATCGGGCATAACGTTCCCTATTCAGCCACTTGCCCCAACTTGGGGCCCAAAAACTGAGAAGAACGATGTTCGACTTAATTCCCCCCTTGCTGGTGCTTCACGTCGTTTGGCACCCCGCCTTTTCCGAAGGCGAGAAAATCTTCGAAATGTTGTTCAATCATTTCCGCCGCGACCACTATAAAAACATCGTGGGCGGCACGGGCATGCCGATTCAACGCTGGTCGGCACCACCGGCACCGAAATTAGCAACCCCTTTGCCCATCGATCTGTACGGTGCTGCGACCAATGCCATCATCGTCCTAGCGGATCGACAACTCGCCGCCGCCCCCGCCTGGGTGGTTTACATCAGAGATCGATCGGCTCTACGGCTCTAGCGAAGCTCCAGTGAGTAAGATCAAGTCTATTTCCGAAGAAATACGGCCTAATAATGCCGTCAACTCGGACGGATTTTTCGCTCCCTGCGATCACAAAAATCCGCCTAGGTTCGCATCCCTACTCTCCTGAAAACCGTTTGTTTCATGCCATTTCTCTCACGAAATTCAAGATTGGAGCCCGAATCGTGAAATCTTGAATCTCGTTAAGGGCAACCGCGCGAAACGGCTCCCTTTCGCGCGGTGGCATTGAACAGACCGCTACAAAAGGTCCATCGGGAAAACTGGCATTATCCTTCATAAAAACGGTCCGTCTAAATTGCTCAGTGGATCGTGTTTTTCCGCATTCCTTCCGCAGTAGAGGTATGCGGAAATCATATTAATTATTAATTGGGTTTCTGCCCGTCTAAACGATAAAGGAGGATTAGATTATGCCAAATTGTCCACATTGTGGGAAATATTCATCACCTCCAATAAAATGGAAATGTGACACTTGTCATAGCACGTGGTGTAGTGACGGAAACTGTCCTGGGTCTGGTGGAAAGAAGGCTGTGAAAAACTCAGGACTTCGGTGTCCTATTTGTCAAAAAGGGAAAATTCAAAAAATTTAGCTATTCACCGATCTTAGAAATCCAACAAGTCACTCCAGCCGACTGCCCGCTGAGAGAGAGCGAAGGGGGCAATCGGCTGAATATGTTGTGTCTCCATTTTCCTTAAAATCGCTCGTTTTTTTACCATTCTTCTTACGACATTCACGATTGCGCCCGAATCGTGAGCTCTTGGATTGAATCCCGAACTGATTGACTAGAATCCTCTGCAACTAATAGCCTCTGAGAATCACTAGTGGCGAACCATCCCTGGCTTTCCACGGTGGTCGCCACTCTTTGTTGTAGCCACCCTGATTGCTCGCGGCATACACACACAACCGCCCGTCGCAATCCTCGAACTCGATCTTCCCGCCCCGTCGGTTTAGTTCTCCGAGCCGCGCCTCGCTCTGGGCGATGGCCGTGTTGAGGCGTTCCAGTTCCGTACTCTGCCACGACACCAGCGTCGAAACGGCCAACCACACCCCAAGGACGACCACCACCACGGCGGCCAACGCCGCGCCACCGGCGATGGCACCCCATTGCCATCGGAAGCTTTTCACCGCGCGTTGCAGGCGCTCTTCGGTCTCCTCGGCGGCCTTCGTGATCCCGGCCAAGATGTGCAGCAAGGGCCGTCCGGCCTCCTCGAACGCCCGTTCCGCTTGCTGGGAGGCCGTCATTAAGGTGGCGTGCAAGGCGGTTTCCACGCTCTCTCGAACCGCCACTTGCAGGTGAAGGGCGGTTTTCTGCCCGTTATGATCGAGGGCATTCGCCGCCTGGGCGGCCCGCTGGCTGGCGGTGGTCAGCGTCCGCGTCTGCTGTTCGAGCCGCTCCAACAGCTCGGCGATGCGGTGTTGCTGCTCGTCGGACAGTTGGATCAGGGTGGCGAGTAGCTGCTGTTGATCCATCATCGTCTCCTTTTGCCCGATGAAAGGCCGTCGAACGGACGAAAAGGCGGGCTGGCCGCTGTTAAGGCTCCATGTCGAACCCCCGCGACCGTTGCGATGGCGGTTCCTGGGCCGGGGACTGCTCGCGCTGCGCTTGGAGCTGCTCCATCGTCTCGGCGAGGGCGGCTTGCAGGCGCTCCGCGAACGCCGGGGAACCGATCCCGATGGGGGGGAGTGGCTCTAAAAGCAGTGCCTGTTCCGGTTCCGGCCGTTGCGGGCGCTCCCGTTCCCGTTCGGCTTCTAGCCGCTGTAGACGCTCCCGTTCCGCCTCCAAAGCCCGCTCCTGCTCGGCTTTTTGGGCCAGTTCGGCTCGGAACTCGCTCAAGGCTTGTTGGCAGTAGGCCCGCGCTTCGGCTATCCGTGCGGCCTGTTCGTCCTGTTCCCGCTGTAGGGCGGCGGCGGTCAGTGCGTGGAGGTGCTGCGAAAAGTCGAACGGCGCCAGCTCCCGCTGGCTTTGTAGCAGTTCGTTTTCGGCGTCCCGTCGTTCCAGCAGCGCCTCCCGCTGCTCCGGCGCCAGTTGCCGCACCCGTCGCCCGCCCAAGTGCTGTTCCGGTGCCCGGTCGATGCCTTGGTCGGCCAAGCTGCGATGATCGACCCGCGCCGCATGACCCTGTTGCTGAAGGTGGGCGTTTTGCACTTCGGCCCAGCGTTGCCGGGTTTCCAGCAGCCGTTCTTCCGTGCCGGCGCTGTCTTTCCGGCAACCTCCCAACTCGGGGTGTTTCCCGTTGTACCGTTTGAAATACTGCTCGGCCCCCCGCTCGATCCCGTCCACCGTCCGCTCCGAGTACATGAGGTGGGCGTGCGGTTGTTCGCCCCCCGCCAGCGCCGCGCCCGGATTGTGGATCGCCCATTGGTGGGCGTGCCGCTCGCCGATCTCCTGCCGGATGAAATCCAAGACCAGTTCTTGCCGCTGCGCGGGGCTCAGCTCGCGCGGCAGGGCGATTTCGATTTCCCGGTAGGTCGCGCCGTTCGCCCGTTCGTGCCGGTCGGCGGCGGACCAAAAGACCGAAGGTTCGTGTTCCGCCCACGAAGGCATATTGCCGTACCCGGTCGCTTCCAAATCTTCGTATCCCGCCCGTTCGGCGTAGGAACCCTCGCGGGCGATGTAGGCGGCGTGGCCGCTCGCTTTTCCTTTCCCGCCAACCTTCACGCTGCAATGGTAAGAAGCCATGTCGTGGTGTCTCGATGCTCGTGGTTCGTGTCGTCGCCGCGCTGCGTGCGCGGCGGTTGGCAGCTTCGTTGCTGTCGGTTAAGTGGCTGGTGTTAATTGGCTTTTTTATTTTGCCCCCCGCAGGGGCGCACGGGGGTTTCAACGCAGCGGAGCGGAGTTGAAACAACTAAGTGCGCCTTTGCTTTCAGTTGCCACGACTGCCGGTCGGGGTCGCCGGGCCATCGCTGGCGTATCCAGCCGCGCTATGGAGTCGCCAACCCGGCGCGTCGTCCGGTTCCGCTGCGCTCAGGATACGCCGCCGTTGCCACCGCGTGAAGGGGGCGCTAGGCTTGATGGTGACAGCCTGGCCTGCGATGCCAGCGATGACCGCCGAACGCGCTTGAACGCAACGAGGAGGGAAAGGGCATGAACCGCGACGAGTGGCTACAAAACCGCGTGACGTATCTCAAGAGCCTGAAGGCTCGCTCCGAACCCCAGCAGCTTTTGGTGCTCCTGGCTGAGAAGCCGGACCGTTCGGCGGGTGACAATCAACTGCTGGCCGCCTTGATCCGCTTGGAGCAGGCCAACGACCGCGCCGCTCAGGCCCGCGTGGCGGCGGCGAAGTTGATCCAATCCAGCAAGCGCCAGTCCCAGCGGGCCGAACGGAAAGCCCGCGCCCATCGCTTGACCCAGCAGGGCGTGCTGTTCGATCTGGCGGGCTTGGCCCACCGCAGCCGGGGGGAGCTGCTCGGCCTGCTCCTGGCCGCCGCTAAAACCGAAGACCCTAGCCGCTGGGCGCACTGGAAGGAAGCCGGTGAAGCCCTCCTCGCCGAAAAGGGCGATGCGGCGGGCTAGCGACCACGAGGGCGTGGTTTTTCTATCGCCGACCGGACTTCGATAGCCCGATAGGTTTCTACTGCAGCTCGACGTGCAATTCGCGCCCGACCATCGCCGCCGCGCGTTGCAGGGTCTGAAGGGTCACGTTGCCCTCGGCCTTCAACACCCGGTCGAGCTGCGCCCGGCTGGTGTGCATCCGCGCCGCCAGTTCCGTCTTGCTGAGGCCCTGCCGTTCCATCTCCTGGGCGAGCTGCCACGCCACCACCCGCAAGAGGGCGGTCGTCTTCGCCGCCTCGTAGATGCCCTCCTCCTTGAGAAAATCGTCCAAGGTCGAACCCCAGCACGGGTTGGGTTGATCGCTCATGCCTTCATCTCCTGCATTCGTTTCCGCGCCAGTTCGAGGTCGTCGGGCGGCGTTTTCTGGGTTTTCTTGATGAACCCGTGCACCACCCCGATCCGGTTTTCGTGCACGAAGAACAGCAGGCGGGCGATGCGGCGGCTGGGTAGATCGCTGCGGACCTCCCACAACCCGCCGCTCAGCGGGCGGCACAGCGGCATCCCGACCGGCCAGCCGACTTGCACCAGGGCCAAATCCGCCCCGATCGCGCGCCGGTCGCCCTCTGGCAAGCCTCGCAACCAGTCCCGGACCGGTTCGGCACCGGCGGGGGAGCGGTAGAACACCACGGGTATCTCGATCACGCGCGCCTCGGTTCGGTCCTTGGTGACGTACTATATAAGATACAACGCTTTTAAACCGCCTAAAACGCCTTTCTGGCGGGTTTTGCTTTGAACCTAGGGAAAGGGGAGCCAAAACGGGTTTTCGTCGCTCCTGAGCCCTTCTGTGAGCCTCTGCGGGGCTATTTAGGGCTGCCGCCCGTATCGCGCCTCCCCTTGGAGACCGTCTTTTGGGTTTTCGGGGGCATCTCCCACCGTTCCTTCCCGTGGTTGCTGCCCGCTCCTTGCCTCCGGGGTGGGTTTGGGAGGGGGCTAC
>JBAOHI010000060.1:0-3555 GCA_037045535.1 Candidatus Competibacter sp.
TTTTGGGCGACCCCGGCGCAGGTAAATCCTGTTTGCTGCAAGCGTTGACGTTGCGCTGGGCCGAACAGCCGGAACTCGAAAGGCAGCATCTGGATTTACCGTTGTTGATCGAATTACGTGCCTACGCGCAAGCCCGCGAACGCGATCACATCAACGGTTTTCTCGACTTCTGGCAGAGAAGTCCATTGGGGCACCTCGAAAAACCTTGTTATGAGAAAATAGGGTTGTTGATCCCCGCCAAGAGCCCGGATATCCGATGATCAAAGAAAGCCTGTTTGCCGCCCAGGAACGGGAAGCCAAATTGGATCGTCTGGGCGATGTGCTGCAAGTCATGGAGCAGCAGGTTGACTTCAAGGCGCTGGCGGCGGAGATGGACCGGGTAGCGCCACGACCCGGACGGGCACGTGGGGGGCGTCCACCGTTTCCCACCGAGTTGATGGTACGTGCCCTGGTTCTTCAGGATTTATATGGACTGAGTGACGAACAGATGGAATACCAAGTGCTGGATCGACTGAGCTTCCAGCGTTTCCTGGGCCTGCGGCACAGTAGTCAGATACCCGATCGCACCACATTCTGGACCTTCCGCGAGCGGTTGACGGTGGCGAAGGCGGGAGACGCGCTGTTTGAGGCGGTGCATCGTCAACTGGCCCAGCAGGGTTATATTGCTCGTGGTGGGCAGATGGTGGACGCCAGTCTGGTTCCCGTTCCTCGCCAGCACGTCACGGAAAAAGAACGGGAATTGCTGAAAGCGTCGGCGATGCCGGTGGACTGGAAGCCGGCCCAGCGCCGGCAGAAGGACATGGAGGCCACCTGGACGAAGAAGCACGGCAAATCCTACTTCGGTTACAAGGTCTCGGTCAGCGCCGACCGACGCTACAAGCTGATCCGCCAGGTCAAGGTCAGCACCGCTGCGGAGAACGACACCCTGCACCTGGAAGATGTCCTGGATCACGCGAATACCGGCCGTGATCTTTATGGCGACAAGGGCTATGTTGATGGTGAACGTGAGCGGCGCCTCAAGACCCAGGGTTGGCGAGTACACATCCAGCGCAAGGCAAAGAAAGGCAAACCGCTGTCCGCCTGCCAGGCGCGCCGCAACACCCGCATTGCCCGGGTTCGGGCGCGGGTCGAACACG
Organism: Candidatus Competibacter sp.; assembly: GCA_037045535.1. Classification (GTDB taxonomy): domain Bacteria; phylum Pseudomonadota; class Gammaproteobacteria; order Competibacterales; family Competibacteraceae; genus Competibacter_A. The sequence goes on from JBAOHI010000060.1 coordinate 1,137, forward strand.
TCTTCGCCGCTATGGAGCAGATGGGCGGAAAACTCCTACGATGTATCGGTCTGGATCGAGCGACCTTCCAACTCACGGGGAAGGCAGCGGTCTACAACCTACGTCGCCTGTGCATTCTCAAGGCATACGGTGTGGTCGCTTTCTAACGCCCAAGTGCGATCCCGGTACGACCGGGATGGTGATTTCGGGCGGGGATGAACCCTTCGGGCCGGGGCACAAACCAAAGATATTGTGAGGCTCACGCCTCAGGCACCTTGCTTTGCCCATTTTGCCGGCTTCATGTCCGGTTTTTCGAGGTGCCCATTGGCGCTCTGTCAACTTGATTCGCAGGGATTGCGCGAACTGCTGGAAAGTGGTCGAGTGCAGGTGTTTTTCGATGGATTGGACGAAGTGTTCGATCCCGCGTTGCGCGAGGAAGTGGCGAATGTGATTCGGCGTTTCGCCAATGACTTTCCCCGCGTTCGCATCGTCGTAACCTCGCGAGTCATTGGCTACAAAGGCGAGAGTTTCCGCAGCGCCGATTTTCGCCATTTCATGCTTCAGGAATTGGACGACGACCAAATCGCAACTTTTTTGGATCGGTGGCATCGCAACACTTACCGTTCCACCGAAACTGCCGAGCAAGATGAAAAACACGCCCGTCTAACCTGTGCCATCGCGGGTTCGTGGCCGATCCGCGAGTTGGCGGGTAACCCGCTTTTGTTGACCATGATGGCGGTTCTCAACCGCTATCGCGATTTGCCGCGCGACCGGGCGGAGCTTTATGAGGAATGTTCTAAACTGCTACTACAACAGTGGAAAGTCGAAGACGCTTTGCGGGCTGATCCCGATTTAGCGGCGGATGCTTTGGCGATTGGGTTACGGGAAAAACAAGACATACTCCGCCGCCTTGCCCGTGCCATGCAAACCGGCGCAGACGGGCCGCTGGGAAATTTGATTGCGACCGACAGGTTGGAAACGATCATTGAGGATGCAGTGAAACCGTTGGTGAAGGGCAATCCGCGCGCCGTAGCCCGCGCCTTGATCCGTCACCTACGCGAGCGCAATTTCATTCTTTGCTTTGCGGGAGGTGATTCCTATGCCTTCGTTCATCGGACGTTTCTCGACTATTTTTATGCCGACGATTTACGCGTACGCTTTGAACATGAAAAAAGTATCGACGAGAAGTATCTTAAAACCCAGGTATTTGGCCCGCACTGGCCAGACGAAAAGTGGCATGAGATACTGTGTCTTGTGGCGGTGATGATCCATCAAAGTAACTTGTCGAATATCCTGGAATTTATACTGGCTCAATCAGATGCGGAGCAGACCTGTCAACATATCTTTTTGGCGGCACGCTGCGTTAGCGAAGTGCGCGGGGGTTCCAATTTTAGCGGAATTGCCGATATAGTGAAGCAGCATTTAGCCGAGCTTGTCCAGTTTGATCTTCATCATTACTACAAGCCTTGGGGTAGTGATGCGGATAGGGTTAGCTTGATTCGAACGCGCGCGGTTACGCTGAGAGCTAATGTTTGGCTAGGGGATGCTGAAACCTGTGCATGGCTTAAAACCTGCGCTCAAACTGGTAAAGACAGTGAGGTACGACAGGTTGCGGTACAGGCGTTGGCGCGGGGCTGGAAAGATGATCCTGGCACTTGGCATTGGCTCAAAACCCTTGTTCAGACTGATAAGAGTGTGACTGTTCGACAGACAGCAGTACAGGAGCTAGCGCAAGGTTGGGAAGGTGACCCCGATACTCTAACCATTCTTAAAATTTGTGCTCAAACCGACGAGAATGGTGCTGTACGATGGGCAGCGGTAAAAGCGTTAGCCGCTCTTGATTGGGAAAATGACCCTGATATTTTGGTTATCCTCATGCGTGCCAAGGCCGACGAGAATGGTGCTGTGCGGTGGATAGCGACAATGGCCTTGTCGCGAGATTGGGAAAATAACCCCATCCTACAAAATGATCCTTACCTCCTAGCCAGACGTTTCCGATACCCTGAATTATTCGCAAAACCCACTTCCAGTTTGAGAAGGATATAACCGCCTGATGGGCAATGATACAAGTGCTGGTGTGCGATTGGAAAGACGATCCCGATGAGGAGCTGCTTAAAAAGCTATACGATACAGGTATAAGTGGCAACGCTGCTCTACTTCTTGAAAACTGCTTCCAGCGTTTCGGCGTCCAGCACTTGTTCCGCCCACTGCTCCAACTGGGCCGGCGTTCCTTCTGCGAGTCGCGTTTCCGCCCAGTCTGGCAACTCGCCGAAACGCTTCCGCAATTGTCGGCGCAACAGCAAAGTGCTGCCTTGTTGCAAGCCTTGTTGCAAACCCAATTCCTGACCGCGCTTCATGCCGAGCCGCTCGGCGCTGCTGATGTAACGCATTTTCGCGTCCTCCTCCAATTCCTGAATTTCATTGACTTTCAACTGGCGAA
>JBAOHI010000061.1:0-4936 GCA_037045535.1 Candidatus Competibacter sp.
AGGGCGCACTTATGCAAACTCTCGCCTTCGGCTTCCAGTTTGCGTGCGCGGGGGCTTCGCCCCTCGACCCCGTATCGAAGGTCACCATGGCGAGCTATCACCTCTCGGTCAAAACGATCAGCCGATCCCACGGGCGGAGCGCCACGGCGGCTGCGGCCTACCGGACCGGCGCGCGGATCGCCGACGAGCGCACGGGGATGCTCCACGACTACCGACGCAGGACCGGTGTCGAATCCACCTGGCTTCTGCTTCCGGCCAACGCCCCGGACTGGGCCACCGACCGGGCGGCACTGTGGAACGCCGCCGAGTGGGCGGAGACCCGCAAGAACTCCACGGTGGCGCGCGAGTTCGAAATCGCCCTGCCCGCCGAACTGGACGCCGGGGAGCGGCGGCGTTTAGCGGTTGATTTTGCAAGGGAATTGGTCGAACGGCACGGCTGCGCCGCCGACGTGGCGATTCACCAGCCAGGCCGGGACGGCGACCAGCGCAACCACCACGCCCACATTCTGCTGAGCACCCGACGGCTGACGACGGCGGGGTTTGCCGCGAAAACCCGCGAACTGGACGACCTCAAGACGGGGGAAATTGGGCGCTGGCGGGAGCGGTTCGCCGCGATGCAGAACGCCTACCTACTTCACCACGGCCACGCCGCCCAAGTCGATCACCGGAGCCTGGAGGCCCAAGCGATCGACCGAGAACCCACGATTCATCTGGGGCCGACGGCCACCGCCCTGGAACGTCGAGGCGTGCCGACCCGGCTGGGCGAGAGCAACCGGGCGGTACAGGCGGGTCTCACCGAGCCAGAGCACCGCCTGCAAAACGAACGCGAGGAAGCCACACCACAGCCAACCGCCGAGCGAGAGCCGCCAGCGACAGTGCCGGAGACAGCAAGGTTGCCAGCGAACGAGGCGGAAACCCCCGCTCCAACTCCAGCCCCAGCTAGAGAGACCCGCCTTCAGTCATTGCGCGCCGAGACCGCTCGACGGTATCCGACGGCAGTGTTTCCGCAACCCGCAGACGGAGCCTTTGAAGCACTGACACTCGATAGTCTACCGCTACCGCCGGAGTCAGACGCAACGGCGCGGCGGCGGGTCGTCGAGGAAACCGAGCGAACCCGGCACCAGCGAGAAGCCGAGCGGCAGGCGCTCTTGAGCGCGGATGTTGTTGGTTTGGAACGCGAACTGGCGGAGTGGACCCAACAGCAAGCGTGGCTGGCGCGGCACGCACCGCCACCCGCCACATGGTTGGCCGACAAATGGGGGGAGCTGGCGCGCGCGAAGCGGGAAGCCACGGCGGCGGAACAGGCACTCGACGAATTGGCAGCCGCCTATGCCGACTGGCGCAAGGTCCACAAGCTGGGTTTGTTGCTGATGGCTGGCCTTCCCGGCAGCAAACGCCGAGAGGTTCCGGCTTGGGAGCAGCGTCTCACCGAGGCCCAGACCACGCTGGACGTCGCTCAACATGCCCTTGCCGTGGCTCAGCAGAGGTTTGAAGAACGATTGCCGGTAGCCGAACACGAAGTACGGCAGATGGTCGATGCGCAGCAGCGGCAGTTGGTCGCGTTGCAACGGCGGATCGAGGAGCGGGGCGACTTGATCCAAAGGGCTAAGGCTGTGCAGGCCGCCGAGCGGGAACGCCGTGAAGCGGAGGCCCGCGCCCAGGCGGAGGTCGAACGCCCATTGTCCCCACCGGTCACGATCCAGTCTCTGAAAGCCGAAACGGCGCGGTTAGTCAGGGGGGAAGTGTTTTCGGCCCCTCTCGACGAGGCGGACGCCGAGTCCGCGCCGCCCGATCCACCGCTCCAGCCGGCACCGCCCCGATTCGTTCCCGTACCCCGACCGAAGCCGAAGTATCCAGCGCCAGGAGGATAAGCGCGGAGGTGGCGATGGCGAGGAACGCTCGCCTCCCTTTTTAGGCAGGAGACTACCGCCGTTTGAGATTCAAGATTTCACGATTCGGGCGCGAATCGTGAATTTTGTGGGAGAAATGGTAAGACATAAGCGGTTTTTAAGAGAATCTGGACGTGAGACTAGGCGAATCTTATCAAGGATAACGTCATGCATCACTGGCAGCAAAAAGTGGAGCGAGGAACGAGCGGAGTTTTATAAGGTGACCATTCAAAATGGGAGCCGATTTATACGGCCGCGAAAAGAAAAGAGGAGCGACTTTAAATCCATAACATCCTCAGTTTAAGAAATCACGAAATTCAAGATTGGTGCCGAGTCGTGAAACCCTGAATCTCAGGTGTTAAGGGCAGCAGCACAAAAGGAAACCGTTTTGCGCGATCACCTCACGAAACGGAAAAATCGTACGTTAATAACTCGTAGAATCAGTAAATTGCAGCCAGTCGGCTCAATCGGGTGGCATGAACTTGAAGAAGACAACGTTGTTGTGGATGTCCGCCGTACACAACGCCTTCATTCCAGGCGTAGACATGGTTACTTGGCGGCTCCCCATGATGTACGCGTTCGACTGGATCACGCGAACCGAACTCATGCGCTCGTTCACTTCGTCGGCCATCCGGCTTGCACAGGCTTGTTCCTGAGCGTTTGCATCGCCCGTCGCGTCCTTGTTTGACGATGACGAGCGCCGTTGGCGCTCCGGATGTCGGCTGAAGTGCATGTCATGGATGTTGTACTCCCGGTCCACCCAACAGGTGGCTGAACCGCCCGGGAAGATCAAGTCCACCGTGGCTATGCCCGACTTCGAGCCTTCGGTCCTTGTCACTCGGACGTCGCTCATTGGAATATCCCGCATTTCGGACACCCGGCCCGCACAGGCCTGCTCCTGGCCGGGATCGGCCAAGGCGGGTCCGCAAGCTAGGATCAAGCTCACCGTGAGAGGACACGCGGTCATCCACTGCTTTGTCATTACATCGTCCCCCTGTTGAAACCATTACATTAAGGCGATCGACCCTTTATTTATTATAGGCCTCACGTACTTCTGGTTCTTCCGCAGCCGGTGGATTTTTCTCTCAAGCGACCACTCGTTGAATTTAATGGACCTTTTGCGCCCTTCCGTCCCGTGTCCCGGTTACGAAACTCGTAACCTTTTGATATTCTTCGCTCCCCTCTAAATCCACAATGACAGTACGATGCTCGAACATAACTATCTGGTGACGAGGCACGTTGCGTTGCATTCTGCCGCCGCTTTCAACCCTGTTGCTGAATCAGCCACCATTGCCGGATCGATGAACTGCGCAGATTCGGCCGTCATTGCATAAATTGATCGTGGATTGTTCTGCAAGCGAGGGTAGACGCACCAGCGATCAACGGTAGTGCCTAACAAAAAGCATGGAATCGACAGCACTTCGCACCCCATTGCGCCCAGCCGCCTTGGCCTCATACAACGCCCCATCAGCTTTTTTGATCAATTCGTTGACACTATCCAAAGCGCGTAGTTGCGCCACGCCAATGCTTACGGTGATACGCTCTCTTCGCCTTAGAAGCTGTACAAAAACTCAATTACCTAAGCTACCTCTAAAGCAGTCCCTTGTAATAATGCTCGCTCTTTACAAATTCTTCGTAGCATGAGTCGAATTGAGGCCATATAAACATGACCCGTACTCGATGTGGGTTTCCGTTCGTAATCTTTGCTTAAGCGGCGAGATCGACCGAGCCAAGCAAAGGTTCGCTCTACAACCCAACGTCGAGGTAAAACCTGAAATCCCTTATCCGTTTTCTTTTTTTCAACGACTTCAAAAATGCAGTCAAACTGTTCCTTGACCCATTGAATAAACTCTTCACCTCTATAACCACCATCCGCCCAGATTTTTTTGACGCTATCCACGATTGAAAATAAGGTGGTCAAGACTTGGCGAGCCGCATGACCATCGTAGATATTTGCCGCATGAGCCAAAGCGACAATAAGATAACCTGTTGTATCTACTAAAATATGCCGCTTGCGGCCCTGAATCAACTTACCACCGTCGAACCCGGATTCCCGAGTTGATTCCGGTGTCCCTTTAACGGTTTGGCTATCGATAATCCCTGCACTTGGATGCTCATTTCGACCCATTTCTTTTCGGAGTTGCTGATGAATCGCTGTGTTGATTTGCTCGATAGTATTGTTGTCAACCCATTTGTGATAATAGTAACTGATTAAGGTATAATGGGGAAAATCTTTAGGTAAATACCGCCATTGACAACCCGTCTTGTTCAGATAAAAAATGGCATTTATCACCTCGCGGAGGTCGACTTTACGGGGTCGACCCGTCGTATAAGGATCGGCTTTTTTAAAATCGGCTCCAAGATTTCCCATTCTTCATCTGTCAAATCACTGGGATACCTCTTACCAGGAATTTCTTTTGGCCAAGCCATGCAGCACCTCGAATAGAATCTCTAAAATTAAAATAATCGCTAGATTTTGGCTTATTTTATCAAAAATACTATAATAATATCAATATGTTAGTTTTTGTACAGCTTCTTAAGTCGTCTAGATCGATGGGATGCCGTGCCACGGCCTCGCGCAACCGCTCCGCCATAACCATGGCGGCGTCGCTCTCGGTTTCGGGCAGCAACAGCGCGAATTCGTCACCCCCAAGGCGTCCCACCAGATCGTGACTCCGACATATCTGTTGACAGATGGATGCAAAGCTATGCAGGGCCACATCACCGGCATGATGCCCCCAGGTATCGTTAATTCGCTTGAAGTGGTCAATATCGACCATCAGCAGTGTCAGGGGGTGATTAAAGCGGTGTGCCCGTTCGATCTCTTCGATTAAACGCTGTTCGAAAGCCCGACGCAACATTACCCCAGTGATGGTGTCTGTTCGCGACAAGCGATCCAACTCCAGTTCCAGGTGTTTGCGTTCGGTAATATCAGTAAAGGTGCGAACAAAGCCGCTACCATCCGACAAGGGGGTATGCGTCAGCAGGCACCAGTGTTGTTTGCCAAAAATGGCTTGGGGAAATTCGACTGAGAAAGGTTCTGGCAT
>JBAOHI010000062.1:0-219197 GCA_037045535.1 Candidatus Competibacter sp.
TTGCACCGGCACCACCCCTGATCGACGGCGTTGTCGTGAAGTCGGGATGACACACCCGGCGTGTCGCCCAACAACGCGACAACGAGCTGGGCGGGCGGCCCTCAAGCCACCGGGTCCAGGCCCAGGGCATTGACCCACAGGCTCGTCAGCGTCGCGTTGATGTCGTCGGTCACCGGTCGCTGCCAGTAGCGCGAGAAACCCTCCACCATGGCGCACAGCGCAGTGGCCGTGACATCCGCTGGCAACTCGGCGGGGATGCGGTCCTGTTCCTGCAGTCGGCGGATCGCAGCACTCACCCGCGCGTGGTAGCGGCGGCGGAACTCATCGAGCCGCGCCCCGAGTTCAGGGGTTGTGACGGCTGCCTGCTCGATCACTTGCAGGAGGCGGTGGTTGTCCCGGTAGGCCTGCAGGTAGCGCTTGTTCGCCTCGGCGATGCGCGCCATCGGGTCCTTCGCCGAGGTCCGCAGATCGTCCTGCAACTCCACGAGCAACTCGTCGATCACCTGCCCGAGGATCTCCTCCTTGGACTCGAAGTAGGTGTACACGGTCCCATGCGAAACCCCGGCGGCATCGGCGATGTCGTTCATGCGGCAGTCGTCGAAACCGCGCTGCTCGAAAGCCTCACGCGCGGCCTCGAGCAGCGCGCTGCGGGTGCGGCGGCCGCGCTCGGTGCGGGGATTCACAACAGCGCCTCGGGGACGTCGATCCACACTGCCCGCAGTTGTTCGGCCAGTCCTTTCGCCTGGGGATCGCTGCGGGTCGTCTCGGAGACTCCGCGGCCCAAGAGCCCTTTGATGACGACGTTGATCGCCCGCAACGGCGGGAAGTAGTGGATCTCCACCGGCAGCGTGGCGGCCTCCGGAAGCATCTCGGCCAGGCGCTCCCGGGTGAGGAAATCGCACAGCCACTCGTAACGGGCGTTGGCGAGGTCGACGGCCTCGGCGTCCACGTCGAGGTCCACGTCGGCGGCCCACACCTCCGCGGTGTCGTGCTGCTCGTCGACCTGTGGCGCGGTGAGCGCGTCCGCCTCCTGCCACGCCAGCGCGACCGCGGCATCCTCTGCCGGGTGGCGAACCCACAGGCCGACGTTGGCGTTGCCGCCCTTGTCGCCGCTGCGCGCCCCGACGAACGTCCCGAAGCGACGCCGCGCGAACGGCCCGGCGATGATCGCCTCCTGCGGCGGCGACGGGAGTTCCGCCTTCGCCACGGGTCGTCCCGCAAGCGGCTTGCCGCCGACGACCTCCGCGACTTCCTCACCGTCGATCTCGACGATCACCGGCACATCGTCGATCGCTACCGTGGACGGCCAGTAGACGCCGTAGGGAGAACCGTCCGACGGCGGGGCGGTCGGGAACATGCCTGGGTAGGACGCGAGCGCCGACTCCACGGCCGGGCGGGTGAAGGCTTTGCCGACCTTCTTCGGGTCGTCATCCTTCGCGGTGATCACCAAGCGCCCTTGGGCCGACGCGACGTCGCGCGGGTCGTCGCTGGCCGGGGGCATGTACGCGACCGTGAGCTCACGCACGCCGAGCCGGGAACGTGCGCCGAGTTCGGACGGCGCGAGGACCTTGGCCTCCGCGAGCCCGACGCCGCAGATCGTGCGTACCGCGATGTCGGCCTTCTCAGCGGTGTCCGCACCCGTCAGCACCAGAGTCATGGAGTTGCGGAAGCCACCGAGGCAGTTGATCGCGACCTTGAGGGTTTCCGGCCCGCCCTCCCCACGCACACCGGACAGGCGCACCCGGTCCTTGCCGACCTGGTCGATCTCGATGGTGTCGAAGCGCGCGGTGACATCGGGGTTGAGGTAGTGCTCGTCGCCCACCTCGTAGAGCAGTTGAGCCGTGACCGTACCCGGGCTTATCAGGCCACCGGTGTTCGGGTGTTTGGTGATCACGCTGGTGCCGTCGGAGGCGAGTTCGGCGATCGGGAAGCCGACGTGCTCGAGCCCAGGAACCTCCCGGAAGAATGCGTAATTGCCGCCCGAGGCCTGCGCACCACATTCGATGACGTGACCGGCCACCAGCGCGCCCGCGAGTGCGTCCAGGGTGTCCGCCGAATCGAGATCCCAGCCGTGCCACCAGGCGGCAGGGCCGATTACCAGGGCTGCGTCGGTGACACGGCCGGTGACGACCACGTCGGCCCCCGCCTCCAATGCAGCCACGATCCCGCGGGCACCGAGGTACGCGTTCGCGCTCAAGGGGTGGCCGGTGAAGGGCTCGCCGGTGTCGAGGTTGATCCACTCCCCACCCACCTCGGCGAACCTCGGCAGGAGGTCGTCGCCGCTGACCGAGGCGACCTTTGCGCCAGTGCCGAGGTCTCGGATGGCCTGGGCCGCGGCGACCGGGTCGAGCCCGCCGGCGTTGCTCACGACCTTGATGCCCTTCTCGAGGCAGGTCGGCAGGACCTGTTCCATCTGCTGGTGGAACGTGCGCGCGAATCCGGTGCCGTGCTTCATCTTCTGGCGCGCCAGAAGGAGCATGGTGAGCTCAGCCAGCCAATCGCCGGTCAGCACATCGATGGGACCGCCGTCGACCATCTCCTGAGCCGCGGCCAGGCGGTCCCCGAAGAAGCCCGAACAGTTGGCGATGCGGACAGGTCGCTTCATGAAGTTGACGCTAGTGTCAACTTCGGGTCCGGTCAAGGCGTCCCCACAACTGGGCCGCGCAACAGGCTCGGAGGGCACGATCTGCCCCTTCCACCCATTATCTTGTCCGGTTCACGACTTTTGTCGGTTTGCACGCATCGGGGGGCAGGCCCTCCGGCCCAATTGTGGGGCGCCCGCTCAGACCTCCTCGATGCTCACGACCACCTGGTGGGCGTCGACGGACTGCCCGGCACGCACATGCACAGCGGTCACGACGCCGTCGGCATCGGCCGTGATGGTGTGCTCCATCTTCATCGCCTCGAGGACCACGAGGATCTGCCCGGCGGTCACCTCATCACCCTCGCCGACGCGGACGTCGGTGACGGTGCCCGGCACCGGCGTGGTCGGGCCGCCACCTTCGGTGGAGTGGGCGTTCTCGTCGAAGCGCGGCAGCACCTCGAAGGCCAGAGTCAGCCCGTTGACGGTCACCACTCCGTGGTCCCGTCCCACCACGGCGACCGGCGTCAGGACCCCGTCGAGGTCGACGGATGTCGCCGTCAAGCGGGCGAGACCGAGGTCGGTCGCCTCCCCCAGCAATGGGTCGCCGTCGACGGTCTGCACTCGCAACCCCTCCCGCTCACGCATCCATCGCAGCGTGAGCGGCGCGCCGGCGATCGTGAGCTGCAGCCATTCGGGCACTGCCGCCACATTGCGCCAACCCGCCGGGGCCACCGGCCCGTCCTGATCGCGTGCCGCGAGCACGGCCAACGCGTGCCGCACGCGGTCCTGGACCGGCGCAAGCACCGCCTCGTGGGTGTCGAGGTAGTCGGTGGTGGTGCGTCCGGCGAGGAAGTCGGGCTCGCTGAGCACGGCGGCAAGTGAGTCCTTGTTCGTCACCACACCCTCGATACCCGCCCGGCGCAGGTAGGCCGCGAGGCGCGTGGCGGCCTCGTCCCGGGTGGGCGCGTGCACGATCACCTTCGCGAGCATCGGGTCGTAGTTCGCGGTCACCACGTCCCCGGCGACGAACCCTGTGTCCACCCGGACCCCCTCGGCGGGCTCGACGTCGAAGATCCGCAGGGTGCCCGTGTTGGGCAGGTAACCGTTGGCGGGATCCTCGGCGTACAGACGCACCTCGATCGCATGGCCCGACGCGGTGATCTGCTCCCGGGTGGCGGGCAGGGGCTCCCCCTGCGCCACCCGGATCTGCCACTCGACGAGGTCCCTGCCGGTGATCGCCTCGGTGACCGGATGCTCGACCTGCAGGCGGGTGTTCATCTCCAGGAAGAAGAACTCGTCGCCGGCGACCATGAACTCGACGGTCCCCGCGCCCACGTAGCCGATCTCCGAGGCCAAACTCACGGCGGCGGAGGTCATCTGGTCGCGCAAGGCCGGCGTCACACCAGGCGACGGCGACTCCTCCACGACCTTCTGGTGGCGGCGCTGGATGGAGCACTCCCGCTCGAACAGATGCACCACGTTGCCGTGCGTGTCACCGAAGACCTGCACCTCCACGTGCCGGGCCGATTCCAAGTAGCGCTCGATGAACACCGTGTTGTCGCCGAAGGCGCTGGCCGCCTCCCGCTTGGCCGCGGCGACCGCCTCCTCGAGGTCCTCGGGGCGGTCGACGCGCCGCATACCTTTGCCGCCACCGCCGGCGGAGGCCTTCACCAGCACCGGGAACACCTCGGTCCCGCTGGTGAGCATCGGGACCCCGGCCTTCTCCGCGAGGTTCTTGGCCTCGACCTTCAAGGCCATCGCCCGGATCGAGTCCGGGGTCGGACCGATCCAGATCAGACCCGCGTCGAGCACAGCTTGGGCGAAGTCGGGGTTCTCGGACAAGAAGCCGTACCCGGGGTGGACGGCCTCGGCCTGGACCCTGCGCGCCGCACGCAGGATCTCGTCGGCGTCGAGATAGGACTCGATGGCCACGGCAACGTCGGCGCTGCGCGTGTGCAACGCACCGCGGTCGGCCTGCGTGAACACAGCGACAGTGGAGTGGCCGAGGCGGGCGGCAGTGCGGAACACCCGACAGGCGATCTCTCCACGGTTGGCGACGAGGATCTTCACAAACTTGACGCTAATGTCAAGTTCGGTCCAGGGTCAAGTGCCGCCGACGACATTCGGTGCTCGCCGCCGCTAGCGATTCGGCGCGCGGACCTGGACCATACCGGTTGATCCTCACTGCGGGGGACTGCCGGAGCGCCATGCCGAAAGCCGCTATGCTGACCGGGTTGGAAGTGGATCATGCCATGCCGCACGCCAGAACGCGAGGGACCTGCTTCCTCCTGGCCGCGGCGGTCGCACTCACAGCCATGGTGCTGGCGATCCCCGCGGCCCCGGCGGTCCTAACATAACCCCCAGCGCGGCCACCCTGGCCGGCGACCACAGACCGTGCGGGTGCAGCTCAAGACGTCGTGGCGCGTCACGAAGGCCAAGCAACTCAAGGTCAAGGACGGCTCGATGACCTGCAAGGTCACCAAGTTGGTGCGCAAGAAGAAGAAGCCGGCCAAGGCCGCTGGTGCTGCGGTGCACGCTGCCCAGCGGTGCCGCCGCGGGCACGACGCATCGAGACTCCACCATCACCGGTCAAGGGCCAGTAAGGGCGCGAAGGTCAGCAAGAACGTGGTCGTGGTGCCCGGCTCGACGCCCCCCGGACCCCGGCCCAGGGACGCGGGCACCCGGCGGCTCGAAGCCGACGACCTCCGCCGGGCCGATCGTGCGGGGTCAACTCCGACGCCGGCGGGAACGGCGGCAACCAGCGAGGCGGGCAGCGCGACCTGGTCGCCGGACGGCACCGAAGGTGGCCTTCTACTGCAAGGCCACCAACCTCGTGCCCGGCGTGAACGACGGGTGCGCGCACGTGTACCTGAAGACGCTGTCCTCCGGCGCCATCCGGGTGGTGGACACCGCGCAGAACGGACACACTGGGGAACGGGTGCCCCTCTCTCGGATCCCGGCATCAACATGGGTCTTGGTTTCTCCGCCGCAGGGGGACTGGCTGCTGTTCTGCTCGGCGTCGACGAACCTGGGCGACGACCCTTCGAGCGGCGAGGACCTCTTCGGGAAGAACCTCAACACCGGCGCCGTGGAGTGGTTCAGCTTCGGATGCGGCTGGCCGACGTGGTCGCCGGACGGCACGAAGATCGCGTTCGCGACCGACTGACGAGTTCAACGCTGGCCTGCGGGTATCCAGAACAACGGTGCGTGGGACGTGTTCTGGGTCGACCGGAACAGCAGCGCTGCAGAGCTGCTCGGACTTCCACCGGGTGAGCAGCAGACAGCGCCGGGAACCAGCCGACCTGGGAGCGGCCCGATGGACTCCGAGCGGCCCGTGTGGTCGCCGGACTCCGACGAGGATCCTGTTCGAATCGCAATCCCCGTTCCTGGTTGCCGAACGACACGAACGTGAACACGGACCTGTTCGTCAAGAACATCAACACCAACGCGACCACCCGGGTGTCCACGAACAGCCAGGGCGGCCAAGCCTCAGCGGGTACTCCGAGCGCGGGGCCTGGTCCCCGGACGGCAGGGCGGATCGCGTTCGACTCCAAGGCCAACGACGTCGGTGGCCGGCGACACCAACGTGCACGAGGACATCTTCGTAGATTAGCCCAGCCACTTTCATCCGATACCACCTCAATGGCGCCACGGATAAGGCTTACGAGCTTTGTATTCGCTTTGAGTTGATTCGTTTCTTGTTTTCGATTGATTGACTCCGCCTCTTCCTGAGGGATGAGCACCTTAGTAAAAATGAATTTGTCACAGGCGGACACAAAAGCTTTCGGCGTTTTTTCCTCGCCGAAGCCGTACACCAACAAACCTTCTTCTCGGATGCGGGAAGCCAATCGCGTAAAATCGCTGTCGCTGGAAACCAGACAAAAGCCTTCGAAACGGCGGGTATACAACAAGTCCATTGCGTCAATGATCATGGCGCTGTCGGTCGCGTTTTTGCCGACTGTGTAGCGGAACTGCTGAATGGGTTGGATCGAATGGTCTAACAAGATTGACTTCCATCCCGTCAAGTTGGGCGTGGTCCAGTCACCGTAAATGCGCTTAACGCTGGGGATGCCATATTTGACGATTTCCCTGATGAGTCCTTCGATGATCGCCGGTTGGGCGTTGTCCGCGTCGATCAAAACCGCAAGCCGGCGCTGAACCGGGAGATCGCCACTCGTCATTGTCGAGAAAACGTTTTGATGTTGATCCAGAACGGGCAGTGCGCGGAGTCGTTTTCCATTCGCGCACTGCCCTGACCGTGCGATTGCTTCAATTCTTGCTGGTATCCACCAGCCGATTGGCTTTGATCCACGGCATCATGCCGCGCAGCTTCTCGCCGACCTGTTCGACCGGGTGCTCGCGACTAATGCGGCGATTGGCCCGTAACACCGGTGCACCGGCTTGATTCTCCAGGATGAACTCGCGGGCGAATTGGCCCGTCTGGATTTCCTTGAGAATCTTGCGCATCTCGGTTTTGGTCTGCTCGGTGATAATGCGCGGACCACGCGTGAAATCGCCGTACTCAGCGGTGTTGGAGATCGAGTAGCGCATGTTGGCGATGCCGCCTTCGTAGATCAGATCCACGATCAACTTCACCTCGTGCAGGCATTCGAAATAGGCCATTTCCGGCGCGTAGCCCGCTTCGACCAGCGTTTCGAACCCGGCTTGAATCAGCGCGGTCAGTCCGCCGCACAATACCACCTGTTCACCGAACAGGTCGGTTTCGCATTCTTCGCGGAAGGTGGTTTCGATCACACCGGCGCGACCGCCGCCGTTGGCGGAGGCATAGGACAAGGCGAGTTCCTTGGCTTGGCCGGAGGCGTCTTGCGCTACTGCGATCAGGCTGGGTACGCCGCCGCCTTGGGTGTAAGTGGAACGCACCAGATGGCCCGGACCCTTCGGCGCGATCATGATCACGTCGAGATCGGCGCGCGGCACGATCCCGCCAAAGTGGATGTTAAAGCCGTGGGCGAAGGCCAGCGCCGCGCCTTTCTTGAGCTTCGACTCGATGTCCCGATAAATCTGGCTTTGGTGCTCGTCGGGAGCCAGGATCATGACCACGTCCGCCGCCGCTGCCGCGTCATCGACCGGTTTGACCGTCAGCCCAGCCTTCTCGGCCTTGATCGCCGAGGCAGAGCCGGGCCGCAGACCGACGATGACGTTCACGCCGGAATCGCGCAGGTTGAGCGCGTGGGCGTGACCTTGGGAGCCATAACCGATGATGGCGACGGTTTTGCCCTTGATCAGGGACAGATCGGCGTCTTTGTCGTAATAGATGTTCATGGAGATTTCCTGAAAGAGATGCAAAACAAACTGTCCCCCCTCGGAACGGGAGGAGGAGGGAACGGCGAGGATTGGCGGTAAGAAGTCAGGCGTGCAGCGCCTTCTGTCCGAGCGCGATGCCGGTGGCCCCGGAACGAACCACTTCGAGAATGGTTTCCTTGTCGATCGCGCGCAGGAAGTTGTCCAGCTTGCTGCCGGTACCGGTCAGCTCGATGGTGTAGGTCGCGTCGGTGACATCCAAGACGTGACCGCCGAAAATGTCGGCCAGCCGCTTCATTTCGGCGCGCTGCTCGCCCATGGCTTTGGTCTTGACCAGCATCAATTCCCGCTCGATGGCCTCGGTCTCGCTCAGGTCGATCAGCTTGACCACATCGATCAGCTTATTCAATTGCTTGACGATCTGCTCGATGATCTGCTCGTTACCGTAAGTCACCAGAGTCAGCCGCGACAGGGTCGGATCGTCGGTGGGCGCCACCGTCAAGCTCTCGATGTTGTAGCCGCGCGCCGAGAACAGGTTGGCCACCCGCGACAGGGCACCGGCCTCGTTTTCCATCAGAATCGAAATCAAGTGACGATCGTTATTGTTCACAGCAGCACCATTCCTTCGTCGTGAGTCGAAATCATCTCGTCGCGCTCGGCCAGCAACATCTCGTTTTGGCTGCCCCCGGAAGGAATCATCGGGAACACGTTTTCGCTTTGGTCGGTCAGGAAATCAAGAAAGACCGTGCGATCCTTTAAGGCGAAGGCCTCGCGCAGCGCGCCCTCCACGTCGCCCGGCTTCTCGATCCGCATCCCGACATGGCCGTAGGCTTCGGCCAACTTGACGAAATCGGGCAGGGATTCGAAATAGGTCATGCAGTAGCGTTTTTGATAGAAAAACTCCTGCCACTGCCGCACCATGCCAAGATAGTTATTATTCAGGTTTACGATCTTGACCGGCGCGTGATACTGCTTCATGGTCGAAAGTTCTTGCAGCATCATTTGAATGCTGCCGTCACCGGTGACGCAGGCCACGTCCTGGTCGGGGAAAGCCAGCTTGGCGCCCATTGCGGCCGGCAGGCCAAAACCCATGGTGCCCAGGCCGCCGGAATTGATCCATTGGCGCGGCCGGTCGAAGTGGTAGTGCTGAGCCGCCCACATCTGGTGCTGGCCGACGTCGGAAGTGATGATAGCCTTGCCTTCGGTGACCTGATACAGCTTTTCGATCACGAACTGGGGCTTGATGATCGTGTCGCTCGATCGATAGCTCAAGGATTTGATCGCCCGCCACTCGTCGATCTGCTGCCACCAGCGCGCCAGCGCATCGGTATCAGGGCGCAGCTTCTCGTCGCGGATCACGTTGATCATCGCCCGCAGTACGTTCGGCACGGAGCCAACGATGGGGATATCGACCCGGACGTTCTTGGAAATCGAGGAGGGATCGATGTCTACATGGACGATCCGCGCCTCCGGGCAGAATCGCTCGATTTTACCGGTCACCCGATCGTCGAAGCGAGCACCGACGGCGATGAGCACATCGCAATGGTGCATCGCCATGTTGGACTCATAAGTGCCGTGCATCCCCAGCATCCCGACGAACTGCTTGTCGGTGGCCGGATAAGCGCCCAATCCCATCAGGGTATTGGTAATCGGATAACCGAGCAGTTGAGTGAGTTCGACCAGTTCTGTCGAGCCGTCGCTCAAGATCACACCGCCGCCGGTGTAGACCATTGGCCGCTTGGCGGATAGGATCAGGTCCACCGCTTTGCGGATCTGGCCGGCGTGGCCCTTGACGGTCGGATTGTAAGAGCGAAGCTTGACTTTCTTCGGATAATGGAATTCGGCCTTGGCGATGGTCACGTCCTTCGGCAAGTCCACCAGCACTGGACCAGGGCGGCCGGTGGTCGCGATGTAGAAGGCTTTCTTGATGGTTTCGGCCAGCTTGGTCACGTCCTTGACCAGGAAATTGTGCTTAACGCAAGGTCGGGTGATACCGACCGCATCCACTTCCTGAAAAGCGTCGTTGCCGATCAGGGGGGTGGGGACTTGGCCAGAGATGATCACCATCGGTACCGAGTCCATGTAGGCGGTGGCGATGCCGGTCACGGCGTTGGTCACGCCAGGGCCGGAGGTGACCAGCACCGCGCCCGGCTTGCCGCTGGCACGGGAATAACCATCGGCGGCGTGAGCGGCGGCTTGCTCATGGCGGACCAGGACGTGCTTGACATCGTCTTGGACGTAGATCGCGTCGTAAATATGTAAAACGGCACCGCCGGGATAGCCGAACAGATATTCGACGCCTTCCTCCTTCAAACAGCGAATCAGGATTTCGGCACCAGTGAGAAGTTCCATGACGTTGCTTCCTCATGCTGAATTGGGGTTAAGAATCGCGGATCGGCAAGATGGCTCGACGCTGGGATATCGACGCATCATCGACGGGGCTGATGGGTGTCCGGCCGAGGTCGCGGTTGGGCGGGGTAACCGCCGCGCGGCGTGGGTGATCCCCGGTGGCGCTACTCGTCGTGAAAGCTGCCGTTCCGTGCTGGGCGTGGATCTTGCGGGCCCGTTATACTACACGACATTTATTGTCAGCAAAATCCCGTTGCAATGCTGGGGAAACGACCGCAGCATGGCGTCATGACGAATCCTCGATATCCGAACGCCTGGAGGAATGACATGTTTAAACGAACGCTGGGATGGATACTGATAGCGAGCTGTTGGGGGGGTGCGGTGGCTGTCCAAGCCCAGCAGTTCATCTACAAATGGACCGATTCACAAGGACAGGTCCAATATTCCGAACTGGCGCCTCCCGCCGGCGTGAAATACGAAATGGTGCGCAAGCCAGCCGGAGCGGAACAAAATCCCGCCGCCGATCGCAATCTGAACAAGGAGCAAGAAAGCTTGGCGAAGCAGGTTGCCGAGCAGGAACAGAAGGACAAGGAACAGGCGGAGCAAGCGCAGAAGGAAGTCGATGACGTGCGCGCCAAGAATTGCGAGATCGCCAAAAGGAATGTCGTCGCTCTGCAAGGTACCGGTTCGGTGGTCAAAACCGACGCCAAGGGAAACAAAGTCCCGCTCGATGCCGAAGAACGGGCAGCCGAGTTGAAGAAAGCACAAAAGGATCAGGACTACTACTGCAATCCTTAGATTTTCCAATATTAGCCAAGGCCGATTCATGCGCGTATCCCGCTTTCCGCTGTTCACCGTCAAGGAAACCCCGGCCGACGCCGAGGTCGTCAGTCACCAGCTCATGCTACGGGCGGGCTTGATCCGCAAGCTTGCCGCCGGTATCTATACTTGGTTGCCCCTGGGCCTGCGCGTGTTGCGCAAGGTCGAGGCGGTGGTGCGGGAGGAGATGGACCGCGCCGGCGCCCTGGAGTTGTTCATGCCCGCCGTGCAGCCGGCTGAATTGTGGCAGGAATCCGGTCGCTGGCAGCAGTACGGTCCGGAACTGCTGCGGATCGCGGATCGGCACAAGCGCGATTTCTGCTTCGGTCCGACGCATGAGGAAGTGATCACCGAGCTATTCCGACGCGAAATCAAGAGCTACAAACAGCTGCCCGTCAACTTTTATCAGATCCAGACCAAGTTCCGCGACGAGATCCGACCGCGCTTCGGTGTGATGCGGGCGCGGGAGTTTCTGATGAAAGACGCCTATTCGTTCGATCTCGATCACACGTCGCTGCAAGCCAGCTACCAGACGATGTTCGACGCCTATGTCCGCATCTTCACCCGACTGGGCTTGAGATTCCGGGCGGTGCTGGCGGATTCCGGCAGCATTGGCGGTAGCCGGTCCCAGGAATTCCATGTCCTCGCTGATTCGGGGGAGGACGCCATCGCCTTTTCCACCGAGAGCGACTATGCCGCCAACGTCGAGCTGGCCGAGGCACTGGCGCTCGTCGACGAGCGACCGGCACCAGCCGAAACCTTGACGCGCGTCCATACCCCCGGCGTTAAGACGATCGCCGAATTGTGCGATTTTCTGAGCCTGCCGGCCGAGCGGACGGCGAAGGCTATCGTGGTGGCCGGCACAAATGGGCAGCCGGTCTTGCTGATGCTGCGCGGCGATCACGAATTGAACGCGATCAAGGCCGAAAAGCTGCCGCAAGTGAAAACCCCTCTGACCTTCGCCGATGCCGACGCCATTCGGGCCGCCTTTGGCGCCGGTCCCGGCTCGCTAGGGCCGGTCGGTTTCACTGGTGCGGTCGTCGCTGACCGGGCCGTGGCCAAAATGGCCGATATGGTGGTGGGAGCGAATGCCGACGATTGGCATCTGACCGGGATGAACTTTGGCCGTGACTGCCCGGAACCCGAAGTCGCTGATATTCGCAACGTGATCGAGGGCGATCCCAGTCCCGACGGGCGTGGTGTGTTGTCCATCGCCCGAGGTATCGAAGTCGGCCATGTTTTCCAACTCGGCCAGAAGTACAGCGCCGCCATGAATGCAGTGGTACTCGGTGAAAACGGCCAGCTGACAACGGTGACCATGGGCTGTTACGGTATCGGCATTTCGCGAGTGGTGGCCGCCGCCATCGAACAGAATCATGACGAGCGCGGCATCATTTGGCCCGCTGCAATGGCGCCGTTTCAGGTGGCGTTGCTGCCGGTCGGAGCCAATCGTTCCGCCGCCGTGCGCGACACCGCTGAAGTGCTCTATCGCGAGCTGCTGGCTGCGGGGATCGAGGTACTGTTGGACGATCGTGATGCCCGACCGGGTGTCATGTTCGCCGATATGGAGCTGATTGGCGTTTCACATCGGGTGGTGATCGGCGAGCGCAACTTGGCGAGTGGGCAACTGGAATATCGCGGCCGGCGCGATTCGGATAGCATCTTGGTCGCGCGGGAAGGATTTTTGAAATGGCTGCTGGAGCGGTTGAGCGTTAGGTGATGCGGGTGCTTGAATCGGCTTGGTTTGAAGCTGAGTGACCCGTTGAGCCTGTGGATAACTCTGTGGATAACTCTGTGGATAATTTTTAACGATGTCGCATCATCACTTGGCGTCGGGTGTGTCGTTGTGTCGCAAATTTTTGGGCTGGACGTATTTTTTATATTTATTAATGGGTTATCTGTAACTATTGAAATATCGATTAATTTTTGGCCGAAGCAGGATTCGAGAGTCACAACAGAGAGGCGGTTCAGAAGCCTGTGGATAATTCAAGGGGTCATCGAAAATTTTTTGAGCGATGTATTCACTCGATTCGGAAATCGTGGAAGTCTTGATGAGGTAAGGTGTCACAACGGATGTCGCTCACCCGCGCAAGTTGCGGGCCTTGCCACAACCAATTGCGCAAAGCGGTGACGGCGCGCTCCTCGCCGCAGGCCAATACTTCCACGCGCCGATCCGGCAGGTTGCGGACATAGCCAGTGACTCCCAACGCCAGAGCTTTCTCGGCGGTGGCGTAGCGAAAACCGACGCCCTGAACACGGCCAGTCACATAGCAACGCAGGCAGAGAGTTTTCACAAAACCTCCTTGAAATCGACAAGGGTAGGGTGTTGTATCATTTCCGTGCGGTTACAGCCGAACTAGCGAGTCGAGTTGCTCGTTTTTTCCATTTCGGCAATTCGCTCTGCCAGCATCGTGGCATCCACGGTGCCCAAGTGGGTATCCACCAGCTTGCCAGCCGGGGAAATCAGAAAGGTGGTCGGCAGTCCTTTGAGGTCGAAACCGGTAACTGGATTGCCTCCGCTCAGCGCGATGGGAAACGTGATCACCAACCGTTGAGCGAAGGCGCGGACCTTATCGGGCGGGAGATCTTCGAAATTGATACCGATGACAGTGGCGCGATCAGAGTGAGTTTCGTGGAATGCTTGCAATTCGGGCATTTCGAACAGGCAGGGTGAACACCAGGAAGCCCAAAAGTTGACGATAACCCAACGGCCGCGAAAATCAGTCAAGCGTATCGGCCGCCCATCCAGGCCGGGCAGGGAGAAATCCGGATTTTGAGCGGTGGCGGGAGGAGTGATCGCCGCGAGTAACACCGCTAGCAGCATCGCTCGGAATCCGGGTCGGGGGGAAAACCATGAGGCAGTGGCAGGTCTGTCAGGCATCTTGGGGGTACTCGAAGTTTCCTCTATGAGCCTGACGCTAGGGAGGAGTCGACCGCATTGAGGTGGCTTGCACCGCTTGTTCTCTAGCCGCGATAGCGTGGTCGCGCGCTTCCAAGGCCAAGCGCCGGGCATCATCGTAGGCGCCGATTTCCAGTCGCGCTTGTGCTTCCCGTAGCAGGCGCCGGGCTTCCGAAAAGCTGTCGGGTGAGTTTTGGAGCGCGCCGGCCACCTCGGCTGAGCGGATAGCCTGTCGGGCGTCGCTCATCTCTTGCACAGGGGCTGTCACACAGGCCGCCAACGACAGCATTGCGACGGTAAGTAACGCGAGTTTGATGGTCAAGGCGTTGAGAAAAGCAGCGAGGCCGCTACATTGGGGCAATAATCGGCAATTTCAAACGCAAGCTAGCACCGGTCGCCGAAGCCGTCAAGCCAGCGCGGGGGAATGGCCCCAGGCAGTGCTACCACGGTTGAGGTCGAACGGCCGACGACTGCAAGGAGAAGAGCCGGAGTGATGATCGAGATACTGATTTTGTACTACAGCCGTACCGGGAGAACGGCCGAGATGGCGCGATATATCGCCCGGGGGGTGGAGGAGGTGAACGGTGTGACGGCACGATTGCGTACCGTGCCATCGGTGTCGGCTGTCTGCGAAGCGATCGAGGACGATATTCCAACCGTTGGTCCTCCCTACGCCAGTTTGGACGACTTGCGGGAGTGCGCCGGGCTGGCCTTGGGTAGTCCCACCCGCTTTGGCAACATGGCCGCGCCGCTCAAGTATTTTTTGGATTCCACTGGCAGCCTCTGGCTGGCAGGAGCCCTCGCGGGCAAGCCGGCGGCAGTTTTTACCTCGGCCTCAACCCTGCACGGTGGCCATGAGTCCACGCTGTTGAGCATGATGCTACCGCTGTTGCATCACGGGATGCTGGTGATCGGCATCCCTTATACCGAGCCAATGTTGCGCGATACTCGAAGCGGCGGTACACCGTATGGTCCGAGCCATTGGTCGGGATCGGAGGCCACGGTGGCGCTCGGCGACGAAGAGAAACAGTTGTGCCGGGCGATGGGACGCCGCTTGGCGGACATCACACGCAGATTGGAAAACGCATGAGTCAATTCTGGCGAGGAGCCGCGCTAACCGGTTATTTAGGCTTGTTCGGAGTACTGCTGCTCTGGTTCAGCTGGTTGGAACCCCCGACGCGAATGCCGGTCTCATTAATATTGATTCTGTTGGTAGGGCCGCTGTTGTTGCCGTTGCGCGGCTTGTTGCACGGCCGCCTCTATACTCACGCCTGGGCCAGTTTTCTTGCGCTGTTTTATTTTTCGGCTGGCGTTTTCAGCGCGGCTGGACCGATGGCGCGGCCGTGGCTGGCGTGGCTGGAAATCGGTTTTAGCGTGCTGTGGTTTACAGGCGCGATCTTGTTTGTGCGAAGCCAGACCCGCGAGCGATGCGTGGCGAGCAGAGTCGCACAGAAAGCGAGTGTTGTTAGTGATTCAGGGGTGCCAGCGGTGGATGAAAGGCAGGAATAGCGTAAAAGTGGTTTGCTGTAGCTTGCAAGCATTCCGCTGTAAATGTTATCCTACCGTTCTCAGATGCGGGGTGGAGCAGTCCGGTAGCTCGTCGGGCTCATAACCCGAAGGTCGTAGGTTCAAATCCTGCCCCCGCTACCATTTTCAAGGAAGCCCGTAAAGGGCTTTTTTTATGTGCCGCTCCGGAGCTGTTCTAACCGAGGCGACGCTGGGGCCGTTTGGGTGGGGAATGGGGGTGATTTGGCGGAGAGCGCTCTCGGTGGTCCTGAAACCGACCGGTGGGGGGTGTAGTTTTTAGATACTGTCGTGCGCTGGGGTTCCAGATTTGGCATTTGGCGAACGAGTGGGCCACCGGCCCATTTTTTGTTTCCGGTAATCGAAATGCGCCAGGACTTGGGAAAGCTGAAACGAGTGTTAGCGGCCGTGGTGGAAGCCATGGGTTACGAACTGGTCGGCGTGGAATTCCATGCGCGTTCCAGCGGAGCCCTGCTGCGAGTCTATATCGACGGCGAAAACGGTATCACTCTGGACGACTGCCAACGGGTCAGCCATCAGCTCGGAGGCGTGCTGGATGTCGAGGATCTGATCGCGGAGCGGTATACCTTGGAAATTTCATCGCCGGGATTGGATCGCCCCTTGTTCGAGCCCCGGCACTTTATCCGTCACGCTGGCTCGGAGGTGCGGATTCAGTTGCGGGAGCTGCTGGAGGGGCGGCGAAAACTGATCGGACGGCTGCTCGGGATGCGCGACGATGCTGTGGTGATCGTCGATAGCGAGGGACGCGAATGGCGGGTACCGCTGGAGCGAATCGAAAAAGCTCGGCTGGTGCCCGAACTTTAAAGCGGGATGGCAGGGTGCGGATCCGGCTGGGAGGCAACACGACATGCGCGTTAAAGACAGCAAAGAAGGCAATAAAGAGATTCTGCTGGTGGTGGATGCCGTCTCCAACGAGAAAGGAGTCGGCAAGGAGATCATTTTTGGTGCTCTGGAAGTGGCATTGGCCTCGGCTGCGAAAAAGCGCTACGAGGGTGATCCTGACGTGCGGGTGACGATCAATCGACGTACCGGTAACTACGAAACGTTTCGGCGATGGCAGGTTGTGGCCGATTCTGTTCAGATCGAAAGCCCGGACCGGCAGATGGCGCTTCTCGAAGCGCGTGGGATACAAGCAGATGCGCAAGTCGGCGGATACGTTGAAATTCCCTTGGAAAACGCCGATTTCGGCGGCCGAATCGCCGCCCAGACCGCCAAGCAGGTCATCGTGCAGAAGGTTCGGGATGCCGAGCGCGCGCAGATCGTGGATGCTTACCTGCATCGTAAAGGGGAGTTGATCGGCGGCGTGGTTAAGCGTTTGGAACGCGGCGATGTGATCATCGATGTTGGTGGTAACGTCGAAGCCAAAATCGCCCGTGAGGATCTCAATCCCCGCGAGTCGTTTCGGCTTGGCGAACGGGTGCGCGGTTATCTCAAGGACGTGCGGGTCGAAAGCCGTGGCCCCCAACTCTTTATTAGCCGGGTGGTACCGGAGTTTTTAATCGCCCTGTTTACCTTGGAAGTACCCGAAATCAATCAGGGTATCATCGAGATCAAGGGCGCTGCCCGCGATCCCGGATCGCGAGCCAAGATCGCGGTCAAGAGCAAGGACACTCGTATCGATCCCGTAGGAGCCTGCGTGGGCATGCGCGGCGCACGAGTGCAGAGCGTGACCAACGAACTGGCCGGCGAGCGGATCGATATCGTGCAGTGGGATGACGACCCGGTCCGCTTTGTCATGAACGCAATGTCGCCGGCCGAGGTCGAGTCTGTTGTCGTGGATGAGGATGCCCATAGCATGGACATCATCGTTGCCGATGAAAAGCAACTGGCCCAGGCTATCGGCAAGGGAGGCCAGAACGTGCAATTGGCCAGCCGGCTGACCGGCTGGACCCTGAACGTGATGACCAAGGCCCAGGCGCAGGCCAGGCGCGGCCAGGAAGAAGAGTCCTTGTGCCAGATGTTTGTCGATCAGTTGGGCGTGGACGACGAGATCGCGGGGATATTAGTGCGTGAGGGATTCGCGGGTTTGGAGGAAGTCGCCTACGTACCGGTTCACGAAATGTTGGAGATCCCGGAATTCGACGAAGAGATCATCGAAGGGTTGCGTGGGCGGGCGCGCGACGTGCTGCTGACCCGTGCGATCGCGGCAGAAGAGCGGCTTGGCGATACCCGTCCATCCGACACCTTGCTGCGGATGGAGGGCATGGATGAGGGACTGGCCTTTTTGTTGGCGAGCCGTGGAATTGTGACGATGGACGATCTGGCCGAACTGTCGGTGGACGATCTCAACGAGATCGCGGGACTGGATGACGAACGGGCCGCCAAATTGATCATGACGGCGCGAGCGCCTTGGTTTTCGAACGAGCGGTAGGACCGGCTCGTCCTGGGGGTGGTAAATGACAGTAACAGTCAAGCAATTTGCGACGGTTGTCGGCATACCGGTGGATCGCCTGCTGGAACAATTCGCCGAGGCTGGCATCGCGGTTGTCGGAGCGGACGCCACGGTCACGGAAAAGCAGAAAGTGGATTTGTTGACACATCTGCGAAAGAGTCATGGTAACCCGTTGATTCAAGGAGCGGCGGAGCCCAGGAGAATCACGCTCAAACGCAAAACCCATAGCGAGATCAGAATGGCAGGAGGTATGGCGGGGCAGGTCAAGACGGTCAGCGTCGAAGTACGCAAGAAACGGACGTATATCAAGCGCAGCTTGGTTGAAGAGGAAACGCCCCGTCCGCGTGAGGCCGAGGTACGGCCAGCGGCGCCGGCGCCGGTTGCCGAACTGATCAGTAGAGCCACGGAGGCGCAGCCTGCCCCCGAAGTGAGTCGAACCGGATCGCGGCCAGTCAAAAGAGCCAACGCCATTTCTGGAAGAGGCTGAAGCGGAAGCTCGCCGGCGCGAGGAGGCTGAAGCGGAAGCTCGCCGGCGCGAGGAGGCTGAAGCGGAAGCTCGCCGGCGTGAGGAGGCCGAAGCGGAAGCTCGCCGGCGTGAGGAGGCCGAAGCGGAAGCTCGCCGGCGTGAGGAGGCCGAAGCGGAAGCTCGCCGGCGTGAGGAGGCCGAAGCGGAAGCTCGCCGCCGGGCTGGGCAGGAGGGTCGTCGCAAGCCAGGGGAGCGGCCCACGGCGGCTCGTCCAATCGGAGTGGGATCGCCTGGAGCTGCGGGGAGCCGATCAGCGGCAAATGCCGACTCGGCCCAGCGTCGGACGGAAGTCGTTGAAGCAACTTCGGAAGTCAGAGCCAAGAAACAGCCTGGTCCTTCGCCCGAAGCCAAGACCGGAAAAAAACGCCCAGAATCGCAGGCGCGCGGTCCCAGCAAGCCGCGCAGCGATGCCGGAGTTTCCGATGTTTTCTCGCGTCGGGATGAGGTGCAAGAGGAGGAGCGGTTTCCGCCACAGCGGCGAGGCGATTTGCAGCAGATTCTGGATAAGGCCGATCGCCGCAAGCCAAAGAGCAAGGGCGC
This sequence comes from Candidatus Competibacter sp., assembly GCA_037045535.1. Taxonomy (GTDB): domain Bacteria; phylum Pseudomonadota; class Gammaproteobacteria; order Competibacterales; family Competibacteraceae; genus Competibacter_A. Next base: position 18,917 of record JBAOHI010000062.1, read on the forward strand.
TAGAACCCCCGCGCCGGCGTTAGCGCCGCGACACGGGTTCGCTAAACCCACCGCGCCGGTCGTGCGCGAGGTCGCTATCCCTGAAACCATCAGCGTCGCCGATCTGGCGCAGAAGATGTCGGTCAAGGCGACCGAGGTTATCAAGGCATTTTTAAAGATGGGATTGATGGTCACCATCAATCAGATCATCGACCAGGATACTGCTGCGTTGGCTGTATCGGAAATGGGGCATTCCTACAAGATGCTGAAGGAAAACGCCCTTGAGGAAGAGTTAGCCGCCGAGACTAACCGTGGCGAAGCCATGCCACGCCCACCGGTAGTGACCATCATGGGGCATGTGGACCACGGCAAAACCTCCTTGCTCGACTATATTCGCCGTACTCGAGTCGCGGCGGGCGAAGCCGGTGGTATTACCCAACACATCGGTGCCTACCACGTCCGCACTCAGAAAGGGGTGATCACTTTTCTCGATACGCCGGGCCATGCCGCTTTCACCGCCATGCGCGCCCGTGGCGCCAAGGCTACCGATGTGGTGGTGCTCGTGGTCGCGGCCGACGACGGTGTAATGCCGCAAACGCTGGAGGCCATCCAGCACGCTCGCGCCGCGGGTGTGCCGTTGGTGGTGGCGGTTAACAAGATGGACAAGTCCAGCGCTGACCCAGAGCGGGTCAAGAGCGAATTGTCGGTGCAAGGCGTCATCTCCGAGGAGTGGGGCGGCGATACTCTGTTCGCCTACGTGTCGGCTAAATCCGGCGCCGGTGTGGACGAATTGCTCGATCAAATTCTCGTGCAGGCCGAGATATTGGAATTGAAGGCGCCAGCGGATGGGCCCGCCAAAGGTGTGGTCATCGAATCCCGGCTGGATAAGGGGCGTGGTCCGGTGGCGACCGTGCTGGTGCAAAGCGGTACTCTGCACAAAGGCGATATGATTCTAAGCGGACTCGAATACGGTCGAGTGCGTGCCATGCTGAATGAGACCGGGCAAAGTATCGGCGAGGCTGGACCCTCGATCCCGGTCGAAGTGCTTGGCCTGTCGGGCGCTCCCCGGGCCGGCGATGAAGTCATCGTGGTCACCGATGAGCGTAAGGCCCGCGAGATCGCCCTGTTTCGGCAGAACAAACTCCGCGAGGAGCAAGCCCGTAAACCTGCGATCAGCCTGGATGACATTTCCAAGCAGTTTGAATCTGGCCAGGTCAATATCCTCAACGCGGTGCTCAAAGCCGACGTGCAGGGTTCTGCCGAGGCCATCGTTGACGCGCTGACCCGCTTGTCCACCGACGAGGTACAGGTCAAGATTATCGCCAGTGGCGTTGGCGGCATCAATGAATCGGACGTCAATCTGGCTCGCAACGCGAAGGCCATCGTCATCGGTTTCAATGTGCGCGCCGACGGTGTCGCTAAGAAGTTGGCCGAAGAAGAAGGGTTAAAGCTGCACTATTACAGCATCATTTACGAACTGATCGATGATGTAAAACGGGCGATGGTGGGTATGCTCAAGCCCGAGTTTAGGGAACAAATCATCGGATTAGCCGAAGTACGCGGCGTGTTTCGCTCGCCCAAGTTCGGAGTGGTGGCCGGCTGCATGGTGGTCGATGGGGTGGTGCGCCGCAATAATCCGATCCGCGTGTTGCGCCAGAACGTCGTGATCTTCGAAGGCGCGCTGGATTCGTTGCGACGCTTCAAGGACGACGTGAGCGAGGTCCGGGCGGGCATGGAATGCGGTATGGGTGTGCGTAACTACAACGATATCCGTGAGGGCGACCACATTGAGGTGTTCGAACGGGTACAAGTGGAACGTACCTTGTAGCGGGATCGCGGAAACGAGTCGAGCGATAATGAAGACTTTTCCGCGTACTCGCCGAATCGGCGAGCAGATTCGGCGCGAGCTGGCGGAGCTGATCCGTGATGAGTTGCGCGATTCGCGACTGACGTTGATCTCGATGACCAGTGTTGAGGTTAGCCGCGATTTGGCGTATGCCCGGATTTACGTCACCTTGGTGGGCGATCCGACCGAGCGGGCCGAGCGAGTAGCCGAGCTCAACCGCGCCGCACCCCTATTGCGGCGGGAGCTGGGCCGGCGCATGCACATTCGCACGGTGCCGGCGCTGGAGTTTCGTTACGACGAGGTTGTCGAACACGGCGCACGCCTATCGGCCCTGATCGACGCGGCGGTGGCAGCCGATACTCGCAAGCATCGTGATGCCATCGAGCCAACGGCGGATGATACTGGTTCGGAGGATTCCTCGTGACCAAGAATGACCGCCGTCCGGTCAACGGGGTACTGCTACTGGATAAGCCGGTCGGCTGGACATCCAACGCTGCGCTTCAAACGGTCAAGCGACTCTATCGGGCGCAAAAAGCCGGTCATACTGGTAGTCTCGATCCACTGGCTAGCGGCCTGTTGCCAATTTGTTTGGGCGAAGCCACCAAATTGTCCGGGCTATTGTTGAACGCCGATAAGTCCTATCGGTTTACCTGCCGATTGGGGGTTACAACCGTTACCGGCGACGCCGAAGGCGAAGTGCTTGCCACCCGACCGGTCGGTGTCTTGAGCCGTGAACGGATCGAAGCCGCGCTGCGCCAGTTTGTCGGTCCGATCTGGCAAATCCCCCCTATGTATTCGGCGGTAAAACGGGATGGCCAACCGCTCTACAAGCTGGCGCGCCGGGGCATCGAAGTCGAACGCGCACCGCGTGAGGTGGTGGTTCACACCTTGCGCTTGCTGCGTCAGGACGCTGAAGAGTTGGAATGCGAATTGTGCTGTTCCAAGGGGACCTACGTCAGGACGCTGGCTATCGATCTGGGTGAAGCCCTGGGCTGCGGTGCCCATGTTTCGGCTTTGCGCCGCACCGCCGTGGCGCCTTACGATGCGGCGCGGATGGTTACGCTGGATACGCTACACGAAGTAGCTGAGCAAGAAGAAGGGCTTGCGGCGCTGGATCAGTGGTTATTGCCTGTGGATAGTGCGGTGGCTGACTGGCCGGCAGTGAGCGTTTTGGGAGATTCCGCCTTCTACCTGCGGCAAGGCCAGCCTGTGCTGGTGCCGCGAGCGCCTACTTGCGGCTGGGTGCGGTTGTACCAGGGGGAGCAGCGCTTTTTGGGTATTGGCGAGATTCTCGACGATGGCCGGGTTGCGCCGCGCCGGCTGGTGGTTCACTAATCTCGTCGGCGTTCACTTGTTGGTTGTCCCTACTGGGGTTACCATTCATCATTTGGTTTAAATAATTGATCGAATCCGAATTGGAGTTTTAGTCGATGGCGATTAGTACCGAACAGAAGGCCCAGGTGGTACGGGATTTTCAGTGTGGCCCCACCGACACCGGTTCACCGGAGGTCCAGGTTGCCCTGCTGACCAATCGTATCAATGGTCTGCAATCGCATTTCAGCGACCATAAAAAGGACCACCACTCCCGGCGCGGCCTACTGAAAATGGTCAACCAGCGCCGTAAGTTGCTGGACTACTTGAAAAGCAAGGATCTGCAACGCTACCAGAATTTGATCAGCCGCCTCGGCCTGCGTCGTTGAGGTTTTTTCGCCGATTTTCTCTGCATAGGACGCTTTCGTGACGCCCATCAAGAAGACATTTCAATACGGTCAGCACACGGTCACCCTGGAAACCGGCGAAATCGCCCGGCAGGCCAGCGGTGCGGTGCTGGTGAATATGGCCGATACCGTGGTGCTGGTCACCATGGTTGCCGCCCGAGAAACCGAGGAGGGTCGGGATTTTCTCCCGCTGCGAGTGGATTATCAGGAGCGCAGCTACGCGGCAGGCCGCATTCCCGGCGGTTTTTTCCGTCGTGAAGGGCGCCCCTCCGAGAGCGAGACGCTAACCGCCCGGCTGATTGATCGCCCTCTGCGCCCATTGTTTCCCAACGGCTTCACGAACGACTCGCAGATTGTCGCCACCTTGCTTTCCCTGAACAACCAAGTCGATCCGGAAATTCCGGCGATGCTTGGCGCATCGGCGGCGGTGGCGCTGTCTGGTGTTCCGTTCCAGGGCCCGATTGGAGCGGCCCGGGTCGGCTATCGCGACGGCCAATACCTGCTGAATCCGACCCGTCGCGAAGTGAAAACCTCGCGGCTGGATCTGGTGGTGGCTGGAACCGAGCGAGCGGTGCTAATGGTGGAATCCGAAGCGGATCAGTTGCCCGAAGAGGTCATGCTCGGTGCCGTGATGTTCGGTCATGAACAAATGCAGGTGGCTATCCGTGCCATCAACGAACTGGTGGTGGAGGCGGGCATCCAGCCGTGGGATTGGCAGCCGCCGGCCGGCGACGAGGTGCTGACGGACGCCGTGCGCACGGCCGCCGAGGCCGCCTTGGTCGAAGCCTATCAGATTCCCGAAAAGCTGAACCGTCAGCAGCGGGTGCACGAAATTCAGGAGCATTTGGTTGCACGGCTGACCACGCAAGAACCGGATCGCTGGTCGGCGTCGGCGGTCGGTAATGCTTTTTCGACGCTGGAGAAAAAAGTGGTGCGAGGCCAGGTTCTGGCCGGTCAGTCGCGTATCGATGGCCGCGATACTCGCACCGTGCGACCAATCACGATCCGGGTCGGCGTATTACCGCGCACCCACGGCTCGGCGTTGTTCACTCGTGGTGAAACTCAAGCCTTGGTCGTCACCACGCTCGGTACCGACAAGGATGCCCAGATCATCGATGCCATCGAAGGCGAATATCGCCAGCCTTTCCTGTTCCACTACAATTTTCCTCCCTACTCGGTCGGGGAAACCGGTCAAGTCGGTAGCCCCAAGCGCCGGGAAGTCGGGCATGGCCGGCTGGCCAAGCGTGGCGTGCAAGCTGTGATGCCCACTCCCGAACAGTTTCCCTATACAGTCCGGGTAGTGTCGGAAATCACTGAATCCAACGGATCCAGTTCCATGGCTTCGGTCTGCGGGGCCAGCCTGTCGCTGATGGATGCTGGCGTGCCGATCAAGGCGCCGGTGGCTGGGATCGCCATGGGCCTGATCAAGGATGCCGACCGTTTTGCGGTGCTGACCGACATCATTGGCGATGAGGATCATTTGGGCGATATGGACTTCAAGGTGGCGGGTACTACGACCGGCGTCACTGCCTTGCAAATGGATATCAAAATCGATGGCATCACTCGCGAGATCATGGAGCAGGCACTGGCTCAAGCCCGCGAGGGACGATTGCATATTCTGGGCAAGATGGCTGAAATCATCACCCAGTCACGCCAGGAGCTTTCGGAACATGCCCCGCGCTTTACTACCTTGCGCATCAACCCCGAGAAAATCCGAGACGTGATCGGCAAGGGTGGCGTGACCATTCGCGCCATCACCGAAGAGACGGGTACCACCATCGATATTGCCGATGATGGCACGATCAAGATCGCTTCGGTGAACAAGGAAGCCGGCGACGAGGCCCGCCGTCGTATTGAGCAGATCACCGCTGATGTCGAAGTCGGTCAAATCTATGAGGGCAAGGTGGTTCGCATTATGGATTTTGGTGCGTTCGTGACGATTTTGCCAGGTCGCGACGGCATGGTGCACATCTCGCAAATTTGCGAGGAGCGTGTGCAGAACGTCAGCGATAAGCTAGCGGTAGGCGACTTCGTCAAGGTCAAGGTTCTCGAGATCGACAAGCAAGGTCGTGTTCGCTTGAGCATGAAGGGCCTGAGTTAAACGCGAGCGGGCTATGTCTGTCGTGATGGGCCGCACCAATATTGCGGATGCGTTGCGTTGGCGTGCGGTTGACGATGGGTTGCCCACTCTGGATTGTCGAAGAGTGGGCACATGGTTCGGTATTGAGAGGATCACTGTCATCGGGGCGTTGAACCTGGCTCATGGAATAGCGGCGGCCATGGTATCCACCCAACGGCCGCAGTCTTCGAGTGTGTCCAAAAACAGCTCCCGACCCCACGACCTTGCCACAATCGCCTGTGTCCACCCGATGCTAGGAAACCAGATGGGTAGTGAGGGCGATTGTGCTTGCTCCGTCCACATACTTAGCATATAGTAATAAAAACTTAGCGCGTATGATTCTTGAGTTGGTGAATTTGTTCGTCCTCCATAACGCCCTCTTTCAAGTCGGTAATTCAGTTCGGTCATTTTCCCTTTCTTGATTCTCGTGCGATTTCCCTGGGTTTGATCCCGGTTGTTCTCAACATCTGTTTCAGGAAACACGAAGCTCCATGGTCACTGGCACGGTCAAATGGTTTAACGAATCTAAAGGTTACGGTTTCATCACGCCCGATAGCGGCGGAGATGATTTGTTCGCGCATTTCTCAGCTATTCAGGCACGCGGCTTCAAGACGCTCAGGGAAAATCAGAAGGTTTCCTTTGATGTCACGACCGGCCCCAAAGGTAAACAAGCGACCAATATCCACCCGCTAGATTAGAATTATTCGGTAATTTGATCTTCTAAAAGGCCCGGTCTCGTACCGGGCCTTTTGTATTCAGAACCCCTTTCCCTGTTCTCCAGCATATTGGGTTTGGATATCGCGGGAAGGAAGGTCGAGTCTTGGCAGAGCGGACAAGCGAAGTCCTAAGGCGGCTTGCTCCGGTCTAATGCCGCAAGGCGTGACGCCAAACAACGGGGCGTTTAGACGAACTCGCAAAGCGTCCAGATTTTCCTCGAAGCGATCCATGGTTGAGTCGAGCTGGTTGGCGATCCACCCCACCAAGTGCAAACCTCGACCCGCGATAGCCTCGGCGGTCAGCAGCGCATGATTGAGGCAGCCTAAGCGCATTCCCACCACTAAAACGACCGGCAACGCCAAAATTTGTGCGAGATCGGCCGTATCGTGCATCTCGTCCAACGGTACCCGGAACCCACCGACGCCTTCTACCCACACCACGTCCGCCAGTGTCCGCAACTGCTCGAACGCCCGTCGAATCACCACGATGTCGATAGGGCGGCCGGCCTCGCAGGCGGCAATGTGTGGTGCGATGGCCGGTGCGTAGAGGAAGGGATTCACCCATTCCAGCGGTGGTGTGATGGAACTAGCCGACAGTAATTGCGTGACATCGCCGTTGCGACCATCCGCTTCGACCCCCGCCGCAATCGGTTTCATACCGACAGCTGTCATGCCCAGCTGGCGCGTGGCATGCAGCAGAGCGCAAGTGACATGCGTTTTACCCACGCCGGTATCGGTGCCAGTCACGAAAAACGCCTGTCGCATGGTTCGATTCCCCAGCGATGCGATTATTGGGTGGCGATTAGCCAGACTACATCATAGGTCAGCGGTAGCCCCGCTGGTTCCCGCAATTGTTCGTAGCGGTCGGTGATAACTTGCCACGCGGAACGGTTGAACGGGGTTGGACGGCGTTGTTCGACCTCGCGCGCTCCAACCTCCTTGACGCTCCGCAGCAGGGTTCGCAGGTCGGGATAGTAGCGGCGTACTGGCTGCCGCCGCCAAACCTGTACCTGCCAACCGTCAGCCTGGCAATCTTCCAGCAACTGCTCCGGAGCTGGAATCGTCAGGACGTGGTTGTAGTCATCGACTTCCGCGAAGGCTTGACGCAGTTCGGGAAAGTTGTTCGCTCCCAAAGTGGCAACCGCCAGCGCGCCGCCCGGTTTAAGCACCCGCTTGGATTCCGCTAGACATCGCCAAGGGTTGTTCCACTGCCAGGCCAAGCTGGACCAGTACAGATCGAAGCTACGTTCGCGAACGGGCAGCGCTTCGATGTCGGCGCAAATCAATTCCGCTCCGACGCAGCGGGCGCGGGCGGTGGCTAACATGCCGGGCGCGAAATCGATCAAAACCAGACGGGCTTGCAGCCAGCGTTGCGCCAGCCAACGGACACCGTAACCGGTGCCGCAGCCAGCATCGAGGATAGCGGCAGGCGCGAGATTAATGCCGCTTTCGGTCAGATACGTTCCCAACCGGTCGCATACTTCGCGCTGAACGTCGGCGGCGGCATCGTAAGTCGACGCGGCCTGATCGAAAGCTTGACGAATGCGTTGCTTGGCCGGTACCGCAACGCGCGGATTCGGTTCAGTCATCGTCGGCGCAATCATGGAGGGCCGTGATCAGCGCATCGATTTGGGTTTCGTCGTGCGCTGCCGAAAGGGAAATTCGCAAGCGAGCGGTACCGACTGGCACCGTGGGTGGCCGGATGGCCGGCACCCACAGTCCCCGCGCGAACAGCCGTTCGGACAATCGCACGACGGCGTCGTTGCCGCCGATCAACAGCGGTTGGATGGCCGTCGGCGACGGCAACAAGCGCCAAGGCAATTCTTCAAGCCCTGACCGCAAACGGTCGATGAGGCGTCGCAGATGCGCCCGCCGTTCGTCGCCGGCCGCGATCAGATCCAGGCTGGCGAGCAGGGCAGTCGCGATCAGCGGGCTGGACGCGGTGGTGAAGATATACGGGCGTGCCCGTTGTACCAGCCAGTCGATTACCCGCTGGTCACCGGCGACGAAGGCACCGGACACACCAGCGGCTTTGCCGAGCGTTCCCATCAAAATCAGGCGCGGTGACGGTGGTAATTCGAAATGTGCGATGCTGCCCCGTCCGCTGGGACCGAGCACGCCGAAGCCGTGAGCATCGTCGACCACCAGCCAGGCGTCGAAGCGTTCGGCCAAAGCGAACAGTTCCGGCAACGGCGCCAGATCGCCGTCCATGCTGAACACGGCGTCGGTCAGGATCAGCTTACGGCGCGCACGGCTTTGCTCCAGGCGGGCGGCGAGCGCGTCCACGTCACCGTGCGGATAGCGGACGTGTTCGGCGCGCGCCAGCAGGGCGGCGTCGATCAACGAAGCATGATTCAATCGGTCGGCGAAAATCGCATCGTGACGTTCCACCAGCGTTGGCACGATGGCCAGGTTCGCCATGTAGCCGGTGGTGAAATACAGTGCCCGTTCCCGTCCGACGAAAGCGGCTAACCGTGCCTCCAAGTCTTCGTGCGGGCGCAGATGACCACTCACGACGTGCGAAGCGCCGCTGCCCACGCCCCAGCGGCCCGCCGCTTCCTGGGCCGCCGCGACGATGGCGGGATGGTTCGCCAGGCCGAGGTAGTCGTTGCTGCAAAACGCGACGACGGGTCGGCCATCGATGATCGCTTCGGGACCGCACGGCGCGTCCAGCGTGCGGCGTCGACGCCGCAGACCCTCGGTCGCCAGTTGGGCGAGGCCGATTTCCAATTCCTCCCAGATCATGGCAGCGTGGCGTCGAGCGTTTGGATCGCGCGTTCGGCCAGCAGGACGGCTTCCTGATCGTCGAGGATATAGGGTGGCATGAAATAAACGGTGGTACCCAAGGGGCGTAACAGGATTTCGTGGCGCAACGCGTTGCGGTAGAACCGCAGCCGGAATTCGGGGTCCTTGGTGTCGATATCGACCGCCCAGATCATGCCGACCTGGCGGAAATTCCGTACCCACGGGTGTTTGGCTAAGGGCGCCAACAATGCGGTGAACCGCTTGGCGAAACGCCGGTTGCGTGCCAGCACGTCATCCTCGGCGAAGAGGTCCAAGGTTGCCAGTGCCGCGCGGCAGGCCAGCGGATTGCCGGTGTAAGAATGGGAGTGGAGAAAACCGCGCACCAAGGCGTCGTCGTAAAAGGCGGCATACACCTCGTCCGTGGTCATGACCACCGAAAGGGGTAAATAACCGCTGGTAAGGCCCTTGGACAGACAGAGAAAATCGGGTCGAATCCCAGCTTGTTCGTGGGCGAAAAAGGTGCCGGTGCGACCGAAACCAACCATGATCTCGTCGCAAATCAGATGGACGGCGTAGCGGTCGCACAGCTCGCGAGCCAGCCGCAGGTAGTGCGAATCGTACATGATCATCCCGCCAGCGCCTTGCACCAGTGGTTCGACGATGAACGCGGCGATGGATTCGTGATGCTCGGCTAAATGTGCCTCTAGCGCCGCTGCCGCGCGGCCGGCTACGTCGGTCGCCGTTTCTCCTGGCCCCGCCGCGCGGGCGTCCGGCGAGAGTACGGTGGCGGCCTGCCGTAGCAAGGGCGCGTAGGCGTCCTTGTACAGCGCGACATCACCGACGCTCAGCGTACCGAGGGTTTCACCGTGGTAGCCGCCGGCCACACAGAGAAATTGATTTTTCTCGGGTCGGCCGTTGTTGCGCCAGTAGTGGAACGACATCTTGAGCGTAATTTCCACCGCCGACGAACCGTCCGAGGCATAAAAGCAATGCCCCAGCGCGCCCCGAGTCAGCGTCGACAGCCGCTCCGACAGTTCGATCACCGGAGCGTGGGTGAAACCGGCCAGAATGACGTGTTCCAACCGGTCCAACTGATCCTTGAGCATGGCGTTGATACGCGGGTTAGCGTGGCCGAACAGGTTAACCCACCAGGAGCTGATAGCATCCAGGTAGCGTCGACCGTCGAAGTCGTACAGCCATGCGCCTTCCCCGCGAGCGACCGGTATCAAAGGCAATGCGCCGGTTTCGTGATCTTTCATCTGGGTGCATGGATGCCAGACGGCGGCGCGGCTGCGGTCGAGCCAGTCGAGGTTCGTCATGGACAAGCAGCCGTCTCAAACGCCGTGTAAGCCCAGTTTTTCGAACAGCGTATTATCACCTGCCATGCGGGGATTGGTGGTGGTCAGTAAATGATCGCCGTAAAAGATCGAGTTTGCGCCCGCCAGAAAGCAGAGTGCCTGTTCGGCTTCACTCATCTGCTCTCGGCCGGCGGACAGACGCACGTAGCTGCGCGGCATGGTGATGCGGGCAGCAGCGATGGTGCGGGCGAATTCGAAGATATCCACTGGGTTGCTACCCGCCAGAGGGGTACCGGGGATTGGTACCAGGTTGTTAATCGGCACCGATTCCGGGGGAGGGTCGAGATTGGCGAGTTTCGCAATCAATCCGGCGCGGTGCTGGCGGGTTTCGCCCATGCCGACGATGCCGCCGCTGCACACCTTGAGTCCCGCCGTGCGCACGCTTTGCAGGGTGTCGAGCCGATCCTGGTAGGTGTGGGTGGTGACGACATCGCCGTAATATTCCGGGGCAGTGTCGAGATTGTGGTTGTAATAGTCCAGCCCTGCCGCCTTCAATTCCTCGGCTTGGCCGTCCTTGAGAATGCCCAATGTGACGCAGGTTTCCAGTCCGAGCGCCTTGACGGCGCGCACCATCTCCGTCACGGCAGCCATGTCCTTCTCCTTGGGGCCGCGCCACGCCGCACCCATGCAAAATCGACCTGCGCCCTGTTCCTTGGCTGCCTGGGCCGCCGCCAGCACCTCATCGGTCGAAAGTAGGCGCTGCGCTTCCAAGCCGGTTTGATAGCGCTTGGATTGCGAGCAATAACCACAATCTTCCGAGCAGTTACCAGTCTTGATTGACAGGAGCGTAGAGCGTTGCACCGCGTTGGGGTCGAAGTTGACGCGCAAGACTTCCTGTGCCTGAAATAACAAATCGGCGAAGGGTAACTCGAGCAGTGCCAGCACGGTTTCGACGGTCCAGTGCGACGTTTGAGGCGGCTGGTGCTGCGGGCGTGATGCCAAGCGGGCAACGGTCGCTGAAGTATTCATGGATAGGATTCTCAAGCTGGTTGTATGTGTTACGGAAGGCGCGTTGGCGACAGGTCGAGCGATCGGGCGTGACGGGAACAGCGAAGTGGGTGTCCGACCCCGCTCGTACTCCTGCTAGCGTTGAGTAAGATAGCATTCTCATCTCGGAAAGTCAGACCCTAACAGTCCGTCATCGCCTCTGTACACTGACCCGGCGCCTGTGGAGCAAGTCGCGAAGTCATCGAATCGTGGTTGCATTCAGGTTGCCGGCAATGTTTGTTTCCAGGATCTCGGTGATGGGAATCGGTCGCTCGATGTAATAGCCCTGCGCATAGTCGATTCCGTACTCGGCCAGCAACGCCAGAACTTCCGGGGTTTCCACCTGCTCGGCGATGGTCTTTTTACCGAACGCTCTGGCGATTTCCCCCATGGCTTTGACCAGGATTTGATCATCCTTGCGTTCCGCGAGTTTGTTGATGAACGATCCGTCGATTTTGACAAACTCAAAGGGGAGTGTTTTCAGGTAATAGAAAGACGAAAACCCGGTCCCGAAATCGTCGAGTGCAAACTGGCAACCGATATCGCTGATTGCCTCCATAAGATGGCGAGCGGCCACCGTGTCGGCCAGCGCGGCTGTTTCGGTCATTTCAAAAATCAGCTGCTGAGGATCGAGTCCGGTTTCTTGCAGGAGTTGCTTGAGTCGATCCAGCAGATCGGGGTTGTTGAACGCGTGGGCGGACAGATTCACTGTCAGGGTGATTCGCAAGCCACGGCTCATCGCCGTGGCTTGGTAACGGATGGCCTCGGACATTACCATGCGGTCGATGGAATGGATAAGTCCGGTGCGTTCCGCCACCTCGATAAACTGGGATGGGCCGATAATTTCGTCATCATTGCCTCGCATTCGAAGCAGGACCTCGTAATGTGAAACCGTTTGGTCTCGAATGCCGAGAATCGGTTGCGCATACAACAAAAACCGATTGTCCTTTAGCGCGCGTTCCACGCGCTGTTTCCAATATACGCGCTCGCGCATCAGTCGCTGGCTTTGGTCCTGGCCCGATAGGAGATACCATCCGCCGCGTCCGCTGTCCTTGACTTGGTACATGGCAAGGTCAGCCCGGGCGAGCAAATCCTCGACGTTCACTCCATGTTCGGGGAACAAGGCGATGCCGATACTGGCCGACAGTTTGTGGGTTTGTTCGCCCACCGAAAATTCGATTTCGCAAATGTGAGTCAGAATTTTTTTGGTTACTTGAACCGCTTCGTCAGCGTTGGCCTGATTGAGGATCACCGCAAATTCGTCACCTCCCAGGCGGCCAATCACGTCCACTTCGCGCAAGATAGAAGGGAGTAGTTCGCCCAGTCTTTGTAATAGGCGGTCGCCGGCCCGGTGACCGCTGGTATCGTTGATGTATTTGAATTGATCTAAATCGATAAACAATAAAGCACCGGAGCGGCGATATCGTCTGGCCGCCGCGACGGCGTCGTGCAACTCTTGGGTAAACCGGCGCCGGTTATACAAACCGGTGAGTGGATCGTGATCCGCCAGCCACGCGAGCCGGAGTTCGGCTTTTTTCCTGGCGGTGATGTCCATGCCGACCGATAGGATTACAGGCGCATCGTTCCCCTGTCCTTTGAGGCGGGAATGTTGCCAGACGACGTCGAGCAAGCTGAGATCCTTACAGCGAAGGTCGCATTCTTCGTCGATATGTTCCCGTTCGCCGGATACTAGCTCCGCCAAATGATTTTTGACCTGCTGGATGCTCTCTTCTTGGGCGAGCAAGGTGACGAACGGTCGTCCGCGCAATTCTGCTAGCGTATAACCCGTAATGGTCATTCCATAAGGGTTGATCATCAGAATTTCGTTATTTCGATTCTGAGTCAAAATGATAGCTTGAGCTGTTTCCAGTACATGCGTGACAAAGTTTCGCTGCTCGGTAATCTCGTCCATCCGCTCGGAAAGATCTTGCGTCCGTTTCGCGACCTCGACATTCAGGGTTTCGAGTTGGAACGACAACGCGACCGCCGTATCGTTTAACACGTCGACTTCGTCTCTGACGAAATGCGGGAATCTGGTTTCTGATATCGCCGCACGGATTTTGGCAAAGGCGCCTTCGGCGAGCCAAGGCAGGTTGGCCGCTGCGCGCCGCAGCCGCGACATGGGGGTCCACAGTATCGCCAGCAACAAGAGCTCCGACAGTACCAACCCGATGGCTCCCAAGAAGATGTTGCGTCGAAGTGCGTTGCGGATTTTCTCCCTCGCGTCACTGATATCGGCAACGGTTGCCAGGTAAGCCTGCTCGCGCTCTTTGAAGCCCGCTAGCGGAAAAAGCCGGACTTCGTGCTCGTATCCGTTAGCGTTGACATAGACCGGTTCTCGAACTGCATGGGATAAAGGTTTCGCTTCCGTCGCGGAGCGTAGAGTGCCTAGGTTGGTTTTCGCATTGACCAGCGCCACGACTCGGACGTTCCACCGTCGAAGCCAACGTTCGCTGTTGCCGTTGGTAGGGTTTGGTTTAGTTTGGCTGACAAGTAAACCCAGGTCGGTACCAGAAACTCGCTGAAAGTCGAGCACGACATCCGCGAGGGATACGGCTACGACCAGTGCGTCGTCAGTGCCTAGAATGGGAGCGATGGCGTACTGCAAGCAGGTATCGAAACAGTCGATCAGGCTGGTGGGGCTCTCTGTGGCGACGACTTGTCGAATCGCCTTCGCAAGAGCTGCTCGTTCGTCGGAGTGCGCATCCAAACCATGTGCGGCCAGGCGCTGGCCATTCGCGGAGACGAGCAGGATACTTTCCGCGCCCATATCCAATTCCAGAATCGCTGCCAGCCGCCCGAATTCGGTGATGATCCGTTCTTCAAGTTGCTTTTCAGCAGTCGCTTGGACGCTGAGCAGAGAGGCGACTATCGTGCTCCATTGCCGCAATCGTTCTCTGTGCCGACGACTTGTCGCACCGTCTCCGCGAGAGCTGTTCGTTCGTCGAAGTGTGCATCCAAACCATGTGCTGCCAGCCGCCGGCTGTTCGCGGAGACGAGCAGGATACTTTCCGCGCCCATGTCCAGCTCCAGAATCGCTGCCAGCTGCTCGAATTCGGTGATGATCTGTTCTTCGAGCTGCTTTTCAGCGGTCGTCTGGACACTGAGCAGAGAGGCGATTATCGTACTCCATTGTCGCAACCGCTTGTCCGATTGGTCCAGCAGTCCTTGCACTTGATGAGCGTATTGGCTTTGCAGTTCCGCGCGACGTCGCTCGAACTGACTGTACAGTTCGATGTGATTGATGGTGACCAGTGCGCTGGTCACTAAAATGAGAGCGATGCTGCTCAACAGCAGAGCTTTCCATTTAAGGCTCAGGAAAAAACTGGAGCGGACAGGCGAATGCATTCGCTATAATTCCAAGGACGGTCTGGGTATTGCGCGAAGAAGAATTTTTCTTTCCGCCAAGCTCCCCAGCGTTGCGGGTGAATCCATATTGAACATCGTGTCGAAACTATCAAGCTAACATGACCAACTGAGTGTCCGCTATTTGCGAATCTGCGCAGATCAACAACATTGCCATGTTGAGGCTTTAAATTTTGTTAACTTTTCTGGTCCAACACATTAGTTCGAACACCCGGCTAAAATACCAATAATCCAAGTATAATGCAGAATAGTTTACCTGATTGCTACCGCCATAGTAAATTTTTGTAACATCTGTTTATGAAAGCCTGCTCTCTATGATTTTTTAGATTAGCCCGAGTTTAAAGTATTCTCGTTAGCACTGATCCCATCCTTTTCAAAGGAGACAAAAATGAGCGAAAATAATTGCTTGGAACTAGATTACCTTGCATTAATAGCTAAAATGGTTTTAAAGTATAAATATCGTACTTATGAGCTCATGCGATTAAAAAAAGGGAATAGGGTGCTTGATGTAGGTTGTGGTCCAGCGACAGATACAATTACACTCGCTTCGCTTGTAGGTGAAACTGGGCAAGTCTTTGGAGTAGATATAGACGAGCAACAAATTATGCATGCCAACCAAAAGGCAGTCGATGCTGGAGTAAATAAGTTGGCAATACATTATTTGGTTAACGGCTACCAACTTCCTTTTGAGGCGGATTACTTTGATTCAGTTCGCAGCGAGCGCGTCTTTCAACACAATGTAGATTCAAACCAACTTCTTAAAGAAATGATACGAGTAACAAAGTGCGGTGGTTGGATTGTCGTGCTCGACACAGACTGGAGCACGATGTCTATCGATACCAACTTGGTTGATATCGAGCAAAAAATCAAAAAGATTCATGTGGAAAAAACCTTCAAAAATAGTTTTGCTGGAAGACAACTTTTTCGTATGCTTATTGAATCAGGCCTGCATGATGTTCATGTGGAAATGGTGCCAATATTTGCAACAGATTATCGAATCAGTCGCCAAGCAACCTGTCTAGATATGGCTGAAAAATCCGCATTAGAAGCCGGCGTAATCTCGCAATTTGAGTTAGATGCGTTACATGCTGATCTCGAAAAAGCGGATTCTGAGGGTAAATACTTTTCTGCAGTACTTCAGATGTTGGTTGTGGGGCGCAAGCCTTTCGTACAAAATTAACTTGATGCTGATTTGGTGCCAATGTGCTTAGAAAAAATTCGATTTTCGATTTGATCTAATCTTACAAAGATCTAAAAACGTAAACTTGCTGCAAATGCAAATAAATGCCAATACTGCTCTAGATCAAAAGGATTAGGATTTTCCTGAAGTGGTAGAAGCCAAGCTGTGCCATTTATATAGTGATACTCAGCGGCTAATAAGAAAGATGGATTAACATAATAACGTAAGCCAACAGTCCAATCTTTGGCAAATTGAGAATAGGCAGGATATCCTGTATTAGCTTGAAACTTTTTCCCATTTTTATCTTTACGGTCAGCATAAAAAACGTCGTATCGCCCGACGGCATGCAAATCATCACTAAACCGATATAAAGCTTGAAAGTAATAGCCTTCGCCGATAATGCTATTATCATCAAATTCGCTGCCAAATCCGGTGGTTGTAGATGAACGAATCGCATATTCTGAAGTAAGACTCAATTTTTCTTGATTGTACTGCATGGAAACAACTAGAGGCTTAAATATTTCCTTTCCAGGCAGCAAATCATCAGGAGGAAGAAACTTGGATTTATATCGAGTATCCAACCGCGCAGCAGTAATAGCTATACGGTATTTCCCGTCATCTAGATCATAGCTAAACCGACCGATATACGATAGTTTTGAATAGGTGCTCCCTGGAAAATCAGCCCCTAAAGTGACAATCTCGGTGTCCAAACTATCGCCTCTAGGAATCATCGCTTCAAGATCCAGAGATAAATTTCCCCAGTCGTTTCGATATTCTCCATAAAAGAGGCCACCATCTGCAGATAAAGCTAAGTCACGCGTGGCATCTGCATAAATAGATTGAGGTAGTATTATAGTCGGCCTAGTAAATAGTACATCTCGGGTTTCGCTATAGAACCCATAGGGGTTCTTAACGCGTCCGAGACGCACCCCAAAACGAGAATCGGCTGTTGAAAAAATAGTATAATCGAGCAAGCCGAAATCCAGTTCAATGTCATGCTCGTGCCTGGGTCCAGCTCGCCGGAATAATACTTGCGCCCCAAATCGAAGGTCAGCGAAAGGCGACCAAGAAGCATTTAATCCAGCTTCAGTGAAATCCAGGCTACCTCCGGAGTCGCTCGATCCAAAAAGCTGATTGTCAGAGGTTAGAAAGTACCCTTGTGATAAGAAACCATGAACTTGGATATCGTCGGCCAATTCTATAGCTTGTGACCACTCAGAGAAATGCAAACAAAAGATAAAAAAATGTACAATACTAAAATAAAATGATTTACTAATCACGGCAAAAATTTTCACGTTAGAAGGGTTGCGAATAAGCCAGAAAGCCAAAGTGGTTGCTTCCAGATTTCATCGAAACTAACAAATATACAAACATAGGATCTTTGTTTTCATAAGTAATGAGAGTCAGATTGAAAAATATTTTAAATAACATTAGTTACGCTATGCATGATACATAATTTTCAGCCAGACGGTCGTTTTTTATGCTAAAACCTAATTAATAATAATGCTTTTTGTTTTTAGCTAGTAGCATCAATAATTTATGGCTCGATATTGCTGGTGCCAAAGAATATACTCCCAGAAAAATCAATATCTTAACGAATAAAACTAGCACCATGATTATTATATTATTGTTATGTTAGATTTAAGATATTTATTTAAGAGATATAGGTTTAACGGCCTCATCGATCATCGACTTACTTAAGTAACCTATAGCTCCTGGAGTTAAACTAACAACCGCACGCATTTGCTGCTCCGATTTAACCTTAATAGGTTCTTCTCCTGTCCCTGAAAAAACTAGACGGTCCCATGCTGAACGTAATTGATAAGGAAATACATGAAGGACATATTTTGAAAACGTAATATGCAGAGGATCATCATCAGGCAAGACAAAGACTCTGATCGGTGAACCATCCTCCCACTTTCTCAATCGCATTCCAAATATTGCGTTTAGTGCATTTTGCGACAACAAAACATCGGTATTGGTTGCCTTGTTGACAACAACGATAGGCAAATCTTCTGCTGGTGCCATGCTGGTAACGCAAAAGGCAAGAATTCCCAACAGATATGTGAAACGTCCCGTCATTATTTTCAATATTAATCAGCAGATCAAGCTCCCTCCTCAAAAAGAAAAGGGATCTGTTAAGGCAATTAAGAACCAATTAAGAAGGCTGGGAGAATGTTCCATTTTTTGTCAGCAGCTCCCATGTTTGCAGATCAGTCCGATAAACATTCTCCAAAATTGCTGGGATATAGCAAAAATACCCTTTACATGGACCATAATAATCAATTATTGAGCTAATAGGTGCAAAATCAATTCCAAATGATCGCAAAAACCTTGCGCAAGCCAGTTCCATTCCTGCATACCAATATCTCAGATTGTGTTCAAAACTCATTTGTACAAGCCCCATAATCAGCCCGAGAATAGTATGGGGAAATCTTCGGCGTGGAGTACTCCGGCGGAGATCTAGACCGTCCCATTTAGCAAGAGAGTTGCGCCTTTCATCTTTTTTAGTGAAATACTCGAGTTCTTGCGCTATGCCATGCGGCTGCCCAGTCTCTCCTTTGCGCCCACGGAATTCGGGTGCTAGTATCAGTCGTGAAACCTCACCGATAAGAGTGTGCGGGAAAATCTCTAATCCAGTAGCTTTCTCGAGTGGAAATTTAAAGTGATCCTCTGAATCGTGCAATATGATTCTCACTGTTCCGGCGATACGACCGGTTGGTTTATGCATAAGAAGACAATGTAATGACTGCTTATCGTACTGATCATACTCGAGTTCATCCGGGTAATTTTCAGCATCAAAACCTGGAATAAGTGCTTCTTTACAATATACCTCGTAACGCAAACGATAACACTTTTCTAATCGTTCTTGTGTATCTGCTAAAATCAATTCGAAATACTGGTTAAATAAATCAAGAAGGTTTTTCTGCGTATCCATTAGATATCACACTCCACTCTCAAAATCTGTAGGTTAACATTATGTATGGTCTTAAAATTTTTAATCCGATAAGGTTATTAATCTAATGAGTATTCCATCCAAACATTTGGATCTTCGTAAATTCCAATATCTTTTTCAATATCAATTCTTATTGGCTGTAAAGCTTCCGGAACTATATAGCTTCCACTTTCAGGAAAAATCATCCCTGTCCAATTTTCCCAATCAGTTACCTTGCCGCTAATCAACATTGAACGTGGTGCAACAGTCAAAATCTTGCCGCCCATTTTCCAGTGAGCCCTGATCCACGGATCAAAAGGCGTACCATCTGGACGTTTCCAACAAATATAATTTTCTATAGGCGTCAAAGGATACATCTTTTTAGAAGTAGGGCGCACTGGAGCGAGCATATGTTTCAATCCATGTCGGGCACCAATTTTTTTTATCTCTTCGATAAGCTGATAGCTTAAATGTTTCCCCTTGTGAAAAGGAGAAATGACTATTCCAAGAGCACAGATGGTCGTTTTTTCGCGATCTATTTGCCGATCCTCGAACGCTTGTTCGTAGGCTGCATCCCAACCATCTGGTAATCCACCAACCGAACCGTCCCACGCAATGGGGATTGCTGCTCCATAGGCGATTACCTTTTCTTGGCTGTCACAGAGCAGAGCAAGAAAATCATTATAATCTTTAATATAATCTTCAATATATTTCAATGTTAATGAGCCTCTCTTAATATATTCTGGCCATTCACTCTCCCGCAGATTGATAGCTTGTTGTAAAAGATCTGGCCTATCTAAAATAGATAAAAATTTATTATTTGTAGGTTCTGCTTTGATATTGGTTGTTCTATTCATGGTATTGTTTGCCTCATAGTGGATTTTTGTGCTTAAAAAGGTGCTACATCATCTAAGCCTGAAAATTCTTTATTTTATTTTATTTTATTTTATTTTATAGACTAATTTCGACACTCGATCTTCATCACAAAATCACGAGCTTCAGCGGCGATTGTGGTGGCAGCACGCGGTGCGCCGGGCGTGCGACTTCGGTAATCCACGCCAGCTGCTTCCAGGAATCCGCATACTAACGCGGCTTTAATGGCAAAGTTGACATTTTGCGGAATGTCGCCGGTCATTTCGTGGACGCGGACTACGTTCAATTTTGAACTAACCACTCCTACTACCGTTCCGTCACCGTCCAATAGCGGGCCACCGCTATTACCGGATTGGGTCGGTGCGGTGAACTGTAAAGAGCGGGTATCGTCACCAGGTCCGATCAACGAGCTGATATTGCCCGTGGTCACCTGCGGTCCCGAACCGAGCAACCCTCCCAGAGGATAGCCGACTACCATTACCATTTCGCCCAGCCGCGCCTGCGGTCCGTCGCGAAATATCGCCATGCCAGGCGGAGGGGGATCGGCGCGCAACAACGCTAGGTCATTCGTGGGATCGGCGAATACCAACTCCAACGAACAGCGATGCCGGGGTGAGCGAGCCAGAATTTCGTGGGCATCTTCGATGACGTGATGGTTGGTCAGCACATAACCATCTGGATGGACACAAAAACCGGTCCCGCTGAATAATCCGCCGGGTTCCACTTGTCGCCGTCCGTTCGAGCCGCTGGTAGCAGGATGCTCGGCTGCTGATTCCGGCAAGCGCAAGCCGAAGTGAGCCGCCAGGGCCGGCAAACCCGCTGCGAACCCTTGACCGACCGCCCGGAATTTCCATTGCCCTCGGTGGCGGTAGAGTTCGGTCAGGATCATCGCGGTCTCGCCACGACTTGCCAAAGGTAACGGAAACAGCGACAAAAGATGAGCCGCTGTATCCGCCAGCCAAGTACGGATGGCGGTAAAAACCCCGAACGTAGTGCCATGCGGTAAGCCTGGCTTGACCGAGAGGACGACCGCGATGCGGGCTACCGTTGCCGGTACAGCTGCCAGATCGATTTGGAATTCCCCTGGAAGCCGAGCGAATACCACCGATCCATCGCGGGAACGTGGCTGTGCAGCGCTCACCAGATCATCAGGATCGTCGATCCGCCCGTCGGCGCTCAACAGGACGACACCGGATTGCAAGCGCGCGGCGAATTCGTCGTCAGGCTCGCCGCTTACCCCGACCACGACCTGAGTGATGTCGATCGAGTGATTTTGCCCAGGCAGAAGTTCTTGCATGGCTCCGTTTCCACCTTCGCCAGTTCGTAAGTTCAGCCGACCGGCAACAGTTCGGAAAAATCGTTGATTGCCGGGAATTCGCCCGGTGGCTTGGGCGGATGAGCGGAATCCGGTCGCAGTACCGATACCAGATATGCGATCCCATAGGTCCAAGCCGTGCGCAGAATCGATAAATTATCGTCCACTAGCAGCGTCGATGTGGGTTCGAAGGGTTCAATCTCGCGCAGGCGTGGCCAGAACTCAAGTTGCTCCTTGACCAGTCCCAGCTCGTGCGCACAGACGATCGCATCGAAATGCCTGGCCAGCCCGGTTTTTTCCATCTTCAGCGCCAGGCTTTGCGGATGGGCGTTGGTCACCAGTGTCACTCGCTTGCCATCCGCGCGCAATGCCTCGAGAAAATCGATCACATGTGGATGCACAACGATGAGGTGCTCGATCTCACGTTTGAGGGCCACGATATCCAGCGATAGCTGCTGGGCCCAATAGTCCAAACAATACCAAGCCAGCGTGCCTTCTACCGCCTGGGTGCGGGCGACCACCTCGGCACGGGCGTGGTCCAAAGGTAGCGAATGACGGCTGGCGTAACGCTCCGGAACCAATTTCCGCCAAAAGTGGTTGTCGAACTGCAAATCCAGGAGGGTACCGTCCATGTCAAGCAGGACGGTCCGAATTTGCGGCCAAGGCAACCTTGCGATCATGATCTGGACTCCACCAGCGAAGGGCTTGTGCGAACAAACTCGTGTAGAATTGTAGATTAAAGCAGATTGTCGGGGTTTGCAGAATCTGTTCCGTTAATTCCGTGCGAAAAGGCGTCTGCGGTGTGCCGATTTGGCTGGCGGGCCTGATACCACAGGAACCGACCATGATACCTGCACACCTCACTAATCATCGATTTAGGAGGTTGACTGCGTCATGACCGACGCCCCCAATGTTGATTTGTCCGCCCTGGTGGAGCCTGTTGAGGTGATCGCTCGGGAGGCGGGGCGTCGCATCCTGGGCGTGTATGCGGGATCCTTTAGTGTTATCGAAAAAGCGGATCAGAGTCCGGTGACCGCCGCTGACTTCGCCGCTCACGATTGTATCTTGCATGGGCTAGCTGAATTGACCCCGGATATTCCGGTTCTGTCCGAGGAGGCGCCCGATGTCAGCTTCGCCGAACGTAGCCGCTGGGAATGGCTGTGGCTGGTGGACCCACTCGACGGTACCCGCGAGTTCATCAAACGCAACGATCAATTCACGGTGAACATCGCGCTGGTACATCGCCACGAGGCGGTCCTCGGGCTAGTGTTGAGGCCGGTCGGGGGTCTGTGTTACTACGCTTGGCGCGATGGCGGTGCCCACAAGCGACTAGCCGACCAACCCGGTTGTCGCATTCGGGCCGCGCGAGTCTGCCACTACCCGGTTCGCGTTATCAGCAGCTTGGAATCCTATCGTACCCGCCGTTTGCAAGATTACCTCAGCCGTCTCGGCCCGCATCGACACCTCGGAATGGGTGGGGCCTTGAAATCCTGTCTGGTCGCCGAGGGCGAGGCTGATCTGTATCCCCGTTTCGGTCCGACCGGCGAATGGGACACCGCTGCCGCCCAAGTGATCTTGGAGCAGGGAGGAGGGTACATGACCGACACGCAGTTGCGGCCGTTGCGCTATAACGCCCGACCGGTATTGATCAACCCCGACTTCCTCGCATTTGGTGATGCCACCCGTGATTGGTCCCAATATCTGCCGAATCGCCACCCGTGCGGGTGGCCAGCCTGAGTCATCCAGTCTCAAGAACGATTTAAGGTTTCGAGTCCCGTCATGCCTTACGAACGCTACCGCCGTGATTTACAACGGGAAGGTTTCCAGCACGATCCTGCTCAGGAACGAGCGGTCCAATACCTGCAACGAATTTATGATCAACTGATGGTGCAGCCAGAATCGGTTTCGAACAAGAAAAGCGGACTGTTCGCTCGCCTGGCCGGCCGCGACAAGTCAACCGCCGCCAGTGTGCCAGCCGTGCGCGGACTGTATCTGTGGGGCGGCGTGGGTCGGGGGAAAACCTACTTGGTCGATACCTTCGTCGACGCCCTGCCATTGGAACGTAAGCAGCGGGTTCATTTTCACAGCCTCATGCGGGCAGTGCACGCCGAACTGAAGGAATTGAAAAACCAGCCGGACCCACTGCGGATCGTCGCTCGTCGCTTCGCCGATCAGGCGCGCGTGATCTGTCTGGACGAATTTTTCGTTGCCGACATCACCGATGCCATGCTGCTGGATGGCTTGCTCAGAGAACTGTTCGCCAACGGCGTTACGCTCATCACGACTTCCAATCTGCCGCCAGACGATCTGTACAAGGATGGCTTGCAGCGCGCCCGGTTTCTGCCGGCCATCGAATTGATTAAGCAACACATGGACGTGCTGAATGTCGATGGCGGCGTCGACTATCGGCTGCGC
Organism: Candidatus Competibacter sp.; assembly: GCA_037045535.1. Lineage (GTDB taxonomy): Bacteria > Pseudomonadota > Gammaproteobacteria > Competibacterales > Competibacteraceae > Competibacter_A. The sequence continues at coordinate 42,469 of JBAOHI010000062.1, forward strand.
TATCTGGAAAAGGCGGAAATCTACCACTCTCCGCTGGATGAACGGGCGGAACAGATCTTGAACGATGTTTTCGATCATATCGCGCCCGAACCAGGACATCGGGGCGGCGATTTGGAAATTGAGGGCCGTTTCATTCCCACCCTGCGGGAAGCTGACGGTATCGTCTGGTTCAGTTTCCGGGCGATCTGTGATGGGCCGCGCGGTACTGCGGACTACATCGAGATTGCCCGCTGCTTTCATACCGTCCTCATCTCTAACGTGCCGATGATGGACTGGCAGATGGAAAACCAGGCACGGCGTTTTATCAACATGGTGGACGAATTCTACGATCGAGGTGTCAAACTGATTCTGTCCGCCGCTGCGCCGATGTTAGAACTCTATCGGGGTGAGAAGTTGAAGTTTGAATTCCAGCGTACCCTCAGCCGCCTACAGGAAATGCAGTCGCACGAATATCTGGAACGGCCCCATTTGCCGTAGATGGATCGAGTTGTACTCGCTTGACTTGTAGCAACGAGGCTACTTTGATTTGGAGTATTGGCGAAGCAACCCGTTCGTGCGGTGTTTGCCACGACCTGTCGTCCGCTTATCCCGCGTTCGAACCGTCACAAATAGGGGAGGGGCGTGGACTGGTGCTGACGGCGGTTGTGGGTTGGGTCGCTAGTAAAATTGGACCAGCTTTTGCAAGCATAAGCTGTAGTGTCCGTTGCATTATTCAAAAACATGCTAAAAAACGACACTTTGGTGACAATTTTGTGATAATATCGGCGGCCTCTTTTCGGGGTAGACCCGCGCCTTAACTCACACTTTAAATTTAAGAAATCAGATTTTATGACCGTAAATTTCAAATCACTTGCCAAGGTGGGCGTTTACGTGGATGCCGCCAATATTTCCCGTAATGGTGGACAACGCATGCAATACGATGTGTTGCGCGAGTTCGCCTGCCGCGACCACGCCGAACCCCTGCGCTTGAATGTTTATCTATCCTATGACGAGGAACGTGCCGAGACGAATATGGTCTATCGCGATAAGGCGCGCGCCTACCAGTCCGCCTTGCGCGAACTGGGTTATAAGGTTATCGAAAAGCGGGTCAAATGGTTTCAGGATGAAGCCGGCAATCGTTTCGGCAAGGCCAACGCCGATCTCGATATGGCGGTGGATGTACTGCTGCAATCGGAGAATCTAGATCGGGTGTTGCTGGCTACTGGGGACGGCGATTTCGTACAGGTAGTGCGCGCTTTGCAAAACAAGGGTTGTCGCGTCGAAACCTTGGCATTCGATAACGTATCCGAGGAATTGCGCCGGGAATCGGATATGTTCGTGTCTGGTTATCTGGTGCCGGGTTTGTTGCCGACCCGTGGCGACGATTACTTCGCGCCGGCGTGGGGTGCCATGGGTTCGCGAGTGCGTGGCTATTGTTATCATCACGACGATAACAAGAGTTTCGGTTTCATGCGATTTTTAGTCAAGTTATCGCCTTTTTTGTGGAAGACCGATTCCCGTGATTCCGATTCGCCGTATCGGACGGCATTTTTCCACGATTCCAGCCTGCCGGACGGCTTCAATGTCATGAAGCTGCCGTCCCGCAACCATATTTTTGAATTCACCCTGGCCGAACCGAACGGCAAGCAACCGGTCGCCACCGATATTGTTCTGGTGCACCCCGCCTCCTCGCCATAATGAGGGAGATGGGTGATCAGGTCTGTCGAGGTCTGTCCTGTCGAGAAACACCATGTGTAATTCCCGAATCTTGAAATTTATTATCTCGCTGTCCCTGGCGTTGTCCTTGAGTCTGGGCCTGTCTTGGACGTTTGCGAAAACGATCGATCCAGCGGACGGTCTCGCCGTCAAGATTCTAGCGCCGACAGCCCAGCAAACCTTTCTGGATCAGACCATTGCCAAGTTGCTGTCCCAGCATCATTACCGGCAAAGCAAGCTGGATGATCAGTTGTCCTCTGTCGTCCTGGACGTTTATCTCGACGATCTGGATCCTGGCCGAGTTTATTTCCTGGCCAGCGATGTCGCCGGTTTCGAGCGATATCGCAACGCTCTTGATGACGCTTTGAAGTCGGGCGACTTGCAGCCCGCCTATCACATATTCAACACATATCTATCCCGTCTAGCAGAGCGGACCCAATACGTCCAATCCCTGCTTGGGCAGGAGTTTCAGTTCAACGTTGACGAATCCCTGAACGTGGATCGCAAAAACGCGCCTTGGCCCAAGACGTCGGCGGAGCTGGATGAGATCTGGCGCAAGCGTGTCAAACACGAGATGCTGACCTTGATCCTATCGGGCAAGGACCAGGCTGCTGCCCGCGACCTGTTGAGCAAGCGCTACGAAAACCGATTGCGGCAGGCCCTGCAATCCACCACCGACGATGTATTCCAACTGTACATGAACGCTGTTGCGCAGGCGTTCGATCCGCATACCGCTTACTTCTCCCCCCGCAATACCGAGAATTTCAACATCCAGATGCGGTTGTCGCTGGAAGGCATCGGTTGCGTGTTGCGGATGGATGAAGAGCAGGTCACGGTGGTCGAGTTGGTGACGGGCGGTCCGGCCGATCTCAGCCAGCAACTCAAGGCCGGCGATCGGATCGTGGCCGTGGCACAAGGTGATAAGGGTCCATGGGTGGATGTGGTGGGTTGGCGGTTGGATGACGTGGTCGATCGGATCCGCGGCCAGCGCGGCACCGTCGTGCGCTTGAAAGTGTTGCCTGGCAAGGCCGGTGCTTCCGCGATGGAAAAAACCGTGCGGTTGGTTCGCGATACCATCAAGCTGGAAAAGCAAGCCGCCAAAAGCGAGATCAAGAAGCTACCCGGACCGAACGGTCGCGAGCTGCGGATTGGGGTGATCACCATCCCAGCGTTCTATAGCGATTTCGATGCTGCTCGGCGCGGCGATCCCAACTATCGCAGCACGACCCGGGACGTGCGCCGGCTGCTGGGCGACTTGCGCGGTAAAATCGATGGTCTCTTGCTGGATCTGCGTGAGAACGGTGGCGGTTCCTTGCAAGAGGCGGTGGATTTGACCGGCTTGTTCATCGGGGAGGGCCCTGTCGTCCAGGTTCGGAATACCGGCAAGAACGAACCCGAGGTCGAGAGCGACAGCGAGCCAGGCCGAGCCTACGATGGACCGTTGGCGGTACTGGTCGATCACGCCAGCGCTTCTGCTTCGGAAATCTTCGCCGGCGCCATTCAGGACTACGGACGAGGCGTGGTCATCGGCGATCCAACCTTTGGCAAAGGTACGGTGCAAACCCTCATCGATTTGAACCGGTTGACCCGAGCCAAGGAACCGCAAGGCCAGATCAAGTTGACCATCGCCAAGTTTTATCGGGTCAATGGCAGCAGTACCCAGCATCGCGGCGTTCGGCCTGATATCAGCATTCCTTCGGCGATGGACAGCGAGGAAGTCGGTGAAAGCGCTCAGAAGAACGCTTTACCATGGGATGAAATCGCTCCTACCCGCTATCGTGGCGACCGGACGCTGACCGGTCTGATCCCAGAATTGGCGCAGCGCCACTTGACGCGTGTCGCAAGCGATGCCAATTACCAAGTATTTCTGAGCGATTTGGATTTCACTCGGCAGCAGCGGGAAAAAACCACGGTGTCGTTGTTGGAGAGCCAACGCCGGATCGAGCGGGATCGGATCGAAACCTGGCAGCGGGAGCGGGAGAACCGTTACCGTGTAGCCAAGGGATTACCACCACTCAAACCGGGCGATGAAATTCCAGAAGGCAAGGACAGCGTGATTCCGGACGCGGCACTAGAAGAAAGCGCGCGTATCGTCAGCGATCTAATTGTATTGAGCGGTGCTAGCACCGCGACGAGCGCTTTGGTGATGGGGCGCGACGCGCTGTGACGTCGGTGACTCTGACACTGGATAAGGCGTTGATCGAGCGGTTGAACAACGTACTTGATCGATTGGAAACGCTATTGCCGTTGGCCCCTGAAGTCTCCGATTGGGAACGTTGCCGAGCGTTTCGCTGGCGGCGGCTTGACCGGCGCGGCTATCTGCAACCGGTGTGGCATCCCCATCGACTGCGCTTGGCGGACCTGTGCCGGATCGACCGCCAGAAGGCCGCCTTGGATTTGAACGTTCGCCAATTCCTGGCGGGTCAGCCTTACAACAACGTCCTGCTGTGGGGCGCGCGTGGTACCGGCAAATCCTCGCTGATTAAAGCCCTGCTTGAGGAGTACGCCGACCAGGGTTTGCGGCTGATCGAAGTGGACAAGCACGACCTGCTCGATTTGCCCGAAATCGTGGAACCCTTGTACGGTCGGCCCGAGCGGTTTTTGCTCTACTGCGACGATTTGTCGTTCGAGGCCGGCGATCCCAGCTATAAGGCGCTCAAGGCGATGCTGGACGGCTCGATCAGCGCCGCGCCCGACAACGTGCTGCTCTGCGCTACGTCCAACCGCCGTCATCTGTTGCCCGAGTACGCGCGAGAGAACCTGGATACCCAGATCGTTGGAGGCGAATTGCATCACGGCGAGGCGGTGGAAGAGAAAATCTCCTTGTCGGAGCGATTCGGTCTGTGGCTATCTTTCCATCCCTTCAGCCAGGATGACTATCTGGCTATCGTTGCGTACTGGCTGGAACAGTTGGGTGCGCCGAAGGGATCGGATGAGGCGGCGCGCGATGAAGCGCTGCGCTGGGCCTTGCAACGCGGATCGCGCAGCGGACGGGTGGCTTGGCAATTCGCTCGCGACTGGGTCGGACAGCAGAATTTGCAGTAAGCTGACCGACTGGCTTGGGTGACCGGCCGTATCCGCGTCGCGTGGAGAGGTTTCTGTCTCTGTTATAATGCCCTATCGTGCTGATTTTTGGAGAATATCATATGGGAAAGCGTTATTTTGGTACGGATGGGGTTCGCGGACGGGTGGGCGAATATCCGATAACAGCCGAGTTTATGTTGAAGTTGGGCTGGGCGGTCGGGCGGGTGTTGCAGGCTAAAGGCTTCAATAAAGTCGTCATCGGCAAAGATACCCGCATTTCCGGTTACATGTTCGAATCCGCCTCTAGAAGCGGGCTTGTCGGCGGCCGGCGTCAATATTGCCTTGCTGGGGCCGATGCCGACCCCGGGCATTGCCTATTTGACTCGTACCTTGCACGCCTGCGCCGGCATCGTGGTGAGTGCCTCCCATAATCCTTACTACGACAACGGCATCAAGTTCTTTTCCCGCAACGGCCAGAAATTGCCCGATGAAATCGAGGAGCAAATCGAGGAGTTGCTTGAGCGGCCGCTGGAAACTGTTGGGCCGGATGCCTTGGGCAAGGCCGAGCGCATCGTCGATGCCGCTGGTCGCTATATTGAATTCTGCAAGAGCACGGTTCCGGCCTCGACCAGTTTCGCTAGCTTGAAAATCGTGGTGGACTGCGCCCACGGTGCCACCTATCACATCGCTCCCAGCGTCTTCAACGAAATGGGCGCCACTGTGATTCCAATCGGTATTGCGCCCGATGGCCTGAATATCAATCAGGACTGTGGCTCCACCAAGCCGGCGGTCTTGCGCGAGACAGTCGTGGAGCAGGGCGCTGATCTGGGGATCGCGTTCGATGGCGATGGTGACCGCGTCATCATGGTCGATCATCGGGGAGAGGTTTTGGATGGCGACGAGCTGATGTTCATCATCGCTCGCGACCGATTGCGCACCGGCAGTCACTTTAACGCTGTGGTCGGCACGTTGATGACCAATCTGGGATTGGAACTGGCGCTGCGGGCGCTGGGTCTGGACCTCTATCGTGTCAAGGTCGGTGACCGTTATGTGATGGAGCGATTGCTGGCCGAAAAGCTGATTCTGGGGGGCGAAAATTCTGGACATATCATTTGTCTGGACCGGACTTCGACCGGCGATGGCATCATCTCCGCTTTGCAGGTCTTGGCGGCGATGTTGCACTCCGGTAAAACCCTGCATGACCTCAAGGCCGGCATGAGCAAATACCCGCAAGTCTTGATCAACGTATCGGTGACTGGCTCGGTGGATTTGCGGCGATCTCCGATCCAGGAAGCGATCAAAGCCGTCGAAAGCCAATTGGGTGATCATGGCCGAGTGTTATTGCGTCCGTCTGGAACCGAGCCGGTGGTGCGGGTTATGGTGGAAGGGGCTGACGCGGGAGTTGTCGAGCGTCACGCCCGCGAGCTGGCCGACGTGGTGCGGGATACCCTGGCGGCATGATTGATTTCCCAAAGCGAAATCCGTAAGCTTGCCCAGTTTTTTTACGCGGGAGATAACAACATGCGCCGTAAACTCGTGGCGGGAAATTGGAAAATGAATGGTTCGGCGGAGAGCATCCACGGATTGCTGCAAGGCATCCGCGAAGGTGCCGCTGGGGTCACGGCTGTGGAGTTAGCCGTATTCCCGCCCTTCGTCTATCTGGGGGCCGTTGAACAGCAGTTGTCCGGCACCGCCGTCGGCTGGGGGACACAAAACCTCTCCGAGCATGCTTCCGGCGCCTATACCGGCGAAGTGGCAGGCCCGATGCTGCGGGATTTTCACTGCAAGTACGTCATCGTCGGTCATTCCGAGCGCCGCACCCTGTACGGGGAATCCGACGAAATCGTCGCCCGCAAGTTCGCCGCCGCCTGCAAAGTGGGGATCACGCCGATTCTCTGTGTGGGTGAAACCCTGGAGGAGCGCGAGCAGGGTGTGACCGAGGCCGTGGTCGAGCGCCAGCTCAAGGCAGTATTGGATCTGGAAGGGATCGGTGTCTTCGCCGAAGCGGTGATCGCTTACGAGCCGGTCTGGGCGATCGGTACCGGTAAAACGGCTACTTCCGCGCAGGCCCAGGAGGTGCATGCCTTCATTCGTGGCAAGTTGGCGGCTTTCGATCCGGCCGTGGCAAGCCAGACCCGTATCCTCTACGGCGGTAGCATGAAAGCGGCTAATGCCGGGGATCTGCTCGCCCAACCGGATATCGACGGTGGGCTGATCGGCGGCGCCTCGCTTGAAGCTAAGGAGTTTCTGGCGATTGCCAAGGCGGGCTGTTAAACTGTCGCCATGGTTCATACCCTGATTCTTGTGGCGCACATCGTCGTTGCCATTGCCCTGATCGCGCTGGTACTGGTGCAGCAGGGCAAGGGCGCCGATGCCGGTGCAGCGTTCGGGAGCGGTGCTTCCGCCACTATGTTCGGATCGCGCGGATCCGCGTCCTTTTTAAGCCGAACTACGGGCATTCTTGCCACGGTGTTTTTTCTGACCAGCCTGACGCTCGCCTACTTCGCGACCCAGACCTCCGCGCCGAAGAGTGTCGTCGAGCAGGTGCAGGCTGAAAAGCCCATCGAGGTGCCTAAGAGTGGTGGTGGGCCTTCTGATGTGCCGCAGTTGCCGCAGCAGAAGTAGTTCGGAAAGTGGGTTTTGGTTTCATGCCGATGTGGTGGAATTGGTAGACACGCTAGCTTGAGGGGTTAGTGGCGCGAGCCGTGCCGGTTCGAGTCCGGCCATCGGCACCAAATAAACACGAAGCGCATCCTTGAGATGCGGGCAGGATGCCAATTTTTCCTGATTGTCTCGGCGGGGTGCCGTCTTGCGACAAAGGAAACACCGATACCACTATGAGGTTCGATGATTTATGCGGCGTTATAACTCTAAAAAACAGTTCGCCCCGATTCGCCCCGGATCTTTCCCGTCCAGGTTTTTCACCCTCCTCTCCAAGCGAGTCGAGCAGCGATTCACGCTTTTATCGGGCTTCTAGTCAAAGCAGCGTTTATTCCGGGTTCGCCATGTCGAAGGTGCGATTCTAATGCTGTCCAATTACCTTCCCGTTCTGATTTTCCTGGCGCTTTCCTTTGCGATGGGTGCGATCATGGTCACCCTCGGCTATTTTCTCGGTACCCGCCGCCCGGATGGTGAAAAGCTGTCGCCCTACGAGTGCGGTTTTGAGTCCTTCGAGGATGCCCGGATGAAGTTTGATGTCCGCTATTATCTGGTGGCCATCTTATTCATTATCTTCGATCTGGAAATTGCCTTTCTGTTTCCTTGGGCCATCGTGCTCGACAAAATCGGCTGGTTCGGTTTCGCCGCGATGGCGGTGTTTCTCGGCATCCTGGTCGTCGGTTTCATCTACGAGTGGAAGAAAGGAGCCTTGGAATGGGAATAGAGGGTATTCTCGAAAAGGGCTTGGTGACCACCACAGCCGACAAACTGATCAATTGGGCGCGCACCGGCTCGATGTGGCCGATGACCTTTGGCTTGGCCTGCTGTGCGGTGGAAATGATGCACGCTGGTGCGTCCCGTTACGATCTGGATCGGTTCGGTATCGTGTTCCGGCCCAGTCCCCGGCAGTCCGATGTGATGATCGTCGCCGGTACCCTGTGTAACAAAATGGGTCCAGCTTTCCGCAAAGTCTACGATCAGATGGCCGAGCCGCGCTGGGTGATTTCCATGGGATCCTGCGCCAACGGGGGCGGTTACTACCATTATTCCTACTCGGTGGTGCGTGGCTGCGACCGCATCGTGCCGGTGGATATTTACGTGCCCGGTTGTCCTCCGACGGCGGAGGCGCTGATCTATGGAATTCTCCAGCTTCAAAACAAAATTCGGCGCACCAACACCATAGCCCGTTGAGAGAATGCTCCATGACTGACGCGCTTCAGACCTTGGCGGAAAAACTTCAAACGCGGTTCGGCGACGCGCTTCAGGAATGCAAGCTGGATCGTAGAGAGATCACCATCGAAGTCCCACCGATGCGGGCCATCGAAATTTTCACGGCCTTACGCGATGAGCCCGAGTTCGCTTTTGAGCAAGTCATGGACGTGTGTGGCGTCGATTACGCCGCCTACGGTGATGTAGAGTGGGCGACCGAAGAATCCACCACCGCTGGTTTCAGCCGCGGGGTGGTGGAACGGGCAACCGGCCGTGGGCCAGGCGCGATCCAGTACGCTGCTGGGAAGACCTTCGCTGGCAAGGGCCGTTTCGCCGCTGTGTATCAACTACTGTCGGTATCTTGCAATCATCGGCTGCGAGTGCGAGTGTTCGCCCCCGACGATGACTTGCCGGTGGTGCCTTCGGTGGTAGGGCTGTGGTCCTCGGCCAACTGGTTTGAGCGCGAAGCGTTCGATCTGTTCGGTATCGTGTTCGAGGGCCACCCCGATTTGCGTCGGATCTTGACGGATTACGGTTTTGTCGGCCATCCGTTCCGTAAGGATTTCCCACTGATCGGCAATGTTGAGATGCGCTACGATCCGGAGCGCGGTCGCGTGGTGTACGAGCCGGTGAGCATCGAGCCACGCGTGCTGGTGCCCCGCGTCATCCGCAAAGACAACCGCTACCTCGCGTCTTAATGAGGAACGCCGTCGATGCCTGAGATTCGCAATTACACCTTGAATTTTGGACCACAGCATCCTGCCGCCCACGGCGTGCTGCGACTGGTGCTGGAACTAGACGGCGAGGTGGTCCAGCGCGCCGACCCCCACATCGGCCTGCTACACCGTGCCACCGAGAAGCTGGCCGAGAGCAAGCCGTTTAATCAGAGTATCGGCTACATGGACCGGCTCGACTACATGTCGGCGATGAGCAACGAGCACGCTTATGTGTTGGCCATCGAGAAGCTGTTGGGCATTCAGCCGCCGAAACGCGCCCAGTATATCCGGGTGATGTACGCGGAAATCACCCGCGTTCTGAACCACTTGCTGTGGATCGGCGCGCACGGGCTGGACGTCGGTGCCATGACCGTGTTCCTCTATGCCTTCCGCGAGCGCGAGGATCTGGTCGATTGCTACGAGGCTGCGTCTGGCGCCCGCTTCCACGCCGCCTATTTCCGTCCTGGCGGCGTGTATCGCGATCTGCCGAACGTCATGCCGAAGTACGAGTACGACAAGTCCCCCTGTCATAGTAAGAAGGAAGTGGACGAGCTGAACGTTCACCGCCAAGGCTCGCTGCTCGATTTCATCGAGGCATTCACTGACCGATTCCCTGGCTGCGTCGATGATTACGAAACCTTGTTGACCGACAACCGCATCTGGAAGCAGCGCTTGGTCGGCATCGGGGTAGTGTCGCCCGAGCGTGCCTTGCAACTGGGCTTTTCCGGGCCAATGCTACGCGGTTCCGGCTTTGCTTGGGATCTGCGCAAGAAGCAGCCCTACGAAATTTATGACCAACTGGATTTTGACATCCCGGTCGGCGTGAACGGTGACTGCTACGACCGATATCTCGTCCGGGTCGAGGAGATGCGCCAATCCAACCGCATCATCCGGCAGTGCGTGAAGTGGCTCAAGGAAAACCCTGGCCCGGTCATCGTTGACGACCATAAGGTCGCGCCCCCGCGTCGCCAGGAAATGAAGGAAGACATGGAGGCACTGATCCACCATTTCAAACTGTTCACGGAAGGCTACTGCGTGCCCGAGGGCGAGGTTTACGTGGCCACCGAGCATCCCAAGGGCGAATATGGCATCTATTTGATTTCCGACGGTGCCAACAAACCCTATCGGGTCAAGGTTCGGGCAGCGGGCTTTGCGCATCTGTCGTCCATGGACGAAATGACCCGCGGTCACATGCTGGCCGACGTGGTGGCCGTCATCGGAACCCAGGATATCGTTTTCGGAGAGGTTGACCGCTAATGAGTGCACGCAAAAGCGATCTGCTGTCCGCCCACGCCCGTGCGGAGATCGATCACTGGCTGACCCGCTATCCGGCTGATCGGAAGCAGTCCGCCGTGCTAGCGGCGTTGCGCGAGGTGCAGCACGAAAACGGTGGCTATCTCACCACGGAATTGATGGATGCGGTGGCCGACTATCTGGATATGCCGCCCATCGCCGTTTACGAGGTGGCGACGTTTTACTCGATGTTTGAACTGAAGCCGGTCGGTCGGCACAGCATCGCGGTTTGCACAAACATCTCCTGCATGTTGCGTGGCGGCGATACCGTGTTGGCCTATATCGAGAAAAAGCTCGGTATCAAGTTGGGCGAGAGTACGCCGGACGGCAAGTTTTATCTGAAACGAGAAGAAGAGTGCCTGGCTGCTTGTTGCGGGGCGCCAATGATGCAGGTCGATCATGTCTATTACGAGAATCTGACTCCTGAAAAAGTGGATCAGATTCTCGGTAGCGTGGAGTAACCGCGATGGCTAACGAAGTCTGTTACCGCACCCTGGGTCTGGATCGCTCCTGGTCCATTGAGGCCTACCGGAGCGTGGGAGGGTACGAGTCTTGGCAGAAAATCCTGACCGGGCAAATGACCCCTGATCAAGTGATCGACGAGGTCAAGAAGTCTGGTTTGCGAGGTCGCGGCGGCGCCGGATTCCCGGCTGGTCTGAAATGGACCTTCATGCCGCGCAATGCCACGGTGCAGAAGTATATGGTCTGCAACTCGGACGAATCGGAACCGGGTACCTGCAAGGATCGCGATATCCTGCGTTTCAATCCACATGCCTTGGTCGAGGGCATGGCCATCGCGGGTTTCGCAACCGGCTCCACGGTCGGTTACAATTACATGCGCGGCGAGTTCATGGATGAGCCCTACCAGCGATTCGAAAGCGCGGTCAAAGAAGCCTACGCCGCTGGCTTGCTGGGCAAGAACATTCAAGGGTCAGGCGTTGATTTCGATTTGTATCCGACCTTAGGGGCGGGCGCCTACATCTGCGGCGAGGAAACCGCTTTATTGGAATCACTGGAAGGCAAGAAGGGCCAGCCGCGCTACAAGCCACCGTTCCCGGCTTCTTATGGCTTGTACGGCCGGCCGACCACGATCAACAACACGGAATCGTTTTCCTCGATACCCTCGATCATTCGCAACGGCGGTGAGTGGTTCGCCAGCCTCGGCACGACCAATGCGGGTGGCACCAAGATTTTCTCGGTGTCTGGCCACGTCGAAAAGCCGGGCAATTTCGAGGTTTCGCTGGGTATTCCGTTCGCTGAGCTGCTTGCGCTGGCCGGTGGAATCTGGAAAGGTCGCCAACTGAAGGCGGTGATTCCGGGGGGATCCTCGGTGCCAGTCGTGCCAGGCGACATCATGTTGAAAGCGAATATGGATTACGATTCGATCTCCAAAGTGACGGGTTCAATGCTGGGCTCGGGAGCGGTGATCGTCATGGATGAGACCACGGACATGGTCAAGGTGTTGCAGCGCATTTCCCGGTTCTATTTTTCCGAATCTTGCGGTCAATGCACGCCATGCCGTGAGGGCACCGGTTGGTTGTATCGAATGGTGACCCGTATCGTCGAGGGCGAGGGGCGGCCCGAGGATCTGGACTTGCTGGACAGCGTAGCGAGCCGCATCGAAGGTCGTACCATCTGCGCGCTGGGCGATGCCGCCGCGATGCCGGTGCGCAGCTTCGTCAAGCATTATCGCCACGAATTCGCCTATTACATCGAGCACAAGCGCAGCATGGTCGCCGGCGCATCGGCGCTGGCCGCGTAAGGCCGCGAAACCACCACCAAACACGGTCGCAGTGGGTAAGAGATGAGCGAGGAATTGGTCAATATCGAAGTCAACGGTATCCCGCTGAAGGCGCGCAAGGGCGCGATGCTCATCGAGATTACCGACGCGGCTGGCATCGCGATCCCCCGGTTCTGTTATCACAAAAAGCTGTCTATCGCCGCCAGTTGCCGGATGTGCTTGGTCGAGGTCGAGAAAGCGCCCAAACCGCTTCCCGCCTGCGCGACGCCGGTGATGGAGGGGATGAAAGTCTACACCGAGTCGCCCAAGGCGCTGGCTGCCCAGAAAGGAACCATGGAGTTCCTGCTGATCAACCATCCGTTGGATTGCCCGATTTGCGATCAGGGCGGCGAATGCGAGCTGCAAGATATAGCATTGGGCTATGGCGGCGACGTGTCCCGGTTTGCCGAGCGCAAGCGGGTGGTCCAAGATAAGGACATCGGACCACTGATCGCCACGGAAATGACCCGCTGTATCCATTGCACCCGTTGCGTGCGCTTTGGCGATGAGATCGCTGGCTTGCGCGAGCTGGGCGCGACCGGTCGCGGCGAGCATATGGAAATCGGCACCTATGTGGCCCACAGCGTGGCTTCGGAGCTGTCCGGCAATGTCATTGACCTCTGTCCGGTCGGCGCATTAACCGCCAAGCCTTCCCGGTTTAAAGGCCGGTCTTGGGAGTATGTGCAGCATGCTGCCATCGCGCCGCATGATTCGGTCGGTTCCAACATCTTCATCCATACCCTGCGCGGGCAAGTGATGCGGGTGGTGCCGCGCGAGAACGAGGCGATCAACGAAACTTGGATTTCGGATCGCGATCGGTTCAGCTACGAGGGCATTTACAGCGATGACCGGCTGGCCAATCCTTTGCTCGATGGCGCGGAAGTTGGGTGGGAAGCGGCGCTGGAAGCGACCGCCAAAGGATTGAAGGAAGTAATCGCCCAATACGGTGCTGACTCAGTGGGTTTCCTGGTGTCGCCGACCGCGACTGTCGAGGAGATGTATCTGGCCCAGAAGCTGGCGCGAGGATTAGGCGTCACGAATATCGACCATCGGCTACGGCAGGCTGATTTCAGCGACCAGGACACGGCACCGGTATTCCCTTGGTTGGGCCAGGATGTGGCCGACCTGGAAAAAGTAAAATCGGCGCTACTCGTCGGCAGCAACGTGCGGATGGAACAACCGCTGGCCGGTCATCGCTTGCGGAAGGCGGCGCTGGCCGGTGGTCGAATGATGTTTATCAACCCACGCGATTTCGAATTCCGCTTCCCAGTCGCCGCTAAGATCATCGCGGATCCGGCGGGGATGGTCGCTGCGCTAGCGGGCGTGGCCCAAGCCGTGGCGGAATTGAAAGGCGAAATCTTGCCTGCCAGCTTGGCGGGTCTTGTGACCGGTGCACCGGGTGAAACCGAGCGTACCATCGCCGCTTACCTGGTCGATAATGCGCCGGCCACCGTACTCTTGGGTAATCTCGCGGTGGCTCACCCAGGTTTCGCACAGCTGCGAGCGCTAGCGGGTTTCGTGGCCTTGCGCTGTGGAGCGGCGTTCGGTTATTTACCGGAGGCTGCTAATTCAGCAGGCGGTTGGTTGACCGGTGCAGTGCCGCATCGCCTACCGGGTGGCGAGCAATCCTCGACGGTCGGATTGGACGCGCGGGCGATGCTGGATACGCCGCGCAAGGCTTACGTGCTGATCGGGGTTGAACCGGAGCTGGATTGCTGGGATGGCGCGGCGGCATTGAACGCCGTGCGAGGCGCGGACTGGGTGGTTTCGCTGAGCCCCTATGCCAGTGCCATCAGCAAAGGCTATGCCCGGGCGATTTTACCAGTGGCGACGTTCGCCGAGACTTCAGGTACCTATGTCAACGCCGAGGGCCGATGGCAGAGTTTCCAGGGGGCCAGTAAGCCGTTCGGTGCGGCGCGGCCAGCCTGGAAAGTATTGCGGGTTTTAGGCAATCTGTGCGGTTTGGCCGGTTTCGAGTATGTGACTTCCGAGGAAGTGCTCGCCGAAGCCCAAAGTGTCTGTGGCGATGTGAAGCCGGACAATACGCCGGATTTGAGTCGGATCGCGGTGCCGTTTCGAGCCGATGGCCTATTACGGATAGGAGACGTGCCGATCTACGCGCTGGACTCGCTGGTGCGCCGTGCCCGCTCTTTGCAATCCAGTTCACTGGTGCGTCCCGCTGAGGTTCGGTTGCATCCGGCGATGGCCCAGGAACTGGGTCTGGCGGACCGGGGGCAGGTTCAGGTCCGCCAGAACGGCGCGGCGATTGAATTGCCGCTGATGCTGGATGACAGTGTGCCCAAGGGCTGTGCCTGGATTTCGGCAGGATCGTACGCCAGTGTGGTGCTCGGCCCCGCAGTGGGGCCGGTGACCATTCAATAACAATAAGGAGCCGCGGATCATGGAAACGTTGCTGACGGTTATCATCATTCTTCTGAAAATCGTTGCTGTCCTGGCTCCCTTGCTGTTGGCGGTGGCTTATCTGACCTTCGCCGAGCGCAAGATCATCGGTTATATGCAGGTTCGGATCGGTCCGAATCGGGTCGGCCCCAAGGGTTGGTTGCAACCCATTGCCGATGCCATGAAGCTGATGTTCAAGGAAATCATTGTCCCAACACGGGCTGATCGGTTCCTGTTTCTGCTGGCGCCGGTCGTGGCTTTTGGTCCCGCGTTAGCCGCGTGGGCGGTCATCCCCTTTGGCGATGGCATGATGATTTCCCACCTGGATGCTGGTATGTTGTATTTGCTGGCGCTGACCTCGATGGGTGTTTACGGTGTGATCATTGCCGGCTGGTCCTCCAATTCCAAGTATGCTTTCCTCGGTGCGATGCGTTCGGCGGCTCAGATTGTGTCCTATGAAATCGCCATGGGGTTCGCACTAGTGGGCGTGCTAATGGCTGCCGGCAGCCTGAATTTGAATCAGATCGTCCTGGCCCAGCAGGGAAGTTTCCTGCACTGGTTTTGGTTGCCGCTGCTGCCTCTTTTTCTGGTGTATTTTATTTCCGGCGTCGCTGAAACCAACCGCGCGCCGTTCGATGTGGCCGAGGGTGAATCGGAAATCGTGGCAGGGTTTCACGTCGATTACTCCGGCATGGCGTTCGCTGTATTTTTCCTGGCGGAATATGCCAACATGATTCTGGTGTCGGCCTTGGCGTCTACCATGTTTCTGGGTGGTTGGCTGTCGCCGTTCGAGGGTATTCCGGTTCTGGGCGATTTGTTCGATTTCGTGCCCGGTGCACTGTGGCTGGCGCTCAAGATCTCGTTTTTACTGCTGTTCTTCCTATGGTTTCGTGCCACGTTCCCGCGCTATCGCTATGACCAGATCATGCGGTTGGGCTGGAAAGTGTTTATTCCGGTGACGTTGGTTTGGATTCTGGTGATCGGTCTGGGTATGCTGGCCAAAGTTGGCCCCTGGTTCGATTGAGGCGAAAAAGCGATGAATACCCTGAACGCTGTTCGGCACTACTTCAAAAGCTTTCTGCTTTGGGAGTTGTTGCTTGGCCTGCGGGTGACCGGCCGATACCTGTTTGCCAAAAAGATTACGGTGCAATATCCGGAGGAGCAAACGCCGTTGTCGCATCGGTTTCGTGGTCTGCATGCCCAACGTCGTTATCCCAACGGCGAGGAGCGCTGCATTGCCTGCAAACTGTGCGAGGCGGTTTGTCCGGCGCTGGCCATCACTATCGAATCCGAGCAGCGAGCGGACGGCACGCGCCGCACTACCCGCTATGATATCGATCTGTTCAAGTGCATTTACTGTGGATTTTGTGAAGAAGCTTGCCCGGTGGATGCGATCGTCGAGACCCGAATATTCGATTACTTTTTCGAAAAACGGGGTGAGCACATCATGACTAAGGAAAAGCTGCTTGCGCACGGTGATCGCTGCGAGGCACAAATCGCCGCCGACCGGGCAGCCGACGCCGCCTATCGCTAGTTCGGTAGCTCGAACCCAAAGACAGCAGGTCCGCTCATGGGATTTGAAAAATTTCTGTTCTACGTCTTCGCCCTGATCCTGGTGTTCGCAGCGGTACGGGTGATCACAGTGCGCAACTCGGTGCACGCCGCTCTGTTCCTGGTCCTGGCGTTTTTTACCAGTGCCGCGCTCTGGTTGCTGATCGAAGCTGAATTCCTAGCCATTGCCATGGTACTGGTTTACGTAGGCGCGGTGATGGTGTTGTTCCTATTCGTGGTGATGATGCTGGATATCAACGTCGAGCCAGCTCGGGAGGGCTTCATCCAGTATCTGCCGGTCGGTATAACCGTCGCGACGATCATCGTCATCGAAATGGCGCTAGTAGTGGGATCCGGCTATTTCGGGGCCAGCAAGTTTGGCTTGATCTCGCATGCGGCCGATTACAGCAATACCAAGGAACTGGGCAGCGTCCTGTACACGTTTTACGTCTATCCGTTCGAGATTGCCTCGGTGATCCTGCTGGTGGCCATCATCGCTGCCATTTCCCTAACTCTGCGTCGCCGGGAAGGCACCAAATCCCAGAATCCGAGCCGGCAGGTGCGAGTATCGCGGGATGATCGAGTGCGGCTGGTCCGCTTGGCAGCGGAAAAGAAACCGTAGAACCAAATGTTCGACCGGGCTGGAACGGGCGAGGAAAGCGTCGTCGGACCGTTCACAACAACGAATTATCATTCCAATAAGCGAAGGCGGGGGATAGATGATCGCGCTTACTGATTATCTGGTGCTTGGAGCGATCCTCTTTTGTCTCAGCGTGGCCGGCATTTTTCTGAATCGGAAAAACGTCATCATCCTGCTGATGTCGATCGAGCTCATGCTGCTGGCGGTCAATTTCAACTTCATCGCCTTTTCCCGGTTTCTCGACGACACGGTCGGTCAGGTGTTCGTCTTTTTCATCCTGACGGTGGCGGCGGCCGAATCGGCGATCGGCTTGGCCATTCTGGTGGTACTGTTCCGCAACCGGCGCACCATCAATGTTGCCGACCTCGACACGCTGAAGGGTTAGCCGCATGCAAAACGTCTACCTTGCGATTGCTTTATCGCCCTTGTTTGGAGCCATCATCGCGGGCTTGTTTGGCCGCAAGATCGGCCGCGCCGGCGCTCACTGGGTGACTATCATCGGCGTGGCGATAGCTTTTCTGTTGTCCCTGCTGGTGTTGCGACACCACGTTCTCAACAGCGCCGAACCGTATAACGGCACGGTTTACACCTGGATGGTCGTTGAGGGCATCCGTCTGGAGGTCGGTTTCCTGATCGACAATCTGACGGCAGTCATGATTACCACGGTCACCTTCGTGTCCTTGATGGTGCATATCTATACGATCGGCTACATGCACGACGATGACGGCTACCAGCGCTTTTTCAGTTATATCGCTCTGTTTACCTTCGCGATGTTGATGCTGGTCATGTCCAACAACTTCCTGCAACTGTTTTTCGGTTGGGAAGGGGTGGGTTTGGTGTCCTACCTGTTGATCGGCTTCTGGTACAAGCGCGAAAGCGCAACCTTCGCCAGCTTGAAGGCATTCTTGGTCAACCGGGTCGGCGATTTTGGCTTTCTGCTCGGGATTGCCGCTGTCCTGATGACGTTCAACAGCCTCGACTATGCTGACGTATTCGCGGCGGCTCCGCTACATGCCAAGGGCGTGATCCAAATTATTCCCGGCGTAGAATGGTCGCTAATGACGGTGACCTGTATCCTGCTGTTCATCGGGGCGATGGGTAAATCCGCACAGGTCCCGTTGCATGTCTGGCTGCCTGATTCGATGGAAGGTCCAACACCCATTTCCGCCTTGATCCACGCCGCTACCATGGTGACAGCCGGCATTTTTATGGTGGCGCGCATGTCGCCGCTGTTCGAGCTATCAGAGACGGCGTTGAGCTTCGTGTTGGTGATCGGCTCTATCACCGCCCTGTTTATGGGTTTCCTCGGTATCGTCCAAAACGACATCAAGCGAGTAGTGGCTTATTCCACCCTCTCTCAGCTCGGTTACATGACGGTGGCGCTCGGCGTATCCGCCTATTCCGCTGCCATCTTCCATCTAATGACCCATGCCTTCTTCAAGGCGCTGCTGTTCTTGGGCGCCGGCTCGGTGATCATCGCCATGCATCACGAGCAGGATATCCGTAAGATGGGTGGGCTGTGGAAGTACATGCCGATCACCTGGTTCACCTTTTTGCTCGGTACGCTGGCATTGATCGGTACGCCCGGCTTCGCCGGCTTCTACTCCAAAGACAGTATCCTGGAGGCAGTGCATTTTTCGCACATCGCCGGCGCTGGCTTCGCTTACTTCTCGGTGATGTTGGGAGTATTCGTCACTTCGTTCTATTCGTTCCGCCTGTATTTCATTGTGTTCCACGGCCAGGAGCGGATGGATCATCATACCCAGGAGCACCTGCACGAAACGCCGGCCGTGGTGACGGTCCCATTGATCCTGCTCGCTATCCCTTCGGTCGTGATCGGGGCGATGACGATCGAACCATTGCTGTTCGGCGATGGGTTGGGGGGCGCCATCTTTGTGTCACCTGAACATAATGTCTTGGAGCACATCGCCGAGGAATTTCACGGCGCGATGAATTTTGCGTTGCACGGATTGATCGGCCTGCCCTTTGTCCTGGTGCTCGCCGGGTTTGGATCGGCCTTCTACCTGTACATGGTCAAGCCGGAACTGCCAGATCTGATCCAACAGCGACTCGCCGTCCTGTACGACATCATGAACCGCAAGTATCTGTTCGACGAAATTTATCAATCGGTTTTCATGCGCGGCAGCCGGAGTTTGGGCACCGCACTGTGGAAATTCGGCGATGCCGGACTGATCGATGGCCTACTCGTAAACGGCACGGCACGATTGGTGGGTTGGTTCTCGTCGGTAGTCCGGCACTTGCAAACGGGCTACCTGTACACCTATGCGTTCGCGATGATCATCGGCCTGTTGATCCTCCTGACGTGGTTCGTCGCCCGCTAAACTGGAAGAAGAACAACCATGCTGTCGGAACTGCCCTTGCTGAGTCTTGTCATCTGGTTGCCGATTCTCGGTGGTATCGCCGTCCTGTTCGTGGGTGACGAGAGCCCCGGACGCGCTAAGGCGCTCGCCCTGACGGTGTCGATCCTGACCTTTCTGGTTGGGATTCCCCTGTACACTTCGTTCAATGCCGCGACAGCGTCGATGCAATTTCAGGAATTCATTCCGTGGATTCCAGCGTTTAACGCTCACTACCATTTAGGCGTGGACGGCTTTTCGATGCCGTTGATCCTGCTCACTGCGTTCATGACCATACTGGTGGTGATCGCCGGCTGGGAAGTGATCCAGTATCGAGTCGCCCAGTACATGGCCGCGTTCCTGATCATGGAAGGTTTGATGATCGGGGTGTTCGCTGCCCTCGATGCCCTGCTGTTCTACGTGTTTTTCGAGGCGATGCTGATACCGATGTTCCTCATCATCGGTATCTGGGGGGGGCCGCGCCGGGTGTATGCCACGCTCAAGTTCTTCCTGTACACCTTCCTTGGCTCGGTGTTCATGCTGATCGCGCTGATCTACATGTACAACCAAGCCAATAGTTTCGAGATTCTGGACTTCCACAAGTTGCCGCTGACCCTGACCGAGCAGGTGTTCATCTTTTTTGCCTTTCTGCTGGGCTTCTCGGTCAAAGTGCCGATGTGGCCGGTACACACCTGGCTGCCAGACGCCCACGTCGAGGCGCCGACGGGCGGCTCCGTGATCCTAGCGGCGATTACCCTCAAGATCGGTGGCTACGGTTTCCTGCGGTTTGCCCTGCCAATCACGCCGGATGCCGCTGGCATGCTGGATTGGCTGATCATCACACTGTCGCTGATCGCAGTGGTTTACATTGGACTGGTGGCCTTGATCCAGCAGGATATGAAGAAGCTGATCGCTTACTCATCCATTGCCCACATGGGCTTCGTCACCCTTGGGTTCTTTATCGTGTTCGGCTTGTACCGCAATGCCGGCAGCCTGAGCGGGGCGGCGATGGGCATTGAGGGCGGCATGGTGCAGATGGTATCGCACGGCTTCATTTCAGGCGCTCTGTTCTTGTGCGTGGGCGTGCTGTACGACCGGATGCATTCGCGCCAGATCAAGGATTACGGTGGGGTCGTCAATACGATGCCGGTCTTTGCTGCGTTCATGGTGTTGTTCGGCATGGCCAACGCCGGATTGCCCGGCACGTCGGGGTTTGTTGGCGAATTCATGGTGATTTTAAGTAGCTTTAAAGCGGGCTTCTGGATCGCTTTTCTAGCGTGCTTTACCCTGATTCTGGGCGCGGCTTACACCTTGTGGCTGGTCAAGCGGGTCATTTTTGGCGATATCGGCAACAATCACGTTGCTGAGCTCAAGGATGTCAGTAACCGCGAGATCATCATGTTGAGCTTGCTAGCGGCGGCGGTATTGCTGCTCGGCGTCTGGCCGGATCCCCTGACTTCAGTCATGCATACCACGGTCGATAATCTGTTACAGCATATCACTGCGTCCAAGCTGTAAGGTTCGCTGTCGCAGAGAAGAAACTAAAGAATAGGGAAACGCCATGAACTTTGTCGCCCCTGATTTCATGCCGGTCTTGCCGGAACTGTTTGTGCTGACGATGACTTGCGCGGTACTAGTCATTGATGCGTTCCTGAAACAACAGCAGCGGCACATCACATACGGGCTGGCGCAACTGACCCTGTTGGGCGCGGCTCTGTTGATCTTGGCGACTTATGCCCAAGCTCCAGTGATCACCATGTTCGGCCATTACATCAAGGATGCGATGGGCGATCTGCTCAAGTTGTTCATCTGCCTGGCTGCAGCTGCCACGTTTCTCTACTCGCGCGATTACCTGCGGCAGCGCGATTTGTTCAAGGGCGAGTATTTCGTGTTGGGCTTGTTTGGCGTGCTGGGCATGATGGTCATGGTCTCGGCTCACAGCTTGCTCAGCGTGTATCTCGGTCTGGAATTGCTATCGCTATCTCTGTACGCGCTGGTGGCTGTCGACCGGGATTCGCCCGTGGCCTCCGAAGCAGCCATGAAATATTTCGTACTCGGTTCGTTGGCGTCTGGCATGTTGCTGTACGGCATTTCGATGATCTACGGTGCGACCGGTGGCGTGGATCTTCAGGTGGTGGCCGACGCGGTTGCCAAGCAGGGTTCGAGCGATCTCGTGCTGGTGTTCGGTTTAGTGTTCTTGCTGGTTGGTCTGTCATTCAAACTAGGCGCTGTGCCGTTTCACATGTGGCTGCCCGATGTTTATCAGGGAGCGCCTACATCAGTGGCGTTGTATATCGGTTCCTCCCCCAAGTTGGCGGCGTTCGCCCTGGTGATGCGGGTTCTGGTGGATGGACTTGGCAACTTGCAAGCTGATTGGCAACAGATGTTGATCATTTTGTCGGTGCTATCCATGGCACTGGGCAATCTAGTCGCCATTGCCCAGAGCAATATCAAGCGAATGCTAGCCTATTCGACGATTTCCCATGTCGGGTTTCTGCTGCTGGGCATTTTGGCGGGCACTCCCGAGGGATATTCGGCCGCGATGTTCTATGCTGTGGTTTATGTGCTCATGGCGGTCGGTGCCTTCGGCGTGATTATCTTATTGAGCCGGACGGGGTTTGAGGCTGAGAATATTGCCGATTTCAAGGGTTTGAATGATCGCAACCCGTGGCTGGCTTTCGTGATGATGGTGGTGATGATGTCGATGGCCGGCGTGCCGTTCCTGGCCGGTTTTTACGCTAAGTGGGTCGTATTGCAGGCGATCGTCAATATTGGATTGGTTTGGCTGGCGATCGTCGGCGTGCTGTTCTCCGTGATCGGTGCCTTCTACTATCTGCGGGTAGTGAAGTGCATCTATTTCGATAAGTCCGAACAGAGCGAAGCGATCGAAATTAGCCGAGATGTCGAAATCGCGATCAGCGCCAACGGCTTGCTGCTGATCTTTCTGGGTCTGTATCCGGCCGGTTTGATGGCGTGGTGTGCTGCCGCGCTGTTGAGTTAGCCGCTTGTCCCAAGTCCTCTTGGGGCTTTGGCTGGTGCTGGCCGTCGCGGCAACCAACCTGCCTTGGCTGAGCGAGCGATGGTTGTTTCTGATCGCCCGCCGAGATGGGCGCTCCAAGCCGTTCTGGCTGCGGCTAGGCGAGTGGGGTTTGCTTTACGGTCTGGTGATAGGAATCGGACTCGGGTTTGAGCGCAAGGCGACCGGGACCAACCAGCCGCAGGACTGGGAGTTCTATACGGTGACCCTTTGCCTGTTCGCAGTCGGTGCTCTGCCGGGGTTTATCTATCGCTACCAACTGCGGCGGTTGCTGGAGCAAGCTGGGCGAGCCGGAGTCCAATGAGTGGGCCATAAAACGTCACCTGATCGGTGTGAAGCGGCACCACCGATTGGCGAAGCCCGATCTCATGGGTAGTCCTGCACCGGTTTAATTCTGATTGCCACTCTCGCGCCGAGATAAATGGGCGTAGGGCGGTAGGCTCTGCACCCGTCGATCCTCGACTGGGCCGCCGACGGTAAAATGATAAAGCGACTGCCAGGCTAGGCCGTCAAGCCCTAGTAGTCGATGCAGGGCATCATCGAAGAAACAACCGATACCTGTGGCGCGAATGCCAGCAGCCTCGGCTTCCAGGTAGAGGATTTGCCCCAGCAAACCGGTTTCCCAAAATAACTCTCGGTACACCCAGGGCGCGCCTTGCAGCGGACCCGCAAACTCGGTCAGGAAGCCGACCGCGAAACAACAATCAGCAGCGATATCCTGATGGCAGGAAATCACCCGTGCCGCCTCTTGGGCATCACCTTCGGTGAGTCGATATAACGGCAGATGGGCGGGTGCCTGCTCGACTCGCGACCAATCCCATTCACCGCGTAGCGCTCCACGTAGCTCCGCTAACGCCTCTCCTGTTCGCGCCAGCAGGTAAAGTCCAGAAGGTATCCCGCTAACCCGATGCACGAACAGCAGTGGATGCACGCGTGGCGACCACGGCCAAACATCGAGTGGCGGTACGTTCCGACGCGGTGCCAGCGCATCTAACATCTCGAACCAACGCTCGGCAGGGAGCGAAGTCATCCCATCGAATGCTACCGCGCTGCGTCGTTGACGAATCAACTTTGCTGCGCTGATTTGACAGTCGGATTCGGGCCGGAGTGGTTGGGAAGGGGATTGGAAAACAGGTGACGGAAGCGCGTTGGGTCGATGAGTAGCCCGATCGACCGCTTCGATATCGCGCCAATCACGTTGGGACGGGCTTAGCCGGTTGGCGCGGCCAGTGATGAAGGTAAGGCCACGAATCAGCGCCTCAGGCGACCAGTCCATCGGCGGAGATGCGGATCCCACCCACAGAGCGATCTCCGGAGTTTCGGGTTCGGCGTCCGCGAAGTCCTCTGCCCGGTCCAGCCCCAGCAAAGCCGCCAGTTCGGTATCGCCCCAACTCGTCAGCAGTCGCGTCTGCCAGCCTAAAGCGGCGGCGGCGTAGGCAACGGCAGCGATGGCATGGCCACAATCATGCTGACAATAGCGATAAGCGCGCAGACCATACTTCCAGGCTTCGCGCCAGTGAATGCCGGTCAATGCCACGATCACCCCATCGCGTAATTCGCTTCCCCAGTCTGTTGATTTCGGCGCGGCGCGTTGTTCGAGCAGGTGATCGTGACTCAGATAGTGATGGACGCCAGCAGCCAAGCCGGGGAGGGCGGGGCAGACCAGATAGCCTTCGGTCGGATGGAGATTGCCGCTAGATGGATTGCAGCGTAGCGCCCAACGCGAGCCACCCTGTTGCTTCCAGGCGGACAGCCCTAATGCCAGCTCAAATAAAATCGCCAGCGAGTCGCGTTCGAGTGGGCGGGCGGTTGGTCGCTCGCCACGGCGCACCGATTCGAACGATGTTTGCAAGGTATCGGCGAGTAATGGCAGTTCAATTCGCGGCGCACCAGCGAAACGGCGAAACGGATCGGGTTGGTTAGCCCAATCAAGTCCACCCGGACCGGGAGCATAACGATCTAGGTGATGTTTGCTCGCCTGATGATAGGCCATGACTTGCGCTAGGGGATCGGAGTCGATGCGGTGGGATTTCATGCAAAACCTCGCCTTGGGAAGTTGGCTGTGGCTATCGTATCTTGGTGAAGAGCCGATCCATTGAGGCAGACAAAATTGTGTGGCATCCATTTTCGGCGTTCGTCTACCGGTCCTGATTGAGGTTTGTCCTGGCCTGATCACGAAGCCGACCGGCACGTTTGATCAACGGCCTCTTTTGTTGAGAGCGATTCCTGTTTGCATTATGATGCCATTGAAGTCATGATTTTCGCTGAAACCTCAGGTTTCACACCGGATGAAGGGCGATTACTCACTCAGTCATTTGAGAAGGCCACATCGATATGAGCCAAGAATTTGATCGGAACGCCGCCATTGGCATTTTGAACCGGATTCTCGAACTGGAGCTGGCGGGGGTGGTGCGCTACACCCACTATGCGCTGATGGTGTACGGCTATAACCGCATCCC
The DNA here is from genome assembly GCA_037045535.1 of Candidatus Competibacter sp. Taxonomy (GTDB): domain Bacteria; phylum Pseudomonadota; class Gammaproteobacteria; order Competibacterales; family Competibacteraceae; genus Competibacter_A. The sequence continues at coordinate 67,288 of JBAOHI010000062.1, forward strand.
CATCGTCGGTTGGTTCAACGGCCAAGCCGACGAAAGCCTGCTCCACGCCCGCCAAGCCGGGGAACTGATCACCAGCCTAGGCGGCCATCCCTCCCTGGGCATCGGGCCGCTGCTGGAAACCGAACAGCATGACATCGGCGATATCCTGCGTGAATCGCTGGCTCACGAGAGCGAGGCGCTCAAAGCGTATTACGCATTGCTGGACTGCACGCGCGATCAGGATGTTCGGCTGGAGGAATATGCCCGTGCGCAGATCGCAGCCGAGCAATCCCACTTGGATGAAGTGAACAAAATGCTGCGAGCGCCCGGCTAGACTAATCCTTATATCGTCTGAATCAACCGGTGTGACCGGAAGGCCGAGTCTCTCCGCGCTGGATCCCGATATGCGGGGAAGGCTGCGGTAGTGAAGGGCGAGATCCTGAAAATCGTGGGGCCAGATACCGCGTATCCATAACGCAGGCCCGCGCTGATTCGATATAAGATCGTCTGGCATGGATGCCCGTCGATTGCATTTTTCCCTACCGCGTCGTATACCTCTGATCGTTTAGGTCTAGAGCGACGGCGATGTCCACCCGCCATTTGCGGTATCTGTTCGACCCTGCTTCGGTCGTGCTGATCGGCGCTAGCGAGCAGCCGGGTTCACTGGGCGCGGCGCTGACCCGCAATCTGCTGGACGGCGGTTTCAAGGGCGAACTGTTCCTCGTCAACCGCCGACACCGGCGCGTTTTGAAAAGGCCGGCCTATCCGCATCTAGCTGCGTTACCGGGCGTGCCGGAGCTGGCGATCATTGCGACTCCAACCCCGGCCGTTACCGAATTGCTGGCCGAACTGGGACGGATCGGGTCCAAAGTCGCTTTGATCGCCACGCCTTCCGAGGCGCATGATTCTCAAAAGACCCGGCTCACTCACCAGTCCTTACGAGAAGTCGCCCATTCCTGCGGTGTACGGCTGCTCGGCCCGGACAGCTTCGGTGTCATCGCGCCGCGCCATGGTCTTAACGCGTCACTGGTGCATTTGCCGCCCAGGCCAGGGCATCTAGCTTTGGTCGTTCAGTCGGGAGCCGTACTGGCACCGATGATCGAGTCGGCGACCGTCCAAGGCATCGGATTTTCCTGCATCGTCGCGCTGGGCGAACGAGCCGATATCGATTTCAATGACCTGTTGGATTGGCTGGTTCGTGATCCCGATACACACGCTATTTTGTTGTATCTGGAGACGCTAAAACGCGCCCGGCCATTTCTCTCGGCGGCGCGGGCGACGGCGCGCGTCAAGCCGGTACTGGTGGTGCGTGCTGGCCGGGGGGGCGATGCGGCATCTCATCTGACCGACGCAATTTACGATGCCGCTTTCCGGCGGGTCGGGATACTGCGACTGCGGTCGTTGCGGGAACTGTTCTGGGCCGCCGAAACACTGACACATGACCTGCCGGCGACCGGTGACCGATTGGCGATCCTTGGCAACAGTCGAGGGCTCGGTCTGCTAGCCGCCGATACCCTGTTGGCGGAAGGTGGACGATTGGCCCGGTTCAGCAGGGAAGCCGAGATCGCGATTCGCGCGATGTTACCGGCTGGAACCGCGCCTGAAAACCCGCTCGATCTCGGCCAAGATGCTGGACCGGACCGGGTTGCCGCGGTTCTGGATGTGTTGCTGCGAGAGCGCGATCTCGACGGTGTCCTCATTTTTCACTCGCCGAACGCACGAGTCTCGGTCGCGGCGATCGCCGCCGCCGTGATCGAAACAATGGACCGGTTTCGCGCTCATGGCGAGAGCCGACCGAGGGTGTTGACGTGCTGGTGGGGGGCGGACCGTGTTCAATCCGCCCGACAGCGCTTTTTGGAGCGGCGCATCCCCACCTATGACACGCCTGAGGATGCGATTCGAGCCTTCCTGCGGCGTTGGCACTACCAGGAGGATCGGCTCGCGTTGATGGAAACCCCGCCCGAGATTTCTGAATTGCTCGATCCTGATCCAGCCATCGTCCGGCCAATTCTCGAACGGGTGCGAAGGATGGATTGCGGTGTGCTGAATGCAATCGATACCGTTGCGTTGTTGCAAGCCTACCATATCCCGATGGTGGTACCGGAGATGGTGCTAGGGATGCGTTCAGCCGATGCGGCCCCACTGGAGCTGAGCATCCGCGTGATCAACGATCCGGTCTTCGGTCCGACCTTGTTGCTGGGGTTGGGTGGGCGAGCCGCCGATCAGGTCCATGAGGTCGCCGTCGCGCTGCCACCGCTCAATCTCGTGTTGGCGCGCGAAGCCATCAAACACACGCCAATGGGTCAACTGTTGCGAAATGCCGATGCGGTGATGGTCGGCTTGCTAAATGGTGTCCTGCTATTGCTGGTCAAGATTTCGCGATTGATTGTGGATTTGAGCGAGATCATCGAAGTGGAGTTGAATCCGGTGCTGGCGGACGCTACTGGAGCGACAGTGGGCGCGGCCCAAATTCGCGTCGCGTCGCCGGCCAGGCCAATCAGCGGGCTCGCGATTCGACCTTATCCGCGTGAGTTGGAAGAAACCCTGTTATTACCGGACGGTTCGACGCTGCTGATCCGCCCGGTGCGACCGGAGGACGAGCCAGCCTTCATCGCAAGCTTCTGCCCGGCTGGCTACTGAGGATGTGCGAATGCGCTTCATGCATGTGGTCAAGGAATTGAGCTCACGAGGAAGCCGCCCGGCTGACCCAGATCGACTACGATCGGGAAATGGCGCTGGTGGCATTACGGCAACGCCCCGGCCGGTCGCTAGAAGGTTGCGGAGTGGCGCGGTTCAGTGCCGATCCCGACGGGGACCGGGCGGAGTTCGCCATCATCCTGCTGCGGGATGCCACCGGTATCGGGCTGAGTAGCCTGCTATTGCGGCGGCTGATCCAGTATGCTCGCGCTCGGGGTTTTCACGAGTTATACGGGGAAATTCTTCGCGAAAACGAGCCGATGCTCGAATTGTGTCGGGCAATGGGATTTGCCCTCAAGGCTTGCCCGGAGGATGCCGAGGTGGTGATTGCGGCATTGCCGCTGGTATCGGAGTAGCCGATTTCGCCATCGATGTTTCCCGCTCCGCTTCCATCCACGACCGGAACCGGGTTAGCAACCACAAGCCGGGGATGGTGGACAACATGCAGAACAGGAAAAAGCCTTCCCAGCCCAGCCATTCCGCCAGATAGCCGGTCGGGGTGTTGACGATCACGCGGGGAATGCCCATCAAGCTACTGAGCAAAGCGTACTGGGTGGCGGTGAATTTTTTGTTGGTGAGGTTGGCCATGAACGCCACGTAGGCGGTGGTCGCCATACCGCTGAACAGATTTTCGCTGGACACGGCCAGCGCCAGCCCCGGCAGGCTATGGCCGAGCCGGGCCAGGACGACAAAACCGATCAAGCCGATGGCTTGCAGCACGCCGAAAGTCCACAGCGATCGATAGAGTCCCAGCCGCAGGATCAGCACGCCGCCGAGCAGCCCGCCGATCACGGTCGCCCAGAAGCCGAACAGCTTGACGACGGTGCCGATTTCGGTTTTGGTGAACGCCAGATCCAGATAGAACGGCGTGGTCATCTGGCTGGACATCATTTCGCCGACCTTGTAAAGCAGCACGAACAGCAGGATCAGCCCGGCGTCCTGGCGCGAGAAATACTCGACGAACGGTTGCACCACCGCGTCCCGCAAGGTCCGGGGCGTACCGGCCGGCACCAGCGGTTCGACGCAAAACAAGGTGGTGATCAGGCCGGGCAGCATCGCTGCCGCCATCGCCCAATACACGGCGGAAAAGGGAATGAAATCGGCCAGGATCAGCCCGCCGCCGGAGGACAGCAGCATCCCGATCCGATAGCCGTTGACGTAGAGCGAGGCGCCCAAACCCTGCTCGTCGTCGGCCAGCGACTCGCGCCGGTAAGCGTCGATGACGATGTCCTGCGAAGCGGAAAAGAAGGCCACCAGAAACGCCGCCAGCGTGACCAACGGCAGGCTGCGGGTCGGATCGGTGAACCCCAGGCCGACGATGGCTGCCATCAGCGTCAGTTGAATCAACAGCAACCAACCGCGCCGCCGGCCCAGCACGGCGATGGGGGTAAAGCGGTCCAGCAGCGGCGCCCACAGAAATTTCAGGGTGTAGGGCAGGCCAACCAGCGCGAACAGGCCGATGGTGCCGAGATCGACGCCAGCCTCCTTCAGCCAGGCTTGCAGCACCGAGCCGGTGGCCAGCAGCAGCGGCAGGCCGGAGGAAAAGCCCATCAGCAAGGCAGTCAGCATGCGACCGCTGAGGAAAATGCGCAGAATGTCCCGACCGGAGCGCCGGGTGGCGTCAGAAGGCATAGTCGTAGTCCATCGTCAGGGGCGCGTGGTCGGAAAAACGCTGATCGCGGTAAATGGCGGCGGCGCGGACTTTATCGGCCAAGCTCGGCGTGACTACTTGGTAATCGATCCGCCAACCGACGTTTTTTTCGCGCGCCCGGCCGCGATTCGACCACCAGGTGTACTGATCGGGCTCGGGATTCACCACCCGGAACGCATCGACCCAGCCCAGCGGTCCGAACAACTCGTCCATCCAAGCCCGTTCCTCGGGCAGAAAACCGGAATGGTCGCGGTTGGCTCTCCAGTTTTTCAAATCGATTTCCTTGTGGGCGATATTCCAGTCGCCGCACAGGATCGAGTCGCGGCCGCTGGCGCGCATCGCCCGCAGCGGTTCGACCAACCGCGCCAGGAAATCGAATTTCACCGCCTGCCGTTCGGGGCTGGAGGAGCCCGACGGCAGGTACAACGAGATCACGCTCAGATTGCCGAAGCGCGCTTCCAGCCAGCGGCCTTCCGCGTCGCACTCCGGCCAACCCAGTCCGGTTCGCACCTCGTCCGGCTCGCGGCGGGCGAAGAGGGCGACCCCGCTGTAGCCCTTGCGCTCAGCGTCATGGTAATAGCAGCGATAACCGGCCGGATGGTAGGTATCGGGCGGTAACTGATGGGTGTGGGCCTTGGTTTCCTGAAGGCAGACCACGTCCGCGTTCTGTTCGGCCAACCAGGCGAAAAAGCCTTTGCTGGCGGCGGAACGGATACCGTTGGCGTTGAAGGTGATCACTCGCATCAGGCGGCGATGCTCCAGTGGAAGGACCGCAAAGCGCGCTATGATACCGATATTTGCCCATCCTCAAGCCGGAATCTCGAACCATGCGGGACTATCAGCGAGACTTTCTCGATTTTGCCATCGGCCGGGGCGTGCTGCGCTTCGGCAAATTCACGCTGAAATCCGGGCGGATCAGCCCGTATTTCTTCAATGCCGGCTTGTTCGACAGCGGTGCGGCGCTGGCCCGGCTGGGCCGGTGTTACGCCGCCGCCATCGTGGACGCTGGCTTGGTGTTCGACGTGTTGTTTGGGCCAGCCTACAAGGGCATTCCGCTGGTGGCGACGGTCGCCGTCGCGCTGGCCGAACAATACGGCCGCGATGTGCCCTGGTGTTTCAACCGCAAGGAGGCCAAGGATCACGGCGAGGGCGGGCTGATCGTCGGCGCTTCACTGAAGGGGCGAGTGCTGATCGTGGACGATGTTATCACCGCCGGCACCGCCATCCGCGAGACGATGCAAATTCTGGCCGCTTGCGACGCGACGCCGGCGGGCGTGCTCATCGCCCTGGATCGGCGGGAGCGGGGGCAGGGCGAACTGTCGGCGGTGCAGGAAGTCGAGCGCGCTCATGACATCAGCCATGACCAGCATCGTGAACTTGAACGATGTGGTGGCGTATCTGGCGGAACGACCGGAGTATGCCGAGCAGCTGGAGAAGATGCGGGATTATCGGGCGAGGTATGGGGTTGGAGGCTTTTCTGGATAAGGAATATCGCTATGCCCAACGACTTGAAACTCTACACCGCCGCCACCCTGGACGCTCTGAGCGCGGAAGCGGCCCGCTTGCCCCGGCGCCGCAAGAACCTGAACGTGCATTCGGTGCTGGAAGACCCCGTGCAGCGTCTGTTCAACGCGCTGGAACCGGGCACGTATGCGCGTCCCCATCGGCACACGCGAGATAACGGCTGGGAACTGATGATCGTGATCCGGGGCGCTTTTTCGGTGCTCCACTTCGACGATATGGGCCACATTTTTGCCCGCGCCGATCTGCGCGCCGACGACGGCGACCGTGCGGTGGAAATTCCCGCCTACGCTTGGCACAGCGTGGTCAGCCTTGCCCCTGGTACCCTTATGTTCGAGATCAAGCCAGGACCTTACTCGCCCATCGAGGACAAGGATTTCGCGGTGTGGGCACCGCCCGAGGGCGATCCTCGGGCATCGAATTGGGTCCGTTGGTTCGAGACGGCAAAACCGGGCGATCCCGCGCCCGCTTCGAGCGACCCGCCGTGACTTCATCCGCTCTGAACGGTTTCGGCGCGCTGCGCCATCGCAATTTCGCGTTTTATCTCTCGGCCCGCTTGCTCGGGACCATCGCCGTGCAGATGCAAAACGTGGCGGTGGGTTGGCAGGTGTACGCGATGACCGGCAACGCGCTGGATTTGGGCTTGATCGGTCTTGCCCAGTTCGCGCCCTTCGTCGCGCTGGTGCTCGTCGCCGGTCAGGCCGCCGACCATTTCAACCGTCGCGCCATCATCATCGTTTGCCACGGCGTGGAATTGCTCTGCGCGCTGATTTTGTTGCTGTTCACGCTCGGCGGGTTTCAGGTGCTGTGGCCGGTGTTCGCGGCTCTGGCGCTGTTCGGTGCGGCTCGCGCCTTTCGAATGCCGACCAGTCAAGCGATCCTGATGAATCTCGTGCCGCTGGAAAGCTTCGGCAACGCGGTGGCGGTCAGTTCCTCGGGTTTTCAAGTTGCGGTGATCGTAGGGCCGACCGTGGGCGGTTTGCTTTACCTGTTCGGCCCGGCCGTGGTGTACGGTGCGGCGGCAACGCTCTTTCTGCTGGCCATGCTGTTGATGAGCTCGACGCGCGTCGAACAGCCAGCGATCCACAAGGAAACGCCGAACTGGAACACGCTGCTGGAAGGGTTGCGTTTCGTCTGGTTGCGGCCCATCGTGCTTGGCGCGATTTCGCTCGATCTGTTCGCCGTATTGTTCGGCGGCGCGACGGCGTTATTGCCGGCCTACGCCAGCGATGTGCTCCAAGTGGGGCCGCACGGCCTCGGTTTGCTGCGCACAGCGCCGGGAGCCGGGGCCGCGCTCATGTCTATCCTGCTTGCGTTCAAGCCAATGTCGCGCCGGGTTGGCTACTGGATGTTCGGTGGCGTCGCGCTGTTCGGCCTGACCACGATCGTGTTCGGTCTCTCGCAAAGCTTCTGGCTGTCCCTGTTTGCGCTGTTCGTCCTCGGTGCCAGCGACATGATCAGCGTCTACATCCGGCATCTGCTGGTGCAACTGGAAACGCCGGACGCCATCCGGGGCCGCGTCAGCGCGGTCAACGCCGTCTTTATCGGCGCTTCGAACGAATTGGGGGAATTCGAGTCCGGTCTCACCGCCGCTTGGCTCGGCTTGGTGCCGGCCGTCGTGGCCGGCGGCGTCGCGACCCTGGCGGTTACCGCCGTTTGGATGTGGCGCTTCCCGGTGCTGCGCCGAATGGACCGGTTTCCGGGAAGCGGATGAAGGTTGGTGGGACAGTTGATTTCAGCATTCCCACTCATGGACTGCTCGGCCGCTTCCCTGCCGATCCAGATACGTGAGGGTAAGCGCTGTCAGATCAGGGCCGTAATGGGCGATAAAGCGTTGTTGCCAGTCGGCGCCAGTGCGACCGCTTGCCACTCGCGCGGCGATGATGTCCAGATACTCGGTCACGTCCGCTGCGTCGAGCTCCAACGCCAGCAATCCACGTCGAGCCAACGGCAACAATTCCTCCAGCAGCAATTGCCGCAACGGCAGGCGTCGGCCGTTCAGCCATACCACCTCGGCCTGTAAACCGTCCCGTGCCGCAGCGTAGAAATTTGCCCGGCACTGCCCAAATTCGAGCGCCGTATCGATCCGTGGGTGCGTGAGTGCCAAACCGTGCACGAGACCGTAATACAAGGTCGCGTTGGCGAGGGTGTCGAGGATGCTGGGACCTGCCGGCATCACGCGGTGCTCGATGCGCAGATGCGGCGTTCCGTCCGGCTCGAAACCCAACAGCGGCCGGTTCCAGCGCCAGATCGTGCCGTTGTGCAGACGCAGGTGCGGCAGCTGATTCGCGGGTTCGTCGCAGAGGTCCACTGGCAGCAGCGGCGGATAGTGCGTGAGGTTTTCGGTGAATAATTCCAGCAGCGAATCCCGAATGTAGCCACCGCCGAAGCTGACGCGGCGGAAGCTCGGATCGTCCGAACATTCTCCGCCTTCCAGGGCCACGCCTTGCTCGAACAGCGGGATACGGGTTTCCTGCCAAAGTAGCTTGTTGAATAACAACGGCGAATTGGCCGCAACCGCAACCATGGGGGCCGAGACCACCAAGGCAGCGTTGAAAAATGCCGCCGCATCGCGGGTGGCGACCTGTAAGTGGGTCTGGAACGAGGTGGTCGCCGCTTCCAGCATCACGTCAGGATGCGTCAAGCGGAGAGTTTCGATGCCGTGGATGGTCAGCTTCATCGGTTGGCCGTGCCGTCGCCACAGAATTTGGGCATTGATAGCCCGATAGCGTTCCCGACAGGACATATACTCCGGCGTGAGATCCTGGACACGCACAGTCGGCGGAATGCCGATCAGCATCACAGTCGCATCGAGTTCGGCCGCCACGCGCTGGCAGCGTTGCCACAAGCTTTCGAGATTGGCGTGCATTCGCCGCAGGGTGTCACCCTGCAAGGGCAGTGGCGGCGTGTTGAGCTCAATGTTGAACATGCTCAATTCCGGCACGACCAGCGGATCGGCCAGCCGCTCCAGAAATGCCTGATTGAGCGGTGCCGGCTGGCCTTGGCGGTTTACCAGCCATGCTTCGATTTCGAAACCGCCGACTCCGCCACGCGAGGCGAAGCGCCCCGTGCGAAACCAATCGGCGAGTTGCGCGGTTTCTTCGCGCAAACGTGTCTGGAATCGCGAGAAATCCTCGTCAGTGAATTCCGAGCAGGATATTTCTTGGCCCATGTGCTGTGCCTCCGAACCGGGAGTGACAATCACATCCCAACTATAGCCGGCCGCGCTCGTCCCGGAAGGAGAAACCGCAGAGCGGGATCTCCACATGGCGTGTTAGCGCGATGGCTTTGAAACGATCGCCCATTTCACCGGGTAGGGTGAGTAATTTCACCTGACGAACCTGCTCCAGATAGCGAACCGTGTCGGCAGTGTCCACTTCGGCCAGCAGATCCATGAGTCCGCAACCAAACAGGAAATAATTCTGACTGGTGTAGCCGGCCAGCTCCAAACCGGCGGCGCGGGCGGCATCGGCCACGGCGGTGAAGTCCACGCTGGCGGTAATATCCTGCAAGCCGGGTAAGATCAGGGGATCAGCGTGGACGCGATGGCGATAATGGCAGAGCAGCGTGCCGTCGGTGCGTTCGGGGTGGTAGTACTCCCGGTGCGAATAGCCGTAATCGACGAACAGTAATGCCCCGGCTGCCAGCGGTTCGGCGATGGCGCGTACCCAATCCGCTAAGTGGGGTACGTATTCGGAGACATAGCCCACTGGTAGATGTCGGCCAAGTCCGGTTTCGATCAGTGCCACGGCCGCCGTCAGTTCCGGGTCTTCCCCGTCCTCGTCCCAAGCCAAACCGGTCCCGGTGGGTGTCGCGGGATCGGCATCGTTCCAGATCACCCGTAACCGGCGCGGTCCGTTTGCCGTGATGCGAAAGCGCTCGACCGGCAGGGCATCCAGGACCTCGTTGCCAAGCACGATTCCCCGCAAACCGGGTTCTGGCAATGTGTCGAGCCAGACGACCCGCTCCAGCAAGTCCGGTGTCCTTTTGGCCAGGGTTTGGCGCTGGCGTTGGCGCAGTTCGCCGCTGGTTTCGAGAATGGCGTAACGCTCCGGGAGTGCCGCCAAGATTTGCAGTTCTCGCAGAATGTCGGCAGCCATGATGCCGGTGCCGGCACCCAGCTCGATGATCGCGCCGCCGCCGATCTGCTCCAGAATTTGGCGACACTGACGGGCAAGGCAGCGCGAAAACAAAGGCGACAATTCTGGCGCCGTGACGAAATCGCCATCGGGGCCGAATTTACGAGTACCGGCGCGATAATAGCCCAGACCCGGTGCATAAAGCGCTAAGTCCATATAACGAGCAAAGGAAATTCCCCCGCCGGTAGCGGTGATATCGGCGCGGATCTGGTCAAGCACGCGAGCGCTGTGCGCGGACGCGACAGCATCGGGTTCGGGCAAACCGGTATGGCGGTCGGGGGGTATGGTGGTCATCGGATTTGGTCAGGGTGATTTGAGATGCTCCACGCATTCTCCCCTTACGTTACGAGCGAGCACAGCGCTGTTTGGAGTGGATCGGATTTTTACCACAAATGTGGAGTGATCTTTAGATATTCGGCATGCACGAGTTTTCTTGTAATCCTGTCGTGTCAATTGGTACAAACTGAAAGTATAAAGGGGTAGAATAGTCTAAAAACAATATCACCCAATGCTGTTTCCCCGTTTTTCCCCATACTTTTCCCATGAAAACGCCGTTCGTTCCGTGCCTGTTGATGGGCGTGCTTTTGTTCGCCGTCATCCCGGCCCAAGGGCAGCCTCAATCCTCGCCGCTGTCCCGAACCACTGCCTACGTGAGCGATATGGTCGATATACCGCTTCGCGCGGGTGCCTCCGACCGTTATAAGATCGTCGGTGCGGTCCGGAGCGGCGCCGCCGTTAGCGTGCTGCAAGTTGATTCTGCCAAAGGCTACACTCAAGTTCGCGCCCCCTCCGGTGTGAAAGGGTGGATTCGTAGCGATCAGTTGACCGATACTCCAAGCAGCCGGGAGCAATTGGCCGACATCCGCCAGGAAATGGCCCAGTTGCAGGCACGCCATACCGATCTCGAACAGCATCTCGACGAGGTGGTGACCAAACCGAACGGCGAGGGGCTCAACTATCCGCAGCTTTACGAGGAAGCCCAACGGCTGCGCCAACAATTGGCGCAGTATCGCAAGGTGGCCGCCGATACGGTCGCGCTCGACGAGCGCAACAGGGTTCTGCAGGAACGGGCGATTATTTTGGAGCGCGAGCTGCAAATCGTCCAACAGGAGAATCGCGCGCTGCGAAACGATAACGATAACATCCGCTTGCTGATGGGGTCGGTGTTGCTAGGCGTCTTGCTGGTGGCGGTCGTATTGATGCCGCGAATCCGGGAACAGCGCCGCGCGCAGTGGAGCCGTTTGTAGGCGCTAGACATTAAGACCAGGTCATGCGTCCAGCCTAGAGTGCCAGAGTCACCGGTCTTAGGGTTTCGCGTGAAGGGTCGAAATTCGCCCATAATTCGGCGAAGGTGAGGTCTAGCAGGGGGTGGCGGTAGTCACCGGCGATTTCCGCCAATGGCCGCAGTACGAAGGCGTAGCGGGTAATTTCATCGCGAGGTATCTGAACGCCAGGTTCGCGCAGCACTAGGTCGTCATAAAGCAGTAAATCCAGATCCAAGGCACGCGGAGCGAATTTCAAGTTGCTGTTTTGCGGTTGATAGGCCGCTTCGATCTCCCGCAACGCGGCGGCTACGACCCGAACTGGCAGATCGGTGGCAAACCGCGCCGCGAGATTGAGAAAATCATCACCGGCGAAGCCAATCGCCGCATTGGCATAGACTGTGGATATGACCAGCGGTCCGAAGCGCTTTTGCAACGCCGCCAAACCACTGCGAATGTTCCGTTCCGGTTCGATGTTGCTGCCGATGCCGATACAGACCCAGGCCATGTCTTTTAATTCCGAGTGCCGCGCTCGATGATGATGCCGACTTCGCGTGCGCCGGCCACCGCGCCGGGTTTGTGCAGGGTCAGCCGTAGCCAGGGCACGCCGAATTCCCTCAATAGCAGTTCGGCGATCCGCTCGCCGAGGGTTTCCACCAGCTGGAAATCGCTGGCGGCGGCAAATTCTTCAATCCGCTGCGCCACAACCTGGTAATCGAGCGTATCATCAAGCCGGTCGGTTGCGGCGGCCGGCCGGATGTCGGTGCCCAGTTCCAGGTCGAGAGCCAAGGTTTGCCGGGCCTCGCGTTCCTGAGGGTAGACGCCGATGAGGGTTTGGACACGCAGTTCGTGAATGAAAATAATATCCATGCGGGAGTTCCGAACAGTAGTTTATCTTAGCGTAAAACGGCCGGCCGAAACCCGGCTGATCTCTTGTCAGCTCGCTTGCCGACAACCCCGAACCCGTTTGAAGTGACGGTTTTTATGCTCGTGATCCTCCTGTTTATCGTGCTCGGCTATCTGGCCGGTTCCGTTTCCACCGCGATCATCGTCTGTCGGGCGATGGGCTTGCCCGATCCCCGCAACGAAGGTTCGCGCAACCCTGGCGCCACCAATGTACTGCGGCTTGGCGGCAAAAAAGCCGCTGCGATCACCTTGGCGGGCGATTTTCTCAAGGGCCTGCTGCCAGTGCTATTGGCGCGATTGGCCGGCGTGGAAGCGACGGGCTTGGCCCTGATCGCGCTGGCGGCGTTCCTGGGGCATCTGTATCCGATTTTCTTCGGTTTCCAGGGCGGTAAGGGTGTAGCGACCGCGTTCGGTGCGATTCTCGGCTTGTCGGCGCCAGTGGCATTGGCAGCGCTGGCCACTTGGCTGATCATGGCCTTCGTCCTACGGATTTCCTCGCTTTCGGCTTTGACCGCAGCGGCGCTGACGCCGTTGTTCGCATGGTACTTCGGTCTGTCGGGAGCCTCTCTTGCCGTCGTGCTGGTCATGGTGGGTCTGTTAATTTGGCGGCATCGCTCCAATATCCGCCACCTGTGGGCGGGTACCGAGGGCAAAATCGGCACTGACCGGCCGGAGGGATGAGAAAGACAAGGGTTTCAGGCGGGGGGCCGACCTCGCTCCCGAAACTCTGCCAGTGCCTGCTGAAATCGCTGGTAAAGCCGTTCTGGAACGCGGCCTTGGAAAAGTCGGTCCAAAGCCTCAAACTTCGCCTGTTGCGGTGCGAAGCCGCGCTTGGTGAAACTGTCCACGGCGTGGCCTCGGGCCAGTAGCCGGTTCATATCCATCAGATTGGCGGTTTTGTCGGCGCAAGACAAGGCCAGCGTCGCCGGCTCGTCCAATGTCGCCAACCGTTCGCGATATTGTTGCTGGCGGGTTTCCCAACTTTGGCCCTTGTCGATTTCCGAGACGGCCGCGACCAGTGCCGCTACCCGGACGTTGCCGAGCGCATCAGCCAACGAACGCTCATCATATTCGCAGTCTTCGATGCTGTCGTGCAGGTAAGCGGCCGCGATCAGCGCCTCGTCGCGAACCCCGCTGTCGATCAGCAGCCAGGCAACCTCGGCCAAGTGCAAAAAATAGGCAGGACGGTCCTCGCCGGGCGGGGCTTTCCGCCAATGGTTGCGCTGGCGATGGGCACGCTCCGCCAGCCGCATGGCGTTCAGTACCAGGAAGTCGTGCGAATTCAAGAGGGGGTTCCGCTAAAAGTAAACCGAGTAACCCGATTGTAATGGAATTGCAAAAGAACCACCCGTGCCTGGTCCATCAACCCGAAAAAACCTTATAATCGCCTGCTTAAAATTTTGCCTGACCCCGGCTTTCCTAATTGCATCGACCCAGTGAGGGTATTCCTGATCGTGAACAAACAATCCAGCTATACTCGCGAGGAACTGCTCGCCTGCGCCCGAGGCGAACTGTTCGGCCCCGGTAACGCTCAGTTGCCCCTGCCGAACATGCTGATGGTGGATCGCATCGTTCACATTGGATCCGAGGGCGGCCAATACGGTAAGGGCGAGATTGTCGCGGAACTGGACATTCATCCCGATCTTTGGTTTTTTACCTGCCACTTTATCGGCGATCCAGTGATGCCCGGTTGCCTGGGTTTGGACGCGATGTGGCAATTGGTCGGATTCTTTCTGGGTTGGATGGGAGGCCAGGGGCGAGGGCGGGCGCTGGGTTGCGGCGAGGTGAAATTCACCGGCCAAGTGCGCCCCGAAGCCAAAAAATTGACTTATCACATTCAAATGAAGCGAGTGATTCTGCGCAAACTGGTTATGGGTATCGCCGACGCGAACCTGGAGGTCGATGGCCGGACTATTTACACCGGCAAGGACCTGCGGGTCGGTTTGTTCACCTCGACCGAAGGTTTTTGAGGAGCGACGATGAGACGGGTGGTGGTAACCGGTATCGGTATCGTGTCCAGCATCGGCAACGACCGCTGGGAAGTGCTGGAATCGCTGCGGCAGGGTCGCAGTGGTTTGGAATATGCGGAAGACTACAAAGAGATGGGCCTGCGCTCCCATGTGCGTGGTCCGTTGCGGGTCGATTTGGCGGCGCGGATCGACCGTAAAATCCTACGGTTTATGGGCGACGCTGCCGCGTTCAACTACATTGCCATGCAGGAAGCGATCGCCGACGCCCAATTGTCGGAGGATTTGGTGTCCAGTCCGCGCACCGGTCTGGTGACAGGGACCGGCGGCGGTAGTCCGCAGAATATGGTCGAAGCGGCCGATTTGTTGCGCAACAAAGGACTGAAGCGGGTCGGACCGTACATGGTGCCGCGCACTATGAGCAGCACCACCACAGCCTGCCTGGCGACACCATTCAAGATCAAGGGTGTCAATTACAGCATTGGTTCGGCCTGCGCTACCGGCGCCCACTGCATCGGCCATGGTGCCGAGCTGATCCAGTGGAATAAGCAAGACATCGTGTTCGCCGGCGGCGGCGAGGAAGTACACTGGAGCCTGACCCATCTGTTCGACGCCATGGGCGCGCTATCCACCAAATACAACGCGACCCCGCAAACCGCCTCTCGTACTTACGACGCCAACCGCGATGGTTTCGTGATTTCTGGTGGTGGTGGCGTGGTGGTGCTGGAGGAATTGGAACACGCCCAGCGGCGCGGCGCGCGGATTTACGCGGAGCTGACGGGCTATGGGGCGACCTCGGACGGTTTCGATATGGTGCAGCCGTCCGGCGAAGGTGCGTTGCGTTGCATGAAACTGGCGCTGGCGGGAATCGCCGAGCCAGTGGACTACATCAACACTCACGGCACCAGCACCCCCGTCGGCGACATTCGTGAGTTGGAGGCGATCCGAGAACTGTTCGGCGAGCGGATTCCCCTATTCAGCTCCACTAAGCCGCTGACCGGTCACGCGCTGGGTGCGGCGGGCGTGCACGAGGCGATCTACTCGCTACTGATGATGGACAATCGCTTCATCGCGGCTTCGGCCAACATCGAAACTCTTGACCCGGCGGCGGAGGGCTTTCCGATCGTGCGAGAACGGATTGATGACGCCGATCTCAAGGTTGTGATGTCCAACAGCTTTGGTTTTGGCGGGACCAACGCCACCTTGGTGTTCCGGCGGTTTGAGGCTTAGTCGCAGTCGGCGACGATCCGACCATCGGGGCGAGCGATGCGGATCGGATGCGGATACCCGCTTTACGCTGGAACAGCAGGGCCTGTCCGGCAAGAGGTATTCTTGAAGCGAACCTTTGGTGGATACGGGAAACTGGCGATCAAGCAGAGCCAACAGTAAGCCGGGCGGGTTTCGCTTGTTCAGCCAGCGCTCGTTCCACCGCCGCCGCGTTCGCCCGCAGATGTGTTGGATTGAGAGTGCCCACTACCACGCTGCTGATGCCCGGCTCGGCGTAAATTGAGCTTAGCGACGCCACAATCGGATCAGGTTCCGCTATCCGATCGAGATGGCCGCTGAGCAAGCCTTTCTTGATCAACACACCTTTGTTTGTAGCTTGGGCGGCACGGATGACCGGCAATTTCTCGCGTTGGTACCAGTTATAGGTGATCATCACCAGATCGCAACACTCCACCGCCCGTAGCCCGCCGTCGACGGTTTTGGTGGACATTCCCACCGCCCGTATCAAACCCGCCTGCTTGAGATCGAACAGGGTCGGCAGTACGGTTTC
This sequence comes from Candidatus Competibacter sp., assembly GCA_037045535.1. Taxonomy (GTDB): domain Bacteria; phylum Pseudomonadota; class Gammaproteobacteria; order Competibacterales; family Competibacteraceae; genus Competibacter_A. The sequence continues at coordinate 83,187 of JBAOHI010000062.1, forward strand.
CCGCTCCAGAATGGCCAAATCATCGCCATCGGAATGGATCAGCACGGCGTCCAGCGTTGCCACGCCCAACCGTCGCAGGCTGCGTTCAACGCTGATGCGGGTAGCGGCAGCGGAAAAATCGAAGTGGGATACACCATCCTGAAATGCCTCGCCAACCTTGGTCACAATCACCCACTCTCGTCGGCAGTGCCGCAGCAACCGGCCCAATCGTTCTTCGCTTGTGCCGTACGCCGGGGCAGTATCCAGGAAGTTGATCCCCAAATCCCAAGCGATTTCCAGCAATGTTAAGGCGTCTCGATCCGATGGCAGCTCGAATGCCCGAGGATATTTGACCGCTTGGTTGCGGCCGAGCTTGACCGTTCCCAAACCCAGTGGGCTGACCTGTAGGCCGGTCGCACCCAGCAACCTCAGCTCCACTCTAGATCCTCCCGATCCCATGGGTAGGTCGCCACTGCCGGACGCGGCCAGTCCGCCAGAAGCCGCAAGTCCGCCGGCTGGGGCCGCACATTCAAGGTTTGCAACGCCTCTTGCACCCGCTCGGCCAGTATCGGTGCCAGCGACAGCTTGGTCGGCCAAACCACCAGCGTTCGGCCATCGCGAAACACGCTGGGGCCAGGCGGTCGGGCACCGCTCGATTGTCTGGCCTCGGCCCGTTTGACAGTGAACGTAGCAAATTCCACGCGCGACCACTCCGCCCACGGTAACAAGCTGGCCAGTTCCCGGCGGGCAGCACGAATTTGTTCTGAACGGTCGCGCCTGACGCCTTCCTCAGCCAATCCACCGCCGAGATACCAAATTAATCGGCCAGCAGCGTCATGGTGGGTAGTGACGGTGAGGCGCGGCACCTCGCTAGCGCCCGCGCAGTGTGCGTACAGATGGCCTGGTAAACCAGGGCCGCGAGCCAGCACCATGTGCAAGGGTCGCAATTGCATTGCCGCTGACGGCAGGGCTGCGTTGCCGGCCCCAGCGGCAAAGACCGTGCAGGCCGGACGAACGACCAACGGCGGCCGCTCGGGATGGCGCAGGGTGATCGCGCCATCGCGGGCCGGGACTGCTGGACCGTGGCAGCGCACCACCGCCTGCCGCTGGCGTTGGGCCAACACCGACAGCACCGAAGCGATCTCGATGATCGGCTCGTCTAACCGATACACCGTGCCCCGGAACGCCGGATGCCGCAAGGCTGGAGGATAGTCGCCCGATCCGACCCCGGCTACTTTTTCCATGCGGCTACGCAGCAGCCTGCTGGCGAAAAACGCTACCAGCCAGGAGGTTGGCGAACGGGTTGCCCAGAGGTACTGGTGATCGGCCAGCAGCCATGCGCCGCGCAAATCGACCTCCCCCTCGCCGCTCAAGCACTGCCGCCACAGCGTCGGCATTTCGGCGACCGCCTTGGCAGACTCGGTGATCTGCCCACGCAGAGCGTATTTGGCGCCACCGTGAATGATGCCCTGGGAACAAATGGTCTGGCCAGCGCCCAGCTGCTCGCTCTCAATCAGTAACGCGCCATAGCCGCGCGCCCGCAACTGGGCCAGCAGCCACAAACCGGCGATACCGCCGCCGATGATGGCAACATCGACCTTGATGACATTGCCGGTTGGTTTCATGAGCGGTTCAAAATTCGTGAGAGGGTGCTGGTGGTCGAGCAACCCTCGATGTAATCCATCACGACCACTTGGCCGCCTGCCTCCCAGACGCAGCGGTTACCGGGAATTTTGGCCGGATCGTTGTCGCCGCCCTTGACTAGATAATCCGGCTCGACCGCACAAATCAGTCGTTCCGGAGTATCCTCGTTAAACGACACGACCCAATCGACAACCGACAGCCCAGCCAGCACCCGCATCCGCTGCCACAGCGGGTTTACCGGCCGGTCCTCTCCCTTGAGCCGACGTACGGATGCGTCGTCATTCACCGCGACGATTAGCCGGCTCCCCAGCCGCTTGGCTTGTTCGAGATAGGCTACATGGCCGGCGTGGAGGATGTCGAAACAGCCGTTGGTCATGACGATGGTTTCGCCGTGGGCCTTGGCATCCGCCACCGCGCGCAGTAATTGCGTTTCCTCCAGTACCCCGCGCGGCGGCTCATCATGCTCGTACAAGGTTCGGCGCAATTCGGATGTTGTGACACTGGCCGTGCCCAACTTGCCGACCGCAATACCGGCCGCCAAGTTGGCCAGCGAGGTAGCTACTGGCAGTGCCAGTCCGGCTGCTAGCCCGGCCGCCAGTGTGGCGATAACCGTATCGCCAGCCCCGGTCACATCGTAGACCTCACGGGCACGGGCTGCCAGATGCAACGGTTCGGCATCGCCGCGCAGCAAGGTCATGCCCTGTTCGCCACGCGTGATCAGCAGCGCGTCCAGTTCCAGATTCCGGCGCAGTGCCTGGCCTTTTCCCACCAATTCCGCCTCGTCGCGGCACGGGCCGGCCACAGCCTCGAATTCCGCTAGATTGGGTGTCAGCAGAGTCGCGCCGCGATAGGGGCTGAAATCGCAACCTTTAGGATCGACCAGCACTGGCCGACCAGTAGCGCGACCGGCGAGGATGTAGTGCTCGATGTCGCGCAACGCGCCCTTCCGATAGTCAGATAACACCACCACATCTGCTTCCGCAAGGTGATGGGCGAATCGATTCTGGAGTTCCGCCGGCTCGAATCCGGGAAAGCTGTCCTCGAAATCCAGCCGCAATAATTGTTGATTGCGGCTGAGCACCCGCAGCTTGGTGATGGTCGCTTGACCCGGCAGGCGGACTAGATCGCAGATCACGCCCAGTCGTCGCAGCTTGGTTTCCAGCACCGTGGCAGCCTCGTCTAAGCCAGCGATGCCCAGCACCCGGGCTTGGCCGCCCAAGGTCGCGACATTGATCGCAACGTTGGCCGCGCCGCCGGGGCGTTCCTCGACCTCCTCGACCTTGACCACCGGCACTGGCGCTTCCGGCGAGATACGGGCTGCGGAACCGTGCCAATAACGGTCCAGCATGACATCGCCGACGATGAGCACTCGGGACCCTTCGAAGCGGGGAATGATCGGTTTCATCGATAGGATTGGAAATGTTGCGGAAAATCTCATGATAGCATGTCGATTGATCGGGCCTGGTGCAAAAAGCGGCTGGTCTCACCCTCAATCGTATTCGCTTCGGTGGCGCTATTCGACATGGACAACAAACATCCTTATCGACGGTTATTGCGCTACGTTCGACCGTATGGCCGGATTTTCGCGCTTTCGTTGGTCGGCACCGCAGTGGTGGCGATCAGCGACCCACTGGTTGCGGCTCTCATCCAGCCGCTCCTGGACGGCAGCTTCGTCGAGAAAGATCCTCACTCCATCCGTGTGATGCCCCTGTTGCTGGTGACGGTCTTCATTATCCGGGGAATTGCGGACTTCATAGGCTCGGTGGCAATGAGCTGGATCGCCCATCGGGTGGTGATGGATTTGCGTGATGCGCTGTTTGCGCGCTTCCTGGCGCTGCCGACCTGCTATTTCGATCATCACTCCGCCGGCAACTTACTGTCGCGACTGACCTACGATGTCAATCAGGTGATGACTGCCAGCACGCAAGCGCTGGTCACGCTGGTCCGGGACGGACTCGCCGTCATCGGTTTGCTGGCCTGGATGTTCTATTTGAACTGGCAATTGTCGCTACTGGCTTTCGTGATTGCCCCAGGCATTGGCTTGATCATGCGCGCGATCAGCCGCCGATTGCGGCGGTTGAGTCGAGAGCTGCAAGAACTCATGGGTGAATTGACCCATGTGATCGACGAAGTCCTGCAAGGCCACAAGGTGATCAAGATCTTTGGTGGGCAGGACTACGAGCGGAAACGCTTTGGCAGGATCAACAATCGGGTTCGTCAGTTTAACCTGAAACTGGCTGCTACCTCGGAAGGTAGCGGGCCGTTGGTACAGCTGTTGGCGATCATTGCCTTGGGCTTGATGATTTACCTCGCCTCCTTGCAGTCGATCGCCGATCAGATCACGGTCGGCGGTTTTGTCTCTCTGTTCGGGGCGATGGCGATGTTATTGTCGCCGATCAAGCGGCTGACCAAAGTCAATGAACAGCTGCAGCGCGGGATGGCAGCGGCGGAAACCATTTTCGCGGTGCTTGACGAGCCGCTGGAACCGGACCGGGGCACTCGCGCCATCGGTCGGGCCGTTGGCCGGGTCAGCTTCCAGGCCGTCACTCACCGTTACCGCGCTGAGGGTGCCGAGGTCATTCGCCAGTTGTGTCTGGACGTGCGACCGGGCGAGACGATCGCCCTGGTCGGGCCATCTGGCAGCGGCAAGACCACCTTGATGAGCCTGTTGCCGCGATTTTACGAGCCGGACAGTGGCGAGATCCTGCTGGACGGCGTGCCGATCCGTGAGCTGCGGTTGGTCGATTTGCGGGCTAACATCGCCTACGTCAGCCAAGATATCGTGTTGTTCAATGATACCGTGGCCGCCAACATCGCCTACGGGGCCGGCTTCCAGGCCGCCGAAGCCGACTTGATCCAGGCTGCCGAAAGCGCTCACGCCATGGAGTTCATCCGCGCGTTACCCCAGGGACTTCATACGCTGATCGGTGAAAATGGGGCGCGGCTATCGGGTGGCCAGCGCCAGCGCCTCGCCATCGCTCGCGCTCTGCTCAAGAACGCGCCGATCCTGATCCTCGACGAGGCTACCTCGGCACTGGACACGCAATCCGAGCGGAAAGTCCAGCAAGCACTCGATACCTTGCGGCGGGGGCGCACTGCTTTCGTTATCGCGCATCGGTTGTCCACCATTGAAAACGCTGATCGCATTGTGGTGCTCGATCAGGGTCAGATCGCCGAGATCGGTTCTCATGCCGAATTGCTGGCGCGGCAAGGCTTGTATGCCAGTTTGTATCAAATGCAGAGAGATGATCCACAAGCAACAAAGTTGCATTTTACATAAAATTATTGTCAAATACACAACAACCATAAAATTGATCTGATTGTTTTGTAATTGGACTCTCGCCCAGGATTTTTTTCGCGTTGCGTTGGTGAAAACCGGTATCTGGTTTCTGAAGATTTGTCGGGTTTTCTCTCCTGTCAGAGCGATGGAAAGCGAGGTCCAGATGCTTCGTGGTATTGATGATGCATGGCAATGTGAGCGCTTCGAAAAAGTTGGCTCCCTTTTTGCGCCAAGCCTTTCGGCAAGGCCTTGAAGCGGCTAGCAGAAATGACGATCAAAATCCCTATGTTCCTAATAGCCACCTTTACCACGCCTGGATAGCGGGTTGGGCGATGCTGGCTCGTGGCTGGTGGGACGGTGGCGAGCTGCGATTGCGGTAACGGTCGGCTGCCTCCAAACCGGACTGGCTGGCTTCCGACCAGTCGATAAGTTACCTACCCTACCGCATGCGTGAAACGCCCTGTGCTTCTCAAACCGGTAGAGTGCTACACTTGGCCATGTCCCCGCTCAATCGACAACTGCAAAAATCGGACAGGTATGCATGAATAAACCGTTTTTTCTTCTGCTGGTGGGTAGCCTGCTGAATGCTGTGTCGGCCTTGGCCGCTGATGGCGACTGGGATCGTGCCAAGAATGCGCACGAGCGCGGCGATTACGCCGCTGAGATCGCTATCATCCGACCGCTGGCAGAAAAAGGTTACCCTTTCGCCCAGTTTAACTTGGGAGTGCTATACGACGAAGGGAAGGGTATGCCAGAGGATAATGTCAAGGCCATGGAGTGGTATCTCAAGGCTGCGGAACAGGGCTTTTCGCAGGCTCAGGTCAATTTGGGGATCATGTACGAGCAGGGCGAGGGTACACCGGCCGATCCGGTGCAAGCATATTTCTGGTATGCGCTGGCCGAGTCCCAAGGCGATAGCCTAGCGCCTCAAGGCAAGCGGGATATCGCCAAGAAAATGACCTCGGTCCAGCTTGAAGCAGCAGAGCGAAAGGTCAAGGAATACCTGGCGAAGCATAAATTCGTCATCCCGCCTTTGCCACCGGTACCGGGTTCCGGTTCGGGGCACGGTAACGGCTAAAACGGAGTTGTCCTTTCGGCTAGGCGACGGCCCTAGGAGGAAGGATAGACGATGAGTTGTTGACCCGTTTTCAGCACGGTATCCACCTTGAGTTGGTTCCACTGAGCCAGTTGCAGGGAAGGCACGCCGTGCCGCTTGGCGATGGTAGCAAGGGTTTCGCCTTTCCTAACCGTGTATTTTCTGGCCGCTACCATGTGGACGCCCGGTATGGTGGTGGTCAGAGTTTGGGCCTGCTCCAAAGGCAACAGCAGGTTATAAGCGCGCAGTGGCGGCTCGACGCCGGGTTTGAATCCTGGATTGAAACGGAAAAAATCCTGATTGGGGATGCCCGCGAGCACGAACGCATCGGTGATCTTGACATCGGATGCGACATCAACCCTGAACAAATAAGGTTGGTTGACAAGCGGCGGGAGGCGCACCCCATACGCTGCCGGGTTGGCGATGATCCGTGACAGGGCCAGAATTCTGGGCACGTAATCCGTAGTTTCCTTCGGCAGTTTCAGTCGCCAAAAAGCCGATTCTGACTCCGGCGGCGATTGCTCAACCGCCGCCGCGCTCGACATCGCTTGAGATTGCGCCGCAGTGGAGGAGGGGGGCGCGGCGATGTCGGCTTTTGCGGTCTCGTTGGCGGAAGAGGCGGTGGAAACGACGCCCGCTGGCGGCGCGGTCGGCAATATGCTCGCTGGCGCCGCCGCGAGCGGTGCCGGCTGTTTCAGTGGTCGCGAGGCCGCCAGTTTTTTAGCCGCCTCCGCAGCCCGAGCCTCCTCGCGCGCATTGGCTTGGAGAGCTTCCGTCACTGCGCCCGGACCGGCGTTGTACGCCGCTAGCGCCAGCAGCCAGTCGCCTTTGAACAGCTTGTTCAGATAGCGCAGATAATCCAAGGCCACTCCGGTCGAGGCATGGATGTCGAACCGACCGTCATAACCGTCGGTGATCGTGAGACCCCATTCCTGGCCGGTGGTTGGGATGATCTGCCAGAGACCGGCGGCTTCCTTGGGGGACACGGCCGTCGGCTCGAACCCACTTTCCACCATCGGCAATAGCGCTAGATCCATCGGTAAGCCACGCCGGTCGATCTGTTCCACGAGATAGTGGAGGTACGGTTTTGATCGTTGTGACAACAGATTCAGATACCCAGGATTGCGTTTTAGGTACTCGATCTGTTCGTTGACCCGAGGATGTTCCACATCTGCCAGAACCGACCGCTCGCGCACCCGATCCCAGAGGTTTTTGGCGGCGGCTCCAGTTGATTTAGATCTGCCCTTCCGCTTTGAGGTGTTCGAGGTGGCGGAATTGCCTTGGGCGATCTTAGGCGTGGCGAGGGGTTTGGCAGGAGCAACGGCTGTTCCAGTGCCGCTCCGCTTTCGAGAATCGGGCTGTTGCGGGACTTGCCCGGTATCTCCGGCTCGTATGGATATGGTCAAACTGATTTTGGTCTCGCTGTTGTGTCCGACCGGAGGGGGCGTTGATTTTTTTTTAGGTAAAACGACAACATCTCGGGATGAAGCGAGTGGTTTTCGCTGAGTTGTATCGACGGCAGGAGAGGAGTGTCGATATTCGGCAGGATCGCGAGTTTGCCAGTAATCGATAAACGGGGGATCGGAATCGGCTGACCGTGCCGATTCGGGAGCATCCTCGGTGTGGAGGAAGGGGAGTCCGGCACAGGCGCTCAAGACCGAGGTGATACAGAGCACGATGAAGCTGTTATGAATTTTTTTTGACATTCGCTGTTTCCCGATCGTATGGGTGATTCTGGCCAAGGCGGATCATCTAGCCTCGTCAGTCTCGGCCGGTTGCACTCACAAATCTGTCATTTCCAGGAATGACGCCCTCCAGTTTTGGCGACTGCCGCCGATAAGATAATCAAAGCCCGGTAAAGCGCCGGATTGTACGATACGGTTTTCTAGGGGAACAACAATGAACGGTGACAGCCTCCAATGCAAAGCGCTCGACAAGGCCAGTGTCAGCATGGCGATGGGCGAACGAGTAGGATTGCGCGGCTACTCCATTCTCTCGTATGCCATATTCGGCCAGAGGCGGTCTCACGGTTGGACTTTCACTCGCAAGAGTAGCATCGAGATCATCCGTGTCGAGGCAGAGGCGCTGGAACGATTGTATCCGGCGGGGATAACGGGAGCCGACACCGCGCCGGTTTAATCGCTCCGAGCGCGGTTTTCCTCAGCTTCGTTGGAGCGATGACAGGATGCTCGCACTCAAATCGCGCCGGTGGCGACCGGTCGGCTCGGGTCGCGGATCCACTCACTCCACGAGCCGGCATACAACCGGGAGCCGTTTAGTCCGGCGGCTTCCATTGCCAGCAGGTTATGGCACGCGGTCAGGCCCGACCCGCAGTGATGCACCACTGCCGTCGGTGACCTCCCAGCCAGCACCGCCAGAAATCGCGTCCGCAACGCATCGGCCGGCTGAAAATGGCCGTCGGTGGTGAGATTGTCCTCGGTCGGTAAATTGATCGCGCCTGGAATATGGCCGGCAACCGGGTCGATGGGTTCCATTTCTCCCCGATAGCGGGCCGCCGCTCGTGCATCTACCAGCTGTTCTTCTTTCGACAATGCCTGTATCTGAGCGGCTGTCAACCATAGCCGATCATCCGGTCGGGCCTCGAACGCTGCCGGTCGCGTGGTCGGCGTGGCAGTGGTCAGCGGTAGTTCAGCCCGTCGCCACGCCGCAAGCCCGCCATCCAGAACTGCCACGGTTTCATGTCCCAGCCAGCGCAATAGCCACCATAACCGTGCGGCGGCTAGCATTCCGCCCATATCGTCGTAGGCGACTACTTGTGTGTGATTGTCGATGCCCCACTCGCTCAATTTTTGCGCCAGCTGGGCCGGATCGGGTAATGGATGCCGGCCGGTGGTCGGCGTGATGGAAGACGACAAATCTTCATCCAAGTGCGCGTAGTGGGCACTGGGAAGGTGGCCTTCCATATAAGCTTGTCGTCCTGCTTCGGTATCCATCAGGTTAAACCGGCAATCGATCACGATCCAGTCGGGATCATTGAGATGAGCATGCAGGGTGGCAGTGTCGATCAGGGTGGTATAGGACATGGGTTTCAACGTGGGTCGCCGAGGATCGGGCGGCATAGTAAAGCAAAGCGGGCCAATTGACGACTTCAAGGCGCCCGCGCCAACCATTCCAGCCGTGTCTGTCCTGCGTCGCCGACGCGCAAGCAACGCAGCAATTCGGGCAACAAGCGACCCAGCGCTTCGTCCAACTTCCACGGCGGATTGACGACGATCATCCCGCAGCCGTGCAAGCCTGGCGGGCCATCGTCAGGATACAGTCCCAGCTCGGCGCACAAAAGGGCGGGAATGCCGGTTTCCCGCAGGGTCTGCTGAAATCGCAGATGAGGCGTGCGGTCGAGGATCGGATACCAGATGGCAATGATGCCACCCACCCAGCGGCGGTGAATCCGTCGAACCGCATCGGCCAGCTGGTCGAATTCATCCTTGAGTTCGTAAGTGGGGTCTACGAACACTAATCCCCGTCGCTCAGGGGGTGGCAAAAAACCGTCAAGGACGGCGTAACCATCGGCGTGATGGATCGCTACTTGCCGATCGCCGCGAAATTCGGCCTTGAGAAGCGGATATTCGGTCGGATGGAGTTCAGTCAGTACCAGTCGATCAACCGGCCGCAACAGATCGCGAGCGATACGGGGCGAGCCGGGATACCAGCGTAGCGTCTGGTCCGGATTCAGCGCTCGAACCCGATCCACGTAATCGCGGAGTTCTGAACCGAGCCTCGGTTGGCCCCACAACCGACCGATGCCGTCGGCGAACTCGCGGTTTTTCCGGGCCGGCGCCGATTCCAGGTCGTAGCGACCGGCGCCGGCGTGGGTATCGAATACCCGAAAGGGTTTGTCCTTGCGTTGCAGCGCCCGGATCAGTTGCGTGAGCACCACATGCTTGAACACATCGGCAAAGTTGCCGGCGTGAAAACCGTGGCGATAGCTCAGCATCGACGGCTAATGGGATAGACCAGACGACAATCCATCAAGCAGCATACTGCCGAAGGCGCACCGGGCGGCGCCGCGCGCCCCAGGTTCCCGGCTTGGCTTCGAATACCCCAACGCAGGGTGTACCGCAGGACTTGCAGCAGCCGTCGGTGGTCAGGTTCCAGGTGCTGAGCGTGTACCAGTCGCGACCGATCAATTTCTGGCCGCATTGGTGGCAATAGGTGCTGCCGCCCTTCTCGTCGTGGACGTTGCCGGTATAGGCGTAACGGATTCCGTTTTTCACAGCGATGCGCCGAGCCCGGCTCAGGGTCGAGGGCGGGGTCGGCGAATGGTTCATCATCTTCCAGTCGGGATGGAAAGCGGTGAAATGGATCGGCACGTCCGGCCCTAGATTTTCCACCACCCACTGGGTCAGCGCTTCCAGCTCGGCATCGGAATCATTCTCACCCGGAATCAGCAGCGTGGTGATCTCGAACCAGACGTTGGTTTCTCGCTTGAGGTATACCAGGGTATCCAGTACTGGTTGCAGATGACCACCGCAAATCTTCCAGTAGAAATCCTCGGTGAATGCCTTGAGGTCCACGTTGGCGGCGTCCATGTATTTATAAAATTCCCGGCGCGGTTCGTCACACATGTAGCCAGCGGTAACCGCCACCGACTTAATGCCATATTCCCGACAGGCGATGGCCACATCGATGGCATATTCCATGAAGATGACCGGATCGTTGTAGGTGTAGGCCATGCTGCGACAACCCAATTCGTGGGCGACCCGTGCCAACTTGTCCGGCGAGGCGGCATCGGCTAGGGTATCCATCTCGCGGGATTTGCTCATGTCCCAGTTCTGGCAAAACTTGCAGGCCAAATTGCAGCCGGCGGTGCCAAACGACATCACCGATGTACCGGGTAGAAAATGGTTGAGCGGTTTTTTCTCGATCGGATCGATGCAAAAGCCGCTGGACCGGCCGTAGCTGGTCAGCATGATCTTGCCATCGTGGCAGCCGCGCACGAAACACAACCCCTGCTGGCCTTCATGCAGCTTGCAGTAACGCGGACAGACGTCGCACTGAACGCGACCGTCGTCGAGGACGTGCCAGTACTGGGTGGGGAAAAAATCGGTGGTTATCATGTTCATGATGGCCTCCTTCGCAAAGGCTCTCGTCATTATGCCGCCAAAGGGAGTGGTCCCTTGGTTACCGTAATCTCTATACTGTTTTCGACCATCGTCAGACAAATTTTGCGCCCTATACTCTAATTCATCGGCGTTGGCAAACTTATCGGGAGGGCGTTATGCAAACTGTACGCACACCTGCTGTCGCAGGCTTGTTCTATCCGGCCGATACCGCCGAATTACACAATCAGGTACAACATTTTCTAAGTCAAGTCGAACCGCCGGTCGAACCGCCGCCCAAAGCTATCATCGCTCCGCACGCCGGCTACGTCTATTCCGGCCCAATCGCCGCGTCGGCTTACGCGCGGCTGAAAGCAGCGCGAGGTACCATCGCTCGCGTCGTGTTGCTGGGACCCAGTCACCGAGTGGGTTTCCGGGGTGTTGCGGTCAGTGGGATGGTGGCTTTTGAAACCCCGCTCGGACGGATTCCCGTGGACCAGGAAGCGGTCGAGCTGGCGCGGCAACTGCCGGATGTCGGGTTTCTGGAACAAGCTCACGCTCAGGAGCACAGCCTGGAGGTACACCTGCCGTTTCTGCAAGAGGTATTGGGCGAATTCAAGTTGGTGCCGTTGGTGGTCGGGGAGGCTCGTCCGCCCCAGGTCGGCGCGATACTGGAAGCGCTGTGGGGGGGGCCGGAAACCCTGATCGTCATCAGTTCCGACCTCAGTCACTACCACGACTACCAGACCGCTCGGCGGATGGATGGCGAGACCTCGCGGGCCATCGAAGCGCTGCGTTTCGAGGAGATCGGATACGAGCAAGCCTGCGGGCGCAATCCGGTCAATGGCCTGTTGTGGGTGGCGCAGCGTAAGGGGTTGCACGTCGAAACCATCGATCTGCGCAACTCGGGCGATACCGCCGGACCGCGCGATCACGTAGTCGGATACGGTGCCTATGTCTGCCACTGAAACCCTGTCGAACCGGGATCGGGCCACCCTGCTCGAAGTGGCCCGCGCTTCGATCCGCCACGGGCTGCAGCACGGTCGTGCCTTGGATGTAAAGCCGGCAGACTACCCGGAAAGCCTGCGGCCGCCGCGAGCGACCTTCGTGACTCTGGAAATCGATGGTCGGTTACGAGGCTGTATCGGCACGCTACTGGCTCATCAGCCGCTGGTGGCGGACGTGGCCGTGCATGCGTATGCCGCCGCGTTTGAGGATCCTCGTTTCCCGGAATTGACGTTGGAGGAGTTTGGGCAACTGGACGTTCATATTTCGGTGCTCTCTCTGCCGGAGCCGCTGCAGTTCGACTCCGAGGAAGATTTGCTGGCGCAGTTGCGGCCGGGCATGGATGGTCTGATTCTCCAGTTTCACAGCCACCGCGCCACTTTCCTGCCGGCGGTATGGGAGAGCTTGCCCAATCCCTACGTGTTTCTGGTCCAACTCAAGCAGAAGGCCGGATTGCCGCTGAATTTCTGGTCGCCAGAACTGCGGGCGGAACGCTACACCACCGAATATTTTGGCGGTACCGACGTAGCTGACCCCTCGATCTGAGGGCTCATACCAAAATTCCTGTCGTCTTGCGGGTGTGGGATGCGGATCGATAGTTTTTCCGATCGCCGCAGCCGCCGCAGGTCGGCGGGCGTATCCACATCCCAACCAACAGGCAATTCGGCCCAATACAAACCCGCCTGGCGCAGCCGACGGCGGGTTGCTGCCAACACGGCCGGCGTGCTCCAGGCGATGCCTCGAAACAGGCTCGGGCAAGGCCGGCGCAGGCCAACCAGCACGTAACCGCCGTCCGCCGCCGGCCCCAGCACCGCGTCTCGGCCGGTCGCGAGTTGGTCGAGAGCGGCGCGCAGTTCCGTCGTTCCTACCGACGCGCAATCGCTACCGATCAGTACGGCATAGCCGTTTTCGGTCGATGTACGGTTGAAAGCGTGGCTCATCCGTTTCCCGAGATCACCAGCACACTGTCGGCGCAACCGTACACCGTATTCCCGCCGGCAAGCGACGAAAAAACCGTGTCGCGCATCCGGCGCGCACCATAGTTCGACCGGGCACAGCCGAGCCGCACGAGCCAGGGCCAAGGTTCGGCACAAAAGTTGTCGATACAATCGCGCGGCTCCGCGCGTACCCAGCCGTCCGGCCAATCGAGTTTTGACCCGGCCGGGAATCGGAGCCTTGGCGAAAATCAGCAGCCGAGCGTCGGGAAAAGCGAAATCGCCGCTCACGAGCGATAATAAATCCGGGCCAGGCCGTCGGGATCGGCGCCGAGAAAATAGGCCAGCCGCAACCGCCACATCAGCAGGATAGTGCGGGCAACGCCGTCCCGTTCCCAACGTCGGCTGGAACTCAGTATGCACTGGCGCAGGCAAACCGGCCGACGGTGTCGTTTCAGGGCGCGACTGAGGGCGATGTCTTCCATCAGACCGATGGGTGGGTAGCCACCGATTCGCTCGAACAATTTCCGGCGCACGAAAATCCCTTGATCGCCGGTGGCGATGCCGGTCAGCCGGGAACGCAGATTCATCGAAAATTCCACCATGCGCAGCGAGGGTCGATGACCGGTCAGCCGTACGTTGAAACGGCCCCAGCAGCGTTCTGGCCGCGTCAACGCAGCGCGGATCACATGCGGTGCGTCGGATGGCGGTTGGCTATCGGCGTGCAGAAACCAGAAAATGTCACCACTGGCCTGTCGCGCCCCGGCGTTCATCTGTGTACTGCGACCTTTGGCGCTAATGACGACTCGATCCGCCAGTGGCTTAGCCAACGCCACGCTCCGATCACGACTGCCTCCATCCACCACGATCAGTTCGCAGTTCTGGTCGCGCAGCGCTTGCAAGGCGCCCAAGCAGGCGGTGATATAAGCTTCCTCGTTTAGAATCGGCAATACGATCGAAATCTGGGGTGACGCGGGCATGCTGCGCTAATGCGAATGGTATGTTTTTCAAAGGGAAGATTGATCAGCGATTCTCGCCCACATCCGCCTGACAGGGTGGGACTCAGACACAGAGCGCCCTGCATCGAGGATGCGGTCAGCGCCAGAGAGATCGGGAAGCGGACGAGTCGCGGAATTATCGCCGATGCGGCGCATCGTCAAGCGTAGACGTCAATTAGCCGATCTGAATTCACAGCCTTACCCTTTGAGGTCGGCTGAATCGAAAAATCAGAACTTTTCTGTGGACTGGACGGCTTGGATGGTTCTGGTGGCGGTTGGCGATTTTCGATATTGCCGCCTGGTGGGGGGGTGGGTTCGGCCGGTTTACTGGGTTTTAGCGGCTGGAAAGCGGATATGCTGTTGATTTCCATGACGCGCTCCTACAGTTTAGTATCTGAATTATATCATGTAATGATACAATTGTCATTAAATTTGATCTGCTTGTGAAACCACTGCGTAAACGCTTCCTTGCTTTTCCGCGAACCGTTCCCATATCCGATAGAGAGCGGTCTAGACGCTACTGACTGATTGCTAACTGTATCTTTGCGTTCGATCCGCGATACTGAGGTATTCGGCGGGGAGGCTTTTTGCAAACGTTGGTTATCGCGAATCGGGTTCCAGCTCCAACCGGTACTTTGTCGGTCCGGGTTGCAAGGGTGTCGGTTCTCCCTGTGCCCAAGCATCGGATCCGGCCCGGTAGAAGGGCGACAGCGGATGGCCACTTTGCCCGCTAGGCATGTGCAGGATGCCGGTTGCTTCTCGACCTGGTGCCACGACCATCCGTTCGGACGCACCGCTGGTAAGCGTCTGGACGCGTGGCATGTGTACATCACCGGGCAGGGAATGTGTGGGCATGTCAAGCCAGTCGCTCAACCAGGGCAAGATCCGGCTAAACGGATGCTGGATTCGAACCTGGTTGTAGTCGCCCCAAGTGTGCATCGCCAGCGGCCGACCGTCGGCGGTCAGTTTGTCCCGTGCGGCGTCGGCGGCCTCCAGCAACAACGCCGGCCAATCCGCATAATGCGGATCGAGTAGATGTGACGGCTGCTGGGTGACCAGTTGCCACAACGGGCCTTCGTACTGCTGGATCTGCGTATAGTCAAAATGCGGATCGGCTTGCCGGCAGGCCGCGTTTAGCGACCAAAACGCCCGATTACGGACCTCTTCGCGAAACGCGCGGACCACCCGATAGCCGACCGAATTGATCGCCGCCCGTCCGCTCCAGTTAGCGACCCAGCGTTTGATCTCACCCCGCCGTGGATCGGCGCGTACTGCTTCTGGGGTCAGCGTGTCCAGCAACAATCGATGCCAGTGTTCGAAAAACAGCGCGCGGTCGTCGAGTTGCAGCTTCAGAAAATCCATCTCGTCAAAACGGTCCTGCTCTCGCAACCCATCCCGAATTTGCCGAGCACGGGTGCCAAGCACGTAGCCACCATCCCCGAGTTGCGCCAGCCACGCTCCATCAACCACTCGGCTGTTGGCGGTCCACAGCCGACCGCTTGGCGGATCGATGATGCGTGGATACTCAGCTGGCTCTAACCAGCCGGACCAGCCGTGCCGTCCGTCGGCCCAGGAGGACGGCAGGTGACCATCGTGGCCGAAACGGCGCGGGATCGGTCCAGCGAGCGTCCAAGCGATGTGGCCGTCCGCGCTGGCCAGCAGGATATTCTGCGTCGGTATGCCGGCCCGGTTTACGATGTCGAGCGCCGTTTCCAACGTATCGGCCTGTTCCAATCCGATCAAGTCGAGATTGACCGCCCGCGTATCGTGCGCCACCCAGCGCAGTGCTCGTTGCCGGCCTTGGTCATCGCGATCCACCACCGGCCCCCAAATCGTTTCCTGAATCTCCAAGGTCGCGGGGGGGCTGCCCTTGACAGCAAGCGTTTCCTGGATGCGCTCGAATGGTTTGGGTCCATTGGGAGTTTGGTAACCCGTACCGTCGACCGTCGGCTCCAAGACCACCAGATCGCTCCAGTCGCCTCGACTATTGGTGTAGCCCCAGGCTAAGTGGCCGTTGCTGCCTGCGACGACGGCTGGCGTACCTGGCAGCATCACGCCTTCAACTCGGCGCTCCTGGCCTTGCCCATCAGGGAAAATCAGGGTGGCCCGATACCAGATGTTGGGTACGCGCAAGGCCAGATGCATATCGTTAGCCAGCATGGCACCACCGTGCGCGGTCAGCCGTCCAGCGACCGCCCAGTTGTTACTGCCGCTGACAGCGGTAGATTCGGCGTCGGGTATGGACGGCAATAAAGGGATAGGCGGTGATTGGAGAGGCATCCCGGTTGCTGGGCCAGTATCGGCGATCCGCTGCTGCCGCAGATCGAAAACCTCCGGATCAGGTAAAGAAGGCGATACAAAGGGTTCACCCTGAAGTGGGGCGTCCCAGTCGGTGCCAGGCGGATCGAGGAACGCGGCGAGTTTGGGTGGCAGCTGCTCGTGCAGAATCCCGCGCGTCGATTCTTGCAACCGCTGTGAACCCTGAAGATCCAAGTACATGGCATAAATCGCTAACAGGGTGTCCTCGGCCCGCCACGGTTCAGGTGCGGTCCGCAGTAGCAGGTACTCGAACGGCGGCGCGGACAGTGCGGCGAGCCCAGCGTTGACACCAGCGACATAGGCGGCGATCAGGGCTTGGTCTTGGGCCAATATCGTTTCCAGCGCTTTCCGGGCGCGATACCGGAAACGGTGAAGCCGGTTGGCGCGATCCAGATCCAACGCGGCGGAACCGATCAAAGCCGCCAATTCGCCCGCCGCCGCGCGCCGCAGCAGATCCATCTGGAAAAACCGTTCCTGGGCGTGGACGAAACCGGTGGCACGGGCCACGTCCAGCCGAGTTTCGCCACGGATGGTAGGGATGCCCAACGCGTCGCGCTCGATGATGACCGGCGCGCTCAATCCCGTTAACTTCACCGCGCCGGTCAATTGCGGCAGGCTGCCGCGCAATTGGTCGTACAGCCAGCCGGCGCCACCAATCAGCAGCGCCAGCAGGATACCGCTGGCCAACAGCGTTCGCCGCCACCAGCGACGGTGGAATCGCAATAGATTGTCGAAGGGGCGCATACGTTCCTTTAATCGATAGGGTTTATCAATCAACAGGGATATCCACCGACTGCGACGATTTGCCATCCAGCCGATTGCCGCCGGTCCGTGTTATGATTTCCACACTCGCGCGAGTCGTCTTCGCGAGGGTTTCCACTCCTACAACAACTCTGAGGGAACCATCATGACAACACACGCTCCTGATAACAGCCGTCGCCGCTTTATCAAGCTGACCGCTATCGGTCTGGCCGCTGCGCCGTTTGCCAGCACCCTGCTAAGCGGAATCGCCGGGGCGACGGAGATGGTCAGCGAGACCGACCCGCAGGCTGCGGCTCTGGGCTACAAGGCTGATGCCACCAAGGCCGAGAAACGCACGGACGCCACAGCGCATTGCGCCAGTTGCGGCTTGTATACCGGCAAGGAAGGCGACGCGAGCGGTCCGTGTGCAATTTTCCAGGGCAAATCCGTATCCGCCAGCGGCTGGTGCACGGCCTGGGTCAAGAAAGCCTCCTAATCCGTTCGTGGGGACGGGCGGCGGACGATGCGATGATCCGCTGTCCGCCCCGTGTATTTATTTTATTTATTTTCCCCGCTTGCGATCCAGCCGCCAGACAAAATCCTCGATGATCTTGCGGTACACGTCTTCCTTTAGCACCGCATCCTCGACGCCATGATCGATATTGGGATTGTCATTGATTTCGATCACCACTACTCCTTTGGCAGTCTGTTTTAAGTCCACTCCGTAAAAACCGTTGCCGATCAGGCTTGCCGCTTTGACCGCCGTCTTGACGACGATCTCCGGTGCCTGTTCGACTTGAAAGGTTTTGGAATCGCCCTCGCGGACCCCGCGCTCTTGGCCGGGTTCGTGGTGATAGATCTGCCAGTGTTCCTTGGACATGAAGTATTGGCAGACGAACAGAGGCGTCCGGTTGAGCACGCCCACTCGCCAATCGAAATCAGTGTAGAGAAATTCCTGCGCCAGCACCAGGTCGGACGATTTGAACAAACGGCCGGCTACTTCCAGCAGCTCGGTGCGGTCGTTGACCTTGAATACGCCGCGCGAGAACGATCCGTCAGGAATTTTCAGCACGATCGGGTAGGGAATCTCGCTGTCCACCCGCTCTAGGTTGTCGCGGCGCACGATAACGGTCTTGGGCGTGCGGATGCGGTGGGTGCGCAGCAACTCGTCCAGATAGACCTTGTTGGTACATTTCAGAATAGAGTCGGGATCGTCGATGACCACCATCCCTTCGCTTTCCGCCTTCTTGGCGAATTGGTAGGTGTAATGGTCAATGCCAGTGGTTTCCCGGATGAACAGCGCGTCGAATTCGGCCAGCCGGCCGTAATCCTTCTTCTCAATCAGTTCGACGTTGACCCCGAATTCGCGGCCAGTCTTGACGAACTGTTGCAAGGCTTTTGGGTTGGAGGGAGGCATGGCCTCCTTGGGGTTGTGCAATACCGCCAGATCGTAGCGGAAGTTGCTGCGTGCCCGAGGTTGCCGCCAGCGCCGGCTGAGATAGGTCGCCAGCGCAGCCAGAAACATCTCTTCCTGTTCAGCAGACAGGGAATGCAGGTGGAGCGCCTTGAGCGTCGCAATTCGCCACTGACCTTGCAGGCGGAATTCCACCCGCAGTAACGGCGAACGAAAGGCATCGAACAGTTGTCGGGCCAGCTCTTGCAGTTCCTTGGCTGGGCACTGGCCAAAATAGATGTCCAGCTCGAAGGCAGTGGCAGTAAAACCGGGTCGGGGCTTGCCCAGAATCTGTTGGACGTGATCGTCCAAATCTTCGATATCCAGGCTGTAGATGGATTTACGGCTGAGATCGTTGAGAGTGCGCACACTGGGGATAACCCGGTGGCGGCGGGCCTCGGCCAGCAGCGAGCAGTAGTAGCCAACGCTGAGATAACGGTAGCTGCGACAGAGATTCAGTACCCGCAGGTTGCGGCCGGCGGAGGAATATTCGGGTTTGGCCAGATAGTCCTTAGCGGCGACGACGGGCAGTTTAGGAAAATGGGTTTTCCAATCGGTGGGGTTTTCCACCAAAATGATGTGATCGGCCATCGGTGTAAAGCGGTGCTCCTGACGCTGCGAAATTCCGGTTACGATGGGGTAGGGGCCGGCGGTTCAGGCCGGCGGTTGGCGCGGTAAAGGATCAGCACGGCTTTCTGTCCGGCTTTGCCGTAGCGGGCCATGCGTTGGAATTCCCGGTGGGGAATCGGCATATTGATGGAATCGGTGACGATTTCGCCTTCCTCAATATCGACTAGAGGGTCGTGGACGTAGACGTAGTGATCGTCGAAGCCGGTGACCACCACCCAATGAGGGAAGCGTTCGCCGTAAATGCGATAAGAGCTGATCAGCACGAGCGCGATGCCACCGACCTCGAATTTCTGGCGCAGCTCGTCCACCCCCAAGCTGCCTCGGTGTAGCGCGACTGGCAATTGGCTCAGTTCCTCGATCCAATCCTCCTGCACCAGCCGCATCACTTCCTTTTTCTCCGGGCTGCGCACCGAATCGACGAGGAAGACGTGATCTTCGTTGACATGAATTTCTAGCGCGAAACCGCGCCGGTGAGCCGACAGCGCTAGCCCATAAGGGCCGCAACCGCCGTGGCCGGAGGTCATGAAAATGGTGGTGGCCTCGCGCCACAACCGCAGTTCCAATTTGCGGTTCAACTCGATGGCCGGATCCAGTGCTTTCATGGCCATCATCAGCGCGGCTGGGCCGCAGGTGAAATCCAGGGTTTGCTGGTAGTACGGCACTTTGACCAGATCGGCCTGCAAATAGGGGACCAGGCGTTTTTCGAAGCGCAGCGCATCCATGTGGTCTTCGTAATAATCCAGCACTTCATCGAACTGGCGGTAGCCGTGGCGGCAGAACAGCGCTAGCGAAGCGGAATTATCGCGACGGATTTCCAGCCGCATCGACACGCAGTCTCGTTCCAGCGCGGC
Source organism: Candidatus Competibacter sp. (assembly GCA_037045535.1). Classification (GTDB taxonomy): domain Bacteria; phylum Pseudomonadota; class Gammaproteobacteria; order Competibacterales; family Competibacteraceae; genus Competibacter_A. Next base: position 103,178 of record JBAOHI010000062.1, read on the forward strand.
GGTTTCAGCCGCCTCCAGCAGCCGATCGGCGATACCGCGCCGCCCAAAATCGGGGTGCACAGCGATGGAATAAAGCCGGGCCATTGAGGTTCCACGCGAAAACAGCAGCAACACGTAACCCCGAATCCGGCCGTCGGCTTCGTCCAGCAGGGTGACAGCGTTGCCGCGTGTCAGTAAATGGCGAAAGCTGCGGCGAGAGAGGCGATCCGTCGCAAAACAGCGCTGCTCAATGACGAGGAGCGCCGAAAGATCATCCAAAGTGGCGGGGCGCGGCATGGTGGATCGGAGCAATGCAATAAAGGGAACGAATGGTGGCGGACGGACGGAGAGGAGCGAAACGGCTTGGCGGCGTCGGGGAACACGGCTGTGGACCGGGGAAACACCGTATGGTGCCGAGGCTGGTTACCGGGCTGGGAGGCCGCGCCGAAAGGCGCTTTCACCAAATTGGCCTGCTGTTATTATCTCGCAGTACCCATCGCCATCGCCAGTGAAAATCATCATGCCAAGCCTTTCTTCCCACCTATTGGACCGTATTCGCCAGCTGATCGCTACTCCATCGGTCAGCAGTGTGTCGCCACAGTTCGATCAGAGCAATCGGGTCGTTATCGATCTACTGGCGGAATGGCTGGAGGCATCTGGCTTTGCTGTGCGGATCGAGCTGTTGCCGGGGCGGTCGGACAAAGCCAACCTGATCGCTACGCTTGGCGAAGGGCCGGGCGGCTTGGTTTTAGCCGGCCACACCGATACCGTGCCATTCGACGCTGGGCGCTGGCGGTACGATCCCTTCGGCGGAACGGTCGCGGACGAGCGGATTTACGGGCTCGGTTCGGCGGATATGAAATCCTTTCTGGCGCTGGCCATCGAGGCGGCCCGCGAGTTCTCGGCGCGAGATTTGCGGCAACCGCTGGTGATTTTGGCCACGGCAGACGAGGAGAGCAGTATGGGTGGCGCCCGAGCGCTAGCGGCAGCCGGTCAGCCGTTGGGGCGACACGCGGTAATCGGCGAACCGACAGGATTAAGGCCGGTACGGATGCACAAAGGTATCCTGATGGAGGCGATTCGGTTGGAGGGACGCTCTGGGCATTCCAGCAATCCGGCGCTGGGTGCGAGCGCGCTGGAGGGAATGCACCAGGTAATCGGCGAGTTGCTGCACTGGCGGACCGAATTACAAGCCCGTTACCGCAATCCACTGTTCGAGGTAGACGTGCCGACCCTCAATCTAGGACGCATCCATGGCGGCGATAATCCAAACCGAATCTGTGCTGACTGCGAATTACACATCGATATTCGACCGCTGCCGGGGATGGCGCTGACGGAGTTGCGTGATGTACTGCACCAGCGATTGGGGCGTTTGTTGTCGGATGGCGAATTGAAGCTAAGTTTTGAGCCGCTGTTTCCAGGGATCGAAGCGCTTGAAACGCCAGCGGCGGCGGCCATCGTACAGGCGGCCGAAGACCTGACCGGCGCACCGGCCGGGGTGGTAGGCTTTGGCACCGAGGGACCGTATTTGAATGCCCTGGGAATGGAAACGGTCATACTCGGCCCTGGTAGCGTGGATTGCGCTCATCAGCCGGACGAGTTTTTACCGCTGGCGACACTGCAACCAACACTGGATTTGTTGCGGGGATTGATCGGGCGATTTTGCGTGGAACCTGAATGAACAATTTCCCGCTGATCCTCGGAGCGCTGGGGCCGATTGTCGCATTGATTCTACTGGGCTTGGGATTGCGGCGCATGGGGTTCCCTGGCGACGGTTTTTGGCCGGCGGCCGAACGCTTCACCTATTTCATCCTGTTTCCAGCTTTGCTGGTCCATCATCTGTCGCTAGCCCGGTTAGGCGATTACGCGGTGAGGTCGGTGGCGGCGGTCATCGTGGCGTTGCTGCTAGGCATGACAGCGGTCGTTTACGCGATTCGGCCGTGGTTGACAGTGGATGGGCCGGGGTTCACATCCGTGTATCAGGGCGTGATCCGCTTCAACACCTACGTCGGCTTGGCGGTCGTACTCGCGGTGTTTCATACCGAGGGTGGCACTGTGGCCGCGCTGGTGATGGCAATCATGATTCCGCTGATCAATGTGTTGTGCGTACTGGTACTTGTCGCGCACGTTGGAGGAGCGGTGACGGTCGGCGGAGTAGTACGGGGATTGGTCACCAATCCGTTGATTCTGGCCTGCCTGCTTGGCATCGGTTTGAATGTGACAGGGATTGGGTTGCCGTGGGGATCGGCGGCGGTGTTGGAGATTCTAGCGCGGGCCGCGTTGCCGCTGGGATTGCTGGCGGTGGGAGCAGGGTTGCGATTGGACGGGCTGGCACAGCCGAGGTTGCTGATCGGGACTAGCGCGCTGAAATTGCTTGGAGCACCCGCGCTGGCGGGAATGCTGTGCGGGTTGGTGGAGCCGGGCCGGCTGGAAACGGCGGTGCTGGTCACTTTCACGGCGCTACCCGGCGCGTCGGCATCTTATATTCTGGCCCGGCAAATGGGTGGCGACGCACCGTTAATCGCGGCTATTGTTACGGTGGAAACAGCGCTGGCAATAGTAACGCTGCCCTTGGTATTAGTATGGATGGTGTAATTTTTTTATATCATAATTGTCTATGGAAAGACATCCTGGAGATAAATGGTCCATGGACGCCAAGGGTGAATGTCAATTTATAGATGATCTCAAGTTAAAATCTTCTTGATTTTATTCTGACTGCCGATGGAATGCCTTCTTTTTGTTGATAATTCAAGATTAATGCATCATAATAATATCATTATCTTGAATTGATTGTCTAAAAATAGGTCTGGTTCCTGCTTGCAACAAGAGGGGTCGGTGATGTCAATGGTGTGCGAGGCGCTCTTCAAAAAATACGTGAACCAATATCAAGCAGGAGTTGCCGAGGGGCGCTTGTCGAAATGGGTGATCGGCGTAACAGCTACTGGCCAGCGCATCGAAATCGATCTGAACTCGCTGAAACTGGGACCGTTCGAGAAAGACAAACTGATCAAGTGCGCGTTGGAAGCCGAAGGCGCGGAGTGTTATGTATACGCCACCAATGTCCGAATCATGGACGAGGAAACGCATAAGCTCAGCGAACGGGTGTTAATCGTGTGCGCGACGGCAGCCGATTACGTCGGCGGTGACTGGGGCGTGATGCGGGCGGCGGATGGTACGATGACCCTCAAACCGCTCGGGGAATGGTCCGGGCAAGATCCGGAACAAACGCCAGGGACGTGGTTTTTGACCGATACGATTTTGCTGGAGCCGGACGAACAGGTGCGATACGCAGCGATATGGGCCGAGCTGCGGGATCAATGCGCGGCCTGTGACACCAATTCGTAGGAACAGCGATCGAAAAAATCGACGGGTCGCATCCGGCAACCCGTCGGGGTTGGAAGTCAACTTCTCGGCAGTAACAGCGCGACATAGACCGCCGCGAAGATGGCGCTGGTGATGACCCCGCTAATGTTGGCACCTAGGGCATGTGGCAGAATGACGACGCCCGGCGCCACCGATTTTTGGGCAACCTTGGCAGTGGTTGGTACGCAACTGACGCCGGCGATCCCGATCACCGGGTTATATTTCTTGCCGGACCAGTAGTACATCGCATAACCACCAATAATCCCACCGATACCAGAGATTAGCAGTGCCAGAATCCCCAATACCAAGAGCTTCAGTACCACTGGACTGAGGATGGTGCCTGCCTCGCACAAGATACCGAGTAGCAACCCCAGGAAGAAGGTTGCGCCATACAGCACCGTGTTGGAGAACAGTTCGTAAAAGTTAGGCAAGTCGCTTTCGCGGACGACCACCCCCAGAAACAGCGACAAAATCAGGGGCGACGCCACTGGAAACAACAAGCTCAGCAATACGCAGGCAATCACCGCGAATACGAGTTTCTCGTTCGAGGTAACCGTTCGTGTTTTCTCCATCGGCATCGGTAGTGCGCGGAGCCGTTCGGGGATCATCAGTTTGATCAGGTACGGATACCCACCATACGTTAATCCCAGGTACAGGTAAGCGACTACCGTGATCGGCACGAACAATTTCGGCGCCAGCATCAGTGAAGTGAACAGCACCATTGGGCCGTCCGCACCACCGATGATTGCCACCGAAGCCGCCTGACCCGGCGTTAACCCCATAGCTATCGCAATTGGAAACACCAAGGCAGTACCCAGCTCCGCGAACAAGGCGATGATCATACTTTGGAACGGTCGCGCCATGATGAAACCTACGTCCAGCAAAGTGCCGATACCCATGAATACAAAGCAGGCGATCAGGCCATTACTGAACATAAAGGTATAGATTGGCTGCAACCAGTCGATCTGCAAGATATTCATCAGCGCGTTGGTGTCCTGCGCCAACGGAGCGAGATGCAGGGTTCCCGGTATTTTGTCGGGAACCGCTTGGCCGACGGCCTTGAGTGCCTCAAATGTTAAACCGCTTGCCGGATCGTAGTTAGAGAAGAACATCACGCCAGCATTGACGGTGGCCATGCCGAGGCCCATCGGAATCATCAGCAAGGCTTCCAAAACGCCCTTGCGCCCTAAATAGAACAGCAAAAGCCCTAGAGCAATCAGGAAGATGCGACCAAACGCGATCTTGGGGTCGGTGGAGAACCCTTGTATGAGCGTATTGATCCCCTGAAAGAGATCGAGAAAGTTCAGAGATCCCATGGTGGAACGCTCCGGGTCGTCAGCCGATGGTCAACAATACCTGCCCCGCGTCCACCGGATCGCCCGGCTTGACCGCGATGTTGGTGACGCTGCCACCCCGACGGGCGACGACATGCGTGACCATCTTCATGGCCTCCAAGGACACCAGCTTTTCGCCCTCGTTGACGACTTGACCAATGTTGACATGAATCGCCTGTACCACGCCGCCCAGCGGCGCGACCTCGTCGCCAGCACCGGCTGCGGCCGGTGCTGGGTGGGCTGCAGCGGGCGCGGGTGCGGCTGCGACTGGTGCCGTCGCAACCACAGCTGGCGGCGCTACTGCTGCCATGTCTTGGTAAAAGCCTTGGGCGCTATCGGTCGTGATATCCTCGACCGTGACGGTGTACTGCTTGCCTTCGACGGTGATGCGGAATTTCTTCTCCATGGAGTGGCTCTCTCGCGAAAAGTGGTAGAAAAAAGGTTTAAATTATTCGAGGATCCAAATTGTTACAAGATCGGAATGGTCAGTGCGATGCGCGCGGTGCGTGCGAGGTATGGTGGACCGTGCGCGCTTCGGTAGTCCAGCCGAAGCCGCGGCTAGCCGTCTCGATATGAACGATGCGGTGCGCACCCATCATGGCGGCGACGGCGGCGGTGATAACGGCTAGATGCTCCTGAGGAATACCGGCGATGGCCGGCTGTATCGCAGGAGCGGGCACCGGCTTGACCGGCGCCTTGGTTTCGGGTTGGGCCGCTTGGCGCGACAGCACGATCACGATGCCGCGAATCACCAGGGCCACCAGCATCGAGACCACGATCACGATGCCGTAGATCACGAACATGTCGCCGATGGCGTCCAACGTGGTATAGGTTTTCATAACGGTGAATTCCGTAGGTTCGAATACCGGGAACGGCTCAAAGCGGGATGTCGCCGTGCTTCTTGGCCGGACGCAATTCACGCTTGGTCAGCAGCTTGCGCAGTGCCAAGGCGATGGTAGCGCGGGTATCGGCCGGCTCGATCACATCGGTGATATAACCACGCGAGGCCGACATGTACGGCGAGGCAAACTTGGCCCGATATTCCTCGACCAGTTCCTTGGCCTTGGCCTTGCGATCCTCGGCGGCTTTCAGTTCACTGCGGTACAGGATATTGACGGCACCTTCCGCGCCCATCACCGCGATTTCGGCAGTCGGCCAGGCGAACACCATATCGGCGCCCATCTCCTGGGCACACATGGCCAGATAGGAGCCGCCATAGGCCTTGCGCACGATGATGGTGATCTTCGGCACCGTCGCGGATGCGTAGGTGTAGAGCATCTTGGCGCCGTGGCGGATGATGCCGCCGCGCTCTTGCTCGATGCCGGGCAGGAAGCCGGGCACGTCCACCAGCGTCACCAGCGGGATGTTGAAGGCGTTGCAGAAGCGGATGAAGCGGGCGCCCTTGTCGGAAGCGTCGATGTCCATGGCGCCGGCTCTGACCAACGACTGGTTGGCCAGAACACCGACTACGATGCCTTGGATACGGGCGAAACCGACCACTAGATTACCAGCCCAACCGGCGTGGACTTCCAAAAACTGACCATTGTCCACGAGCCGGTAAATGATTTGCTTGACATCCATCGGCTCGGCGGAAGTATCCGGAATCAGGGCGTTGATGCCTTCGTCCGGGGATAGGTCGAGATCGGGATAGGGCCGGTGTGGCGGATCCTCGGTGTTGTTGGACGGCAGATAGCTCAATAGTGCCTTAGCGATCTGGATGGCGTGGCGATCGTCCTCGGCGATGAAATGGACGTTGCCGCTGATCGTGGCATGCATCTCGGCACTACCGACCTCGTCCAGACTGGTGGTACGACCGGTGACAGCTTTAATCACCTCCGGGCCAGTGATGAACATGTAGGCGTTCTGCTTGGTCATGATGATGTAGTCCATCAGCGCCGGCGAGTACGACGCGCCGCCCGCGCAGGGACCGGCGATGATGGCGATCTGTGGGACCACGCCCGATAGCAGTACGTTGTTGTAGAACACTTCGCCGTAGCCGGACAGCGCGTCCACCGCCTCCTGGATACGGGCACCGGCGGAGTCCTTGAACGCCACCACTGGCATCCCAGTCTTTAGGGCCAGTTGCATGGACTGCACGATTTTCTTCGCGTGCATCTTGCCGAGCGTGCCGCCCATCACGGTGAAATCCTGGCTGAACGCCGCCACCGGGCGGCCGTCCACGAAACCCGTGCCAACGATGACACCATCCGATGGTAGTTCCTTGTCAGCCAATCCGAAATGTTTGCCAGCGTGCTTCGCGTGGGTGGCGATTTCCTGAAAGGTATCAGGCTGGAACAGCGCCAGCAGCCGCTCACGGGCGCCCATCAAGCCTTTGCCGTGCCGTTCCTGGAGCTTATCCTCGCCGCCGCCCGCCAATACCTTGGCACGGCGTTCCCGCAGGATATCAAGTTGTTTTTCGGAGAGCATGATTCACACCTCGTGATGGTCGTATCGGTTGGCAAATTGATAATCAAACACTTTCCGCCCGCCCGCGTCCGGGAAACGCGGATCTATGGAATTGTGTTGTTATGCGCGGGGGGAATGGTTTCGGCAGTGTGGTGGACGGTTGACGACGATCCGTTCCTGCCCATCCTGCGATGACCGGTTTTGGCAAACACACCGACTAAGGGTAGACGAAAATCGGCCAATCGCGATAGCCGACATGGGTTATTGCGAAATCATCGGGACAGACCGTAGGCAGTTTCCACGAAAAACCGGGATGCCTGCCTGTGGTTCTGAATCAAGAATGGGGCGTTGCAACCGATGATGAGTCATCTTGTGTTGTGGCGTCGATCACTGCCGGCGACGTTGCGACCGGTGGTTCTTCCGTGGCCAGCCGGATCAGGTCGCTACGACGGTGAGATCGCTTGAGGGCTTCGTGGTTGAGTACCCGGCGAGCCCGCTGGCTTTGCGAAGTGGTTCGGTATCTCATGGCCGCAGCGCCTCCGCCGTTTCCTGAAGGGTCTGGCTGTTGATGGCGGCATGGTAGTGGGCGTTGAAGTTCGACGCCGTTTCCTGAAGGGTCTGGCTGTTGATGGCGGCATGGTAGTGGGCGCTGAAGTCCGAACCGCGCAGTGCTTTCTTGACCATGCTCTCCAGGTTGGGCCGCTTGTCCTCGGGCGCCGGGCCGCTGCCCAGGCCACCGCCGAATTCGATGATGGTGTTGATGCCGTCGCGAAAAGCGGTTTCCAAATTGTCGATCCAGTTGACTGGATGGAACAGTTGAAAAAACAACCGTGTCTTGATCGCGGCGGGGTCGGGGTCGTGATAAGCACCGCTACAGTTGGACAGGACGCGAACGGTAGGGGCGCTCATCGTAGCGGTGTCCAGTACCGGACGGAAATGCAGAGCGGCGGTAATCATATAAAAGGTGTGAAAAGCGCCTTCGGTTTTGAGCCGAGTGGGCCGCTTGCGTGGGAAGTGCGTGTGGGCTTCCTCGGTCAGCCGGTCGAGGTCTTCCCCCAGGCCGCCGATCACTGTTTGATCGGACAAGTTGCGAGCGGCAACGACGCAGTAGTGTTTTTCCGCCAGCGGCTGGATATTGTCAAGGTGCAGCGGGAAGGCCAGCATTTCACCCGCGCCGTAAGTACCCATGCAGTCGCCGCGTTTTTGCACCAGGCGCAGAGCGGTTTCGAAATCCAGCGCCCCGGCGGCAACCAGGGCGCAATATTCGCCGAGGCTGTGGCCACCGGCCAAGACCGGTTTTACCTGGCCATCGGTCAACTCACGGAAGATTTCCAGGCAGGCCAGCGAATGAGTAAGCAGGGCGGGCTGAGTGTGGCGGGTCAACCGCAGGTCTTCCTCCGGCCCTTCCAGGCACAGTTTGACGAGATCGTAACCCACGATATCGTTAGCCTGTTCGTAGAGCCGCTTTGCAACCGGAAAATCCCGGATAAGATCGCTACCCATACCGACGTACTGGGAGCCTTGTCCGGGGAAAACAAACATGATCTGCTGGTCCTTACTCGACACGGCCTGCGTCCTCTTGCGGGGGAGTGGTGAAACAAGCGCGCAAAGATACGGGGAAGTGATCGGCAAGGCAAGGCAGGCGTTCGATTCTCGGTAGCTTCTCCCTGCCTCGATACGGATAAGATCGGAGTGGATGCGCGAGAGCGGGGGTTTTCAGCTCCTCGCGGGCAGCGCCGGGATTCCTGGGTTTTCCGGTATTCATCCGCCAAAATCTCCGAAAATAATATGGTGTCCAACGCCTTACCGCGCTCGACCAAAGCGTTATCGATACGCAGAAATGGAGTTTAACCGATGGTTTTCATCGAGTTCCTTTAGAGTGGTAGGGAGGATAATCGAGATAGCCATGGCCGTCGCCACCAAACAGGGTAGACGGATCAAAGAAATCCCTAGTTTGGGGATGAGTTCCGGTCTGGCGTCAATCCGCAACGGCGCGCACGGTGAATGGTGGTTTCGCCCACCAGATCAAACCGATTAGAGCGATCATCAACGTGCCGCTGATGCAAAGCACGGCATTGGTAGACAGTAGATAGGCTTGAGTAGTGAGGGCGTGGTCGAGTTGTGCCAGGGCTTGGTCGGCCGTCAGACCGGTCGCCTGCAACTGATCCAGATAGCGCGTTGCCAGCGGGTTGTAGGCGGTCACATGCTCGATCAACCGGGCGTGGTGTTCGATGCCTTTGTGGTCCCACAGGGAAGTCATGATCGCCGTGCCGAAGCTGGAGCCCAAGTTGCGCATGAAATTTTGCAAGCCGGTGGCGGCGGCGATCTGGTTTGGCGCAAGCCCTGACAGATTGATCGTGATCAAAGGCAGGAAGAAACAACTGATACCTATGCCCATGAGCAGCCGCGTCAACGCCAGCGTCCAGAAATCGACATCCGGCGTGAAGCGGGCGCTCCAGAACGCCACCAGGGCGAACGTGCTGAAGCCGAAGGTCGCGACCGCGCGGGCGTCGATGCGGTGGATATTGGCCCCGACCACGGGACCGAGCAGGAGCGCCAGCACGCCGCCGAACGCAACCACTTTGCCAGCCCAAAGCGGCGTGTAACCTTGGTAGCTTTGCAGCCAGAGCGGCAATACCACCACGGTACCGAAGAAGGCGACCGCGCCCAGCATCAGGCAGGTCACGCCGATCGCGAAATTGCGCCGGCCGAACAAGCGAAGGTTCACCATGGGATGGGCGTCGGTCAATTCCCAGGCGACGAAGAACGCCAGCGCAGCGACCGAGAGGTAAGCCAGCCCGATGATGAACGGCGAACTGAACCAATCGAGTTCGTTACCCTTATCGAGCAGGATTTGCAGTGCGCCGATCCCAAGCACCAACAGACCAAGCCCAACGAAATCGACCGGCAGGCGGCGGCGTGGCGTTTCACGTCCGCGAAACAGCGTGGTGACGAGAACAGCCACGATCAAACCCACCGGCAAGTTGATCAGGAAAATCCAATGCCAGGACAGGTTTTCGGTCAGCCAGCCACCCGCCAGCGGTCCGGCGATAGGACCGAGGATGGTCGTCATCGACCACAGCCCGAGCGCAAGGCCACGTCGTTGCGGTGGGTAAACGCTGGTCAACAAGGTCTGCGACAGCGGAATCATCGAGGCGCCCACGACGCCCTGCATCACGCGAGAGGCGAGCAACATCGGAAAGGTGAAGGCCAACCCGCACAGCGCCGAGGCCAGGGTGAACAGCAGGGTCGCGCTGACAAACATCCGCACCGCCCCGAACCGCTGCGCCAGCCAACCGGTCAGGGGCAACATGATAGCTTCGGCCACCGCGTAGGAGGTGATCGCCCAGGTTCCCTGGGTGAAGCTCACGCCCAAATCACCGGCAATGCTGGGCACCGATACATTGGTGATGGTCAGGTCGAGGATGTTCATGAACGAACCCAAGCCCAGCGCGAACGTTGCCAGCGCCAGCATGCCGCCCCGCATGATGGGCAGCGGCGGAAGATCAGAGCCTTGGAGCTGTGCTCACGACTTTGCGCCGTGCCGGTTCGCCTCGATGATCCGCGCGATCAGGGCATCGGCTTCGCCGGCTTGCGCGTCGAAGACCGAGGTCACGTATCGTTCTTGGCCATTCGGCTCAGTCGCCAGCACGGCGCCATCGCGCCGATGGGTATCCACCTTTACTCGCATCGATAGGCCGACTCGCAACGGGTGTTCCGTCAAGATTTCGGGATCGAGCGCGATCCGCGTCGGTACCCGCTGCACGATTTTGATCCAATTGCCAGTGGCGTTCTGTGCCGGCAGCAGGGCGAATGCACCGCCGGTGCCGGGCGCGAGCCCGATGACCCGACCGGTATATTTCACGTCGCTGCCGTACAGATCAGCGGTGAGCTCGGTTGGCTGACCGATCCGCACGTTTTCCAGTTCGTTTTCCTTGAAGTTGGCTTCCACCCACAGTTGGCCGAGCGGGATGACCGCCATCAACGCCGTTCCTGGCGCGATGCGGGCCCCGACTTGTACGCTCCGTTTGGCTACGTATCCGCGTACCGGTGCGACGATGGTGGTGCGGGCAAGTTCCAAATAAGCTTCCTTGACTTTCGCCGCCGCTGCCACCACCCGTGGATGGGTTTCGACCGAAGTGTTGTCCACCAGCACCTCGGTGCCGGTGCGTTGTGCCCGGGCTTGGCGGATCGCGGCGCGGGCTTGTTCAACGGTTGCCCGGACACCGTCGCGTTGCGCAATGGCGGCGTCCAGCGTGGTTTGTGCTGTTTGCAAGGTTTCGGCGGAAATATATTTCTGGCGGAAAAGGGTCTGGCGTCGGGTGTATTCCTCTTGGGCGCGACGTACCTCGGCCTCCATGCGTTCGACTTCGGTACGGGTGCGCTCCAGGTCGGCCGCGCGCTGTGCGATCAGCGCTTGCGATTGGTTGTCGTTCGCGTAGAGGCCGCGCACCGACCGCACCGCGTCGGCCAGATTCGCCTGGGCCAGTTGCAGTTGTACCTGGGCATCGGCGGGATCGAGTTGCACCAGCGGCTGGCCTTGTTCGACCAAGTCGGTGTCATCGGCCGAGACGCTGACGACTGTGCCGGCAACCTGCGGGGTGATCTGGACAACATTGCCCCCAACGTAGGCGTTATCGGTGGTCACGTACCAGCGCCCGTGAACGAACCAATAGCCACCTGCGCCGATGGCGACCGCTGAGAACAGCAGGAAGAGAAACAACAGCGCGCGGCCGCGTTTGCCGTTCGATGCTGTCGAGGGTGGATTGTTAGGGCCGGCAGCGGGCGCGCTCATTTGCTTTCTCTGCTAAACCGAGAACCGGTCCGCCGCCGAGTAGGAGACAGGGCCGGTGCCACCGCCCTGCATTCCAGTCGATCCTCGCTCTCCAGGTGGTCGAGCCAGCGGCGTAGCAGGGTTTCCAGCGCGGCCATTTCATCGACCGAGAAGATAGCAAGTGCCGTCTGATATTCAGCCCAGGCCAGAGGTAACATTTGTTTGATTCGCTCTACCCCTTGCTCGGTCAGTCGTAGCTCGACACGGCGGCGATCTACCGCATCGTGCGAGCGCTCGATCAACCCGGCTGCGACGAGATCATCGGCGACACGAGTCATGTGCGTCCGCGATTGCACCACCGCCGTGCTTATTTCGGATGGCGTGATGGCCCGATTCGGCGAGCTGTAGATCATCATCAGCACAGCCCAAGCCGAGGTGGACAGCTCGTGTGTGGCGAAAAAGCGGTCGAGCCGTTCGTGCAATGCGCGAAAGACATGATGGGTGAGCCGCATGAGCACCACGGGTTGGCGAGGCATCTCAGGATGCTGGGCCCGCACGACATCGATGCAGTGTTCGAAGTGAGAGAAAGTCAGGGCCATAAAATTGATGACCTTAGAAATAATAACTTTGGTTATTATAATTGAGAAAAGTTCCTGGCGGTCGTTAAAATGACGTGCCTTTCATCAACGACTTGGCCGAGGATGGTTTGGTCGGCCGAATCCTGCTATGGAATTGAGATACCATTTGCGACTGGTTTTTATGATTGCGAGGATTTTTCATGGCCACGGCCACCATCATCGACGGTAAACGTTTTGCCGCCCGCTTGCGCGCCGCCATTGCTGCACAAGTTACCCAACTCCGATCCGATCACAACTTGACTCCCGGCTTGGCGGTGGTACTGGTGGGCGAGGATCCAGCCAGCCAGATCTACGTCCGCAACAAGGGCCTGCAAGCGCGGGAAGCGGGTATGAACTCGTTCGAGCATCGGCTGCCGGCGACAGCAACCCAGGCCGAACTGCTGGCACGTATCGGCGAGTTGAATCGGGATTCAACAGTCGATGGCATCCTGGTGCAACTACCGTTGCCAAAGCAGATCGACCCGGATGCGGTGATCGAGGCGATTGCGGTCGAGAAGGACGTGGACGGTTTCCATCCCTCGAACGCCGGATTGCTCGCGGTGGGCGGAGCCGGCATGGTGCCCTGCACGCCGTTGGGCTGCCTGATGCTGCTCAAGGATCAAGTGAAGGAGTTGGCTGGCCAGCGGGCGGTGGTGCTGGGACGCTCCAACATTGTGGGCAAGCCAATGGCGGCGTTGTTGTTGCGGGAACATTGCACCGTGACCATTGCCCATTCGCGCACTCGCGATTTGGCCGACGAATGCCGGCGGGCGGACATTTTGATCGCGGCAGTTGGCAAGCCGCGAATGGTCAAAGGCGACTGGCTCAAGCCGGGCGCAACGGTGATCGATGTCGGTATCAACCGTATTCCCACCGAGGACGGCAAGGGTCGGCTGGTGGGTGACGTGGATTTCGACGCCGCCGTTAAAGTGGCTGGGGCGATTACGCCGGTACCAGGTGGGGTAGGGCCGATGACAATAGCCTGTTTGCTACTGAATACCCTGACCGCCGCCTGTCGGCGACGGGGAATGCCGGTTCCTAAGGTGCGGCCAGCGACGGAATGATGCGCTCCCGCAGCCGCTCTTCTCGCTAGCGGGAGAGAGGTAGTCCTTTACCAAGGTAGTCAGGCATTTTGACGATCTCGCCTAGGAGTCGGTAGCGCTTAGCAATGGTCGGACGGTAGTCGCTTGCCCCGCCCAGCAGCGACAGGATAGACCTTGAACTGTGCTTTGAAACAGGACGAATTCGATGCGCAGCCGCCACACCCGTCGGTGGGTGGCGCGTTCTGGGGCGAATTGCCGTCATTCCGCGAGCCGAACCGAAACCACCTGAGCGGTAGCCAAGACCGCAGCATGGCGAGCACGGCGATCGCCACAATCAGCAATGCCAAACCGTCCTGCCACATTTCAGCCACCTCCTAGCGCCAGCGTTACCCGGTAGGTTACGAAGGCTGCGATGTAAGCCAGCGTCATCAGATAAGCGAACATAAAAGCTGCCCACTGCCAGGAATTGGTTTCGCGCCGGACAGCGGCCAGTGTCGCCAGACATTGCGGGGCGAACACGTACCAAGCCAACAGCGCTAGCGCCGTCGCCAGCGTCCAGTTCTGCGCCAGCGTTGTGGTCAATGCTTCCGTGACTGCGCCTTCGTCGCCGCTCAGGGCGTACACGGTGCCGAGCGCTGCCACCGCTACCTCGCGCGCCGCCAGGCCCGGCACCAAAGCGACCGCGATCTGCCAGTTGAAACCGATGGGAGCCAGCAGTGGCTCCAGCGCATGCCCGATTTGTCCGGCGAAGCTGTAGTAAATCGCCGGTTCGGTCGCACCGTTCGGCGGCGCGGGAAAGGTCGAGAGAAACCACAGCAAAACCAGCACGCTCAGAATGACCGTGCCGATCCGACGCATGAAGATTTTGGCGCGCTCCCACAAACCCAACAGCACGTTGGCGGGATTCGGCCATTTGTAGTGGGGTAACTCCATCAACAAGGGCTGGGATTCCCCGCGCAGCAAGGTCAACCGCAATATCCCCGCCACCACCAGCGCGCCGACGATGCCCGTCGCGTACAGACCAAACATGACGAGACCTTGCAAGCCGATCCCACCCCAAACCGTGGTGGCCGGTACGAATGCGGCAATCAGCAAAACGTACACCGGCAAGCGCGCCGAGCAGGTCATCAGGGGCGCAATCAGAATCGTGACCAGCCGATCCAGTGGATGGGCGATAGTACGCGCTGCCATGATGCCGGGAATGGCACAGGCGAAGCTGGACAGCAGCGGGATAAAGGCGCGGCCATTCAAACCTACCGCACTCATGAGCCGATCCATCAGGAACGCGGCGCGGGTCATGTAGCCGGAATCCTCCAGCAACAAGATGAATAGGAACAAGATCAGGATTTGCGGCAGAAAAATGACCACGCCCCCCACACCGGCGATAATCCCGTCCACCATCAAACTCTTGAGTAGGCTGTCTTGCATGTGTGCAGAGAGCCACTGTTGCAAACTGGCGATGCCGCCGTCGATCCAGTCCATCGGCGTTTCCGCCCAACTGAACACGGCTTGAAACATGAGAAACAGCAGAGTAAGCAGAATTAGGGGTCCCGCCACCGGATGCAGCAATACCCGGTCAAGCTGTCGGGTGAAGTGTTCCGGCGTGCCTTCGCGGACCACGGCTTCTCGCAGCAGGCGCTCGACCTCCCGGTGGTAGGCGCGAATAGCGTCTGGCGAGGGTTCCACCCAATCGGAGAGCGCGGTGAAACCATTCCCAGCCGGAGCTTGATTCAACAGCGCATCGATCTGGCCGAGCAGGTCTTGTACACCGCTTTTGCGCATCGCCACGGTCGTTACGACAGGAATACCCAACTGTCGCGACAGCGCCTCGATACTGATCTGGCAGCCTCGTTTCTGCGCGATGTCCATCATGTTCAGGACTAGAATCAGCGGCCGACCCAATTGCCGTAATTCCAGCAAGAGCCGCAGATGCTGGCCTAGGTTAGTAGCATCGGTTACGCACACCAAGGCATCCGGCAAAGTTTCCTGTGCTTGCCGGCCCAGCACCACGTCGCGAGTAATGGCTTCGTCGGGACTGCGGGCACGCAGACTGTAGCTGCCGGGCAGATCGAGCACTTCGAGCGGGTGGCCGCTTGGCGTTTTCAACAAGCCGCTTTTCCGCTCGACGGTCACGCCGGGGTAGTTGGCGGTCTTTTGCCGGCTACCGGTCAGCGTGTTGAACAGGGTCGTCTTGCCGCTATTGGGCGGGCCGACCAAGGCGATCCGGGCAGTTCTCAAATTTTCCACGGCAAGCGTTCCGGCGGTCATGACAGCTGAGCCTCTCGGCTGGCCGATGACTGCACGCCCGCACTTTGATCGAGCAGTGGCCCGATCAGCACGGCGTCGGCCTCGCGGCGGCGCAGGGCTACGGTCATGCTCTGGTTGATCCGCACCGCCAGCGGATCGCGGCCCAGAAAGCCACAGTGCAGCACCTCGACGCAAGCGCCTTCGACAAAACCCATTTCCAACAAACCGCGCTCGATATCATGGTCGCCACCGCTGACCGCGAGAACGCGACCCACGGCGCCGGGCCGCATCCGGCCCAGCGGTTGGGTAAAGCCCAAACCCACCGCGCAACCCAGCTCGAAAGCACGCCGTTCCGGTTCGCTGAGCGCGTTCATTCAGGCGCTCTCCGCCGCTGTCCGGGTTTGGCCCGGCGCGCGCAGCATCTTGTCCACCTCGTCCTGGTGCGTCAGCTCCTCGGCGATCAGCGTGCGGGCGTACTCTTCCAGCCGCACGTCATTGTCCTTCACGCAATCCAGCAGATCGTAATACGCCTTGAGCGCTTCCTTTTCGTGCGCCAGAGACTCGCGCAGGATGTCGCCGATATCGTGCCGATGCGTTTCCAGCAAGGGGCCGATACCGAGCGACGGATGGCCGCCCAGGCTGGTGATCAGTTCCCCGGCCTGGCGGGCATGGAGCAGGCTTTCGTCGGCTTGGCCGTTGAGCCAACCGACGATGGGGATGCGGTTGTAGCCGTACACCATCAGCGCGTAGTGGCTGTAGCGCACCACCCCCGCCAGCTCCAGTTCGAGAATCCGGTTCAAAATGCCAATGGCGGCGGTTTTATCGAATGATCCCGTCATGTCCAATGCCCCTTTCGTTGCGTCGTGAGAATGAATGTCCGCCTCTTTTCGGGAATGTGAGCCGGAAAATCGGGCGCTTATCTAGGTTATTTTCAGCGCGCTGAACAGACTCTAATGAAAATGAGAATTATTATCAATAAGAGGCGAGGAATTTTTTGCGGCTCGAAGGTGCGGATGTGGATGGATGAGGCGTTGGGTTGTCCAATATTTTGTTCAGGGTGGGATTATGTTTAAAAATATTAGCCACGTTAGTCACTGAAATATGCGATGCCCATCGAGCTGGAGTTGTTGCTGCTGATCCTGATTGCCAACGGTACGCCGGTTGTGGCGACGTCGATCTGCGGCGATTGGGGCGCCCAACCGCTAGATGGCGGTCGGAGGCTGGCCGACAGTTATCGGTTGTTAGGAAACTCGAAAACGTGGCGGGGGGTGGTCTTGGCGCCGCTGGTGACTGGCCTGGCCGCTCTACCTCTGTTGTTGCCGGCAGACGTCGGGGTGCTGGTGGGCGTCGGGGCCATGCTGGGCGATCTGCTGTCGAGCTTCATCAAACGCCGTCTCGGCATGGCCTCCAGCAGTAGGGCTTTGGGCTTGGATCAGATCCCCGAGGCGTTGCTGCCGTTGCTGTTGGTCGCAGATCGCTTGGTGCTGAATTGGACAGGGATTGGGCTGATCGTGACCAGTTTCGTCGTGCTAGAACTCGGGCTGTCGCCGGTGTTCTTTTTGCTGGGCATCCGCAAGCAACCTTACTGATCGGGCTGGACCCTCAGCCGGTGCAGGGTGATTTCAGGCGGGCAGTTATAGCGAACCCCGACCACGGAAGCGCCGGACCCGGTTGAGGTGTAACCCTGCATGGCATGATGGCGCCACGCGCCCCGGCAGAAACGCCTCGGGCAATCGGCGTTGGTCATCAGCGCGATACCGCCTGGCAAGCAAATTTGTCCGCCGTGGGTATGGCCGCTTAACATCAGGTCGAAATCGGCGTGGGCTGCGTGCCGGTAGGTTTCCGGCGAATGCGACAATAGGATGGACAGCTCTTCGGGGGAAATATGGGTGGTGGCTTTATCGAAATTATCCACTTGGTAGTAATGCGGATCGTCGATGCCCGCCAAGTGGATACGCGCGCCGTCGCGTTCCAGGACGACTGATTCGTTGAGCAGCAGCGTAATGCCCAGCGCCTCGATTGCGGGCACCATGCGAATCGAGTCGTGGTTACCCAAGATGGCGTAAACCGGACCGCGCAGATGGGGCCGCACTTCGGTCAAGGCCGCGATGGCGGCGTCGAAATCGCCGTAAGTCTTGGCCCGGAAATCGCCGGTCATCACGCAAATGTCATAATCCGTTTGCTGTAACCGCTCGATCAGTGCCGCCGGGTAAGCGGGATCCATGTCGAGATGCAAATCGCTGAGGTGCAGCAGGGTGAAGCCGTCAAACGCTTCGGGTAGCTTCGGCAGAATCACTTCGTTGTGTCGGATTTCGATGGCAGCGGCGTTGCGCAAACCCCGGCCATAAAGCCCCAAGCCGCGCAAGATCAGGCGGATGAGCGTGTGAATCGAGTACCAGTTCTCGATATGGAAAAAGGTGCGGCCTCGTCCGAAGATTTGGGTGGCGCGATCGTTTTCGATGCCGAGTCGTTGCTGGAAGTGGATGCGTCCGATCCGTTTTTCGAGCCGCTTGAGTTCCACGGTTTCCCGATCCACGACGACCCTGGTGGGTGGACGCGAGCCAGTCGATTTTGACTGATGAGGGCCATTCTGGATTGAAGAGTTGCTCAAGCCGGTTCTCCTGATAGCCCCGTTTGTTACGAGCGGGTGAATCTATCGCGATCCAGTGAAGCTGCGACGGCTCAGTACCGGTGATATTGAAAATTCATACCGATTGACCATGGATTGCGATGGCCGCTTTACGGACCGCCGAATGCGGTGTCTTGAGGTAGTGCCTTGCGGTTAGAGGCGCTGCCGCAAAATTTCCGTGATCTCCAAGTCGCTCAATACCAAAGGATTGGTTTTCATGTTGCCACCCCGCGAGTGCGCGACGACATGGGCGAAGTCACTTTCTTGAATACCATAGGCGCCGAGTCGCGGCAAAGCCAGTCGCTCGGTCCACTCGTCCAGCAAGGCCAGCAGCGCAGCGTGCGATTCCTCAGAGGTCGGGAAATGCCGTCCGTGCAAGAGGTCGCCAGCCCGGGCGTACTTGCGCCAAGAGGGGTGGCCGGGTTCGCGTTCCGCCAATGCCGCCAGGTTGACGCGGGTAGCGGCACCGACCAGAGTACCGCAGACCACGCCATGTGGGATCGGGAAGAAGGCGCCCAGCGGCGAAGCCAGCCCATGCACCGACCCCAGGCCGGCTTGTGCTAGACAGACGCCTGACAGCAGCGCTGCGTAGGCCATGCTCGAACGGCCAGCGGCAGCTTGATCGCCGCCCTCGTACCAGGCAAACAAGCCATCCCGTACTGCTTTCAATCCGCTTTCCGCCAGCGCATCGGTGAAAGGGTTAGCTTTGGGGGAAACGTAGGATTCCAGTAGTTGGGTAAGCGCGTCCATCGCGTTGGCGGCGATTTGCGGTTTGGGGCAAGTCGCCAACAAATCGGGGTCGAGCAGCGCATATTCTGGCATCAGCAAATCGTGCCGGAACGATTTCTTGAAGCCCTGAGGACCGCGTGAACTCAGGACAGCGTTCTTGGTCGCCTCGCTGCCGGTGCCGGCAGTGGTTGGCACCGCGATGAATGGTGTAGCTGGGCCGTGATAGGGTTTTTCCAGTCCGACTCCTTCCAGAAAATCCATGACCGAATCGCCGCTAGGCAATAAGCCGGCTATTGCCTTGGCAGCATCCAGCACGCTGCCGCCGCCGATACCGGTGACGATTTGAATACCCGAACTGCGCAATTGCTGGACGGTCTCGTCCACCAATTGCGGCGAGGGTTCATCCTCGATCCTTGCGTGTTCCCAACTGATACCGGCTTTCTTCAGCGCCGCCAACAAGGTCGGCCAGTGTGGCGAATTCACAAACGAACGCTGGCCGGTCACGAGCAACGCGCGGTTGCCATATTGGGCGATCAGGTCGGGCAGTTTGCTAACGAAGCCGGCACCGAATTCGATGCGCGGCAAGCGGGCGATGGAGAAAGATTGGATCATGGTGGCGTTCCAGTAGCGAGGATGCTTCGCAAAGGTTGACGCTCAAGCCAAATCGGAGGAGCGGGGCAATGAATTTTCAAATGCTTGTCCCCCGCTCCGGCCCGCTCCCGACGGGAGCATGGGTTGCGATTAGAACCCGTACAGCGCCCTGTATTCGGCGTCACGATCAGCGATCAGCTTGGCCAGATTGAACACCACCTTGCATTGTTTCCAGGTGGCGTCATCCTGCATCTTGCCGTCGATCATGACCGCGCCGCTACCATCAGGCATGGCTTCGATGACCCGTTTGGCCCAGGCCACTTCTTCCGGTTTCGGGCTGAACACCCGCTTGGCGATGGCGATCTGGTTCGGATGCAGCGACCAGGCGCCGACGCAGCCCATCAGATAGGCGTTGCGGAATTGATCCTCGCAGGCCACCAGGTCGGCGATGTCGCCGAACGGACCGTAGAAGGGCAGGGCGCCGACGCTGGCGCAGGCATCCACCATCTTGGCCATGGTGTAGTGCCACAAGTCCTGCTGCGCGGTGGGACGAGGAGCGCCAGGATTGCTCGGATCGGGATCGGTGCGTACCACGTAATCGGGATGGCCACCGCCAACTCGGGTGGTCTTCATCCGGCGCGAGGCCGCCAGATCGGCGGGACCGAGGCTCATGCCCTGCATCCGGGGACTGGCGTTAGCGATTTCATCGACGTTGGCAACGCCGAGAGCGGTTTCCAAAATGGCGTGAATCATCAAGGGTTTTTTTACGCCATATTTGGCTTCCAGTTGCGCCAGCAGTTGATCGGCGAAGTAAATATCCCACGCGCCCTGAATTTTGGGCAGCATGATCACATCCAGCTTGTCGCCGATTTCGCCCACCAGCCGGATCAGGTCGTCTAGGAACCACGGGCTGTCGAGACTGTTGACTCGCGTCCAGAACTGCGTATCGCCGAAATCCACAGTCTTGCCGATCTTGACCAACCCTTCGCGGGCGGCTTCCTTGCGGTCGATGGGTACAGCGTCTTCCAGGTTGCCGAGCATGATGTCCACATTCTTGGCGATGTCCGGTACCTTGACCGCCATCTTCTCGTTGCTGGGATCAAAGAAGTGGATCATCCGCGAGGGGAGGACGGGGACTTCGCGAAGCGGTTCGGGGGCGCCGACGACCTTGGGTTTGAAGAAGTCGCGGGGACTGCGCAGCATGGATTCTCTCCTTCAAAAAGTTAAATCACGACCTGATGGAGCACTGGCTAATCTGCTCACTCTGGCTGAGCGCGCCAGTATTTTTGTGGAACGGAATGTCGCCATTTTTGCCATAAATCCAGAACTCCATGGCTCCACGGGCGAAGTACAATATTTTTCTTTTCGTCCATTTCGGCCAGCGTATTGGAAGGCGACAGAATTCCCACGCAGAGTTCCGGTGCTTCCGGGAAAGGGTTTTCCCGGCGATTGCGTTGCATGAAATCGTCCGAGGCCCAGGCAACATCAGCCACTTTGATGCCTTCGCGAGTCTGGATCGAACATTTACTGATCATCGTACCGGAAGCCAACAACCGGCTGAGTAAGGCCACGATCTTTGCCTGATACATCCTGTGCTCGTTTGTGGCCGGACTCATGACGATATATAACGCATCACGATATATAACGCATCGGTTCACGATGCGTAGATTCAGCTTTCGTATTGTTTGATCAGTTTTTGCGCCGCCACGGTGGGGGGAAGATGCCCACTCACGACGGCTCCTTCAATTTCAGCACGAATGCGGCCGACGCCGGCATGGTTGAAGAAGCTGGCCCGCAGGTGCTCTTCGACCATGGAGTATACCCAATCCAGCGTTTGCCGTTGTCGGCGTTTTATGAATGTGCCGCTGGTCGTGACGAGCTGCCGGAAATCGCTGATCACTTTCCAGATGGCGTCGATGCCTTCGCCGTTGAGAGCCGAGCAGGTGTAGGCTTTGGTGCGCCAGCCCTCGGTGGCTGGGGCGAGGTAATGCAACGCTCGGTTGTAGTCGGCTTTGGCGGCGTTGGCGCGGATCTTGTTGTCGCCATCGGCCTTATTGACCAGCAGCGCATCGGCCAGCTCCATGATTCCTTTCTTGATGCCCTGCAATTCGTCGCCGGCTCCGGCGATCATCAACAGCAGGAAGAAATCGACCATCGAGCGTACCGTGGTTTCACTCTGGCCAACGCCGACGGTTTCCACCAGGATCACATCGAAGCCGGCAGCCTCGCAGACGAGGATGGTTTCGCGGCTTTTGCGAGCCACACCGCCCAAGGTACCGCCGGAAGGGGATGGGCGGATGAAGGCGCGCAGATCGCGCGATAGCAGTTCCATTCGGGTTTTGTCGCCGAGGATGCTGCCGCGTGTCACCGTGCTGCTGGGGTCCACGGCCAGCACCGCTACTTTGTGGCCTTGTTCACATAAATGCAGGCCGAGCGCTTCGATAAATGTGCTCTTGCCGGCACCGGGTACGCCGGTAATGCCGATGCGAATGGACTTGCCGGTGTGAGGAATGAGTTGCCGCAATACCTCTTGGCCCATGTCGAAGTGAGCTTGAGAGTTGCTTTCCACCAACGTGATGGTTTGTCCCAGGACATTGCGGTCGCCAGCCAGTACACCGGCCACATACTCATCAACCGTTAGCCGCCGACGGCGAGGCGTATGCTTGCGCGGTACCGCCACGCTTGATTGACCGAGGATGCCGTCATGGCCGCCATCGACGCCGGCCATGACTGAGGTGGTAAATTCCGCGCCAGCATTCTCTGGAACCCAGTCGGGTTTGTGGTGTTTTTTAGTCATGGGCAGAATCGTCACTCACTAAGGTTGAGGTGTTGCGGGAGAGTCGGTTATCTTCAACGGCGTGCCCAGTGTTGGATCGTCAGCGAGCATATTAGAAATTTCTGAAAAAGTTTGCTCTTTCTTTATAAAGGTATCGACGATATCGGGATCAAATTGTTCTGCCTCTTTGTTTTACGATGATTGCGTAGGATTGTTCGTGAGAAAATGCCTCTTTATAACAGCGTTTACTGCGTAGGGCGTCATAAACATCGGCAAGCGATCATGATTCGAGCCGATAAAGGTATCTTGTTTTCTTTTAATCCGAGTGGATAGCCTTTGCCGTCCCATCTTTCATGATGCGACATCGTGAGCTGGATGGCGATTCTGAGAAAAGATTCAAAACCCAGTTTCTTTTCTGCTGTTTGAAGAATGTCTGCGCCAAATTCACAATGCCGTTTGATGATCTCGAATTCTTCTGTAGTCAGCTTCCCATTCTTTTTTAATATTGAGTCTGGGATTCCAACCTTACCGACATCATGGAGGGGGGCTGATTTTATAATATCGGAAATATATCTCTCGGTTAGGTAAGAGCTGTACTTTGGCATCTGGCTAAGTTCCCTTGCCAGTACGCTGACATACTGCGAGGTTCTTTCTAGGTGCTTTCCGGTTTCTTGATCTCTGATTTCAGCCAAGTAGGCCAACGTAAATATGGTGATATCTTCGGTTTTCTGCAATTGTTTGTTTTGTTTTGTTATTTTTTCATGCTTCTCGTTGATTGACGAAAGCATGCCTGTCTGCAATGCAATGTCGATCAATACGAATATCGATCCAAAGAAAAATATGATTCCGGTAAGCAATTCGCTGATAATCGGAATATTGTAATATAATGCAAAAAATACAATTAGATATCCTACTAGAAAAAGACCAGTCAATGTATAATAAGTTTTACACCATCGATTTCCTTGTGTTTCTTCACTTTCTAAAAGGGTTTGAGTTAATCGACATATAGAGTGATACTTGATCATACTGATCAACATTACTATCGCACCTATGGCAACGAGTAGTAGTGTTAGTGATTTGATGATCAATGTAAAACCTCGGGTTTTGAACGGAGGAGATCGGATATGCCTTGGGGTGATACAGATTGCAATCGTTGTTAAAAGCGCTTTTTTAGACGTAAATCCAAAACCCACCGATCGTGGAGTCGTTCAATTCCAGCGGATTATGCCGTGCTGACCCGTTCTATACACTTTTCTGGCTGTAGTACAGGCTTACGGGGCGGAAAAGATACGATTTTTCGTCCACTTTGTGCCTGTTTTTCCTGAAAATCTTTGCAAATTGCGTTGATATCGAAGTTAAATTGCCTAGCATATTCTTCACGAACTTTATGGAGTTCTTCAATAATTTGATCTCGCCACATAATTACACCTTGAGTAGTTCTTGTGGGGTACAGATTATAGGGGGTTCGTAGCCATAAGCGCTAAGATAAAAATTCCTCCAAGTTGTCGCCCTGATACCGCCGCCGTTTGCGGGGTGGCTCGCGTAGTGCGGCGGCAATATTGTTCCAGTCGCGCAGACCGTCGAGCAGAGTCAGTTGCGGGTTGACAGCGCGAGCGATGAGGAAGCGCATCATCGCCACCTCACGCCACCGACTGTGTCGGCCTTTGCTCTTGAAGCTGGAAGTAGCCCCAAGGGGAAAAACGCTCGCCAACCGCGATGAGTGTTTCGATCAGGGTGGCTACGAACAGTTTTCCTTGTAGCCAAGCCTTGGCGCCCACGAGGTCAGTCTTCTTCAGGTGGCCCAGATGCAGCAGTGACTTCAAGCGCTTAAATGCCAACTCGATTTGCCATCGGTGGCGGTACATCTCAAGGATCGGGTGCGCCGGCACGTTCGGCAGGGTCGTCAGCACGACGATGTATCCCGCCGCCTCCAGCGTGTCGGGTTGGAGATCCCTGTAATCGGCATAACGCTTCAATTTTAGGGCGGAGTTCAGCATTATTAATATGAGTACAGTTCCATGTTAGTAAGTAGTCAGTGCCATGTACCGTGGCTATAGCGATATGTAATGCATCAAGCTGTGCTTTTTCTGGAAGAGGAATTTTCTCGATTAGAATTTGAGCAAGTTGACCAACTTCATCCGTGATGTTCAATTCTGGGATTCCTGCAATTGCAGCCAAACGGTCCCTTGCAGCATTAGGATCACCTGCCGCCGCCTCGCGGGATACAAATTCCGATATGACAAGATCAAAGTCATCTTTTCGAGTGTCCCACCATTCTTGAGTCAACTCTTGATTTGCAGCAGCTATTAAATCTCGACTTCTTCTTGAGGTGAGATAGCTGGGGATAGATGTTTCTATATAAATTCGTGGCTTCATATCAACTAACATAATTGATTCGTAGACATGAGTCCGTAACCCGCCGGTTGTGGAAGCGTTCAATTCCGGTGAGTTATGCTGCGCTACCGCCCTACGCTAATTTAGTGAGCTACCATCCCACTTGTGTTTGGGGGTCAGGATAATTCGTTCAACTCCCCAACACCTTCTGCGCGACGATAGGAATTACCGTACCTGGACTGACTGTTCATGCTGTTTTATGATTTTAGCCAGTGATCTTAAAGCATCGTTAACAGCCTTTTCAGTGGGAAAAATAGCAGCAACATCTTCATCCAGTTTTACCACATTGCTTCCGTTGTGCAGACGTTCGACATATTTACCACGAATACCATGACTAAAATCGTATTCATCAAGCATGTCAGGCTCTGACTGACTAGATTTGACTTTCTTCATACCGTTTTCTCTCATGTGTTGTCGCTAAACGGGCTGATACAATCCGAATACGATTTCCGCAATCAGTGTGAACGACTACCAAAATTCTCTGTTGTGAAGATTGACCGATGATGACAAAACGTTCTTCCTCTTCTGAATGAAGAGGATCGGGTATGGTTAAAGACAATACATCGGTGAAAACCGTAGTTGCTTCTTCAAAAGAAACGTCATGCTTTTTCCTGTTAGCAGCAGCTTTCTTTCCATGCCACTCAAAGAGCAATGGTTTAAGCTCCTGATTAATTTTATATGGAATAGGGCGGGTCAGGGCGCAAGTCTACAACCCGCCGGTTGTGGAATCATTCAATTCCGGCGGGTTACGCTGCGCTAGCCCGCCCTACGCGCTAATCCGCCTTATTTGCTACGTGCTATTTATTGAACACTTGGCGGAATAAATCTTCAACAAATTTAACTTTTTGAATACCAATAAATTTTACATTTTCTTTTTGCCAATCACCTTCACTATCCTTATAACAGCTTTTGAGAAAAAATCAAATCACCACTTCCATTTTTTAGTTCAACTCGTTCAATAATACCAATGTCTGCGCTACTGTAAGATGGAATGTGATATGTTTCAAATTGCTAATACCTAATCAATGCTCGTTTGTTAGTTAGTGCAATAGGTTGTCTTCAGTGTCCTGATACAGGAAGTATGCGAGATTGATTGGACCAAGAAATAAGCCGGTAACACAGCCGAATTAATAATCCAATTGAAATAACACTTAGTTCGATTTCCGGTGAAGAGCTTGTTGGAGACGTAAATGCAAATACTAGATAACTTATTTCATCGTAAAAAACATAAGAAAATACTATTAATGATATCCTAAATTCCCAAAGATTCAATAGTTTTAGATAGTGTAAATGCCATTCGATTTGGATTTGGATGACCAACTCCACAGTGAACTCCTCATGTGGTTCTAAGTTGAGGTTTTACAGCAAGGCGCAACTGTGAATCCGTCGGCATGGCTGCTATCCCATAAAGATTAAGGAGAGATTCACTTACATCGTCTCGCCACCAGTTGAGCAGGGCGGGATATCGCCCACCCTGCTCATTATCCTCTACATCACCCTCACGCCGCCAGGCGCTCGTTCAACTCCACCAACACCTTCTGCGCGGCGATGGGAATCACCGTGCCGGGGCCGAAGATGGCGGCGGCGCCGTTGGCCTTGAGGTATTCGTAGTCCTGAGCGGGAATGACACCGCCAATGACGACCATGATGTCCTCGCGGCCGAGCTTCTTCAGTTCCGCGATCAGTTGCGGTAACAGCGTCTTGTGACCGGCGGCTAGTGAACTCATGCCGACGACATGCACGTCGTTCTCCACCGCTTGGCGGGCGACTTCCTCCGGGGTTTGGAACAGTGCGCCGATGTCCACGTCGAAGCCGAGGTCGGCAAACGCGGTGGCGATCACCTTCGCGCCACGGTCGTGGCCGTCCTGACCGAGCTTGGCCACCAGGATACGTGGCCGGCGGCCTTCGTGTTGCTCGAACTCATCGGCCATCTTGCGCACTGTGGCGATTTCCTCAGCATCGCCGAACTCGCTGCTGTACACACCGGAAATGGCGCGGATGATGGCTTTGTGACGCCCAAACACTTTCTCCATCGCATCGGAGATTTCACCCAGCGAAGCGCGGGCGCGGGCCGCTTCCACCGCTTTCTCCAACAGATTGCCGGAGCCGGCGCTGGCAGCTTCGGTGATGGCACTCAGGCAGGCCTTTCACCTTCGCCTCATCACGATTGGCGCGCAGCTTCTGCAAGCGTTGCACCTGTGCCTCGCGCACGGCGGTGTTGTCGATGCTGAGGATGTCCAGCTTGTCTTCCTTGGCTAGCCGGTACTTGTTGACGCCGACGATGGTTTCCTTGCCGGAGTCGATCTGCGCCTGCCGCCGCGCCGCCGCTTCCTCGATGCGCATCTTGGGCAGACCGGTTTCAATGGCCTTGGCCATGCCGCCCAGGCTTTCCACTTCCTGAATGTGGCCCCAGGCCCGCTTGACCAATTCGGTGGTCAGTGCTTCGACGTAGTACGAGCCGCCCCACGGGTCCAGCACCTTGCAAATTGCCGTTTCGTCTTGCAGATAAAGCTGCGTGTTGCGGGCGATGCGCGCCGAGAAGTCGGTCGGCAGGGCGATGGCCTCGTCCAAGGCGTTGGTATGCAGCGACTGGGTGTGGCCCAGCGCCGCCGCCAATGCTTCGACGCAGGTGCGGGCGACGTTGTTGAACGGATCTTGCTCGGTCAGGCTCCACCCCGAAGTCTGGCTGTGCGTGCGCAGCGCCATCGACTTGTCGTTCTTGGGATTGAACTGCTTGATGATCTTGGCCCATAGCAGCCGCCCAGCGCGCATCTTGGCCACTTCCATGAAATAGTTCATGCCGATGGCCCAGAAGAACGACAGGCGTGGTGCGAAGGTGTCCACATCCATGCCAGCCTTAATACCGGTGCGGACATACTCCAGCCCGTCGGCCAGGGTGTAGCCCAGTTCCAGGTCAGCGGTCGCTCCGGCTTCCTGCATGTGATAGCCGGAAATCGAGATGCTGTTGAACTTCGGCATCTCCTTGGACGTGTAGGAGAAGATGTCGCCGATGATCCGAATCGATGGATCGGGCGGATAAATGTAGGTGTTGCGCACCATGTACTCTTTCAGAATGTCGTTCTGAATGGTGCCGGTGAGCTTCTCGTGCGAAACGCCTTGCTCCTCCGCCGCAACGATGTAGAACGCCAGCACCGGCAACACCGCGCCGTTCATGGTCATCGACACCGACATCTGATCGAGCGGAATACCACTGAACAGGATTTCCATGTCCAGCAGCGAATCGATCGCCACGCCGGCCTTGCCAACATCACCGACTACGCGCGAATGATCGGAATCGTAGCCGCGATGGGTCGCCAGATCGAAGGCGATGGACAGACCCTTTTGCCCGGCGGCTAGATTACGGCGATAGAAGGCGTTGGATTCTTCGGCAGTGGAGAAACCGGCGTACTGGCGCACCGTCCACGGTTGGGTGACGTACATCGCTGGATAAGGTCCGCGCAGAAACGGTGGCACGCCGGCGACGTAGCCCAGGTGTTGCAAATCCTGGATATCATCCCGTGTGTAGAGCGGCTTAACATCGATGTGCTCCATCGTCGCCGAGACCAGTTGCTCCAGGGTCTTCCCGGTGGCCTTTTCCACCGTCGCCTTCCACTCGGCGAAACTGGGCTTGGGAAAGTCCACGCCGTAAGGCATTGTGGTGAAATCGGGTGATTTACTCATTGGGCGACCCCCATCTTCTTCTGCAAGGTGGATAACAGGGCTTGGCAATTGGCGTTGAGGTGAATGAAATCATCCACGCCAGCCGCCTTGAAGGCTTCGACATGGTCGGCCGGATAGCCGGCCAGCATCACGACTAGATCGGGGGCGGCCTTCTTGAGTTTCTGGACCAGCGACGGGACGATGTCGGGGTAGGTCGGATCGGTGGAGCAGATCACTACTGCTTTGGCGCTGGAGGCCAGCGCGGCATCCGCCGCTTCATCCGGCGTGCCGAAACCGGCCGGATAGATCGTCTCGAAACCACCTACGCCGACAAAAGCGGTGGCGAAATCGGCGCGAGCCTTGTGCTGGGTCAGCGGCCCCATGGTGGCGAGGAACACCTGCGGCCGTTGGCCAATGCGGGCGGTATACGTTTCCGCGGCTTGCCGCAGCGCCTCGAATGCCTGCGCGCCGCGATGGGCGTGAACGGCGTTGGCGGTGGGGCCGGGTTTGGCGTTGGCCCGCGCCGCTTGGGCAATTTCGCCTAGGCTCGCGCCGGCGAGCGCGGCTTGAATCGCGGTTTCAACCGCGTTGCCGCCCTTAGCCAGCGCATCCAGCGCCGTCTGCTTTTGGCCGGCGTCGGCGCTGGCCCGATACTGCTTGAGCGCCGCTGCCCGTTCCGATTGGACCGCCCACGCATCCACCGGTGCCGGTTCGAGCCGGGTTTCCTTCAAGTTCGGATACATATTGGTGCCGACGAAAATATCCTTGCGCTTGGCAAGGTTGGCGGCGCGCTTGGTGGCGGTGCCGGCGATTTGGGATTGCGGCCAACCGGTTTCCAGGGCTTTTGCCATCCCGCCCTGTTTCTCGACTTCCTGGAAGATCGCCCAGGTCTTACGGGCAACCGAGTCGGTGAGATTTTCGACGTACCAGGAACCGCCGGCTGGATCCACGGTGCGGGTGATGTGGCTTTCTTCACGCAGCACGGTGTGGGTGTTGCGGGCGACGCGGCGGGAGAATTCATCCGGCACACGGACCAGTTCGTCGAACGGCGAGATGTGCAGGCTGTCGCAACCGCCGACCGCGCCAGAAAACGCCTCGGTGGTGGCGCGTAGCAGGTTGACGTGCGGGTCGTAAACCGTCTGGTTCCAGGCCGAGGTGCGAGCGTGCAGACTCATCTTCTGCGAGGCTTCGTTACCGCCGAACGCCTGGACGATCTTGGCCCATAGCAGCCGCGCGGCCCGCAGCCGGGCGATTTCCATGAAGAAGTTGGTGCCGATCGACAGCGAGAAACGGATGCGCGGAGCGATGTCATCGATGCTGAGGCCGCGTGCTTGCATCGCACGGACATAATCAACCGCCGTGGCTAGCGCAAAGGCCAGTTCCTGAGTCGTGCTGGCACCGCCGTTGTGGTACGGGCTGCCCTGCACGGTGATCGTCTGCAATTGTGGGGCGTTGGTCTTGGCCCAGGCGACGAGTTGGGCCATCACCTCGTAGATGCCGTCCAGATCGCGGGGCAGCCGGCCATCGCGAGCCAACTGACCCAGCGGGTCCATGCCAATGGCACCGCGTACCTTGGCGAGCGACTTGCCCTGTTTTTTGACCAGTGCGGCCAACAGAGCGGTGAAGGTCAGCGCGCTGGTGCTGGCCTGCACGAAGATCGGCGTCGCTTCGAGATCCACGCCATCCAACGCCTGAGCGAGATCGGCGACGCTGGAAACGGATAGGCCACCCCTGCCAACGTCGTCGGCTTCGGCCTGATCGGCATCGACGCCGGCCAGAGTCGGGCGGTCGAGCGCCAGATTGATCGCGTTTTGACCGCGCGCCAGGTCGGCGCGCAAGGCTTCGTTGAGCGCTGCCGGTGTGGCGTAGGGCAGCTCTTGGGCTACGTCCCAACTATGGGCGACATATCCCAGGGGAGTGGTGCCACGCAAGTAGGGGGCGAAACCCGGCAGACTGTCCAGGTGGGGCAAGCCTTCAATATCTTCCTGCCGGTACATTGGCTGGAGGTCGATCTCTTCATAGGTCTTGGTGACCAGACGTTTTTCGAACGGCGCGCCCTTGAGGAACTTATCGACGACCTTGCGCCATTCCTCGTAAGGGGTTGGGGGAAATTCCTCGAACGTCGGGATTGCCGCGTCCGCTTGTTGTGGGTTCGACATGCGCATCCTCCGGTGGATCGAAACGCGATGGGGGTTGATAGTACCGCGAAAGTATAACCGAAGATTCGCTCGATTCCCGGCCAGGAATCGTCATGCAAGGATAGGTTGCAGTTGCAATCGCCCAGTGGAATGACATACTGAAAAGGTCTGTTATCTTATCCTTACCCCAACCCCTCTCCCCGATGGGAGACCAGAGCAACCACTAGGAGGTTTCCGTGTCCGATAGACCGTTCAAAGTGCTCGGCATTCAACAGATCGCCATCGGCGGCCTGGACAAGTCAAAGCTGAGCCGGCTGTGGATCGATACCTTGGGCTTGACCCTGACCGGCAACTTTCGCAGCGAGCGGGAGAACGTGGACGAAGATATCGCCGCCATCGGTTCTGGCCCTTTCAAGGTCGAAGTGGATCTGATGCAGCCGATCGATCCCGGCAAGGCGCCCAAGGTGCACGAACCGCAGCTCAACCACATCGGGCTGTGGATCGACAATCTGGCGGCGGCGGTAGAATGGCTGACCGCCAAGGGAATGCGCTTCACGCCCGGCGGTATCCGCAAGGGCGCGGCCGGTTTCGATGTCTGTTTTCTACATCCAAAGGGTAATGACGCTACTCCGTTGTCCGGTGAAGGCGTGCTGATCGAACTGATCCAGGCGCCGCCGGAAGTGATCGAGGCATTCGCCAAGGTGGCTTGAGATCGATTAAAACCCCTCTCCAGTTTGGAGAGGGGGCAACAGAACCCTGGCCTCTCTACTAATCTTATTAATCAATAAATTGACGCTGATTTATCTCCTCTCGATAGCTTGGCGCTAACGTGCTTCCACGATCACAAAATTTTGGTGCGGCTCGGACCAGCGTACGCGCACTTCCCGGCCGGTCAGTGGAAAATTCTGCAACGAATATTCTCCGCTAGCGCCGCGCAGAAAATCGACGCCCAAAGTCGTGACGGTGAAAGTGACCTGACTCAATTCCTCGCCATCGACGAACAGACGCAAAGTGTGCGCGCCGTCGCCGAAACTGTTCCAGTTGACGGTATAGCCAAAGCCAGTGTTGACGTTGCCCCCGCACGCTTCACGCGTGTCATCCCGTTCGGTGCCATAGGCGACTTGCCGTCGGGATTCGTTGTCGATCTGGATCTCGACCGTACGTGCCGCACAGATCCAGCCGCGAATCAGGCCCACGCCGCTTTCGAACGAACCCTGCTGCGGGCTTTCCAGGTGAGCGGAAGCAGTGGCCGCAAGGGATAGCGATAGTGAGGATGATAAGGACGCGGAAGCCGCAGGTTGGGTGACGCCCACGATCGCGAAGTTCTGATGCGGTTCCGACCAACGCACGCTCACATCGCGGCCGGTTTGCGGGAATCCTGACAAGGTGTATTGGGCACTCACATCACGCAGGAATTCCACGCCCAGCGTGGTGACGGTGAAAACAACTTGTTGAAACTCCGCCCCGTCGACGAACAGGCGCAAGGTATGTGCGCCGTTACCAAAGCTGTTCCAGTTGACGGTGTAGCCAAAGCCGGTATTGACATTGCCGCAAACCGTGCGCGTATCATCGCGAACAGTGCCGTAGGCAACCTGCTGCCGGGGCGCGTCGTCGATTTGGATTTCCACCGTGCGCGCTTCGCAGACCCAGCCGCGGATCAAACTCACGCCACTTTCGAATGATCCCTGCTGCGGGCTTTCCAAAGCCCAAGTAGTTGCCGGTGGTGGAAGCGGATCGCCATTTTCAAGACTGGCTTTTCCCTGGAACGTGACCGAGGGCGGTACGGGCGAGTCCCAGCGTCCCTCGATGTCGGTCTGGGCGCTGATCTGCCCCGATTTTTCGGCCATGAGGACAAAGGTGATCGATTCCGATTGGCCGGTGCCGATACTTTCAAAGCTGACCACTGTGGCTGATTTTGGAGCCAAGATGCCACGCAGCGAGCCGATGTCGAGTGTGGCCTGGCCTTCTTTAATGGCAACCGCTCCACTGTTGTTGGTGATTCGTACGGTCACGGTAACCTCATCACCCACTTGAACCGTTTCGCGGTCCGCAGTGACGATATAGGTGGGTTGCTTGATGTGGTCGCCGCGCACGTACTCGACCTTGGGACTCAAGGTGCCGGCTAGCTGACCGGTCAGATTGAGAACGCCAACGCCTTCGTGGGCCATGTAAACGGGAATCGACGCACTGATACTGCCTTTTTCTGCCGTTCCATCGCCGGTACGGATCAGGAAGTTTCGGAGCGCGAAGTTGCCACCGTTTCTAAAGTTACCGCGATATCGAAACCCCGCATTGTCCGAATACAGCACATTGCCTAGGAACAATTCGGATGCGCTGCTATTCGAGCCGACCAAGATTAACGGACCGGGACCTGGAATAGAGATGCCCACGCTGCCGCCGACGCCCTTGACCGAGACGCTCACCCCGAAAGACAAATCGAAATTAATGCCGCTACCGAGATCGTTGCCGGAGACCCGATAGTCGCCGTCCTGAAAAACGTCAGGAGAAACCCAGATCCGACTTTTGAAGGGGGTTTTCGCCGCTTCACTGTTGATCACAGTGTATTTACCGCCGGTTCCGAAGTAAACCTGGGGATCGGCGATAGGCCAAATGCCGGTGCCTCCTGCATCGCCAGTCGTCACGCTGGCGGTCATGGTCATCGCTGCATCGTTGGTGGCGGCAGTGATATAGGGCGCTACTTCGGACTTTAACGCGACGCTATACGTCAGAGTCTTGCTGCCAGCAAAATTGCTGACCGTGAAGCGGCCGCTGACGCTCTCCGAATCGGTGGACGCGACGTTGGCGGTGGCCTGGAGAAAAACTTTCGGTGTGTCGGGCTGCGCTTCGATAGCCGTAATTGTGCGAATCAGGACCGTATCGAACAGAAGGTTACCATCTGAATCGAACACGGCCACCGAGTCGAAAGGGTGGCTTGTGCCATCGAGGAAAATTCCCCAGGATAGCCGCGCGATGAATCCACCGGCGGCTTGCAACTGGCTCAATACTTGGTCGGTCCAGTCGGAGCCGAGGCTGGCCAGATCGTTCTGGTAGATCTCTGCCAAATAAGCGGCAAAAGACTCGGTAATGGCTGACGACCATCGAGCGACGCTCGCTGCGTAGGGCCCTTGAAGTTGACCACCCGGCCGCATGAAGCTAATCGCTGCCTGTGCTTTCAGCGCAAAATCGGATAGTCGAATACTTTGCCCAGGGATGGCCTCGGCGGTCACAGTCGTGGTTAAGCGTTGGAAGGTGGATCCATCGATGCCCGTAGTCTTTCCGGGCACGGAGATCAACAAGAAGAGAATTGCCATGATGCCCAGCAGATGTCGTTTAAGGCTACGGAAATCAAGAATACACACACCCATTGTTCACCTCTCAAGTCAAGCTCAGGTCTGGAAGATATTTTTCGTGATAATCCTCATCCATGAGGGATGATGGTTGTCGTGAGATTCCCCGGCAGCCATGAATTCAGGTCTGATGTTTGGATGTGAGATGCGTATGCAAAATGGGCGATGACGAAGCAGGTATTGCGCCAATATTTTATAATTAATTGATAATAATGATGATATTTATCAATCGGTCTGATTGGTAGATACAAACTTTCAAGGAGTGGACATATTGAGCCGGCCAGTGTGGATCGGGCCAATTCGGCGATGGCCATGAGCACGGTTGGTCATGACTCTGTTAAATGGCTGGTGGTTCTGTTAGGCCAACTATCTGACGTATAGCCTATTTCTAGACGGGGGACGAAGAGTGATCAATGCCCGTTCACTCTGGGCAACAGGCGAAATCGGTCAGGATCGGTGTCGAATGCCTTGTACGGTAATTGTCTGCTCCTCTCGCCGCTTGCTGTCTTTTAATAACCGCGTAGCCACTCTGGCCGCAGCTGCACTCCGCCGGCCAAGGCTAGTTGCAACTGGGCCAACAGTGTTTCGCGGTCTTGCGGTAGAGTGCCGGCCAGCGCCAGAGCGTTGGACGCGTGGTTGGAGCGGAATACCAGTGGTGCGGGTGGATCGAGCCGTTCGATCAGTCGGATCTGTTCCACCAGCAGCGCCCGATCATCCTGTGTCTGGAACGGTTCACGGAATTTGCGATGAAATTCCTCGCGGATCGAGGGGTCGATCATCAACTGCAGGGTAGACAGGTAATCCAGTTCGACTTGGTTGACCAGTTCGGCGGTGGCGTCGATGTGCTCCCGCCAATAGGTTTGGCCGCCCAAGCCGAGAATGATCGTTGCTGAAACCCGTAATCCAGCCTGTTTAGCCTTGGTCAGTCCGGTGATCATCGCTGCTGGTGTTGCGCCCTTGGTGATCCGCTTGAGCAGATCCACCGAGCCGGTTTCGATGCCGTAATACAGCAGTGTCAGCCCGACTTCTCGCAATTGTGTCAGTTCCGCCACTGATTTTTTGAGCAGATTGGCGGGGAGGGCGTAGCTGGACACTCGCTCCAGCCGGGGAAAAGCGGTATGCAGGGAATGCAGGATCTCCGATAGATGCTCGGTCGGCGCGGCCAGCGCGTCACCGTCGGCCAGAAATACCCGCCGCACCCCGGGATACGCCCGCGCCATGGCCTGGATTTCCGCCTGAATCTGTTTCAATGGCCGAACAGCAAATTCCTTGACGCGGTACATTGAACAGAAGCTGCACCGGTTGAAGCTGCAACCCAGCGTCGCTTGCAGGATGAGGCTATTGGCTTCGGAGGGTGGTCGCCAAAGCGGCATGTCATAGTCGATTAGCATGGGGCCTCTGCGAAAGTGCCGGCTTCCGTCGATCGGGTAAACAGCTTACCATCGATTCATCGTTCGTCACGCCGTAGCGGGACGGCAGGACAATGAGCATTGGGAATAGCCGCTGATCCAAAGCGTCGATTGGCGGGATAGTCACCTGCAGGATCGACGACCGGTTCAATACTAAGATTTCATCGCCTTATGTAAACAATAGGGGCCCATTATGAGCAATAAAATTGCAATTGTGAGCTTCCCTCTGTTTTTCGTCTTCCAAAGGGCGGGTTTCATGCTACCAGTTTTTCCTAAGTCTGCTGGCTGGTCCAATGTTCCAGGAATTGAACGGGCGAGCGGTAGCCGAGGGTCGAATGCAGCCGTTTCCGGTTGTAGAACACCTCGATGTACTCGAAGCTCGCGGCCTTCATGTCGGCATGGCTGGCGTAGGGAACGCCATGCACCCGCTCGTTCTTGAAGCTGTTGAACCAGCTCTCGGTCGGAGCGTTGTCCCAGCAGTTGCCCTTCCGGCTCATCGAGCACGTCATGCCGTATTCCCGGAGCTTGTCTTGGAAGGCGTGGCTCGCGTACTGGCTGCCCCGGTCGGAGTGGTGCAGCAAGCCTGGCGTCGGCCACTTCCTGAACCAGGCCATGGTCAGCGCATCGGTGGCGATATCGGCCATCATGCGCGGTTTCAGGGACCAGCCGACGATTTCCCGGTTGAACAAATCCATGACGATGGCAAGATACAGCCAGCCTTCGTCTGTCCACAGGTACGTGATGTCCGACGTCCACACCTGGTTTGGCGCCGTCGGCATGAAGTTCCGGTCCAGCCGGTTCTCCGCCACCGGCAAGCCGTGCTTCGAGTCCGTCGTCACCTTGTAGCGCCGCTTATGGCGAGCCCGAATGCCGTATTTGCGCATCAGGCGCTCCACCCGCCCCTTGCTGGCCGGAAAGCCACGTGCTCGCAGTTCCCGCACCATGCGCGGGCTGCCGTAGGCGCCTTTGAGTTCGGCATGGATGGCCCGGATCAGCGCCACCATCTGGCGGTCCGTCAGCCGCTGGCGGTCCGGTATACCGCCGCGCTTCCAGGCCCGGTAGCCGCTGATGCTGACCTCCAGGGCGGCGCACAGGTCCGCCAAGGGGAACTCTTGCCGATGCGCATCGATCCAGGCGTACCTCATAGCGCATCCTTCGCGAAGTACGCCGCCGCTTTTTTTATGATTTCCAGTTCCCGCTTGAGCCGCAGGTTCTCAGCCCGTAGCCGGGACAATTCCATCTCCTCCGGCGTCACCGCCTTGCCGCCGGCCCCCGCCAGCTTGCCTGCCGCTGCGACCTTGACCCAGTTGCGCAGGGTCTGCTCGACCAGCCCCAATTCCCGCGCTACCCCGGCCAAGGACTGCCCATCCTTCACCCGCTTGACCGCCTGTTCCTTGAATTCCAGCGTATATGCCTGCTTCGGTATCTTCATTATTTCTGCCTTCCAAAGTAACGTCATCTTACGTCACCCTTGGAAGACCAAATTCCGGGGGAACCTCAACGCCGCCTATGCGTCGATGAAGGGGGCTATCGAGGTATTGACGAAGTATCTGGCCAAAGAATTGGGTCCGCGTAGTATTGCCGTCAATGTGGTGGCGCCTGGAGCGATTGAAACTGATTTCGGTGGTGGCGCGGTACGCGATAATGCGCAAATCAACGCCTTCATTGCCTCGCAAACAGCATTGGGCCGCGTTGGCTTACCGGATGATATTGGTGGCGTAATCGCGTCGCTATTATCCGAAGATAACCGCTGGATCAACGCACAACGCATCGAGGCTTCTGGTGGGATGTTCTTGTGAGATTCGGCATTGTTGCATAAATCGGCAACTTGTTGAATGGACAACATTCTTAAATGCTAAGTACCTAACCAAAATTTATACGGTATTTTAGTCCGATGTTATTGATGATGTCACCGAGGGCGGTTTTGATTGTTTGGATGGAGCCGAAGGCGGACAGTGGCAGCCATTCGTACTTGATTTTGCGCCACAGGATTTCGATGCGGTTCGACTCGGGTGAATAGGTGGGCAACCAATACACGATCACCCGCTGTCGCAACCAGCGATCGAGTTGGGCGTTTGAGGTCATCTGATTCCCCATGTATGCTTCACTTCAAGCTGAACTCTCAGCCCTTGACCACACGGGACGGACCATACATGGGGAATCGGGTGCGTTTAGGCGGTGTAAAAATTCTGACAGTCAACTCAAGCCTCGCTGGTCTTTACGACGATAGCGGGCTACACTGCCCAGCCCGGCCAAGCCTATACTCAACAAAGCAAAAGTGGTCGGCTCGGGGACGGGTAGCGTGGTGTCGCGTACCAGCCAATAAGTGACCTCGGTACCTAGCATCGGTTCCAGTGGGTATGATGGTGTGGAAAAACCTACGCCGCCATAACCCGTTTCCCCACGGTGAGTTATCGTGATCTGAGCCGTTGCGTAACGGTTATCGACCGGCGCAAGTCCAGGGTCGTAGATACCCCAGATCGACGTGAAACACGGGCCTGGGAGACAATTGGGCAGACTTTCGTAAGAGGTTCCGTAGTTGAATCCCACTAGCCTCAAAAACTCTGTCAAGCTGCCATAATCGTTATTGTACCCAGTAGTGAGTCCAGCATTCCCAAAAAATGCCTCTAACTCTTCTCGCGTCGCAAATCTAAAATCTTCAAAAATACCCCCAATGCCCAATTGAGAGGTGACTTGGTTATAGTCCATAGATCTCGAACTCCATATATCCAGCCACTCCAATCCAGTTTGCGCATCTTTTGTGAC
Source organism: Candidatus Competibacter sp. (assembly GCA_037045535.1). Classification (GTDB taxonomy): domain Bacteria; phylum Pseudomonadota; class Gammaproteobacteria; order Competibacterales; family Competibacteraceae; genus Competibacter_A. The sequence goes on from JBAOHI010000062.1 coordinate 141,380, forward strand.
ATTGTATGGTCCATCACCGAGCGGGATATTCGGATCATATAGCTCGATAAAGCTGGCTCGAGCGTTCGACCCAAGAAAAAGCAGCACACATAATAAATAAAAATTTTAAATCAGTATCTTACGTTCTTTCTTCATCTAATTTCTCCATTTTTTTCACGATATATTTTTCAGAAAAAACAATGCTGTTTATGTCTAGAACAACCAATGATCAGAACTTTCGCCTGATTTCCCCAGCTAAGCAGGTTTGTACGCATGAGAAGCAATAGTACTTAATTTTATGTTGAAATACACATACTCTACGGTTTGCTACATGCTTTGGCAACCCGATACCCCCCGCTTACTACAGCGTGTTTATTTTCCAATGAAAAACGGCGACTTCCGGTCGCCGTTCGGTCTAAAAAGCGCTGACAGGAGTTGAATCAAGCTTTCCAATTCTTGCGACGGCGGGTTAAGCCTAAACCGGCCAATCCTACGCCCAGCAAAGCCATGGTGGCAGGTTCGGGTACTGGCGTGTTGCCGCCATTATTAATGAAGGACTCGCTTCCACCGTTTGCAAGCCCTTGCACATGAAGGCCAACTCGCAATATCGAGGAGTCCAAAGCGCTCAGTTCGGCGAGCAGATTGTTAAAGGTGTCGCTCTCGGCCAAGCTGAAACGCACCTCAAGCGATTCACCGGGATTGATGCCATTGGCTTGCACTCCCGGGCGACGGTGATCAGAATCCATGCCTGTATCAGCCGTGAAGTTGTAATCCTGACCACCTGGCAGATTGATAGGGGTTGCGCCCAGCGAAAAGGACACAGTATCCGGCGAGTTGATTATGGTCGGAGATATCAGCAGAGATAAGTAATTTGGAGCATCACCGAAATCAAAGTAGATATCGGTGATCGAGGATGCTAAAGAGCCTGAGTTGGTAAACACGAAGCTAACCGTGTTTGAGTCGACTTCAGTGACGGTCATCGAAAGCTGCGCTTCCACAGCGGTGCAATCGGTAGCGTTATTATTGGTGATGCAGTCAAAACCGAACACCGCTGCATGTGAATTCGCGCCAAAGCTCAAGCCGAGCAACAAGGCCATGAGTAAATTGGAATTTATTTTCATGCGCGCGCTCCCTGTTGGTAAATGCGTAATGTGAGGTTCCCCCGGAATTTGGTCTTCCAAGGGTGACGTAAGATGACGTTACTTTGGAAGGCAGAAATAATGAAGATACCGAAGCAGGCATATACGCTGGAATTCAAGGAACAGGCGGTCAAGCGGGTGAAGGATGGGCAGTCCTTGGCCGGGGTAGCGCGGGAATTGGGGCTGGTCGAGCAGACCCTGCGCAACTGGGTCAAGGTCGCAGCGGCAGGCAAGCTGGCGGGGGCCGGCGGCAAGGCGGTGACGCCGGAGGAGATGGAATTGTCCCGGCTACGGGCTGAGAACCTGCGGCTCAAGCGGGAACTGGAAATCATAAAAAAAGCGGCGGCGTACTTCGCGAAGGATGCGCTATGAGGTACGCCTGGATCGATGCGCATCGGCAAGAGTTCCCCTTGGCGGACCTGTGCGCCGCCCTGGAGGTCAGCATCAGCGGCTACCGGGCCTGGAAGCGCGGCGGTATACCGGACCGCCAGCGGCTGACGGACCGCCAGATGGTGGCGCTGATCCGGGCCATCCATGCCGAACTCAAAGGCGCCTACGGCAGCCCGCGCATGGTGCGGGAACTGCGAGCACGTGGCTTTCCGGCCAGCAAGGGGCGGGTGGAGCGCCTGATGCGCAAATACGGCATTCGGGCTCGCCATAAGCGGCGCTACAAGGTGACGACGGACTCGAAGCACGGCTTGCCGGTGGCGGAGAACCGGCTGGACCGGAACTTCATGCCGACGGCGCCAAACCAGGTGTGGACGTCGGACATCACGTACCTGTGGACAGACGAAGGCTGGCTGTATCTTGCCATCGTCATGGATTTGTTCAACCGGGAAATCGTCGGCTGGTCCCTGAAACCGCGCATGATGGCCGATATCGCCACCGATGCGCTGACCATGGCCTGGTTCAGGAAGTGGCCGACGCCAGGCTTGCTGCACCACTCCGACCGGGGCAGCCAGTACGCGAGCCACGCCTTCCAAGACAAGCTCCGGGAATACGGCATGACGTGCTCGATGAGCCGGAAGGGCAACTGCTGGGACAACGCTCCGACCGAGAGCTGGTTCAACAGCTTCAAGAACGAGCGGGTGCATGGCGTTCCCTACGCCAGCCATGCCGACATGAAGGCCGCGAGCTTCGAGTACATCGAGGTGTTCTACAACCGGAAACGGCTGCATTCGACCCTCGGCTACCGCTCGCCCGTTCAATTCCTGGAACATTGGACCAGCCAGCAGACTTAGGAAAAACTGGTAGCATGAAACCCGCCCTTTGGAAGACGAAAAACAGAGGGAAGCTCAAGCAATGGTACTACCATCACGTTAACGAAACCGCGCGCTTCCCAGATGATGAGGTCGGTCTGTCTGAACAGCAGAGTATCGGAATACAAGAAGAAATCGTAGGCGAACATCGATCCCAGCCCCAGGCACAAGAATTTGGTAGCCCAGCGCCGCTGGGGGTGGGTGTTGCGGAGCAAATGCTCGATGAGCGCCAAACCGGCAATGGCCAGACCAACATGACCCAAAATGGCCACATCGGGTGGCAACTCAGTCGAGAGGCCCAGTGACGCGCTGAATTTGATTACCAGCAACACCATTCCAAAACCGAGCAGTGCGATCCAGCGCCAGTTCCACCGACGGTCAGATTGCGTTTCTTTTGTCAGTGGTTCAAGCAGGTCGGCCAAAAATATCAACCAGGCCACGCTACGGGCGACTTCCAGCACTTGATACCACCAATCGGAATCAGCTGTTCCGTCGCTGGCGTCATAGGCTGCTCGCAATGCCCACGATAAACTAATCAGCGCGGCGACAACCAGTAGCCCTCCCCGCAACCGACCGCGCCAACTGGTTAACAGCAACAGGAATAGCACCAGCCAACCGACAGCCGTCATTCCGTGACTGAGAACCCCGAGTTCGCTCATCGATGTCCCCGCTGCATGAAAAACTCCTCTCTCATGGGAAAAGAAGAATTAGGGGTGAAGGCTGTTTTTCAACCGCTTGGGCCCTGGGCAGTCTCTCGTGTACTATCAGCCGTGGCGAGGCGCCTCCTACAACGTGTTTAGTCGCGATTTGGCGTCGCTTGCTTCCGGAAAATCTGGATTTAACCGCAGTGCTTCTTGCAGGGATTGCTTGGCGGGTTCTTTCTGGCCAGCCTTTAAATAAGCGAGTCCGAGGTGATAGTGATAGCTTGGATTCTGGGGGTTCTTCGCGATGCTGCGTCGGAATTCTCGAATGGCAAGCGGCGCATTATCCTGCTTGTAGTAAATCCAGCCGAGTGTGTCACCGATATCCGGCTGTTCTGGTGAAATCTTTTGTGCTTGCTCTGCATATTGGAGAGCGGTGGACAAATCCTGCCCACTCTCTGCTAGCAACCAAGCCAGATTGTTGGCTGCCACAGCGGCATGTGGATTTGCCCGTAATGCTTTCTCGTACCACTGCCGTGCGTCAGTGTCCTTCTTTTGTGTTTGCAAAATTGTGCCGACCATGGTGTAAGCGCCCGCGTTCGAAGGTTGTTTCTGGGCCAGTTGTTCGAACTCTTGTCGGGCTTGATCGAGTTTGCCCTGCTTTAGATACAACTGTGCCAACAGGCTAAATGCTTCGAGCCGATCCGGGGCAACTTCCATCACTTTCCGAAGGGTCAGTTCGGACTTTGAGAAATCGCTCGTCGCTGCGTGGATTCGAGCTACCAACAGTAATAGATTTGGGTCATCCGGCGCGGTTTGGAGTTTCTTCTCGACGCGTGCTAACGCGACTTGTGGCTTCTTTTCGGCCACGTCCAGCGCCGCCAGTCCGGTTAGGGCCTCATACAGATTCGGCTCCAGTTCCAAAGCCCGCTCGAACGCGCGACGGGCGCCGGCAATATCCTTTTTTTGAAGTCGCAGGCTTCCCAACTGCGTTTGCGCTACCGCTGCGCTCGGGAATTTCTGGATCAGTTCATTAAGCGCAACCTCCGCCTTGCCGAGTTCGTCTTGAGCGATCAGCGTTTTGACTAGGAGCAGTTGCGCTCCCAGATTCCCAGGTTGATTTTTCGCGGCTTCCTCGGCATAGCGCGATGCGGTCTTCGTATCGCCGGTGACCAGACTCAGTTGTGCGAGTTGCATCTGAGCTCCAGTAGCACGAGGGTTAATCTGCAACACCCGCATGAAGGACGCTATCGCTTGGTCGGTTTGATTGCGTGATGCGTAGAGTGTGCCCAGCACATAATGTCCGGGAGCAAATTCCGGATTCGCGCTGGTCGCAGCCTGTATCTTTGCCAAGGCCTCGTCGGTTTTGTTGTCGGCGAGTAGGAAACGCCCCTTTAAAAGTAACGCTTCTGGATTCTTCGGTTCACGGGTCAGCACTTCATCGATCAGGCGATGTCCCGATTCCCGTTGGCCCGCCGCGAAATCCAGCGTGGCCAAGCGGCGCTTTGCGGCGGCAAAGCCTTTCGGTTCCCCAGCCAAGCCGTCTAGCAGCAGACGGGCATCCTGTTCCCGTTTAGTAAGGATGTAGTAATCAGCCAAGGCGATCCGGGGCGCGATCTCGGTCTTGGCGGTCTCTGCGATAGTCTTGAGCGGTTGCTCTGCCTCGGCGGTGCGTCCGGACGCAAGATAAAAGGTAGCCAGCGCTCGATTGGCCTTCACGTTGCTGGGCTCGGCGGCGATCGCTTGCTTTAAAGATTTCTCTGCCTCTTTCGACTGTTTTGTTGCCAAGAGGTAGTTCGCTAGTGCTAGGTGGGCATCGACTGACTGAGGATTCAACGCGACTGCTTTCTCGAACGCTGCTCGGGCGTCTTCCTGGTTGCCGTGCGCCATTTGCAACGTGCCCAGCATGCCGTGTATCCGGCTCTCATCCGGATCCAGTTGGATAGCTCCTTCGATCTCCTTGATGGCGCCATCGAGATCCTTCAGGCCAGCTAGCGCGTTGGCTTTGAGGATTTGGGCGTTGATGTCTTTCGGGTCGTTAGCCAACGCTTGTTCGGCACGCGCCTTGGCGTCGTCGAACCTTTGAGCTAGCAACAACAGCGTGCCAGCCTTGAGCTGGGCATCATTGTTTTTTATTAACAAATTGGCTGCGCGGACATACTCGAACAGGGCGTTCTTGGCATCCCGGGTTTGAACGTAAGCCTCCGCCAGCTTTAACCGCGCTTCGCCATATTGCGGATCTTGCTGCACTGCATTGCGGTATTCGATAATGGCTTCCGGATATTTTTTTTGTTCAAAATATTGATTGCCTTTTTCGAAATATTCTTTTTTGGCCACCGCCGGATCTTTCGAGCAAGCCGAGGCAAACAAGCCCAGCATGAGGATCAGTATTACCGATATTTTGGTTACCATTGCAATCATGTTCCTTACGGGTTGATTGACTCTAAATAACGCGAGTTCCTAATTGGATGAGGGACGGTTTCCCATTCTCGTCAGGTCACATAGAGTCTGCGGACGGCAAATACCCAACGAGCACCGGTAGCAGTGCTTGGGCAAATTCGGTGGCCGCTCGCTCGCTGACCTGTTCGGTGTCGGGACTCGAAACAGGGGAGATGATCCGGACGAGCGCGGCATCGGTACGGTTGTAGCGAATGGCATCGAGTACCGTGTAAATCTTGCCCCAATATTCGCTAGCAACAATCCGGTTATGGCTCTGGTACCAGTAAAGAACGACCTGCCGTTCCAGACCCTTTTGGATGGTAAGGCGATTGATCTCGACCATTTTGATGGGCGGCTCGTCAGCATCTCCTGGCATCGATAATCGAATCCGGTCGCGGTGAATAGGCTCCCATCCCGCACCGGGGAGACAGTTCAAGGGCGAATGGATCGTGTCGCCTTGGCGCTGCGATTGGTAATAGCCGACATAAAGCGAAACCGGCGGCAGCGCATCGTTTTGATAATAGCGATTGACGTATTCGTCGACCCCTAGGACTGCCTCCACTTTCGGATCAAAATTCGGTAGGTTTTCGCCGCGCCAAACGCCGATCCGCAAGGGTAGCGTCGCCATCGATTCCCGCAGCGGGATTTGCTCAAAGCGGTCGTTGCGTGCTAGATAGAGCGCGCCAAGCAACATCAGGATAATCGCGATCCAAGCGCGCGCTAGCATTCCGAGGCACTCCTCTGCGGTTTTGCAGCCCTGTTTGATATTGGCGCGACGACCCGAATCAGCCATTGAATCAGTAGTACCATGCCGAAAGCGAATCCGAAGATCAGCCATCCTGAAAAGGTATGGAAAAACCCTTCGGCCACTTCGGCCCCCCAATAATGAGCGAGGATCCCAGTACCGGCGACCCGCAGGCCGTTAGCGAGAATCGCGGTGGGGATTGTCACCAGCCCGAGTACCCATCGGACCCATGATCGGGATTCGGTGAAATAACCAAGCAAAATACCGAGGGTGACGAGAGACATCAGTGACCGGATGCCGCTACACGCTTCAGCGACTTCGAGGGTGGTGTGCGCCAGCATGATAACGTTGCCCTCGCGCAGCACTGGAATTCCCCATAACGATAGGACTCCTGCCGCGAATCGGGACGCCAACAGTTGGAGCGGAAAGGCTACTTGATTGAAGATGATGGCGGGAATCGGGATCATCAGCAGGAGCAGCGCTAGCGGAAACGCGAGCAATCGCAGGTGTATCCAGCCGAATATGTACAGAATGCCGCCAGTGAGCACGGCCAGCAGGGCGATGCGGGTGACGAACAACTCAGCCCCCAGGACGCCGGCGACCAGCAGGACGATGCCGCCGACCAGCACGATTAGACCGAGCGAACTGGGTGCCAAGGGTGCGCGGAGCAATCGGTCGCGGCGTTCCCAAGCCAAGTACAGCGAGATCGGAACAATCAGGAAGCCATGCGAGTAGTTATCGTCGGTCGCCCAGTCTTGGACAAGTTTGGCTATTACCTCGTGAAATAGCATACAAAATGCGACAATGCAACAAAATAAAGTCAAAAATCTCAGATTATGTCTCAATATGTAACAAACCCATGCAAGTTGTAGTATTTTTATGTCAATCTATATAGTTAAAACAACTCTATGATTATGCGATCCGACGTCGATTTGTATTTTTGTCTTTACTCCTCGATCTGAAATCTATTAACTCTGAACAGGATAGAAAATCGTTTGGCGAAGTTGCAAAACTGTTTAGAGCCGATAGCAATCAAAAAAACAGCTGAGCAAAAACGTTATCCTTAGTGTTTCATACGGACGATGCATAACCAGAGTATACTTAAAGTATTTTATACTTGTTTTATCGCCCTTAGCTCCGAAATATCTGAAATAATCGAACAAGTTGCCGATTGGATGACAAATTTCAATTGAAGCTACGCTGGAACCTTTGAGTGTTGTCGTTGTGAGCGGCGAAGGAGCGGCCCGTCCGCTGTTCAGCCTGGACCGCGTTACGGTTTCCGCCGGAGTTTCTAGACGGCCTGCTCGGCGATAAGCAGCGCAAAACGAACGGGCAGGATACGTGCCGAGGCAGCGGTAACAAGCGATGATTAGGGCGTGGACGCTAGAGTACAACGGTATAAAAATACTTTGACAAACATTCAGTTATCCTTTGTCGTTACGCCAACCATATCTTCACGTCCCGGCAGCCGGTCCTTGACCCTTTCCCCATTGCCCGTTACGCAGCGCATAATCTCTTTTTGCCATTCGTAAGCTCCTCTCTTCGTTTATGAACATGGAATCACAACCAAATTTCTTCGTCCTGGTTGAAGTGAGAGAAGGCCCGGAGGTAAAGATCAAGGTGAAATGGTATTGTCGCGAGCGCGAGTTTTACGAAGCCACCTTCACGCTCGACATAAGCGCAACCGCCTGTCGTACTAGCGCCGTAACAGCCTCCCAGTCCCCTGCTGCCAGCGCAGCCTTAGGCGTCAGCCAGGATCCGCCGACGCAAGCGACATTGGGCAGCGCCAGATAATCCGGTGCGGTCTCCGCCGTAATGCCGCCGGTGGGGCAGAAAGTGACATCTGGGAACGGCCCGGTCAACGCCTGCAACATGCCGATGCCGCCCGCCTGCTGCGCCGGGAACAGCTTCAGCTCCCGAAAGCCGGCCAGCCGGGCGGCGATCACCTCGGACGGCGTCATTACGCCCGGCAGTAGCAGCAGGCCGCTTTCTCGGGCGGCTTCGATCAACACTGGCGTCAGGCCGGGGCTGACTCCAAAACAAGCCCCAGCATCCCGCGCCTCGGTAAACTCCTCTGGCCGGGTGAGGGTACCGACACCCACGATAGCCTCCGGCACCTCGCGAGCGATGACCCGGATCGCGGCCAGCGCCACCGGGGTACGCAAAGTCACCTCCAGCACCCGCACGCCACCGGCAATCAAGGCTCTAGCCAAGGGTACCGCCTGGGCTAGATCGTCGATGACGATGACTGGAATGACTGGACCAACGCGCATGATTTCCAGGACATTCATGGCACATCTCCCTCAGTGAAGACGAAGCGGTCGTGGACCGGCACAGCGTGGGACGCCGGAGTCGCTGCCGTGGTCTCTGGGATCGCGAAGGAGATCGCGCCCTGCTCCGCTCCGCTGGCCTTGGCGCGAAACCCGGCGAACAGCTCGCGTCCCAAGCCGTGTTGGTTGGCGCTCAAATCGACTGGCTCCGGCCGGCGCGCGGCCCACTCCGCCGCCGGGACCTTCGCTTCGAGAACGCCGCGCTCGCCGTCGAGCAAGACGACATCCCCATCCCGTACCTTAGCCAGCGGCCCACCGGCGAGGCATTCTGGTGTGACGTGGATGGCTGCTGGCACCTTGCCGGACGCCCCCGACATACGCCCATCGGTGACCAGCGCCACTTTGAATCCCGCGTCCTGCAACACACCGAGTGGTGGTGTCAGCTTGTGCAATTCCGGCATCCCGTTGGCGCGCGGTCCCTGATAGCGCAGCACGGCAACGAAATCGCGCTGCAGTTCGCCCCGGTCGAACGCGGCCATCAGCGCGTCCTGATCGTCGAACACCAGAGCGGGCGCTTCCACCACCCGATGTCCGGGTTTCACCGCCGAGGTCTTGATCACCGCCCGGCCGAGATTGCCGCGCAACAACTTCAATCCGCCGTCGGGAGCGAACGGCCGCGCGGCGGGGCGCAGCACGCTTTCATCACCGCTCTGGTACGGCGCCGGACGCCAAGCCAGCACGCCTTGATCCAGGTACGGTTCTTCGCGGTAACGGGCCAAACCCGCACCGGCGACGGTGAGTACGTCATCGTGCAACAAGCCAGCGTCGAGCAATTCGCCAATCAGAAACCCCATGCCGCCGGCAGTGCGGAAATGATTCACGTCGGCCTTGCCGTTGGGATAGATCTGGGTAAGCAGCGGCACCATGGCCGATAAGTCGCTGAAGTCGTCCCAGTTGATCGAAATCCCGGCGGCGTGGGCGATGGCGACCAGATGGAGGGTGTGATTGGTCGAGCCGCCGGTGGCCAGCAGGCCGACGATCCCATTGACCACTGCCCGCTCGTCGACGATTCGCCCGACCGGCAGGTATTCGTCGCCCAGCGCCGTAATCCGGGCCGCGCGCTGCGCCGCCGCTTGGGTCAGCGCGTCACGCAAGGGGGTGTTGGGAGGGACAAAGGCGGCACCGGGCAGATGCAGGCCCATCACCTCCATCAACATTTGATTCGAATTGGCGGTGCCGTAGAAGGTGCAAGTCCCCGGTGCGTGATACGCCTTCGACTCCGCCTCCAGCAGCGCCTCGCGCCCAACTTTTTCTTCGGCGTAAAGCTGGCGGATTTTCGCCTTCTCGGCGTTGGGCAAGCCCGAGGGCATCGGACCACCGGGGACGAAGATCGCCGGCAGGTGGCCGAAGTGCAGGGCACCGATCAGCAGTCCCGGCACGATCTTGTCGCAGACGCCGAGGCACAGCACCGCGTCGAACGCGTTATGGGCTAGCGCTACGGCGGTTGCCATCGCGATCACGTCACGCGAGAACAACGACAATTCCATGCCCGGCTGGCCTTGGGTCACCCCGTCGCACATGGCCGGCACGCCGCCAGCGAACTGTGCCACCGCACCCACCTCACGCGCCGCCTGCTTGATCAGGGCGGGGAATCGCTCCAGCGGTTGATGGGCGGACAGCATATCGTTGTAGGACGAGACGATGGCGATGTTCGGCCAGCGCGCCTCGCGCAGGACCGCCTTGTCGTTTGAGTCGGAGGCGGCGAAGGTGTGTGCCAGATTGGTACACGACAGGCTCTTGCGGGCCGCGCCGTTAGCGCGGGCGCGCTCGATCCGCTCCAGGTAGGCGGAACGGGTCAGCGCGCTGCGCTGGCGGATGCGGTCGGTCACCGCCGCCACGGTGGGATGCAGGGTCATGATCATACCTCCTGACTCATGGGGGGCGACGCGACGCCTCCGGTCGGTTCAGTGACGGACAGTTCCCGCTGGAAGGCGGCGATGGCGCGATACTCCGGTTCCAGCTTGGTCGGGATGCCGAGATAGATCGGTAGCAGCCGACTTGTAGCCAGCCAAATAGGGATGAAACAGCAGTCCTTCGGCGCCGGGCGCGACCCGATCGGCGATGCGGGTGAGCACTTCGTAGAGATCAATGGCCAGCCGCTTGGCCATCTCGCATGCGTTCGGAGTTCCCACACGAGCTTCCGCCAATCCTGATAAGTCGCTGTCTGCCATTTAATGGCCCGAGCGAATCCAGTACGTTCGCAAATCTCGTCATGCGCTCTTGACCGGGAGTTAGCAACGGTCCGTTTTTCCACGATAATCGTTTACAATCCCCACCGCAACCGAGGATGTGACTAAGCCAATTTTTGGCTTAACACTTTATATTAAAAAATGAAATTTCCGACTATTGTCGAGGCGGCGCATGGCGCGAATCAAGCTGGACCTGCCGGAGCATTTTCCCTTCAGCACCGAACTGCGGGTGCGAATCACCGATGTCAACTATGGCGGGCACATGGGCAACGACTCCCTGTTGGGTCTGTTGCACGAGGCGCGGGTTCGATTCCTAGAACATTGTGGGTTCAGTGAACTGAACATTTGCGGCCTCGGCCTGATCATGGCCGACAGCGTCATTGTCTACAAATCCGAGGCGTTTTCCGGCGAGAGACTGGAAATCGCGGTGACCGCGACCGATTTCAACCAATACGGCTGCGATTTTGTTTATCGGGTGACCGAGAAAGTGAGCGGCCGGGAGGTGGCGCGGGCCAAGACAGGCATCGTGTTTTTCGACTACGAGCAACGTGCGATCCAACACGTACCACCCACCTTCAGCAAACTGTTCACCACCGATGCCGTCCTCGCCTAAATTGTCGCTGTCGCCCGCCGCCCGGGGTTGGCTGCCGGTCCGTTTGCTACTGGTGGTCGGGGCAAGCATTGGCGTGGCCGTGCTGCTGGTATTGGTGTTGTACATCACTGATCTGGGTCTGTCGGTGTGGGAGCGCCTGCAACGAGCGCCGACTACCTTCTGGATCATCTATCTACTGATTCTCGGTGTGCTGGGCGCGGGCGGCGCTTACGGTGTCTGGCGGGTGTTAAACTGGGGTCGTCCTCCTGGCAGGCCTAGGATGGCTGTACCGGCGAAGCCGCCCGACGAGACGACTCTGCGCGAGCGGCTGGAGCAGAGCGAAAAATCTGGCGTCCAAGTCGATGCGATCCGCCGTGAGCTGGAAGAGTTGCAGCGGCGGCGGGCGGCGGGCGAGATCATTGTCTCGTTGTTTGGCGAGATCAGTGTTGGCAAGTCCTCGCTGATTCGCGCGCTGCTGCCGGGGACCGACGTTGCCGTCGATGTGCGTGGTGGCACCACCCGCGCGGTGACGTATTACACTTGGACCAGTCCGGCGGGTGACCGCTTGATCCTGGCCGATCTGCCCGGGCTAAACGAAGCGGATGGCTCGCTCGACCGGCAAGCTCGGGACGAGGCGCTGCGCGCCCATGTGGTTATCTATGTCTGCGAAGGCGATTTGACCCGCGATCAATACCAGGCGCTAGGAACCCTGGTGGAGCTGGGCAGTCCGCTGATCGTGGCCCTGAACAAGGTCGACCGCTTCACCCAGCGCGAATTGGAATTGGTGCGCGGGCGGTTGGTCGAGCGGGTCGGCGAGGGGATTGAGGTGGCGCCAGTGCAGTGCGGCGGCATGGAGGAGGTGACCCGCATCTACCACGATGGTCGCGAGGAAACCACGCTGCGCGAGCGCAACCCACAAGTGGAAGATCTGCGCCGCGCCTTGCAGGGTTATCTCGACACCGACCCCCAAGTCCTGGATTCGTTGCGCGACACGGCAGTCTTTGTGCTGGCCCAGCAAAAGCTGGACGCGGCGGTCGCCCAGCACCGTCGAGAGAAAGCCGAGGCTATCGTGCAGGGCTATTCGCGCAAGGCGGTGTTCGGGGCGCTGGCAGCGGTCAGCCCGGGAACTGACATCCTTATTCAGGGTTATCTGGGCATCAACCTGCTCAAAGAGTTGTGCACGCTGTACGAAGTGCCCGTGCGGGAAATGGACATGCAGCGATTTTTGGATCTGGCGGGTAACCAGATCAAGCGCAACCTCAATTTGTTGCTGGCCCTGGTTGGCAATATTTTTAAAGCGTTCCCCGGCATGGGCACAGTGGTGGGCGGCATGATGCACGCCGTGGTGTACGGTCTGATATTCGAAAGCTTGGGCAAAGCGGTGGCCCGCTCTCTGGAGAGCCGTGGGGAGCTGGTCAGCGGCCCCACCCTGCGGATGTTCGAGGATAACCTGAGTGAAGATTTGGAAGCGCGTGCGAAACGCTTGGCCCAACTGGTTTGGGCGCGACAGCGAGATGGTGAAGGTGTCGGAGCCGCGACTGGTTAGCGGCGACGCGCATTTGGCCTTGGCTCGCGACAGTTTGCGCGAGCTGTTGGACGATAAGCGAGTACCGCCGCCGATCCGGGCGGCGCTGGCTGAGGATTACCAGCAGTTGCAGCAACTGCTGGAAAAAATCGAACACGGCCATATTCATATCGCTGTGTTCGGGCGGGTCAGTGTTGGTAAGTCAGCGGTATTAAACGCTTTACTGGGCGAGATCCGCTTCTCGACCAGTCCCCTGCACGGCGAGACCACGCGCGCCGATCGCGCCCGCTGGCAGGAGTACGCCACCGGCGGTGTATTCCTGATCGATACGCCCGGCATCAACGAAGTGGCTGGCGAGGAGCGGGAACGGTTGGCCCACGATGTGGCCAGCCGCTGCGATCTCGTACTATTCGTGGTGGACGGAGATATCACCGATACCGAACTCAGGGCGTTGCGCCAAGTGAAGAGCGCGGCGCAACGGTTGCTGCTGGTGCTGAACAAGATCGACCGCTACACTCAGGCCGACCGTCAACTGCTCCTGGAAACCCTGCGACAGCGTACCGAGGGACTGATTCACCCGTACGATATTCTCACCGCCGCGGCGCAGCCGGCCGAACGCGTCGTCATCTTGGTGGATGCCGATGGCAACGAAACCGAAACCCATCGTCGGCCGGCGGCGGATGTGACGGCATTGCGCGAGCGGATCTGGGACATTCTCAAAGCCGAAGGCAAAACCATGGCGGCGTTGAACGCCGGATTGTTCGCCGGGCGTTTTTCCGATCGCCTGAGCCGCGAGATCGTCGCCGTTCGCCGCGATTTGGCTGAGAAAGTGGTCCGCAAGTACTGCTTGGCCAAGGGCGTGGCGGTGGCGCTAAATCCAATCCCGGTCGCCGACATCCTGGCGGCGGTCGCCACCGACGCGGCGATGATCATACATCTCAGCCGGGTGTATGGCTTGCCGATCAGTCGCGGCGAGGCCGGTTCGTTGCTCAAGACCATCTTTACCCAGCTGGTGTTTCTGATGGGTACGGTATGGACCATGAACCTGGTCGCAGCGGCGCTCAAGGGAATCAGTCTGGGGCTTTCGACGGTGGTGACTGCTGGAGCGCAAGGCGTGGTGGCCTGGTACGGCACCTACGTGGTCGGTAAGGCTGCCGAGCAATATTTCGCGCAAGGCAAATCCTGGGGGGAGGGAGGACCCAAACGAGTGGTACAGGACATTCTCGACAGCCTGGATCGGGAATCACTGCTGGTGCAGGCTCGGGAGGACATCCTCTCTCGGCTGAAACCGCTATTATAAGCTGATGAGCTTTTCCTTTCTGATCGGTTTTTTGCTGCTGTCGGGCATTGGCCTGTGGTTTTGGCGGGACAGCCTTGGCGCCCGTGAGCAGGCCCGCGCTGCCAGTTCTCGCGCCTGCCGACAGAGCAACGTGCAGCTTTTGGACGATACCGTGGCGCTGGAGCGGCTTTGGCTGCGCCGTGACCGCGACGGTCGGTTGAAGCTGGAGCGGCTGTATGTATTCGAATTCACCGACACCGGCTTGATCCGCCGAGTGGGTAGCGTGCTACTGGTCGGCTGGCGGGTGGAAGTGCTGCACATGGAAGGCGGTGATTTACTGGTGCCGTGAGGAATGGTTCTCGATCGGCCTCCTGGAGTTTTTTCGCGTCGCACGTTTGCTGACGGATGGTCAGCCACGTCGATAACGCGATCAGTAATGCCAACAATACAAAAATAAGCTGAAGATACGCTTCCGGCTTTTTATCACTTCCCACAATCCCGAGGTAGGCCCGATGTTCAACTCAAACCATCGAGATAATCTTCTTGCCATAATCAATAGCTTGGTATTTTTAACCGGTATGTTGGGATACCTGATCATCATGTCGCCAGCAATGGCTGAACCTGGAGTTAACAATGGCACTATCCGCATCGGAAGCACTCAACCTCTGAAAAGCGATATCCAGTTTATTGCGGAAGGTATGAAAAACGGCATGGAGGCGGCATTGAAAAATCAGAAGGTGAAAGGGCAGTCCATCGAATTGGTGGTGCTTAACGATTTCTATGAGCCATCAACTACTGTCAAAGCGGCTAAAGAGTTGATTGAAGGCGGTATATTTCTGATGCTGGGGAGTACGGGGTCGTCAACCGCAAAGGCTGTTTTACCTGTGCTTGCTGAAAGTAAAGTACCAGCGGTCGGCTTCTACAACGGAGCTGGATTCACGGAACCAGGGGATATCCTAAATTTTCGTGCGCCTTATTCCCATGAGGTAGAGACTATTGTTGAAGCCGTGTTGGCTGCGGGTGTTAAGCCGGCCGAGATTTGTGCTTACGTGCAGAATGATGCCTTTGGCATGGCGGGTTTGAAAGGCGTCAGGGTTGCATTGGAGAAGCAACCGGAAACGTCGGCACTGGTGGCAACCCTCGATCAGATCATAGCGATAGGGGGAGATAATCCGAAACGGAACAATATAGGGCCGGTTGGCGTTCACCAGCGTGAAACGCTTTCCGTCAATGAAGGTTATCTATCACTCAAGGCTTGGGAGAAAAAATCAGGCACGCCCTGCCGGTTCGTGGTTACAGTGCTTACCGCTCAACCCGCAATCCAGTTCATAAGCTACGCCGCTGCGCTTAAAAGAGAGAAGTGGATATTCAGCATCGCATCGCCTGCCGCTGATCAAACCTTCATTGATGGGTTCAACCAACAAAACGTAAAGAATAAGGTTATTGCGACGTCGGTAATACCTTTGGCGGATAGTGGATTACCCATCGTCAAGGAGGCCCAAAAAGCCCTCGGGCCCAATTTCAATCTTGTTTCATTGGAAGGCTATATGGTTGGCAAGATGTTCCTGACGATCGCGAATAATATCCAAGGCGAATTGACGCGGGCAAACTTTCTTGCGGCGGCGCGGGCTCATCCTTATGATCTTGGTGGGATGATGATCGATTATACTAAAGACAATCAAGGCTGCTGATTTTGTTCAGCTGATGTCTCTTCAAGACGGCGAATTCAAGGCGGTACGGTGCCAGTGAGTTGAGCAAGCTGCTTCAATGACATTGGATGATTCAATGAGGTAAACCCCCGGCTCTGCCGGGGGACGTCATTGAGGGTTCGGTTGATGCCACTGACCAAAACAAGTTGCGCGTTCAAATGCCTAGATCAGTGTCAGTCATCGAGATAGGAGATATCGAGCAGGCTGATGTGATCGTACAAGGGGCCGCATCGACATGAGCTAAAGATTGAGAGGATTAGCCGGCACAGACGTGGACGACGATATCTGACCAGGGTGACCATGGGGTCTTGAATAGAGCTGCATTTACCAGGTCGGATGGGGTCAGGTGGGGAGGGCATTGGCCGGCAGGCCCATCAATCGGCGACTTTATCAACGCTGGTTGTTCAGTAGGCATAATTTAACGGACGGGAGCCAGCCGTGGTCAGCGAGTCCTTGCCGACCGGATCTGGGCCGGATGGGGAAACTATCGCACCGGATCGGTTTAATTCGGTGGCGGGACTGTCGAGCGCGCGCGTTGGCAAGGCTCTTGGAAGCGTCGATTGATGACCACCGATGATGGAGTGGTTGATGATCTGACGCGACCCATATCAAGGTCGCATCCGCACGCTGCGGGGGCGGTTGGCGGCAATCGAGCGACATGGCAGCGTACAGAACGCGCGGTTGCTCAACACCAAGGTACATGTGGCCGTGGATGCGACTGGTCTGCCAACGTCACGAGTGTCACTGTTACAACAGGTACCGCGTGGGCGTGATTGCGCAGAGGCTTTGCCGCTGATCGAGGGATCTGGCAGAGCCGATGCGCTGATGAAGTCGGATAATGGCCTATGATACCAACGAAATTCTTGCTGTCACGCCGCTCAGCTTGACAAAACCGACATAGGTCCCCGATCATGCCCGCTCCAACGTAAAAAACCAGCAAAGACCAACGCGATTACGATAGCCTATCTATACTCTGCCTTCGCTCATCTGGTTGAAAACGCCAATCCTGCGACCTCAAAGGCGGTCGGCGCCGGTGGTTGCCAGCACGCTACGCCAATGACGTGACCTGCTTCCTTCCTCGCCATTGTCCAAATCCGCTGCGCTTTCCTTTGATGCTCTCTGATCAAATCAAGTTGCACGTACACTATTTAAGAGCCATCCGCCTCGTTCAGCAACGTCCGCATCACACCCACCACCTTCGCCGTCGTCGCATCCGCCGGCGTTTCCCGCCCGACCATGTAGCTCATCAACAGCGGATCTTGCAATTCTAGCAATTCTGCGAAGGCTTGTTGTTCCTCCGCCGGGGCGGTCGGGTAATGCCGATCCAGATAAGCCAGCGTCAGTAGATCCAGCTCTTTCATGCCGCGCCGGCAGCGCCAACGCAATTTACCGATTTGTTCATCCACGATCCGCGTCTCCTGCAAACAAAACCCCTCGCCCGCAAGCGGGAGAGGGGTTGGGGCTGAGGGGGCAGGTAACGACTTACCGCCGTTCCACCATCATCTTCTTGATTTCCGCGATGGCTTTCGCGGGATTCAAGCTCTTTGGACAGGTCTTGGTGCAATTCATGATGGTATGGCAGCGATACAGTCGGAACGGATCTTCCAGATTATCCAACCGTTCGCCGGTGAACTCGTCGCGGCTGTCCACGATCCAGCGATAGGCTTGCAGCAGGATCGAAGGACCGAGATAGCGTTCGCCGTTCCACCAATAGCTCGGGCAACTGGTGGAGCAGCAGGCGCACAGGATGCACTCATACAGCCCGTCCAGCTTGGCGCGGTCTTCCTTGGATTGCAAACGCTCGCGTTCTGGCGGCGGTGTGGTCGTTTGCAGCCACGGCTTGATCGAGGCGTACTGGGCGTAGAAATGGGTTAGGTCGGGGACTAGATCCTTGACCACCGACATGTGCGGCAACGGGTAGATCTTGACTTCGCCCTTAACATCGTCGATGGCGTAGGTACACGCCAGGGTATTGATCCCATCAATGTTCATCGCGCAGGAACCACAGACACCCTCGCGGCAGGAGCGACGGAAGGTGAGAGTGGGATCCATCTCGTTCTTGATCTTGAGTAGCGCGTCCAACACCATCGGACCGCAGGCTGCCAGATCGACTTCGTAGGTGTCCATACGCGGGTTCTCGCCGCTGTCCGGGTCCCAACGATAGATTTGGAAGCGCTTGACGTTCTTGGCACCCGTGCCGGCATAGTAGGTTTTGCCCTTGCCGATGACGGAATTGGCCGGTAGTTTGAATTGAGCCATGGCATCGTCCCCTTAGTACGTGCGCTTCTTGGGCGGAATGTACTCCACCTCATTGGTCAGGGTATAGGTGTGAACCGGACGGTAATCGATGGTCACGTCGCCCTTGGGGCTCAACCACGCCAAGGTATGTTTCATCCAATTCTCGTCGTCGCGATCCGGATAATCCTCGCGGGCATGCGCGCCACGACTCTCGGGCCGGTTGATCGCCGACTTGATGGACACCATCGCGCATTCCAGCAGATTGTCCAGCTCCAAGGTTTCGACCAGGTCGGAATTCCAAACCATGCCCCGGTCGCTGACGCCGACATGCTCGAAACCGGCATAGACGTCTTCCAGCAGCTTGATGCCCTCGGCCATCGACTCGCCGGTGCGGAATACCGCCGCGTGGTTCTGCATGGTCCGCTGCATCCGCATCCGCAGGCTGGCGGTGGGATTTTCCCCCTTGGCATTACGCAAGCCGTCGAAACGGGCGATGATCTTGTCCACCGAGGCTTGCGGCAACACACCGTGCGAGCTGTTGGGCTGGATCAGCTCGGCGCAGCGAATGGCAGCGGCGCGGCCGAACACCACGATGTCGAGCAGCGAGTTAGAACCGAGGCGGTTGGCGCCGTGCACCGATACACAGGCTGCTTCGCCGATGGCCATCAAGCCGGGAATGATATGATCGGGGTTGCCGTCCTTGAGGATGACCACCTCACCACGATAGTTGGTCGGGATACCGCCCATGTTGTAATGCACGGTCGGCAATACCGGCGCGGGCTCCTTGGTTACGTCGACGCCAGCGAAGATGCGGGCGGTCTCGGCAATGCCGGGTAGCCGTTCGTTGATAACATTCGCACCCAGGTGTTCCAGGTGCAGGTAGATATGATCCTTGTGCTCGCCGACGCCGCGCCCTTCGCGGATTTCGATGGTCATCGAACGGCTGACCACATCGCGGGAGGCCAAGTCCTTGGCGTTGGGCGCGTAACGCTCCATAAAGCGCTCGCCGTTGGAATTGGTCAGATAGCCGCCTTCGCCGCGACAGCCTTCGGTCATCAGACAGCCGGAGCCGTAGATGCCGGTCGGATGGAATTGAGTGAACTCCATGTCTTGTAACGGCAAACCGGCGCGCAACACCATGCCATTGCCGTCGCCGGTGCAGGTGTGAGCGGAGGTCGCCGAGAAATAGGCGCGGCCGTAGCCACCGGTAGCCAGCACGGTCTGATGCGCACGGAAGACGTGCAGCGTGCCGTCGGCCAGATCCCAGGCTACCACGCCGCGACAAACGCCGTCGTCGTCCATGATCAAATCCAGCGCGAAATATTCGATGAAGAATTCGGCGTCGTGCTTGAGCGCCTGCTGATACAGGGTATGCAAGATCGCGTGGCCGGTACGGTCGGCGGCGGCGCAGGTGCGTTGGGCGATGCCCTCACCGTAGTTGGTGGTCATGCCACCAAACGGCCGCTGGTAAATCTTGCCTTCCTCGGTGCGGGAGAACGGGACGCCGTAGTGCTCCAATTCGATGACCGCCGGAACCGCCTCACGACACATGTACTCGATGGCATCCTGGTCACCCAGCCAGTCGGAACCCTTCACGGTGTCGTACATGTGCCATTGCCACATGTCCTGGCCCATGTTGGCAAGCGCCGCCGACATGCCGCCCTGGGCCGCCACGGTATGGCTGCGGGTCGGGAAAACCTTGGTCAAACAGGCCGTTTTCAAACCTTTCTGCGCCATGCCAAAAGTGGCGCGTAACCCTGCGCCGCCAGCGCCAACCACGACCACGTCATAATTATGATGAATGAGTTTGTATGCGTTGGACATGAAACCTCAGCCTCCAGTGGTGGGCGTCAGGCCAGTGCGATCTTGAGCACGGCGACGATGGCGATGGCGCCCAGCAAGAACAGCGCAAACTGTGTTACGAGCAGAGCGGTATACATGGCGCATTCGGGCCGGACGTAATCCTCGTAGATGACCTGCATACCCAGCTTGGCGTGATAAAACATCGTGAACAAAAACGTCACCATCAACCCGGCGTTGATCGGATTGCTCAGCCAGTGCTGGAATGTCGCGTAGTCCGTGTGGGAATGCGCCAGCATGGAAATGACGAACCACAACACCAGCGGTACCAAGGCGATGGACGTCACGCGCTGCATCCACCAGTGGTGAGTCCCATCTTTAGCGGTGCCCAGACCGCGAACGCGAGCGAGGGGGGTGCGAATACTCATGAGCTTGCTCCTCAAGGCGCGGCGATTAGCCAGCACAGGAAAGTCAGAATGATGGAGGACCACACCACCCACCAGCCGGATTTGGCGGCATCTTTCAGCTCAAAACCCCAACCAGCGTCCCAAAATAGATGACGGATACCGTTGGCCATGTGATAGAACAACGCCCAAGTCCACAGGAATAGCAGGAGTTGTCCGAGCATCGAACCCAGTACCGCCTGGGCGTGCTCGTAGGCTTCGGGACCGAGCGCGGCGGCGGCCAGCCAATACACCAGCAGCAACGTGCCTACCACCAAGCCGGCTCCAGTGGCACGATGGGTGATGGATAGCACCGAGGTCATCTGCGGTCTGTAATAAGGTCCGATCATGAACGGCGACAACGGCCGTTTGTTGGCTGACATAGGTTTCTCCTCAGTTAAAGTGACGAAGAAAGTGCTCTTTAGTTTTGTGCGACGCAAAAAATCATCGAGAATGCTACTCCCCTTCGGGAGTTGCTCCAACGAAAATGATAGGATCGAGCAAGGATAAGGATGCGATGCCCGTCGCACGCGACGGAGATACGCTTAGAAATCGATGCAGCGACCGGCTTTCTCCCAATCGCCGTAACGGGTAGGCTCGGGTCCTTTGGGACCGCCAAATTCCAGAGGTTTCTTGGGTTGCGCGGTTTGGGGGGGGTGTTCGGCAGCTGGGGCCGGCTGCGATGGCAGCGTTGTCTGAGTATCGTTCTTGTTCATGACAACTCACGCAAAAAAGCAGGTTGAAGGTAGCGGTGGTCAACCATCCCTGTTCCATCCGCCGATGGTGCTTCCGGGAGAATCGCAGGCATTGTACCCTACTTACATAGTCGGGTATTTCAGCCTATATTCTTATGGGTATTATGCCGTTCGCAGCCCTCGAACGCAATGAACGGGTGGGAACGGCTTGGTGACCGCCTCCCTCTTAGAGGCTGGAAAGACAACGGGATTTTACGACATGAACGCAGAGTGGCGATCATTTCTCGAACGGGCGGGCGCGGTTCTGACGTCCGATCGCGTACTGCATTTTGGTCAGGCGGAAACGGAGTTACACGCAGCGTTATCCGGTGAGATTTGCTGCGATTTGTCCCACTTTGGCGTGATTGCCGCGCGTGGACCGGACGGCGAAACCTTTTTGCAGGGACAACTGACCTGCGACGTGCGGCAAGTTGTCCCGGAACATAGCATGATCGGTGCGTATTGCAGCCCTAAGGGCCGAGCGTTGGCCAGTTTCCGATTGTTCCGGTGCGGGGATGATTACAACCTGGAATTGCCGCGCTCGATGGTGGAACCGACACTGACCCGATTGCGCAAGTATATATTGCGAGCCAGGATTGCCTTGGATGATGTGAGCGACACGCTCGCGCGAATTGGAGTGGCCGGTTCCAATGCCACACAGCTACTCGCCGCGCAAGTGTCGAGTTCCGCAACGGAGCTGGCGGTGGGTGACGTGCTGCATGTGAACGGTATCACCGCGATTCGCTTACCCGGTGCAACGCCGCGATACGAACTGCACGGTCCCGTGTCGGAGATTCAAGCGATGTGGAACGCGCTGGCGCCCCACCTCATGCCGGTCGGTGCCGAAGCGTGGCAGTTGCTGGATGTGTTAGCCGGTGTCCCGACAGTTTACCCGGAGACCGTGGAAGCGTTCGTGCCACAGATGATGAATCTGGAGTTGCTGGACGGCATCAGCTTCAAGAAAGGCTGTTACACCGGGCAGGAGGTCGTGGCGCGCACCCATTATCTAGGCAAGCTGAAGCGGCGGATGTATCTCGCCCGGGTCGAAATGGCCACTTTGCCTCGTCCCGGCGATCCGTTGTTTTCGCCACAGGCCGATGCCAGCCAAGGGGCGGGTCGGTTAGTTGACGCCTGCCGGCATCCCGACGGCGATTGCGCCGTGCTGGCGGTCGCGTTGATCGAATGCGCGGAGCGAGGAACCTTGCATTTGAACGATGCTGGCGGTCCGGTACTGCGGCTGGAACCGTTGCCGTATGCTTTCGAGGCGACGGGTTAGTCGTCCACCGGCACCCAACCGCCCATCTCTTGCCAGTGGTTGACGATCTGGCAAAACAGCTCGGCCGTGCGCTCGGCGTCGTAAATCGCTGAATGGGCCTCGCGTTCGTCCCAGCGGATGCTCGCCGCTTGTAACGCCCGCGCCAGCACCGTCTGGCCGTAGGCCAAGCCCGCCAATGATACGGTGTCGAAACTGCTGAAGGGATGAAAGGGATTGCGCTTAACCTTGGTACGAGTTGCCGCCGCGTTCAGAAACGCCAAATCGAAAAAGGCGTTATGGCCGACCAGGATGGCACGGGTGCAGCCAGCCTCCCGGACTTCCCGGCGCACCTCACGGAAGATGGCTTCCAGCGCCTCTCGTTCCGACACCGCAAAGCGGAACGGATGGTCGGGATCGATGTGGTTCACAGCCATCGAAGCGGGATCCAGCCGCGCGCCAGGAAACGGTTGAACGTGATGGGCCAACGTGCCGGCGGGATGGAGATATCCTTGCCAGTCCATGCGGATGAGCACGGCGGCGATTTCCAGCAAGGCGTCGGTCTGGGCGTTGATGCCGCCGGTTTCGACATCCACAATGACCGGGAGAAAGCCCCGGAAGCGGCGGGCGATGAGGGGATTGGGGGCGGGTTCGTTCATTCCGGCAGCATAGCGGATAGCCCGCCGGAACGCACCAGCGAAACCAAGCGTTCAGCCCTGCGTGTTGTGCGCTACCCAGCGCGAGCCGGCAGCGGTCGCCTCGCACTTCCAAAACGGCGCCTTCGACTTCAATTCCTCGATGATGAACCGGCATGCGGCGAATGCTGCCGCCCGGTGCGCTGACCAGACTGCCACCAGTACGATGGGGTCGTTCGGCTGCAATTCACCGATCCGATGAATCACGAGGGCGTCCAGCAACGGCCATTCCTGGCCAGCGGTTTCGACGATCCGCCGCAAATGCCGCTCGGTCATGCCGGGATAATGCTCCAGCGTCATTCGGCTGACCGATTGATTTTCATTGTAATCGCGCATCGTGCCAATGAAGATGGCCGTCGCGCCGTGCTGACCTTGCAGTGCGCTCGACTCGGTCGGATAAGATCCCAATTCCGCCAGCGGATCGAAGGCTGAGTCTCGCAATTCGACTTTCACGGCTAGCCTCCCGTCACCGGCGGAAAAAACGCCACCTCGTCGCCATCACGCACGATCTGCTCCAGGTTGGCGTATTCCATGTTCACCGCCGCCAGCGTATTCGGAGGCAACGGCGTTTCTGGCCACAGGGCCGCCCAAACCGCTGCGACAGTCAGCTCGCCCGGCGTGTCAAGCCGATCCTCGGGGCGGCCCATCCGGTCACGCAGGCTGGCAAAATACTTGACTTGAACCACCATCGGCTTTGCTCCTGGTCCCCTAACGTTCAACCGCTTTGCCAGAAGGCGAGGGGAGTCACCTATTTGACCCGCGCCAGGCTCAACAATAACGCCCCACTTCCTAACAGCGCCATCATGGCGTATTCGAAACCGTGCGTGCCCATGCTGCTGCCTTTGAGGAATATATCGCGGATTACGACCAGGTAATACCGCAGCGGGTTCAACCAAGTGAGCAGCTGCACTCCCTGAGGCATGTTGTCGATGGGAAACGTGAAACCTGACAAAACCACCATTGGCATAATGATGAAGAACGCTAGCAACATCGCCTGCTGCTGGGTTTCCGAGTAGCTGGAAATCAGCAGTCCGATGCCCAGCGAACTCATCAGAAACAGCACGCTGCCGACCAGCAAGCCGATGATGCTACCCCGAAACGGCACATCGAACCACACGACCGCAATAATACTGATCAGCGTCACATCGAATAGGCCGACGGCGGCTACAGCCACCATTTTGCCGACCAGAAATTCCAACCGGGCGACCGGCGTCACCAGCAAGCGTTCCAGCGTGCCGAATTCTCGTTCGCGAACCACGGTCATCGCGGTCAGAATCACGGTGGTGATCAGTACGATGGTGGCGATGATGCCGGGCACGAAGTACGGCCGGTCGTCCAGATTCTCGTTGAACCAGGCGCGCTCCTCGACTTGCACCGACGGTTCGACGCCGGCGCTCGACTGGGCACTCCGTTGCAACGCTTGACTCAGTTGGCCGGTGATCATCTGCGCGCTGTTGGAATCGGAGCCATCCGATACGATTTGCGCGACGGGTTGCCGCTCAAAATCGGGAGCGAACCGCAAGATCGCACGGATTTCGCCTTGATTCATCGCCGCCGTCGCCGTGCCCATATCCGGGAGGTAATGCAGGGTGAACCGACCGGTCGCGGCCACGGCCGCCAATCGTTCACGGGTCGTCGGCGTTCGTGCCTGATCCACCACCGCGATTTCGGCGTGACGGACATCGAAGCTGGCCGCGTAGCCGAACACCATCAACTGAAACAGCGGCGGGATCAGCATGAAGAACCGTAGCCGGGGATCGCGCAGCAGTTGCAAAAACTCCTTACCCAGCAGGGCGCGCAGCCGGATCAGGCTGGAGATTACCGGATTCACGGCAACAGCCCCAGCTTGCGGGAGCGAACCAGTGTCAGCTGTGCCAGCACTAATAGAATCACCAGCAGGGCGGCGATCTGCGTCCACAGCAGCAGCGGCGTGATCCCTTTGAGGAAAATGGCGCGAGACAACATAACGTAATAGCGTGCCGGTACGGCCAGCGTCAGGTATTGCAGCACGGTTGGCATGTTCTCGATGGCGAAGATAAAGCCGGACAGTAGGAACGCCGGCAAAAAGGTGCTCACCAGGGAAATCTGGCTGGCGAGCAACTGATTCCCCGCGTTGATGGAAATCAGTGCCCCTTGCAGCATGACCACCAGCAGGAACAGCGCCGACAGCAGCGACAGGACGGGCAACGAACCGCGCAACGGCATCTCGAATACGAGTACCGCCACGGCCACGGCCACGGCCAGATCGAGCAGGCCAATGAACAGATAGGGCAGTAGCTTGCCGCACAGAAATTCGCGGCGGGTCAGCGGGGTGGTCCGCAACATCACCAGGTTGCCTTGCTCCATTTCCTTGGCGATGGTTAGCGAGGTCATCAACGCCCCGATCACCGCCATCACCAGCGCGATCACACCGGGAATGATCGCCAGCCGGCTTTCCTTGGTTTCGTTGAACCAGGTACGATCCTCGATGCGAATCGGTGGTTGGCCGCCCTGGTTCAGCAGATAGTCGTTCACTAGCACCAGCGTGTAATTGCGCAACAGCCGGGCGGTGTTGGCGTCCACACCGTCCAGCAGCAATTGAATCCGCGCTTCGCCGCGATTCAGTTGCCGGGCGTAGTCGGCGGGAAAAATGACTGCCGCCCAGACCTGACCGTTTTGCAATGCTATCGTGGCGTCGCGACGGTCGTTGGAGCGCAGCACGACCTGGAAAGCCCGGCTGGCGGCGAAATGAGCGGCCAGTTCCTCGGTGGCGGCGTCACGGGACTCCTGAATGATGGCGATCGGAGCATTTTGCAAATCCAGTCGGATCGCATAACCAAATAAAAACAGCAGCATACTGGGCATGATCAGGATCAGCGCCAAGCTGCGCGGATCTCGTAGTAGGTGCCACCATTCCTTGCGGGCCATCGCCCGGACATGCTGGAGGTTCACGCTTCGTTCTCCTCCAGCACGGCCACAAACACATCTTCCAGCTCCGGCGCGGCGAGGTGCAGGGTACCGATGCTCAGCCCATGATCTGCCGCTGCCGCATGAATTTTCTCCATCATCGCGCCCGCATCGATCCCCGCGTGAAGGCGAATTCGCAGTTGTCCGGCGTGCGGAATGATTTCACGTACGTCTGGCCAGGTTTCCGCCAACTGTTCGAACCGAACGGCATCGGGGCTGTTCAGTTCCAAAATCGGTGTTGGTAAGGGACGGCGTAATAACTCGTCAGGTGTGCCCTCGGTCACGATGCGGCCAGCCTGCATCAACGCCAACCGGTCACAGAACAGCGCCTCGTCCATATAGTGGGTCGTAACCAGAATGCCGATGCCGCCATCGGCCAGTTCGTAGATCAGTTCCCAGAATTGTTGGCGGGCCATCGGGTCCACGCCGGAGGTCGGTTCGTCCAGAAACAGCGCACGGGGTTCGTGGAGCAGCGCGGCGGCCAGGGCTAAACGCCGCTTGTAGCCAAGCGGCAGGGCTTCGGCCTTGGCGTCCGCGCGGCCGGTCAGTTCCAGATGCGCTAGTGCCCACGCCAGCCGCTCCCGCTGGCGCGCGCCGGCTAGGCCGTACAGGCCGGCTTGCAGCTTGAGGTTTTCCGATACGGTCAAATCGCCATACAACGAAAACCGTTGAGCGACGTAGCCAATCTGGCCACGAGCACGCCGGGCGTGTCGTACCATGTCGACGTCCGCTACCTGAATCCGGCCAGCAGTCGGTGGCAGCATACCGCACAGCATCCGAATCGCGGTAGTCTTGCCAGCGCCATTGGCGCCCAGCAGGCCGAACACTTCGCCGGCTTGCACCGTGACGCCAATGTGATTGACCGCGACGAAATCACCAAAACGGCGGGTCAAGTCTTGGGCGAGAATAACCGGAGTAGCGTCCACGTCCGGCTTTAGCGCGCTCATGCGGTGATCTTCATCGGGCTTGTTGGAAGCAAAAGGCTAGGCTATATCAGAATTGGGTGAAACAGGAGATATAAGATGATGGTGAAAAATCTGGTCGAGTATCAACTGGCCGATGGCGGCACGGTGGTCGTCGAAGTGGAAGCGCCGATGGGCGAAGGCACGCAGCGTGTCAGCCGGCCGGGCGAAAGCATCCCGGAAAGGGTGCAAACCAGCTTCAACGAGGCGATTGCCCGCCTGCGACCGGCCGCCGATGCCGTCTTGCAAGCGTTTCAAGGATTGAACACGCCGACGGAAATCGGTCTGGAATTTGGTGTCAAGTTCAATGCCAAGGCTGGTGCGATCATCGCTTCGGTGGACAGTGAAGCGGTTTTCAAAGTCTCGCTCAAGTGGAGCAACAAAGCCTGAGCGCCGTGCCATGACTCAAGCCGCTAATCTGCAAAAAGGTTTGGTTCGCATCCTGACCGATGGTGGCGAAGTGCGGCGCGTGGTGGGGGCAGGTTTTTTAGTTTCGACACGATACATTCTGACTTGCGCGCATGTGGTGGCGGAGGCGTTGGGGATTCCAGAGGACGCGCCCGCCGCACCGACCGCGCTGGTCTGGTTGGATTGGCCGCTGGTGGCGGGTTCTGCGCCGATGACCGCCAAGATAGTGTGCTGGCATCCCGTCAAGGCGGAGGCCAGGCAGGGTGACCTGGAGGACATCGCGGTTCTGGAACTGGATGGCGAACGACTACTGTCTAACACGGCCCAACCCGTGCCGGTGGTGGTGGTCGAGGATCAGGCGTTTTTTGACCGACCGGTACGGATGTATGGCTTCGCCGAGGATCGGGGCGATTGGGTCAGCGGTCAGTTGCAGGGACCGGTCGCCACCGGTTGGGTGCAACTCGATCACGAACTGGGCCGCCTTTGCGTGGCGCCCGGTTTCAGCGGCACGGCGGTTTGGGACAAGCGGGAAAACGCCGCCGTCGGGATGATCGTCAGCATCGCCACCCGGGAAAGCGTTCGTTCGGCCTACATGATCCCATCGGTCAGTCTGATTCGGGCCTGGCCGGCGCTGGACGAACACAGCCGCCTACCGAACCCCTATCGTGGCCTGGAAGCGTTCCGCGAACAGGATGCCCGCTTTTTCATGGGCCGGGACCGCGACGTTCAGGACCTGCTGGCGATGGTGCAGCAACGTCCTTTCGTGGCGGTAGTGGGGGCCAGCGGCAGCGGCAAATCGTCGCTGCTGTTCGCGGGTGTGGTGCCCCAATTGCGCAAACAGGAGGACTGGCTGATTGCCGATTTCCGGCCTCGCAGCGATCCGTTTCGGGAACTGGCCACGGCGCTGACGCTGCTGCTGTACCCTGATCTGGATGAGCTGGAGCGGCTGGAAAAGCGCAAGCAACTGGCGGACAAGCTCGGCGAACGCAGCCTGAATCTGGCCGATGTCGTCGATCTGCTGTTCAGGAATCATCCCGACAAGCGGCTGCTGTTGATCGCTGATCAGTTCGAGGAGCTTTACACCCAGAATCTCGCCCCGGAGCGGCAGCGCCAGTTCGTGGATGAATTGGTAGCCACTGTGCGGGCGCAAGCCAAAAAACCCGCCTTCACTCTGCTGCTGGCGATGCGCGTTGATTTTCTGGGTCAGGCGCTGGATTACGAGCCACTCGCCGAATGGATCAAGCCCAACCACCTATTGCTTGGGCCGCTGGGTCAAGCCGGTTTGGAAGCGGCTATCGAGAGTCCCACCCAACAGTTGGGGGTGAAGCTGGAAGAAGGTTTAGCCGAGCGCATCCTTCAGGACCTGGGTCAGGAACCGGGGGCGTTGCCCTTGCTGGAGTTCGCCCTGACCCAGTTGTGGGAACGGCAGCAGTACCGGCAACTAACCCATGCTGCCTATGAAGCCATCGGCGGCGTAACGCAGGCTTTGGCCCGCCACGCCGATGAAACCCTGGCTCGATTTCAAGACGAGCGGGAGCGACTGCGCCGAGTGTTCGTGCAACTGGTACGCCCTGGCGAAGGCACCGAGGATACCCGGCAGGTTGCAACACGCGAACAGGTGGGGACGGATAACTGGAATCTGGTGACGGAACTGGCGGACGAACGGCTGGTAGTGACCGGGCGCGATGCCCAAGGCCAGGAAACCGTCGAAGTGGTTCACGAAGCCTTGCTGCGGCACTGGCAACCACTGCGGCAGTGGATCGAGCAGGATCGGCAATTTCGGATCTGGCAGAACCGGTTGCGGCTGGCGTTGCGGGAGTGGCAGGAGCAAGGTTGGGATGAGGGCGCGTTGTTGCGTGGCGCGCGACTGGCGGAAGCGGAGGAACGGCTCAACGACCACGCGGACATACTGAGCCAAGTTGAAAAGGAGTACATCAAGGCCAGCATCGCGTTGCGCGAACGGGAAGCCACCGCGCGCCGGCGTGGTCGGCGACGGGTAATCGCTGGGTTGGCGGTGGGTCTGGTAGTGGCGTTGATGCTAGCCGGATTAGCAACCTGGCAATGGCGGGAAGCTGAACAACAGCGAAAAAACGCGCTCAATGCTCAATCAGCAGCCGAAAAGCAGCGCGATGAAGCTGACAGGCAACGCAATCTTACTCTGGCCCGACAACTGGCCGCCCAAGCGGGGCTACGGTTGGATAACACTGCGGCTGGCCTCGTGCAAAGTGCGTTGCTGATCACCGAATCGCTCCAGCATGACATAACACCGTCCAGTTACCTTACTTGGGCAAGATCGATGGACTTGTTACCGCGCAGCAAATTGATCCGGCTGTCGCATGAAGGCGGGATGTCGAATGTAACCTTTAACCCCGATGGCCAGCGGTTAGCCACCGCCAGTGACGACAACACGGTACGATTATGGGAAGTGGCCAGCGGCCAGGAACTGGCTCGGCTGCCCCATAAGGGCAGGGTAAGAAGCGTGACCTTTAGCCCCGATGGCCAGCGGTTAGCCACCGCCAGTGACGACAACACGGTACGATTATGGGAAGTGGCCAGCGGTCGAGGACTGGCTCAGCTATCTCCTAAAGGCGGTGTGAAGAGCGTGATTTTCAGTCCCGATGGCCAGCGCTTGGCCACTGCCAACGATGACAATACGGTACGGGTCTGGGATGTGGTCAGCGGTCGGGAACTAGCTCGGCTGTCTTATGAAGGTAAAGTAAGCGATGTGACCTTTAGTCCTGATGGAAACCGGCTGGCCACTGCTAGTCAAGATGGTACGGTGCGGGTATGGGAGATAGCTAAAGGTCGGGAAATTATCCGCATGATTCATGATGCTCAAGTAAACGCTGTAGCCTTCAACCCCAATGGAAAACGCCTGGCTACCGCTAGCGATGACAAAACTGCACGCCTGTGGGACGCTGCTAGCGGTCAGGAACTCGCCCGTTTAAAACACAAGGGTGATGTGGTGGCTGTAATTTTCGCCCCCGATGGCCAACGCCTAGCTACCTCAAGCCATGATTATTTCGATGTACGGCTGTGGGATGTCATCAGTGGCCAAGAATTTTTTAGTTTGGAACATCCAGAAGGAGTGAAAAAAATGCTCTTTAGTACCGATAGCCGATGTTTGGCCATTACCGGCTATGACAACACGGTGCGACTATGGGACGCTGCTAGTGGCCAGGAACTCGTACGGTTGATTCATGATGATCGCGTCTTGGACATAGCCTTTAGCCCTAATAACCAGGGCTTGGTTACTGCAAGCATTGATAAAACGGTGCGGGTGTGGAATATGACAATTGGTAGGAAAGAACTTGCCCGTCTGACTCATTCGGATTGGGTTTGGGCTGTGGCTTTCAGTCCCGATGGCCAGCGCGTGGCCACCGCTAGCGCGGACAGAACTGCGCGGCTGTGGGATGTTGCCAGCGGTCAGGAACTCGCCCGCTTGAAACACGAGGGCGATGTACGGACTGTGGTTTTCAGCCCCGATGGCCAGCGCCTGGCCACCGCCAGCAAAGAGGCGCGGCTGTGGGATGTTGCCAGCGGTCAGGAACTCGCCCGCTTGAAACACGAGAAAGCAGTGAATTCTATTGCCTTCAGTCCCGACGGCCAGCGCGTGGCCACCGCCAGTGAAGATCGCACGGCACGGCTGTGGGATGTCGTCAGCGGTCAGGAACTCGCCCGCTTGAAACACGAGAAAGCAGTGAATTCTATTGCCTTCAGTCCCGACGGCCAGCGCGTGGCCACCGCCAGTGAAGATCGCACGGCACGGCTGTGGGATGTCGTCAGCGGTCAGGAACTCGCACGGCTGATACACAAGAGTGATGTGTGGGCTGTGGCATTCAGCCCCGACGGCCAGCGCGTGGCCACCGCCAGTGAAGATCGCACGGCACGGCTGTGGGATGTCGTCAGCGGTCAGGAACTCGCACGGCTGATACACAAGAGTGATGTGTGGGCTGTGGCATTCAGCCCCGATGGCCAGCACCTAGCCACCGCTAGCAATGACAAAACTGCACGCCTGTGGGACGCCGCCAGCGGTCAGGAACTGGCCCGTCTAAACCATCTGGGTAATGTGCGGACCGTGGCTTTCAGTCCCGACGGCCAGCGCGTGGCCACTGCGAGCCATGACAAAACAGCACGGCTGTGGGATACCGTTAGCGGTCAGGAACTCATTCGCTTGCCGCATGAGAGTGATGTGTTTGATGTGGCCTTCAGCCCCGATGGCCAGCGTTTGGCCACCGCCAGTTACGACAACACGGCGCGGATTTGGTTATGGCGAACGGAAGATCTAATTACTGAAGCCTGCGCGCGGCTGCCGCGCAACTTGACCCACCAGGAATGGCGGCAATTCGTGGGAGAAGAAGTGCCCTATCATGCCACCTGTCCCAATCTGCCAGTGCCGGAGGATTGAAGAAATGGACATCCCAATTCTCCTCCTCCCGGTTCGCAAACACCGTCACCGCCACGTCAGGCCCGGCGTGGGGGACGCCGATACAGATACAGAAACAATTCCTGAACCTCGATTACCCAAACCCACCACCCCAATCACTCGCTCCAGTTGTCGGCGCGGCCTCAAGGCTTTTCCCCCTGCAAATCCATATTGACCGGCAATCGCCGGATTCGAACCTGAGTCTCGGTCACTGTGATAATGCGTCTTGCTCGGCAAATGCTTGAATATGATGCCTAATGCGTATGAGCAACTCAGCCATGCCTATCGCTTGCAAGCCTTCAATCCGAATGCGCACTACCGACGGTGATCGCTCGGACCCCAAAAACCAGTAGGGCATGAAAATCGGCATCCAGCGTAACGCAAACCCGGTTTTCCCGTCGGGCGTAATCTAGAATCTCCTGATCCGTGGCGCGACTCATGCCGATTTCACCGACATGAACCACATCCCAGCCTTCTCTCCGCAAGCGCGAAGCAGTCCCACGCGGCAATCCCTGATCAAGCACTATCCGTATCATGCGGCATCCAAACTGAACGTTTGCACTTCCAGACTCTGAGCGGCAAAATCCAGGCACTGCCGAACATCTTCAGGCTCCAATTCGGGATATTCCCTAAACAAATCATTCCAGTCGGGATACACCTTCAGGGCTTGGAGTACTCGCCGCACGGTCAGACGCATACCGCGTACACAAGGTTGGCCATTCATCAGGCCAGGATTTACCGTAATTCGATCCCAATTTCTCATCACTGGTTACCCGATCGAAATTTTTCCGCGATCAAAATTAGGTGCGCCGGATTGCCTAATTCCCATCACCCCCATCCTCGCCCCGGTCGTCAGCGCAACCTCAAGGTTTCTCCTCTCGCAACTCCCGCACCTCCGCCTCGCTCAATCCAATCCTCTCCGCCAACAACCAATTCTCCGATTAGACCATCATCGGCCGGCGGTTCTTCCGTCAACAACGCCTGGGCTTCGGTCACTACCGTCACTGGCGGAGCCAGAATCAACGCCAGCACCCGCACGCCCCCGGTTCTGGCCATTCCTGAAACAGCCGATAAAACAGGCTATCCGTTTTCATTAACCCGTTCCGCCATGGCCAGTTCCCGCAGCGCCGCATCCTGCAAAGTTGGCTGCAACGATTGCGCGGTCAGCCGCTTGTAGAAACTGTAGATTAGGCTAGGCTAAACGATAGCCCAATTCAATGAAGGAGACTTGGAATGAAACGTATCTATTTCCTGGTTCCAGAAATCGATGTGGCGAAAAAGATCGTGGATGAATTGCTGCTCGCGCGTGTGGAAGAGCGCCATATTCATATCCTGGCCAAGCGGGATACTCCGCTTCAGGATCTGCCTGAAGCCTCGTTCTTACAGAAAAGCGATTTTATCCCCGCGATGGAGCGCGGTCTGGCGCTCGGGGGTACCGTCGGCACGCTCGCGGGGCTGGTTGCCGTCGCACTCGGTCCGGCAAGTCTGGTGATAGCGGGGGGAGGGATTGTCCTGGCAGGGGGATTGGCCGGTGCCAGCGTCGGGGTTTGGGTGAGCGGGATGGTGGGGTTGAACGTCGGCAATACCCGACTGAAGCCATTCGAGGATGCCATCGAGCGGGGCGAGTTGTTGATGATGATCGACGTACCGCGTGACCGGGTGCAATCGATCACCGAAATGGTCAAATCCCATCATCCTGAAGCGCAGGCGGAGGGTACGGAACCGACGATTCCTGCCTTTCCGTGAGACGAGATAGACGGGGTGGGTCCGGCTCGGACGGCGATGGGTTTCCGTGCCTGCGGCTTAACCCGCGTTTTAGCTGGGCGAGCGGCAATCGGGGTACCAACCATCGCCTTCAGGTGCCGCGTTTCAGATAGCGGTGCAATCTTGCCGCGAAGCGTTTCAGGCGGGGATTTATTTCCCCGCCAGCTCAATCCGCTGGCTTTAGTCTGTCAGTTATTGAGTTCCTCGGCCCGTAGCGCGTGGCTCGTCGTCGGCGTTTCCAGTTCCGCCAGTGCCAGGACCGGTTCCGGTTGCTTCTGGAACGGCTGATAAGCCAGACAGTTCATCATTTAGCGATGGATTCCGTCATCGCCAACTCCCGCAGCGCCGCATCCTGTAAGGTCGGCTGCAAAGGTTGCGCGTTCAGTTCGGGATCGAGCGCCTGCAGGCGAGCCTGAAACTCAGCCAACGGACAGCCCGCATCGAGCCATACCCGCAACTGTTGCCCGACTGGAAACACCCGTTTCACCATCGGCCACGCCAGCACCGCCGCGCGCTGTCGCCGTGCCGTCACGCCGGATACCCCGACCAGTACCGCATCGCCACCCGTCACCAGCTCCAGCGGTGTACCCTGCCGCTCCAGTCGCCCAGCGCGCAATAATCCTACTCGGTCGCAGCGTTCCGCTTCATCCATGTTGGCAGTGGCGTACAGAATTGCCACGCCCTCGGCACGAACCCCATTCAACAAACGCCAGAACGCCCGCCGCGACACCGGGTCTACGCCGGTGGTCGGCTCGTCCAGAAACATCGCCCGAGGCTGGCTGACGAGGGCGCAAGCCAGCGCCAGCTTTTGCATCATTCCGCCCGACAGGTTGTTGGCGCGCCGGTCCTCGAATCCCGTCAATCCGGTTCGCCGCAATAACTCCGTGATGCGCTTCGCGGGCCATGGGTCGAGATAAACTGTGTAAGTCTGCGAAAAAATTTAGGTTTTCTTGGACCGATAGATCGGGATACAGTCCGAAGCCTTGTGGCATGTACGCGATCTGGTCGCGCAAGATCGGATCAATGGCATCCCGTCCCAGCACGCAAACGCGTCCGTCCTGGGGTGATAATTGCCCGACTACCAGTTGCAGCAAGGTTGTCTTACCGGCGCCATCCGCGCCCACCACTCCGAAAATCTCGCCCGGCGCGACGTTCAGTGTCACCCCAGCCAACACCGGATGCTCACTGTAGGCGAAGCGCAGGCCGGTGATCTCGATCGCTGGGTCGGTCATGGTGGGGTGGTGCTGAGTACGACATCCGCCGGTTGACCCAGCTTCAGCACACCGTCGGGATTGTCCACTTGTACCTTGACTCGATACACCATATCCACCCGTAAAGCATGGGTTTCGACGGTCTTCGGCGTAAATTCAGCCGTCGGGGAAATAAAAGAGAGCCGGCCTTCGAACACCTTGCCGGGCAGGCCATCGATCCGTATCTGCGCGGCTTGTCCAAGGCGGACGCGGGTTAAATCCTTTTCATTCAGATAGGCGCGCACCCAAGGCCGGCTCAGTTCGGCGATTCGCAATACCGTCTTGCCGGGAGATACGATTTCGCCGGCTTCCACCAGCCGCACCGATACCATACCCGCGACCGGACTTTGCAATCGAGTGTATTCCAGCTGTCGCCGGGTCGTTTCGACCGTTGCTTGCCGGGCGCGGAGCGTGGCGGCTGCTTGGTCGATGTCTTCCCGACGCGGACCTTCCCGCAGCAACGCAAGATTCTGTAATGCCTGCTCAACGCCGGCAAGGGCGACATTCTGGCGTTGCCTAGCCTGATCGAGCTGATCCTGGGCAGCCAGTTTCTTGGTGACCAGATCAGCGATTCGCTTGAATTCAACGCGAATATAATCGAGATCGGCTTGCGCCTTGGCCAGTTGCGCTTCCGCGACTCGCAGTTCCTGAATACGAGTCCCGGCCCGCAGGGCCGCTAGTGCAGCCTGGGCGGCTTCTGCTTGGGCGATAGCATTGCTCAAGGCTAACTCGAAATCGTGGGCGTCCAAAGTCGCGACTTCCTGTTCGATTTGGACAGAATCCCCTTCATCGACTCGCAACGTGGCAATACGCCCGCCGACTTGAAAAGCCAAGTCGATCTCCCGTGCTTCTACTGTCCCGGAAAGCTCGATCTGCCTAGATTCATCGACACTTTGCCACGGCCAGCGGAATGCTAGCAGCAGCGGAAAGATGGGTAGGGCCAGCAGCCAGATGGATGCACGTTTCACGGAAGTTCCCGATTCAAGAATGCAGCAACGGGCGAATTAACCATCCGCCTGCTGGATAGATGATCTGCTGGGTTGATAACTCATTAATAAACAAAACATTGCGGATGTCTTCGATATCCTGGTTGAACAAGGCAGCTCGGATGAGGATGAATAGTATAACCTTGGCTCGTTGATATCGGCACCCATCCAGTTTATTCAGCGTCCGAAAATTATGATGATTAGCAAGTTCCAACTCGGTCATGAAGAGAGTATATGGTACTCCGCATGAGTTTATCTTTCTGGCGATTTTGTCAGTGCAGATCGCGACTGCTTATTCGCCTATTGATGATGAAGGTTTCCCAATGAAGCGGTTATCGATTTTTCATCGCGGCAAAGATATTGCTTATCACTGAAAGCGACGATAATCTTGTTTGGCGAGCTATAATGATTTGCATAGTATTCTAGCCAAAGATGCCTAGTTTTTTAAATGCATCGCTCAGTCGGGGTATTGACCTTGCTATCGGTTTGGTTTGAGAGTTTTTGAATTAATTTATTTAATATCAACATAGTTATTATATAACTGGAAGAAATATAACTAAAAGTTGTATAGGGGGTTAAGGAATGAGTGAGTATTCCGGATGGATCAGCGCTCTGAGGAAGTCAATGCGGATGGATTGGCCAATTGGACAGTTGCAACTTGGTTGGTTCGCTTGGCTTTGTTTGCTATTTTGTGCCGTTTTTCTGCCGATTCATTCCGCACTCGCATCGGACGCAGGCAAGATCGTGAGCGTGGTCGGAACCGTCGAAGTCATGCGAGAAAATCACTGGCAACGGATCGAGACGGGCGAAACTTTAAGAGTCGGTGAAGCCATCAAAACGGCTGACGGTAGCCGCATCGCCATGCAACTCGCTAATGGTGCGCAGCTTAAAATGAACGCCAATAGCCAAATGGAACTGAAGCAGATTGTGCCACGAAAAGAAGGATTGACGCCTGCTTCTACTTCCTCCTTGCGTAACATCCTGCGCTTGCTGGGTGGCGAAGTGTGGATGAATAGCAATGGTTTGCCCTTGGAGATTGAAACGATACCGGTAACGGCCACGATTCGGGGGACTGAATTTAATTTAGCGGTTGGGCCGGGGGAGGTAGCGCGGCTAGCGGTGCTGGAAGGGCGGGTCGAATTTCACAACGCGCAAGGCAGCGTGCAGGTTGCTGCCCACGAACAAGCGACGGCCCGGCGGGGCGAAGCGCCCCGCAAGAGCGTCCTGCTCGACCCGCTAGACGCGGTGCAATGGTCGCTCTACTACCCCGAGCTACCGGCGACCGATGCGGCGGGCGGCGGGCGGACCGACCCAAGCAACCCCCGATACTGGACCCAGACCGCGCGCGACCAACTCCTGCGTGGCCGGGTTCCCGCAGCCCAGCAAGCGCTCGACCGAGCCCTAGCGCTCGACCCGAACGACGCCACCGCCTACAGCCTGCGGGCCGTAGTCGCCCTGGTACAAAATCGCAAGGACGCCGCGCGCACGGCCGCCGAGCGAGCCGTCGCGGCCGACCCCACCGCCCCCATCGCCCACCTCAGTCTCAGCTGGGTCCAACAAGCCGAATTCGACCTCAACGGCGCCCTGGCCAGCGCCCGCCAAGCCGTCGCGCTCGCCCCCGACGACCCACAAGCCCTGATCCAGGAAAGCCGCCTACTGTTTGGCATGGGCCGAACCGAAGACGCCCTCATCCTCGCCGAACGGGCCCGGCAGCGCGCCCCACAAGACGCCCTGGTCAACTCCACCTGGGGCTTCCTGCAACTGGCGCGCAACCGACGGGCCGACGCGACCGCCGCGTTTGAGCACGCCATCGCCCACGACTCGACCCTCGGCGAACCCCATCTTGGCCTAGGGCTCATCCTATTCCGGCAGAACCGGACCGCCGCCGCCGTCGCCGAACTCGAAAAGGCCACCCTACTCGAACCCAAAGTCTCGCTCTACAACAGCTACCTGGGCAAAGCGTACTACGAAACCCGAGACAACCGGCTCGCGCGCAAATACCTAGAAGCCGCCCAGCGGCTCGACCCCCGCGACCCCACGCCCTACTTCTACAGCGCCATCCGCCAGCAGAGCGTCAACCGCCCCGTCGAAGCCGTACAGGACCTGCAAACCTCCATCGACTTGAACCACAACCGCGCCGTCTATCGCTCCAAGCTGCTACTGGACGAGGATTTGGCCGCCCGCGAGGCGAGTTTGGCTCGTATTTATGACGATCTGGGTTTCGAGCAACTCGCCCAGATCGAAGCTTCTAAATCGTTGACTCTCGACCCAGTGAATTACTCGGCGCATCGTTTCTTGTCGGATAGCTATGCGTATCGACCACGCCATGAAATCGCGCGGGTCAGCGAGTTGCTGCAAGCTCAACTTTTACAGCCAATCAACATCAACCCGATACAGCCGAGCCTCAGTGAAACCAACTTGAAAATCATCAATGGGTTTGGCGCTGCCACATTCAATGAATACACGTCGCTATTCGAGCGTGATCGAACGCAGGTTCTAGTTTCCGGCGTTGGTGGGAATAACAGTACCTTAGGAGAGGAGGCGGTGCTATCAGGTCTGGAAGGGAAGCTATCCTACAGCTTCGGTCAATATCATTATGAAACCAATGGCTTTCGGGAAAATGCCGATCTCCAGCACGATATTTACAACGCTTTTATACAAGTTGCGGTAATGCCTCAGCTCAACTTGCAAGCTGAGTATCGTCGGCGCGAAACTGAAAGTGGCGATCTGGGGTTGCGGTTCGATGATAGCTTCGAGAGGAACTTGCGCTCTACGGTTCAACAAGATACCGCCCGGTTTGGAGCGCATTTCGTGGCTTCGCCACAATCCGATGTGATTTTCTCGGTAATCCACGGTGATCGTGAGGAAGAAGAGCATAATAGTAACGATAAAGGCTATCAAATCGAGGCTCAATATCTATTTCGATCCAACCCGTTTAATTTGATAACAGGTATCGGAGGCTATGATATTGATCACTGGGGAAGCTCATCTGAATCGGGTTTCACGGCAAAACAGCGGAATGCGTATACTTACGCCAATTTCACCGCACCAGAAAATCTAATCTGGACCTTTGGTTTGAGCTACAACGCCCTCGAACAATCCGAGAACCAACGTCTTGATCTCGATAAGATCAATCCAAAATTTGGCTTACAATGGCATATCGCCGACAACGCTCAATTGAGATTGGCTGCTTTTAGAACCTTGAAGCCGAGGTTAGTGGTTCAGCAAACCATTGAGCCTACTCAAATTGTGGGTTTCAATCAATTATTTGATGGGGCTAATGGAACTATGGCCGAACATTATGGCGTTGGTCTGGATTTTCTCCTTGCCGATGGGTTTTATGTGGGCGTGGAGGGAACCAGACGCGATCTGGAGATTCCAGATTTCAACGAAGATTTGATGGATTTTGATTTCCTTGATGGGCGGGAGAGATTATATTTTGGGTATTTCTATTGGACACCACACCCCCAATGGGCGATTCGGGGTGAATATCGACTTGATAAAATCTTCGTGGATGGAGAATTTCGCTTATCTGATGATCTCGCCAAAATAGTGAATCAGCCATCTATTCCTGGTACCTATCAAGTCGATACTACTAGCGTGCCGCTGACTGTTCGGTATTTTAATCAATCAGGTTTTTTCAGTGGATTTGGAATGACATATGTCCACCAAGAAGTCGATAAGACAGGATTTTTATCGGGAGATGATTTAAAAAGCGTGTCTGGCAGCGAGGATTTCATCCTGCTCGATGTGGTGATCGGTTATCGATTTCCCAAGCGGCGAGGTATCGTCAGCTTGGAGGTAAGTAATTTACTCGATAGAAAATTTTCCTATGAAGAAATATCCGATCTGTTATCGCCTGAAACGGAAAATCCTCGCTTCATTCCTGAGCGCCTGATTCTTTCGAAATTTACGCTCAACTTCTAACTGGTCCGTATTTCCGACTAATCTGGACTAAAGCGATGCAATTAGTGGATCGCGCAAGCATCACCGCCACCGATATCGAGGAAATAGCAGGTCTTCGGGCGCTCTGGGCTGAAACTCTCGGCGACCCTCGTATCCTCATCGCTTTCTTGGATGGTCCAATTGATCGCACTCATCCGGCCCTAGTTGGCGCGAAGCTCGCTTTGGCAAGTACCAGCGATACGAGCGTGGGTCGAGGCTTTGCTTTATGCCACGGTACCCAAGTCGCTAGTATTATTTTGGGTCAGCGCAACGGGTATATCCAAGGTATCGCCCCCCGTTGCCGT
Organism: Candidatus Competibacter sp.; assembly: GCA_037045535.1. Lineage (GTDB taxonomy): Bacteria > Pseudomonadota > Gammaproteobacteria > Competibacterales > Competibacteraceae > Competibacter_A. The sequence goes on from JBAOHI010000062.1 coordinate 181,360, forward strand.
GGCCTGATTGTACCTGTCATCAGTGATAGGGCCGATGGTTCGTTCGCTTCCTATTCGCAGCTTGGGTTAGCTCAAGCGATTGCGTTGGCTGTTCAGGCGGGCGCCAATATTATCAATATCAGCTTAGGCCAGTATTCCGCTGACGGAGTTGCCCATCCGCTATTAGTCAAGGCTGTCAACGATTGCGTCGCTTGCAATGTACTGATCGTGGCCGCCGTCGGTAACGAGGGCCATGATGGCCTCTCCATCCCAGCCGCACTACCCTCGGTGTTGGCGGTGGGGGCGATGGATAGCCAAGGTTTGCCTTTGGAGTTCAGCAATTGGGGCGAGAAATACCGAACCCAGGGTATCTTGGCCATCGGCGAAAACATTCCGACCGCGAATAGCGGCGGTGATATCGCCATCAGCAGTGGCACCAGTTATGCCACCCCGATTGTTTCCGGGGTCGTCGCCCTGCTGGCAAGCTTGCAACTCGAACGTGGGTTTCGGCCCAATCTTCGCGCGATACGAGAGGCGATCCTGCGCAGCGCGACGGGCTGCGAAGCACAATCTGCGCCAGACTGTCGCCGTCTGTTGGCTGGGCGACTTAATATTGATGGGGCGAAATCGCTCCTGTTTCAAGGAGTTAGTACGATGCCAAACGTAACCGAAACACCAGTGATCGGGCAACCAGCTGCCGATATTGATCACCCTGGCAAGTCATCCCAGATATATTTTTCCAACGAACCGGCGCAGATCTCGACAGATCGATACCTGCCCTTTTCAATGGATGCTTCCGCGTTTACTACTGGAACCTCATTGATCGAGGGCGCACCCCGAACTGCCGTTGGCATCGACTGCAATGTGTGGCGGCGGACTGATGCAATGGGTATTCGCCTTGGGAAAGCTGGGCTATGATTTTGGAACCGAGGCGCGTCGTGACTCCATCCGCCAGCACATGCAGCAGCCAGCTCCTGGCTTTGATCCAAACCCTCACGATCCGGCGCAACTATTAAGCTATCTTCAGGATAATTCTTGGGAGGCTGCCGCCATTATTTGGACGCTGAACCTCGATGCCACTCCTATTTATGCAATAAAATCTTGTGGCGCTTTCGCAAGGGAAATTTATGAGCGGCTGCGTGATTTTCTACATCAACAACTCGATAATGCCGTGGAGCGTGTGTCAATCCCTGGCCGCATCGCAGGTAATGTGCGATTGATGAACGGGCAAGTAGTTCCAGTTATTCAGCCGGATCGGCGCGGCATGTACAGTTGGAGAACTGACCAATTGATCGACCTTGTTTCAAAAGAACTAGGGTATAGCGAATCCGAACAGGATGAACTTGCAAGATGTAAGGAGCGAGTCGGTAATTTTTTTGTTCGAGCCTACGAGGAATTGCGCAATCTGGGTATTTCTCCTCAGGATCGGGCACTCAATTACTCCGCTACTAATGCCATGCTGGTCGCACAAGTGTTTAAGGAGGCTATTAAGGAAAACCTCGTACTTGGCAAGTACGAGGTGGAACGAAGTCCGGTTTGTCGGCCTGAATCGGATTGCTGGGATGTCAAGCTGACCTTTTTTAATCCTAGCAAGATATTTGAACAGGCCAGCAAAGTGTATTTATTTACAGTCGACGTAGGCGATGTCGTTCCGGTGATGGTTGGTAAAGTGCGTTCCTGGTTTGTGTACGTTCGTCCATGAACCATGAGCAATATCAATGGTGCATAATTTCAAGGAGTTGTCATGAATCATTTACCTAACTTGGCCCTAGGCGTTGATCGTAATGCTGGTATTGGAGCAGAAGAGCGCCAAAAAGCTACTACCCAAACGGCTGGTTCTGAGATGGGCCAAATTAACCCAAATCAATTCACATTGTATGGCATATGTTGTGATACTTGGTGGGAGGGAGGTACGAAGAAGAGAAAATGCTATCAGTGTTGATGATAGCCTTGTTTTTCTATTCGCCACAATCTGCATCAATTCATGCTGTTACTCATAAATCGATGGAGTTCCAATAAGCGCGTTTGAGCTAGCGGCGATATCATTCATCGCCGCTATTTGTTTTTGGCAGGTCTTTATTTCCATTGGTTTTCCCCGCCTTACAAAAAAGGCCGCGATGTGACTCGCGGCCTGTGTCGGATGATTCAGACTGGTTCAGGGGTCGGCGTTATCGCCCCCGAACAGCCAACTATTGAGCATATAGGTTCCTTCCACGACCTCTGAATCGGCCCACGTATCCTTGAAGGCGATCGCTTTCAGGATAATCTTGACGTTCGCGGTGTTCGCCGCGAGCACAACGGATTCCCCGTTACCGATCAGGGTTCCGACGGTAGAAGTCGGTGTAGTGCCATCCGTGGTGTAGCGGATAGAAGCCCCTGCTGTCGTGGTGCTGATCTTGACCGTCACGTTGCCCGGAAATGCGCCGCTGGAAGGATCCAGGGTCGGCGTCGCCACAGTTGCGAGCGGTCCCACGAATTGTCCGAAAGCCCACGGCCCCAACCCCGTCGGTATCGTGGCGATGATCGCATGGCTTTGACTATCGACCACGGAAACCGTGTTGTCATCGGTGTTGGCGACGTAGACCCGCTTGCTGTCCGGACTGACCGCGACGCCGTAGGGTTTCTTGCCGACCGGGATGATATCGACCACGGCGTGATTCGCGGTTGTGTCGATCACGAACAAACGGTTACCGGCGCCATCGGTGACGTACAGCCGGTTGCCGTCCGGACTGACCGCGACGCCACGCGGCACCAGAGGTTGCGGCGCGCCGCCAAACTCGTCCAGTGTGATGACACCGATCACCCGGTTGAACACCGTTTCCATGATCGAAACGGTTCGGTCGCCGGAATTGGCCACGTAGACCAGCGAGCCATCCGGATGGACCGCCACGCCTTCAGGCGCCGAGCCAACCGCGACCGAGCCGACTTGTGTCTTCAGATCAGCGTCGAAAATCGACAAGGAGCCAACGCACTGATCAGGGTTGACGTTAACCGGCGGACGGGCCACCAGCGCGTCGCATTGATCGACGTAGGGGTTGGTTTCGTCGTCTGAGAACGAGTTGACCGTCCGGTTGGTCACGTAGACCAGCGGCCGCAACGGATTGGGATGTGCGGCTATGCCGCGCGGGTAGGAGTTCGCGCTCAAGTTAGGCACGTTGAGGTCGATGAACGGCTGGTTGGTGCTGGTATTGATCACCGAGAGGCTGAAGCTACCCTCGTTGGCGACGAACAGCCGTTCGCCGGTGGGGTTGAGGGCGATACCCAACGGCGCCACACCGACCGAAATGGTGGTGGCTACCTTGCGCTCAATCAGATCAATGACTGAAACCGTACCGGCGCTCTGGCCGAACCGTGGGCGGTTGGCGATGTAAAGCTTGGTTCCATCTGGATGGACCGTGATACCGCTTGGGCCGCTGCCACTGATGCCGACCGGTATGTTGTCCACGACTTGATTGGTTTCCGGGTTCAGGACGGAAACCGTGCCGCCGGCGTAATTGGTGATGTAGGCTGGGCCACTGAATAGGCCGTAGGCGTAGGGGCCAAAAGACATCACCAGATTGACCTTGCTGCTGATCGCGACCGTGGAGTCCGACGCTGGACTTTGGCGGATGACCTGTCCGGCCGGTACTTCCGCGCTGCGCTGGTTGGACACCAGGCCGACCTGTAGGTTGGCTTCGATCAGCTTGGTAGTAGCTGCTGCCAGTGTGAGGCCCGTGAGGTCGGGAACCTGAGTTTGCGGGCGGGCGGCTGGATCTTCGGGAATCGGTCCCAGCGATACCACCAGGTTGACCGGCCAGCCCACTGGCACAGAAGCGGTCATCAGCGGATTCTGGCTGATAACGCGGCCTTCCTCGACGGTGTTGCTGGTTTGCCGGGACACAAAACCGACCGTCAAACCGGCATTATTGATTACAACTGTCGCATCAGCCAAGGTCAACCCAACCACGCGCGGGGCGACGACCGGCGGCTGCGAGCCAGAGGATACGACCAGATTGACCGTGGTGTTGTAGCCGATCGAGGTTCCGGCGGTCGGAACTTGAGCGGCAACCTTACCGGCTGGAATTTCAGGATCGCTGCGCACGGTGGTGGAGCCGATCTCCGACAGGCAGGTCGCGAACAGGATTTGGCGGGCATCATCGACCGTCTGGTTGACGACATCAGGCACGGTGCATTGTTGCGCTTGGGAAAGACCGGTGGAGACGATCAAGTCGACGGCGGAACCGGCCTCGACTTGAGTGCCAGCCACCGGGTCCGTCTTGATCACGTTGCCGGACGGGGTGCTCGGGTCCGGCTGGGTCAGCGTATTACCCACGGTGAGGCCGGCGGTTTGCAGGACCGATCGAGCAGCTTCCGCCGACAGGCCCGTCACGTCCGGAACTTTGACAACGCCTGCCGGACCCAAGGAGACGGTCAGGCTGACGGCGGTACCAGCTGCCACCTTGCTGCCGGCCGCTGGACTCTGGTCGAGCACGTTGCCGGCGGGAACACTGTCGTCAAATTTCGAGATGGTGGCACCGACGAGTAGTCCGACATTGCGGATAGCAGCGGTGGCGGCGGTCTTGCTCAAGCCAACCACGTCCGGAACCTCGATATCGCCAGGTGTTACCGTGGGCGTGCTCGGTTTGGCGGGACCCGAGGAGATGGTCACGTTGATGAGGGATCCTGGAGCCGCTTGAGAGCCACCACTGGGATTTTGGCCGATGACAACACCGGCGGCAACGGTCTCGCTGGAAGCCTGGCTAATGGTGCCGAGTTTAAAACCTGCGCCTTCAAGCGCGGTTTGGGCACTGGCCAGGGCTTGGCCAACCACGTTGGGTACCGTGACCGGCGCCTTCCCAGACGAGACGACGAGGTTGACGGCGGTGTTGATGGCAGCCTGGAAGCCAGAAGGAGGATCTTGGCTGATTACGCTGCCAGCAGCGACGGTTTCGCTGGTAGCTTGGGTGACAGTACCAACTCGTAGACACTGAGTAGTACCGGTCACACAGGTGCTCTTGATCAGCGCCTCGGCGTCCAGTTGAGTTTTACCGACTACATCCGGAACTGCCAGCAACGCGGGACCCGAAGAGACAACGATGTTAACGGCGGAGCCGGCGGGAGTCTGAAAGCCGGTGGTGGGATCCTGGCTGATGACAGTACCCTTAGGGACGGTGGAGCTGGCCGCCTCGGTGACAGTGCCGACTTTCAGACACTGGGTGGAATTGGGCACGCAGGTATTGGCGATGGTCAATGAGGCGGCTTGTTGGAGCTGGCCCACCACGTTTGGGACAGTTAGCCGGTTAGATACGACGATGTTGACAGTGGTACTAGCAGCGGGGACGCCGGCGCCCGCCTGCGGATCTTGGCTGATGACAGTACCGGCTGCGACATTGGGGTTGAAAGCGTAGGTGACGTTGACTTTTAAGCACCCCGCAGCGACTGCTGGAGGCCCTGCGGAGGCGGGATCGCATTGTGCTGTGATCGCGGCCTTGGCATCTAGCTCAGTTTGGCCGACCACATCCGGAACGGTTGCCGCCGCGCTGATCCGTGGGTAGGCGGAAAATAATAATCCTAAAAAAATTAGCAGGAACGACGTGGACAAGAATTGGATTTTTGCTCTCATCAAAAGCTCCTCATTTTTGAGGCATTGCACCCTATACGCCTTGTTTGGAAGGCGCGGTTCTGCGAGCCGCGTCGTCCCCCTTTTTCCAAAGCAAAGTATAGCATCATTAGTTTTGAAGCCACTGTAAAGCAAACGAGGTGCCAACGCTGATTAAGTTCGCCGGTCCGAGTCGATCCACTCAGCCAACTGATAAGGGATAATCGAGTCGAAATTTTGACTACAATGGGTCGTGAAACCCGCTTTTCGGTCGTTTGCAGATTTTTCGTCATGATGCCCCCTGTCATTCCTCCTGTTTTCCTGGTCGGCCCGATGGGTGCCGGTAAGAGCACGGTCGGTCGTCGGCTCGCGCAGGTGTTGCAACGGGATTTTGTCGACAGCGATCAGGAGATCGAACAGCGCGCCGGAGCCAGTATTCCGCTCATTTTCGAACTGGAGAGCGAAGCCGGTTTCCGAGCCCGCGAGAAAGCAGTCATCGCCGAACTGACCCAGCGTCAAAATATCGTCCTCGCCACCGGTGGTGGCGCTGTGCTTAATCCCGACACCCGCCGCTGTTTGGCGGGGCGTGGCATCGTGTTTTATCTTTGCGCTTCGGTGGACGAGCAGTTTCGCCGTACCCAGCTCGACGGCAACCGGCCGCTGCTGCAAACCGCCGACCCTCGGTCACGGTTGGCGCAATTGTTCGAGCAGCGCGATCCCCTTTACCGTGAGGTGGCCGACCACATCGTTTCCACCGAAGATCGGTCCCTCAAACAAATCTTGCGCGAAATGCTGCGCTGTTTGGAATGCGATCAACCCTGAAACTCTTACCAAACGATCATCCATCATGAAAACGCTTTATGTCGAACTCGGCGACCGCCGCTATCCGATATACATCGGTCCCGGCCTACTGGATCGGCCCGATTTGCTGCGGACGCACGTTCCAGGCCGACAAGTGCTGGTGGTCAGTAACACCACCGTCGCGCCGCTCTACCTCGACCGCGTCCGTGCCGCACTGGCCGGGCTGCGCCATGAAGCCGTGATCTTGCCCGATGGTGAGCAGTACAAAACGCTGGAGACGCTTGACGAAATCTTTACCGCCTTGTTGAGCCATCGTCTCGATCGCGATTGCACCCTCGTCGCCCTCGGCGGCGGCGTAATCGGCGACATGGCCGGTTTTGCCGCCGCCTGCTATCAGCGCGGCGTCCACTTCGTCCAGATTCCCACCACCTTGCTGGCGCAGGTCGATTCCTCGGTCGGTGGCAAGACTGCCGTCAACCATCCGCTCGGCAAGAACATGATCGGCGCCTTTTATCAACCTCGCTGCGTGCTGGCTGACACCGATACATTAAAGACTCTGCCGGACCGCGAACTCAGCGCCGGACTGGCCGAAGTCATTAAGTACGGTTTGATTCGCGATTTGCCGTTTTTGGAATGGCTGGAGGACCACATCGAACAGCTGCTGGCCCGCGATGCCGCAGCCCTGACCGAAGCGATCGAACGCTCGTGCCGCAATAAGGCCGACATCGTCGCCGCCGACGAACGGGAGACCGGTGAGCGCGCCTTGCTCAATCTCGGTCATACCTTCGGCCATGCCATCGAAACCGGGATGGGTTACGGTGAATGGCTGCACGGTGAGGCGGTGGCGGTGGGAATGAATCTGGCGGCCGATCTGTCGGCGCGCCTGGGTTGGCTGAAAGGAGAGCAGGTCGAGCGGGTCCGGGCGCTGCTTGCCCGCGCCCGGTTGCCGCTGAACGCGCCAGAGGGATTGACTGCCGACGATTTCCTGCGGCTGATGGCGGTGGACAAAAAGGTCAAGGAAGGCCAGCTGCGACTCATCCTGCTGCGCGCTCTAGGTCATGGTGTGATTGCCGAGACCGTTGATCCACGCTTGCTGCGGGATACGCTGGAGGCCCGTCCAGGTTGAGGAAGGCGGATCGACGAAGCGCGATCCAGCGGATGAAATCTGGCCCGAGGAAATGTTGCCTCAGATGGATATCTTAATTTTTTGATTTTTCTTATTTTTATCTCGATGGGTTGTCGCCTAAAAATCGACCTGTCATAACTTATTGAGACACTCTCGCCTTTTCCAGGTCGGAATAAGTCGTCGGGTGGTGCGAGCGATCAATGTCCAGACCGAGCTGCAAGCCAATCTGTGACAAAGAGAAAAGCCCACGCACCGCCGGCTTGCCGGTCTGAGGATCGGTGTCCAGCACCATGGCGTGCTGGCGATTGACTTGACGCAAGGTGGCGATGATGTCACCAACCCGCGCCTGTAGTACATCTTCCATCAACAACACTTCCAGCTTGGGCTGGAGTGTCATGATATCGGCGACCAGCAAGTCCTCCCAGGTACCGCCGGCCTTGGCCAGGATGCGGTTGGGTTTGTCCCCTTCGATGTCGCGGCTCGTCAGCAACCCAACGATCTGTCCGTCGGTATTGCGTACCAGCAACATGCGAACGCCGCGCTTCACCATGATTTCCAGCGCCTTGGCCAGCGGAGTGTCAAGTTCCGTCGTGTAAGCCGTGACCTGGCTTAGATCGGTCATGACGCTAGTAGCGCGGTCGTCCTCGGTGACGACCTCGGGCAGCTGCTGCTGCGGGCGAAAGTAACCCGCACCGCTTTCGAGGTGGTGAAACGGAAGTGTCTGATAAGGCTGAGGCATCGGAGGACTCCTTAGACGAGGTGGTTGCCGGGGAAAGACAATTTTATGAAAATCGGGAATCCATATTTTGGCCAGCTTTCGGTCGAAATACCCTGTCAACGCTGCCGAGTGGGCCGGGCCATGATACTGTCCGTCCACTCCAAGATCGCTCGGACTCGTGGGGTTAATAGGCTCCAAGCCTCGGCGTGATCGACCCAGCGGAATTCGCTGTGTTCGGGTCGGCCGAGTTGCGGATTGGTGGGTAAGTGAATCTCGGTCGTCGCCGATTCGGCGATGTAATAGCGTGCTACCTTGCGGCCCTGGTTGTAAGGATGGGTTTCCCGGTACACATCGCCCCACCGAAAGCGCAGTCCGGTCAGCGTGGTTTCTTCTTCCACTTCGCGAATGGCCGCTTCCAAGGGCGATTCGTCGACTTCCACCACCCCCTTGGGAAAATCCCAATAGTTGTAAGCCCTCAGCAGCAGGTAATGGTAATGATCCTGCTTCCAATGGACGACGACAACACCAGAGGACAAGATGCGGTTGCTGACCGGTCGGGGGTTCACCATGCGCGTTACTCTCTGCCGTTCACGCGACGGCTCCAGCATGATAGGCCGCGCTTGATTCATGCACGGCCTCTACCAACGCCCGGACGTGCTCGGGATCGGTCCAAGGTTGAATGCCGTGACCGAGATTGAAAATATGACCGGAGCCGCAGCCGAAATCGGCAAGCACTTGATCAACTTGCGCGCGGATACGCTCGGGCGTGGCAGCCAGTGCCGCAGGGTCGAGGTTGCCTTGCAACGCCACTTTCGATCCCACTCGCTGCCGGGCCTGGCCTAGATCGACCGTCCAATCCACGCCTACCGCGTCACAACCGGTCGCGGCGATATCTTCTAGCCAAGCGCCGCCGCCTTTGGTGAACAAAATGATCGGTATTCGTTGATCGCCAACCTGGCGTGTCAGGTCCGCGACGGTTCGCGCCATGTATTCCAACGAGAACTTGCGATAGGCACGCGATGACAGAATGCCGCCCCACGTATCGAACACCATCAGGGCTTGGGCACCGGCGGCCACTTGCGCGTTTAGATAGACTGTCACCGCTTGGGTGGTGACGGCTAACAATCGGTGGAGCAGATCGGGTTGATCGTAAAGCAAGCCCTTGACGCGGGCAAAATCCTTGCTGGAACCGCCCTCGACCATGTAAGTCGCCAGCGTCCATGGGCTCCCGGCGAACCCGATCAGGGGAACTCGGCCGGCTAATTCTCGGCGAATCAGCCGGATCGCGTCCATCACGTAGCGTAATTCAAGCTCGGGGTCGGGTACGCCCAATCGGTCGATATCGGCCCGAGACCGGGCCGGATGCGCCAAAATCGGCCCTTCACCTTCACTGAACGACAGACCGAGCCCCATCGCATCGGGGATTGTCAGGATGTCGGAAAACAAAATCGCCGCATCCAGCGGAAACCGCTCCAACGGTTGCAAGGTGACCTCGCAGGCCAATTCCGGGGTCTGACATAGCGCCAGGAAACTGCCAGCACGGGCGCGAGCGGCACGATATTCCGGCAGATAGCGGCCCGCTTGGCGCATCAGCCAGACCGGGGTGAGATCAACCGGTTGCCGCGACAGCGCTCGCAACAGGCGATCATTCCTCAATTCGGTCATGCGATTTCTCGTTTTCTTGGTATCAGACATCCAGAAAATCTCGGATTTCCTTACTGTTTATCAGTCAATTCACGCCGGAAATCGAATCGGGTAGGCGCCGTGTGTGCCGGTCCGGTCTTGGCCGGGGAAGCAGTTTCCAATCGTTAAGTGTAGGCGCCCCTGCCGAGGAATGCCGCATCACGCTCGTCCGACAACTGTGAAAAAGATTGGGTAGCAGCCGATCTCGATGTCGAGCACGAACTCTACTTTCACGATTTGATCTGAGTGGTGGGCGTGCATCGATGACCGTGACTCGAACGCCGAGCGACCGGCGAAGCCTGGCACGGGAAGTGCTCCGAAACCAAAGTTGGAACGCTCCTTGCGATACTCAACTATGCTTGATCAAGTATACCGCTAGATTGGAGCGTCCAGCAAACCAGTCTTATTATTACCTGTTGAATTAAAATATTTTTTTGAAAATAAACTGGTTTTCGCAAGAGGTGGTCCCTAGGGCCGGCGAGAGGTTGACATGTCCTCTGTCGGAGGATTGACGCTTGGTGCCTGGTCTTATCGGGACTACATTAATCTTTAATAGTGTATCGGCTCGTATCAAAGGAATACGCGTTGACAATCCCGCAAACCGATAATATCGATAATGCCGTTTTTCTCGGGCGGCAACCCATCCTTGATCGTACTCAGCAGATCGTTGCCTATGAATTGTTATTCAGAGCCTCAGGCGGTAGTAACGCTGCACTGATCGAGGATAATTTCAGGGCGACGGCCGAGGTAGTGGTCCGGGCGTTTGTCGAAATGGGGCTGGCCAACGTGCTGGGTAATTATTCAGGTTATATCAACGTGGATGAGCGGTTCTTGGCCAGCGAACTCGTGGAATTGTTACCACGAGACCGAGTGGTGCTGGAGATCCTGGAAACCGTTCAATTGACGCCAGCGGTCGTGACCCGACTACGCGAACTTCGGCAAAAGGGGATGCGACTAGCGCTGGATGACTTCACCCACTTGCGACCGGAACAAGTGCCGGTGTTGGATCTAGTCGAGGTCGTCAAGGTGGATTTACTCGGTTTGCAGGCCGACGAAATTCCCCTCATCGTCGAGTGCCTGCATCGCTGGCCGCTCAAGTTGTTGGCGGAAAAGATTGATGACAGTGAGCAATTTCAGCATTGTTCGCAACTGGGGTTCGAGTTATTTCAGGGTTATTATTTCGCTAAACCGACGATTTTGGTCGGCCGTCGTATCGATCCTGCCCGCATCGGAGTGCTGCGACTCATCAATCTGGTGATCAGCGATGCGGAAGCGAACGCATTGGAACGGGAATTCAAGCGTTATCCCCACTTGACCTACAAGCTGTTGCGGCTGGTCAACTCGGTGGCGTTTGGGGTGGCAACCCAAATCGACTCCTTACGTCATGCGATTACAATATTGGGGCGACGGCAATTGCAGCGATGGCTACAGTTGCTGCTGTTCACTCAATGTGCTGAGGGCGTGCCAGGCCAACCCTTGTTCGCTTTGGCCGCGACTCGGGGCAAGCTGATGGAACTGATGATGGACAGCATTGCTCCCGGTGATCGTGGGCAAGTCGATCAAGCGTTTATGGTGGGAGCGCTTTCGCTACTGGATGTCTTGTTTGGAATGCCGTTGCCGGATTTGCTGATGGAATTAAATCTGGCGGATGCCGTGCGCTCCGCTTTGCTAAATGGCGAGGGCCTGCTGGGGCGGTTGCTCAGTATCGTTCGGGCGCTCGAACAAAATCGATTTGCCGACGTGATTGCCCTGTTGGCCGAGTTGCCGCGATTGTCGCTTTCGCAGGTCAATCAGGCGCAAATCCAGGCGCTTGGTTGGGCCAATGAACTGTCGGCTACTGCCGGAGGATAAACAAAAATGTCGGAAAGTCAGTTGCCAGGTTCGACCGCGCGCAATCCTGATCTTGATTGGTCCCAAATCCGCGAGACTATTCTTATGCTGGCTTTGACCATCGCGCAGATCGAGATGGCGATGCGGGATAGCGATGGGTCGGTGGAAGTATTGAGCAATTCGTTCACTTCGATGATGGGACAGGTCAAGATGATCGAGAGAACCGCTGCCTCTTTACCAGAGATGGAGGGAGTCACCGGTGCCAAGGCCGCGATCATCGACAATTGCAACACAGTGAGCGAGATGATGCGCTCCGCCATTGTGGCTTTTCAGTTCTACGATAAGCTGACTCAGCGTCTGGGGCACGTCAATGGCAGCATGAGTGCGTTGGCGGATTTGATCGCCGATCAACGGCGGTTATATAACCCTTACGAGTGGATGGGGATGCAGGAAAAGATCAAATCCCGCTATACCATGGAAGAAGAGCGGATCATGTTCGATGCGATTATGCAAGGCAAAACCATCAAGCAAGCGTTGGCTGCATATGTTCAGGCGATGGAGGAGAAAAAGCAGAAAGGTGCCAACCTTGGTTCCGGTTCCGACAGTGACGAAGATATCGAACTGTTTTAGGGGCAGCGTCATCGTTGCCCCCGGTAAGTTCAGTATTTAGGCGTCACTCTCTCCTCGGTGCTGGGTTCCCACCAGCAGGAAATGAGTTTTGCCCAGATTTAAATCCGATAGCGACGCAGCGCGTAATCTTGGGCGTCAACCGTGGCGATCGCGGTCATGTTGATGATGCGTCGTGCCGAAGCCGAACGGGTCAGGATGTGCGCCGATTTGGCCAGACCGAGCGTGATCGGTCCCACCGACACACCGTTGGTCACTTCCTTCAACAAATTGTGGGAGATGTTGGCCGCATCCGCGTTAGGCATAATCAACAGATTAGCGGCGCCTTTCAGCCGCGAATGTAGAAAGGTCCGATTGCGCAGTTCTTCGGACAAAGCCGCGTCGCCGCGCATTTCGCCGTCCACTTCCAAGTCGGGCGCACGCTGGCGGATCAACTGTAGAGCTTCCGCCATCTTGCGCGCTTGCCGCGACTTGTGCGAACCGAAGCTGGAGTGAGAGAGCAAGGCGACTTTCGGCGGCATGAAACGGCCCACTTCCTCCGCTGCCAGCAAAGTGATGTCGGCGATTTCGTCGGCCGTTGGATCGGCATTGATATCAGTGTCGCAGAAGAATAACGGCCCTTGCGAAGTGATCAGCATGTTCATCGCCGCAGGCGTCTTGACTCCTTCGCGCAAGCCAATGATATCCAATATATATTCCACATGGTCGGGATAGCCGCCGATCAGTCCGCACAGCAGGGCATCGCCGTAGCCGAGGCGTAATAGCAGTGCGCCGATCACGGTGGCGCGGGTGTTGACCCGAACCCGGGCTTTGTTGGGATCGACGCCATAGCGTCCGCGCAGCTTGTGATATTCCTGCCAGCATTCCTCGTAGTGGGGGTTGTTCTGGGGATCGATGATCTCGAAATCCTGATCGGGACGGATGCGCAGGCCCAATTCGACGATACGTTGCTCGATCCGCCAGCGCCGCCCGATCAGGATCGGTTTGGCGAGGCCATCGTCGATGACGCCCTGCACCGCCCATAGCATCCGCTCTTCTTCGGCCTGGGCGTAAATGACCCGTTTGGGATCGCTCTTGGCACGATCGAACACCGGTCGCATGATCAAGCCGGAACGGTAAACCCGTTGGCTGAGTTGCGTGCGGTAAGCAGCAAAGTCCGAAATCGGGTGGGTCGCAACGCCGCTTTCCATCGCGGCCTTGGCGACCGCCAGGGGTAGGGTGAGCAACAAGCGCGGTTCGAACGGTTTAGGAATCAGGTATTCGGGACCGAATGTAATGGCTTGATCGCCATAGGCGGCGGTTTCCTCGTGGGAATGGGGCTCGCGGGCCAGCGCCGCCAAGGCACGCACGCAGGCGAGCTGCATCGCTTCGTTGATGTGGGTCGCGCCCACGTCCAGCGCGCCCCGGAAGATATAGGGAAAACAGAGGACGTTATTGACCTGATTGGGATAGTCGGAGCGGCCGGTGGCGATGATCGCATCGGGCCGCACCGCCTTGGCCTCTTCCGGCATGATCTCGGGCACTGGGTTGGCCAGTGCCAGAATCAGCGGTTTGTCGGCCATGGTTTTCACCATATCGCCGGTCAAAACTCCGGCCTTGGACAGTCCCAGAAAGATATCCGCGCCAACGATAGCTTCGGCCAGCGTACGGGCCGGAGTATCGGCGGCGTAGGCGGCTTTCTCTGGGTCGAGATTGCCACGTCCCTGATAAATCACGCCCCGGCTGTCGCAGACGATGACATTTTCCCGCCGCAGGCCCAAGCCGAGTAACAAATCGAGGCAGGCGATACCGGCCGCGCCGGCGCCGGAAGTGACCACTCTTACTTGGGCAATATCCTTGCTCACCAGCGACAGAGCGTTGAGCACGGCGGCGGCGGTGATGATGGCGGTGCCGTGCTGGTCGTCGTGAAACACCGGAATCTTCATGCGGTCGCGCAACTGGCGCTCGATGTAGAAGCATTCCGGAGCCTTGATGTCCTCCAGGTTGATACCGCCGAAACTGGGTTCCAGGCTGGCGATGATCTCGACCAGTTTGTCGGGGTCGTGTTCGCTGATTTCGATATCGAACACGTCGATGCCGGCGAATTTCTTGAACAGGACACCTTTTCCTTCCATCACCGGCTTGGCCGCCAGCGGACCGATATTGCCCAAACCGAGCACGGCGGTGCCGTTGGTGATGACCGCTACCAGGTTGCCACGAGCGGTGACGGTGGAGACCTCGCGAGGATCGTCCACGATCGCTTCGCAAGCGGCGGCGACACCGGGGGAGTAGGCCAGCGCCAGATCGCGTTGGTTAGCGAGCGGCTTGGTCGGGGTCACTTCGATCTTGCCGTAGGGAGCCATGCGATGGTAGCGCAAGGCGCGTTCGTTGAAATCGTCAGCCATGTTCGAACGGTTCCTGGTAAAGATGGCGGGATATCGCCATAGGGTAGTGGTCAAGGGGAGGTAAGGTTACTGCAAAGCTATTAGAGGGGTGTAGAACTAAAAAGTGTGCCTGTTACGCTGGGCTCAAGTGATTGGAATGCTGCCCCGCCGGGCTCGCTGGAATGCGGTAAAATGACCGCTGCCATCACAAGTTCTGGGCGCGGTCGCGCCTGATTCCTCGCTAGTAGGAGATACCATGACCACCATTCGTCAAGAAGATTTCATCCAGAGTATCGCCGACGCCTTTCAGTACATTAGCTATTACCATCCCGTCGATTACATCAAGGCGTTGGCACAAGCCTACGAGCGCGAGGAAAGCCCGGCCGCCAAGGATGCCATCGCGCAAATTCTGATCAATTCGCGGATGTGCGCCGAGGGCCATCGCCCGATCTGTCAGGACACCGGTATCGCCCTGGTCTTCCTCAAGGTTGGCATGGACGTGCATTGGGACGCCAAGCTGTCGGTGCAGGAGATGGTCGATGAGGGTGTACGCCGCGCCTATCTCAACCCGGACAATAAGCTGCGGGCTTCGGTGCTACGCGATCCGGCCGGCAAGCGTCTTAATTCCAAGGATAATACGCCGGCCGTGGTGCATTACGAAATCGTTCCCGGCCATCATGTGGAAGTGATTTGCGCGGCTAAGGGCGGCGGTTCCGAGGCCAAATCCAAGTTCGCGATGCTCAACCCGTCCGATGATTTGGTGGACTGGGTGTTGAAAACCGTGCCGCAGATGGGTGCTGGCTGGTGTCCGCCGGGTATTCTCGGCATCGGTATCGGCGGCACGCCAGAGAAGGCGTTCATGCTGGCCAAGGAATCGCTGATGGCGCCGGTCGATATTCAGGAATTGATCGCGCGCGGTCCTAAGAATCGCGCCGAGGAACTGCGCATCGAGTTGTACGAGAAGGTCAATGCGCTCGGCATCGGCGCGCAGGGGCTCGGCGGCCTCACCACCGTGCTCGATGTGAAGGTGCTCGACTATCCGACCCATGCAGCCAACCTTCCCATCGCCATGGTGCCGAACTGCGCGGCGACCCGTCACGCGCATTTTCACCTCGATGGCAGCGGTCCGGCCAAGCTGGAACCGCCGAGCTTGGACGATTGGCCGAAGCTGACCTACGCGCCGACCAACGCCCGCTGGGTCGATTTGGCCACCGTTACCCGCGAGGAAGTGGCAACCTGGAAGACCGGCGAGGTATTGTTGCTCAACGGCAAGCTATTGACCGGCCGCGATGCTGCCCACAAGCGGATGACCGATATGCTGAATGCGGGGCAAAAATTGCCGGTCGATTTTACCAACCGGTTCATCTACTACGTCGGTCCGGTCGATCCGGTGCGCGATGAGGTGGTCGGTCCCGCTGGCCCCACTACCGCGACCCGCATGGATAAGTTCACCCGCCAGATGCTCGAACAGACCGGCCTGCTGGGCATGGTTGGCAAATCCGAGCGCGGCCAGGTCGCCATCGATGCCATCCAGGACAACCGAGCGGTGTACCTGATGGCGGTGGGCGGCGCGGCCTATCTGGTGTCCAAGGCCATCAAAGCGGCCAAGGTGCTTGCCTTCGAGGATCTCGGCATGGAAGCGATCTACGAGTTCGAGGTTAAGGATATGCCGGTGACGGTGGCGGTCGATTCCAAGGGTTCCAGCGTCCACAGAACCGGGCCGAAGGAATGGCAGGCCAGAATCGGCAAGATTCCGGTGGTGGAGGCGTAAAAGATTAGCATTGTGGATAGGGTTGCCTGAGGCAATTCTATCCGCGCAAGCTTTGCCGGCGAGGCGGTCGCCTGTCATCGCCGGTTTTTGATCAGGCGTTTCAGGAGTATTGGGGCAGCACACCAACGGGAGATCTGCATCGTGTGCGGTCGTTTCATTCAGGCAAGTTCTAGCCAAATCTTGGCCGAGCGACTGGGATTGATGCTTCCTCTGGATTACGCTCCGCGCTACAACGTGGCTCCAAATCAATCGATTTTGGCGATTCGCGCTCCCGCCGGCGCACGGGAACTGGCGTGGTTACGCTGGGGCTTGATTCCATCATGGTCGCCGGAACCGCGCCTGAAATACAGCACCATCAATGCCCGTGCCGAGACGGTGGCGGACAAGCCGACTTACCGCCAAGCGTTCCGCCAGCGGCGCTGCCTGATTCCCGCCGATGGATTTTACGAGTGGCGGCGGATCGACAGCGGCAAGCAACCCTACTGCATCGGCTTGGTCGATCAGCAGCCGTTCGCGCTCGCTGGCTTATGGGAGCGCTGGGAATGGGAAGGGCAAGCCGTTGAGTCCTGCACGATTTTGGTGACCCAAGCTAACGCCTCCATTGCTCCGATTCACGACCGGATGCCGGTGATTTTAGACCCGGCGGCCTATGACGTTTGGCTGGATTCAACTGTACGGGATCCGGTCCGATTGCTGCCGTTGCTGCGGCCGTATCCAGCCGACCGTACGATGCTCTGGCCGGTGGGGCTGGCGGTCAACCGGCCTGGCAACGACGGCCCTGAGGTGATGGCGCCGGTTTAAGACTGTTCCGTATTGTGGTGAGAACAACTCAATGAAACGCATCCTGTTTCTATGCACCGGTAATTACTACCGGAGTCGATTCTGCGAAGAGTATTTCAATCATGGGGCAGGGCTTCGCGGTTTGGTGTGGCGGGCCGATTCACGGGGATTGGCGCCCGATGTTACCGTTTTTCGCAATCCCGGCCC
Organism: Candidatus Competibacter sp.; assembly: GCA_037045535.1. Taxonomy (GTDB): domain Bacteria; phylum Pseudomonadota; class Gammaproteobacteria; order Competibacterales; family Competibacteraceae; genus Competibacter_A. The sequence goes on from JBAOHI010000062.1 coordinate 198,823, forward strand.
CTTGTCGCCGAAGACCTTGGAAGCGCTTCGGGATCGGGGTGTCGCTCTCGACGGTAATCTCCGATATCCGCTGGCGGCGCATTCCACCGACTTGGCCCGAGCAGATCGAACCATCGCCTTGAGCCGACGCGAGCATGAACCCATGGTGGAATCGTTCTTTCCAGCTTACGGGCGAACCATCGAGTATTGGGAGGTAGGCGATGTCGAGATCGAGTCCCCTGCCAGCGCCATCGAGAAAATGATCGAATTGACGGACCAGTTACTCGGCGGGATCGGATAGAAAAACGCCACGCTGTTCAACGCGTTGCCTAGGGATCCTATCGGGTGTGATTTGCCACCGCAGCCTGCTCAAAAATGATGACGAATAATTAATAAAAAAATGACATCAATTTTATTATTGATGCTTTTTAGGAAGTTTTTTATAATATATCGTGTTCCTAGTATATCCTGTATTTTAGTTTTTATGATGTGTTAGTTACAGGCTTTGAATATCTTGAGGGCGTAATGATGATCAGTGGTGCGTTGTATTCCGGCATGGCCAGCATCCACTCGGGTATGAAGCTCATGGACGGCAGCGCGCAGACCATCGCTCGCCAAGCCATGACCTCGCCCGATTCGAGTAATCAAACAACCAGCAGTTCAGTGTCGGGGACTTCCGAGTACATCTCGCCTACCGGAGATTTGACCCAAGCCTTGGTCGAACAGCATCAGGCGTTGTACCAAGTTCAAGCCGGAGCGAAAATCATCCAAACGAGCGACAAGGCACTGGGTAGCTTGCTTGATGCCTTTGCCTGAACGATCCGTTTAGGCGTGCCCGAATCGGGCGACTTCGAAGATTTGGCAGTAATGAGCCAAAGTTTGCCGGCATACGTCGGTGAAGGGCTTAGGAGTGCTGAAATAGAAGGGAATTACAAAGAACTTTGTCGCGGTAATTCGTTGGGAGACTCGCTGAGCCTTACTTGACCACCCGCCAACGCGAACGATACGCCCACATCTGTCATCCCAAGAAACGCGATCTCGCCAGCTACGACAGCCTGGAGATCGCCCAACGCCATCATAGTGAGCCGTTGCACGGCGCAATGCTGGCTGCGGCAGACCCGCACGCCATTGAACTGTCGCGAAACGTCAAAAATATGGCAATAGTCCTATACGAAACCTGATCGCCAAATTGCTCCATGTTTCCGATCAAGAACCCGCCAAGCACGCCACTATACCGAAATTTTCTTCATTAAGTTCAAACGGTTCGATACTTCACCGCAGGTTGGTCTTTTTTCGAAAAAGCTGCTGGTACGCATTGTGAATTATCAACACCGCAAGCCATGTTACGACTCCGTATATTGCACTTTTGGGCACCTCGAAAAACCTTGTTATGAGAAAATAGGGTTGTTGATCCCCGCCAAGAGCCCGGATATCCGATGATCAAAGAAAGCCTGTTTGCCGCCCAGGAACGGGAAGCCAAATTGGATCGTCTGGGCGATGTGCTGCAAGTCATGGAGCAGCAGGTTGACTTCAAGGCGCTGGCGGCGGAGATGGACCGGGTAGCGCCGCGACCCGGACGGGCACGTGGGGGGCGTCCACCGTTTCCCACCGAGTTGATGGTACGTGCCCTGGTTCTTCAGGATTTATATGGACTGAGTGACGAACAGATGGAATACCAAGTGCTGGATCGACTGAGCTTCCAGCGTTTCCTGGGCCTGCGGCACAGTAGTCAGATACCCGATCGCACCACATTCTGGACCTTCCGCGAGCGGTTGACGGTGGCGAAGGCGGGAGACGCGCTGTTTGAGGCGGTGCATCGTCAACTGGCCCAGCAGGGTTATATTGCTCGTGGTGGGCAGATGGTGGACGCCAGTCTGGTTCCCGTTCCTCGCCAGCACGTCACGGAAAAAGAACGGGAATTGCTGAAAGCGTCGGCGATGCCGGTGGACTGGAAGCCGGCCCAGCGCCGGCAGAAGGACATGGAGGCCACCTGGACGAAGAAGCACGGCAAATCCTACTTCGGTTACAAGGTCTCGGTCAGCGCCGACCGACGCTACAAGCTGATCCGCCAGGTCAAGGTCAGCACCGCTGCGGAGAACGACACCCTGCACCTGGAAGATGTCCTGGATCACGCGAATACCGGCCGTGATCTTTATGGCGACAAGGGCTATGTTGATGGTGAACGTGAGCGGCGCCTCAAGACCCAGGGTTGGCGAGTACACATCCAGCGCAAGGCAAAGAAAGGCAAACCGCTGTCCGCCTGCCAGGCGCGCCGCAACACCCGCATTGCCCGGGTTCGGGCGCGGGTCGAACACGTCTTCGCCGCTATGGAGCAGATGGGCGGAAAACTCCTACGATGTATCGGTCTGGATCGAGCGACCTTCCAACTCACGGGGAAGGCAGCGGTCTACAACCTACGTCGCCTGTGCATTCTCAAGGCATACGGTGTGGTCGCTTTCTAACGCCCAAGTGCGATCCCGGTACGACCGGGATGGTGATTTCGGGCGGGGATGAACCCTTCGGGCCGGGGCACAAACCAAAGATATTGTGAGGCTCACGCCTCAGGCACCTTGCTTTGCCCATTTTGCCGGCTTCATGTCCGGTTTTTCGAGGTGCCCCATAGCAAACCAATACCGAACAGCATGGTCGCGACGAGGGCCAGCGCGAGCAGGCGAGCATTCATCGCGTCCCCGCGACCGCGCCGATGGGGGCGGAAACCAACTGAATGTGGTTTTCGGCGATCTCGTCTTCGTCGGGGGGTTCCCACAAATCGCTGGCCATCTCGAAGATGTGGTCGGGCACGACCGCAAAGAAAGTCGAACCTCGCTCCAGGTTTCGGCGCCGCACCCGTTCGCGGCGCACATCGCGCGGAGCGTCGAGAACGTACACGACAAGTTCGGCGCCCGCCGCGCGGACTCTCTCGTAGAACGCTTCCCGGCTCTGTCGTTGGATCAGGCCCAGTTCCAAAACGGGGTTTGTCCCGGCCTCCAGAAGCGCGCGCGCGTGGTTCCAGATGAGGTCGATGAGGCGTTCCTTGCGCGCGATATACCACCGCACGAAGTCCGTGTCGGGTCGGTCGGGGCTGAAGAGACGCGCGAACCATTCGTCCAACGCGACGTGAACGCCGCCGATCCGGCTCGCAAGGGAAACTGCGTACGTGGATTTTCCGGCTCCAACGGGGCCTTCGACCAAATGAATTTTAGCCATTGTCCAATCATGAAGTGGGTCAGGGGACGGTCTGACCCTTTTAGAGGAAGATTCTAACCAACCTCATCGGACACATGTAAATGCTATGGAGACATATCGGTAAGCGTTGAGATGAATAGTGAAGAATGCGTGATTGAAGTGACTCCACCGACAAGAGCGATTTGGCCGAACAGGCATTGGTAACCGCGATCATCGGGCGGCCGTACTGCTATCGGTGGGAATTTGGGTTGCTTGAGGAGGATCTTGCGATGAACGAACCTTTACCCCCACTCGGGTTGCGACAGGTAAAAGTGATCGCCCTGGCGGTCCAAGATTTGGACCGCGCCAATCGATTCTATGGAGAAATGCTGGAACTAACGCCTGCTTACGAAGGCGATGAACGGGTAGGGTGGTGGCTCGGGTCGGTGATTATGATGCTAAAACCCGACTGGCAAACGCCGACTTCCGTCCCAAACCCTCGGATCACCCTCAAAGTCGATGATGCCCTGGCGACTCAAAAGGCCCTTCGGGCTCGTGAAATTGTCATTGCCGATGCGGTGAGTGACTATGACGGTTATCACGTCGGCAGCTTTCTCGATAGCGAGGGAAACAAGTTGTGGTTCTGTTCGGGGGGCGACCTCTAGTGGTCTGGAAGTGCCGCGAACTCATGCACGGCATCGCTAGGTGTTGCCACTTTCAAGGCCGCGCGGAACACGCTGCTGATGTTCTGAAGGACTGATTAGGGCCGCCACGGATGGCGCTACGCCTCGGCGAATCCGCTCTCGTCGATCCAGAGAGCCTGATGCTGGATCAGCTCGGGGAAACAGTGAAGGGGCTGGATCGCCATCATCAGGTCATGCCGCCTGATTCGATGATGGAGGGAATGCGATAACTTGTTGCTTTATGGTCGGGGTGACAGGATTTGAACCTGCGACTTCTGCCTCCCGAAGACAGCGCTCTACCAGGCTGAGCTACACCCCGACATAGGGAAGGATCAATAGCGGCGGTTTACCGCGAACCGAGCCAGACTGATCAGCGCGTCCTTGGCAGGGGACTGCGGAAGCAACGCCAAGTTAGCGATGGCTTGCTCGGCCTGTTCATCGGCAAGACGCGCAGTATAGTCCAGCGCTCCGGTGGACTCAATAGTCCGGGTAACGATGTCGATGTGTTCCAATCCGCCTTGTTCGATGGCTTCGCGGATGATCCGCACTTCTTCGGAAGTACCATGGCGCATGGCGTGGATCAGTGGCAGGGTTGGTTTCCCCTCCGCCAGATCGTCGCCGATGTTCTTGCCCAGCTCGGCGCTGGATGCGTTGTAATCCAGCACGTCATCAATCAACTGAAAAGCCGTACCCAAATGCAGCCCATAGCGGGCCAGCACCTGTTCCTCTGCTGGTGGGCGATCCGCCAGCACCGCGCCCAACCGTGCCGCTGCCTCAAACAGTTTGGCGGTTTTGCAGTGAATCACCGCCATATAGCGCTCCTCGGTGGTATCGGGATCATGGCAATTGAGCAGCTGCATGACCTCGCCCTCGGCGATGGTGTTGGTGGTGTCGGCCATGATTTCCATAACCCGCATGCTGCCGATGTCGGCCATCATTTGAAACGAGCGGGAATAAAGGAAGTCGCCCACCAGTACGCTGGCCTGGTTGCCCCAGATAGCGTTCGCCGTTTCCCGGCCTCGCCGTAAGTTCGATTCGTCCACCACGTCGTCGTGCAGCAGGGTGGCGGTGTGGATGAACTCGATGATGGCGGCGGCGTCGATATGCCGGGAGCCGGCATAGCCGCAGGCGTGGGCCGCCAGCAGCACAGTGATGGGGCGCAGCCGCTTGCCGCCGCTGTCGATGATGTAGCCGGCCAACTGATTGATCAGCGCCACGTCGGAGCGGAGCTGTTGGCGAATCAACGCGTTGACGGCTTGGAGGTCATCCGCGACAGGCGCGCGGATCTCTGCGATATTCATGGGAAACGGTGACCTGGAAGGAAACGCCCGTCATGCTACGGATTGGTTGCGGCAGGGTCAAGGCAAGCGCCTAACCGCCGCTATTGGCTGGAATTTGTTTGACCTCGGCCCAGTGCGCCGCTAGAATCCCCCCTCTTCAGTCGGGATGGTCGAATCGTTTTGGAGAACCGATAAATGTACGCTGTGATCAAAACCGGGGGCAAACAATACCGGGTGACCGAAGGGCAGATCCTGAAGGTCGAGAAACTCGAAGTCGAGGAAGGCGCCTCCGTGGAGTTCGACACGGTGCTGATGGTCGCTGACGGGGATCAGGTCAAGGTTGGCGCCCCTTACGTCGAAGGCATTCGGGTGAGCGCAACCGTCAAATCCCAGGGGCGCGGACCGAAAATCCGAATCATCAAATTCCGGCGCCGCAAACACTACCGTAAAACGCAGGGCCATCGGCAATCCTATACGGAACTGCGGATCGGCGGCATCACCGGTTTGTCCGTCGCGCCGTCGCTTGAAAAAGTGGAAACAGCGCCGATTCAAGAGGGCTAAGACATGGCACACAAAAAAGCGGGCGGCAGCAGCCGCAATGGCCGCGATTCCCATGCGCAGCGTTTGGGCGTCAAATTGTTCGGTGGCCAGCTGGCGTTGCCCGGCAACATCATCGTCCGGCAACGCGGCACCCAATTTTATCCGGGTGTCAATGTGGGTTGCGGCAAGGATCATACTCTGTTCGCCAAGGCGGAGGGCCATGTGACCTTCGAGGTCAAGGGACCGTTCAACCGCAAATACGTGAGCATCTACCCGGCGCCGGGATGAACTACCGAACGTGCCCGAGCGCAGCGAAAGCCCCGTTCGGGGCTTTTCTTTTGTCCCCGCTTTGAGAAGAACGCTGTGAAATTCGTCGATGAAGTGACCATTCGGGTCGAAGCCGGTGACGGTGGTGACGGCTGCGTCAGCTTTCGGCGAGAGAAATACATTCCTCTCGGCGGTCCGGATGGCGGCGATGGCGGCGATGGTGGCAGCATCTATCTGCAAGCCGACGCCGGACTCAACACCCTCGCGGATTATCGCTACACGCGACTGTTTCGTGCCGAGCACGGTCAGAAGGGCATGGGTGCTAATTGCACCGGACGTAGCGGTGCCGATCTGACCGTGATCGTGCCGGTGGGCACCGTGGCCCACGATGCCGACACTGGCGAACTGATCGGCGATCTGGTCGAGCCTGGTCAGCGGTTGCTGGTGGCACGCGGCGGTTTTCACGGCCTTGGCAACACCCGTTACAAGAGCAGCACCAACCGCGCCCCGCGCCAGTTCAAGCCAGGCACGCCGGGCGAGGGGCGCGATCTGCGGCTGGAATTGAAGGTCATCGCCGATGTCGGCCTGTTGGGGATGCCGAACGCCGGCAAGTCCACCCTGATCCGTGCTGTTTCCGCCGCCCGACCCAAGGTGGCCGACTATCCCTTTACCACCCTACATCCCAATCTCGGCGTCGTGTGGATCGGTCCGCTCAAAAGTTTCGTGATGGCCGATATTCCTGGATTGATCGAGGGCGCAGCGGAAGGGGCGGGATTGGGCATCCAGTTTTTACGCCACCTCTCCCGCACCCGGCTGTTGCTGCATTTGGTCGACGTTTCGCCTTACAGCGACAGTGGCGATCCGGTCCAAGACGCGCGGGTGATCCTCAAGGAGTTGAAGCGTTATAGCCCGGAACTGGCCGCGCGGGAACGCTGGTTGGTGTTGAACAAGCTGGATCTGGTGCCGGAAGGTGAACGCAAGACGCTGGTTGCCAAAATCCGCCGTTCCTTGCGTTGGCGGGGGCCCTGGTTCGCCGTTTCTGCCCTGTCCGGGGAAGGAACGGCAGAAGTGATGCAAGCGGTGATGGAACGGCTGGAAGAGCTGCGGAAAGCACAAGCGGCTGAGGCGGCCCAAGAGACAACGATGTTGGCTCCGATGCAAGGCGAAACGGGTAATGTTCAACAAGACGCGTGAACAACTGGGGGCAGCTCACCGCTGGGTGGTCAAGATCGGCAGCGCGATGATCACCAACGATGGGCAGGGGCTCGACAATTTTTCCATCGACGCCTGGGTGGCGCAGATGGCGGAACTGCATCGTGCCGGGCGCGAGCTGTTGTTGGTAACCTCCGGGGCGGTTGCGGAAGGCATGCGGCGGCTGGGCTGGTCGCAACGCCCGACCGTGTTGGCCGATCTTCAGGCGGTGGCGGCGGTAGGACAGATGGGTCTGGTACAAGCCTGGGAATCGGCATTCGCGCATCACGGCATCCAGACCGCACAGATTCTGTTGACCCACGAGGACGCGGCCGACCGTCAGCGCTACCTCAATGTCCGCAACACCCTGCGCACCCTGCTGCGCTTGCGAGTGGTGCCGGTTATCAACGAGAACGACACGGTCGCTTTCGAGGAAATCCGTTTCGGCGACAACGACACGTTGGGTGCCTTGGTGGCGAATCTGGTCGAGGCGGAGCTGTACGTCATCCTCACCGACCAGCAAGGCCTGTACGACAAAAACCCGCGCCAGTTTCCGGATGCGTGCCTGATTCGCGAGGGCAGGGCCGGTGATGCGGCGTTGGAAGCGATGGCGAGCGGTGCGGGTAGCTTGGGCAGTGGCGGTATGTCGACCAAGTTACACGCGGCGACCAAAGCGGCCCGTTCCGGTGCTTTTACTCTGTTGGCCTGGGGCCGTGAGCCGGAGGTGTTGCGGCGGGTGGCGGCGGGCGAGGACTTGGGTACGCTGCTGCGGCCTGGTCAGAGCCCACTGGCGGCACGCAAGCAGTGGCTGGCGGTGCGGCTACAAGTAAAGGGTCGATTGCATTTGGACGCGGGAGCGGTGCGGGCGTTGCGCGCCGATGGCAAGAGTCTGCTGCCGGTCGGAGTGACGGCGGTAGAGGGTCGATTCGATCGCGGCGATTTAGTGGCCTGTCTCGATCCGTCCGGCGAGGAAGTGGCGCGCGGCCTGATGAATTACAGTACCGAGCAAGCCCTGTTGTTGATCGGCAAAACCACCCGCCGGATTGAAATGGAGTTGGGGCACATGGACGACCCGGAATTGATCCATCGAGATAATTTGGTACTGGTTCTAGCTGATTCGCGGGCCGGGTGAGATTACGGCTAAAGAGCTACCCGATAAGGCTGCTGGCGCGGCCTCTTTGCTTGGGGTGATTGGGTGACACCCCCTGCCTCCCTAAAAATAGGATTCCTAATCTAGCTCGCTCAGCAGGTAAAATCCTTTTCAGGAATGCTCCAAAAACCCTTGCGGATAAATCAGCCTCTCCCATAACGGGACCCACGAGAATCCACCCCGTGAACGAGATCGCACAAAACGCTGCTCCCATCGTTCGCCACTTTCGGCAAATTTTGTTGTGGCCCTTGCAGATTATGCACGCGCGGGTACGGGAACCGCATATTTCCAAATATTGGGAATTGCTGGAGGCGATGGGGGACGAGTGCCCGTGGCGGGAAGTGGACGACGAATTCGGCGATCCTGACGATTTTCAGGAACGGCACTACAAGGAATTCATCACCTTCCTGCCCTACGTGCAGCGTTTCTTGTACGGTGAGGGTGTCGGCCGCGAAGGGCAGTCTGGTTACGGCAAATCGCCGATCCGGGTCTTTCGTCGCCGCGATATCGCCCGAATGAAAGTGATATTGGACGAGCAAGCGCCGCCGCTGCTGTTTCATGTCGCCCACGTCGATCTCCATTTCTTCTATGATCTCGACGTCGTCATTTTGGCGGTGGAGTTTTTCGCCAACGATATCCCGTTATTGCTGGCCGAGGATGTCCTGTTCAAAGTCGGGCGAGCTTATCCGGCATTCTGGGAAGCCAACGGTCAGGGCGGACAATGTCCGTACCGGGTGGAATGGCTTTCGGCGGCGGGCGAAACGCTGGCGGTGTCCGACTACGAAAATCGGCGCAAATATCTCCGTTTTGTCTGCCAGCATCGTTCGCCCAATGTCGCCGCTCACTGGGAGTACCTGTTGTGGCCGCTGGCTCTCTACCACTCCGACCGCGAGGGTGTCATCCGCTATCGGCAGATCGAATACCACCGCATGCCGTTGCTGGCTTACCTCAGCTTCAACGATCCGCAAGCCCTAACGCGCGGCGATTTTGCGCGGCTGGCGCTGGTCGCCAAGGCTGGGCCGTCGGATACTTTGCCCTATTCCGAGGCCGAGCTGGCGCATTTCGAGTGGCAATACTGTTACGACAAATTCTGGGATCCCACGAACCCAGCCCTCAGCAGCCGCTATCTGTGCTGTGGCCACGCTTTCGTGGTGGTCGGCAAGGCCAGCGAACGATTTTTCGCCGATCCGGAAACCGGCCTGCTGGGCCAATTTCGCCACCAGTATTTTTTGGTCAACCTGATCGCTCATTTCCATAAAGCGACCCTGATGCTGTTCTCGGAATGGTTGGTCATGGCGATTAGCCAGCTCGATATCCGCGACATGGATTCGGTGAAAATCTTCAAGCGCGAAATTCGCCGGATCATGGAAACTTTCCTGCGCTTCACCCACCGTTACTGGTTTCATGAAGTATCCAACCAGGCGCAGGCACGCGATTTGTTCCGGTTGTTGACGGGGCATTTGGACACCGATCGCATCTATCAAGATGTCAGTGCGGCCGTGAAAGAGATGAACCAATACCTGGATAGCGACGGTCTACGGCGACAAGCCAATACCGTGGTGCGGCTGACCGTGGTGACAACCTTGGGGCTGATCGCCACCGTTGCGACCGGCTTTTTGGGTATGAACATTTTCGACGAAACCGACCATCCAGTTTGGCTCAAACTGCTGATCCTGATCGGGGTACTGGTTCCCAGCGTCTTGCTGGTGATCTATGCCGTGGCCAAGTCCAAGGCGCTATCGGATTTCCTGGAGGCACTGTCGGATGAGCGAATGGGGTGGCGTGACAAAATTGGGATGTTCTGCCGAGTATTGAGCCGTTCCGGCCCAAAAATCGGTCGCTCCTAGACATCGGCCAGGAGCGAGACCATCGTAATGGCGGCAGTGCTCCGATTGATAAGGGTTACCCCGCGCTAAATTTCCACCATCCCGGTGGCGGTTTCCACGCTGACGGTTCCTTGCTGTTCCCGAATCACGTCAGCCAGGACCGCCATGCCACGTTCCAGTTGCTCGGGCGTGGCATGGCTGAAGTTGAGGCGCATGAACGCTCCTTGCCGAGCGTCGGGATTGGCGAAAAACGCCTCGCCCGGCATGAACGCCACCTTGCGTTCCAGCGCTCGCATCAGCAGGGCGCGAGTGTTGCCACCGCTCTTCAAGCGAACCCAAAAGAATAACCCACCGTTGGGCAGGGTCCACTCCGCCAGTTCGCCGAGATGGCGGGTCAGGGCCGCTTGCATGGCATCGCGTCGTTCTCGGTAAAACGTTCGCAATCGTTCCAGGTGTGCCGGATAGTCACGGGAATTCACGAAGCGGGCACACCACCACTGACCGATGCGGTTGGTGTGCAGGTCGGTGGACTGTTTGAGCCGTACCAGATAGGGATGCACGTTCTCGGACGCGGCAACGTAACCGATCCGTAGGCCGGGAATGCCGGTCTTGGAAAACGTACCCATGTACATCCAGGTGTCCTTCTCGCCCAAGCGGGCGCAAAGCGGCGTGCGGTCCACTGGCTCGTAGACCAGTTCCCGATACGGTTCGTCCTCCAGCAGCGGCGTGCCGGTCTCGCGCAGTACCGCCGCGACCGCCGCGCGGGTCGCCTCGTCGTAGCAGACGCCGGCCGGGTTCTGGAAAGTCGGGATGAGGTAGACGAACGCCGGTCGGTGGCGATGAACGACTTGGCGCAACTGCTCCGGGTCGATACCGTTGGGCGCCAGTGACAGTTCCTCGAAGCGGGCGCCGAACAGCCGGAACGATTGCAGGGCGGCCAGATAGCTCGGCGCTTCCACGGCAACCGGCGTGCCGGGGTCGATATACAGCTTGGAAACCAGATCGATCCCCTGCTGCGAGCCGGTGGTGACCAAGACCTGTTCCGGTCGGCAACCCAGGCCGAGATCGGCCAACTGCGCAGCGATGGCCGTCCGCAGTTCCGGCTCGCCGTCGGTGGTGCCGTACTGGCTGAGGTCAGGCGGTAGATCGCCCAAATCCAACGGGGGCATGGCTTCGCGGGCTGGCAGTCCCCCGGCGAAGGAAATGATGTCGGGCTTCTGGGTGAGGGCGAGCAATTCCCGGATCAGGGAGCTGGTCAAGCGGTCGATGCGTTCGGAGAGCATAAGGTTGGATTCCGTGATATTTCAGTGCTTAATGCCGAGCCACTCGTTCTGACGCGGCATCTGCAAGTGCCAGCCGCGTTCCTGGAGGTTGCGCAGCACCTCGGCTGCGTTTTCTTGAGCCAGCTTACGGTCGGGAGACAGTTCCAAATCCAGGACGTGAACCGGTTGACCAATGAGTTGCAGCAGAGGTTCGGGGACGCGGGAGAAGTCATCCTTGGCGGCTAGATAGAGATAAGTATCCTGCTTTTTTCGGCTTTTGTAGATTGCGCACTGCATGGGGTCTCTCCGGGCAGAAGGTTGGGGAGCGACAGGATATAATGCGAAACCGACTAAGGTTAACGGATGGTACGCCATGACCACGATTAATGAGCTATTGCAAGGTTTCCAACGCTTTCGCGTCAAGAATTTCGAGCCGAACCGGGAATTGTTCAATCGGCTGGCAATGCAAGGGCAAACGCCGCGCACCCTGTTGATCGGATGCAGCGATTCTCGGGTAGATCCCGCCATTTTGACCGATTCCGCGCCCGGCGATCTGTTCGTGGTGCGCAACGTCGCCAATCTGATACCGCCCTACGAGACGGGTGGCCGCTATCATGGTACCAGCGCCGCCGTGGAATTCGCCGTTTGCAACCTGAAGGTGCACAACATCATCGTGCTCGGCCATTCGCGCTGCGGCGGCATCAGCGCCTTGCTGGATGGCTACGGCGAAAACGACGAAGGTGAAGGTTATATCGCACCTTGGGTGCGGATCGCCGCACCGGCCCGCGACGAGGTGCTGCGGCGCTGGCCGGACGCCAGCCGCGAATTTAAGCAGCGAGCCTGCGAGCGGGCTGGCGTGCGAACCTCGTTGACTAATCTCATGACCTTTCCATTCATCCGCCAGCGGGTCGAGGAAGGTCGACTGAGCTTGTATGGCTGGTACTACGATCTCGAAAACGGCGAACTGATGCAGTACGACCCCGATAAGGACCGGTTTTACGATTTGTATTTCGGCCCGACACCCGCAGAAGACGCCTAATCGTTAGGCCTGTCGCTCTTCATTTTTCGCCATCACAATCGACATAACGGATTCTTGCATGAACTCTTCCGCTCTACCCATACGCCGCGCCTTGATCAGCGTTTCCGACAAGACCGGCATCGTGGAGTTCGCCCGCGCTCTGATCGAACGGGGCGTGGAGATTCTCTCCACTGGCGGCACTGCCAAGCTGCTGGCCAGCAACGGCATTCCCGCCATCGAAGTCGCCGACTACACTGGCTTTCCCGAGATGATGGACGGTCGCCTCAAGACCTTGCATCCGAAAATTCACGGCGGCCTGCTGGGGCGGCGTGGTGAGGACGACGGGGCCATGGCTGAACACGGTATTCCGCCCATCGACCTGCTGGTGGTGAATCTTTATCCGTTCGAGGCCACGGTCGCCAAGCCGAATTGCGCGCTGGCCGATGCGATTGAAAATATCGACATCGGCGGGCCGGCGATGCTGCGGGCGGCGGCGAAGAATCACGCGGCGGTGACCGTGGTAGTGGATGCTAATGACTACCAGCGGGTATTGACCGAGATGCGCGACAACAACGGCGTGGTGAGTCAGGCCACGCGCTTCGATCTAGCAGTCAAGGTGTTCGAGCACACCGGCCGCTACGACGGCGCTATCGCCAACTATCTCGGTTCGATCCGCGCCGAGGGTGAACGCGATCCGTTTCCGCGTACTTACAGCACTCAGTTCATCAAGGCGCAGGACATGCGCTACGGCGAAAATCCGCATCAGGGCGCGGCGTTCTACGTCGAGCCGAAACCAGCGGAAGCTTGCATCGCCACTGCCCGCCAGTTACAGGGCAAGGAATTGTCCTACAACAACGTCGCCGATACCGACGCCGCGCTGGAATGCGTCAAGGGTTTCGATGCGCCGGCCTGCGTGATCGTCAAACATGCCAATCCCTGTGGCGTGGCCATCGGTTCGAGCATTCTGGAAGCTTACGACCGCGCCTATAAAACCGATCCGACCTCGGCCTTTCGGCGGCATCATCGCCTTCAACCGGCCGTTGGATGGCGCGACCGCCAAGGCGATTGTGGATCGGCAGTTCGTCGAGGTGATCATCGCCCCGGAAGTCACGCCGGAGGCGTTGGCCGCGACCGCCAGCAAGCAGAATGTGCGAGTGCTGGCCTGCGGCAATTGGGGTGCCGAACGCGCGCCGGGTTGGGACTACAAGCGGGTCACGGGTGGCCTGCTGGTGCAGGATCGCGATTTGGGCCGAGTCGCCAAATCGGACCTGAAAGTGGTGACCAAACGGCAACCGACCGACCAGGAGATGATCGACCTGCTGTTCGCTTGGCAGGTGGTGAAATTCGTCAAATCAAACGCCATCGTCTACGGCAAGGACGGCATGATTCTCGGCGTCGGGGCCGGCCAGATGAGCCGGGTGTTCTCGGCCAATATCGCCATCATGAAAGCGCGGGAGGAAAAGCTGGACCTGAAAGGCGCAGCAATGGCGTCCGACGCCTTTTTCCCGTTCCGCGACGGCATCGATCTGGCCGCCGAGCAGGGCATCACCGCCGTCATCGAACCGGGCGGCTCCATGCGCGACAGCGAGGTGATCGCCGCCGCCGACGAGCACGGTATGACGATGGTGTTCACCGGAATGCGGCATTTCCGCCACTAACAATAACTTCGCCTCTCTCCCTGATAGGAGAAGGGTTGGGGATGAGGGTCATTATAGAATGAATGTCCTGATCGTCGGCGGCGGTGGCCGCGAACATGCTCTGGCCTGGAAAGTGGCGCGATCCAGCCGGGTGAACAACGTCTACGTCGCGCCGGGCAACGCTGGCACCGCTCGCGAACCCAAGGTCACCAACATCGCCATCACCGCCGACGATCCGCCGGATTTGCTTAAGTTCGCCTTGGGTCATCATGTGGACTTGACCATCATTGGTCCCGAGGTGCCGCTGGTGCTGGGGATCACCGACCTGTTCGCCAATGCCGGCCTGCGCTGTTTCGGGCCGAGCAAAGCAGCGGCGCAACTGGAAGGCTCCAAAGCCTTCGCCAAGGATTTTCTGGCCCGCCATCGTATCCCGACCGCTCGTTACCAGAGTTTCACCGACCCCGACGCGGCGGAAGCCTATATCCGCGAAATGGGTGCGCCGGTAGTGGTCAAGGCCGATGGTTTGGCGGCGGGCAAGGGCGTCATTCTGGCGCAAAGCGAGGACGAGGCCATCGCCGCCATGCGGGGCATGTTGAGCGGGACGGATTTCGGCAAGGCCGGCCACCGGGTAGTGATCGAGGAATTTCTACGGGGCGAGGAAGCCAGCTTCATCGTCATGACCGACGGCGAGCACATCTTGCCGTTCGCGTCCTCGCAGGATCACAAAGCGCGCGACAACGGCGACCGAGGCCCGAACACGGGCGGCATGGGCGCGTATTCTCCCGCGCCGGTGGTGACGCCGGAATTGCATGACCGGGTCATGGCCGACATCATCGAACCCACCGTGCGCGGCATGGCGGCGGAAGGTTGCCGCTATGTCGGTTTTCTCTACGCCGGCTTGATGATGACCGCCGACGGTCCCAAGGTGCTCGAATACAACTGCCGGTTGGGCGATCCCGAAACCCAGCCGCTCATCATGCGCTTGCGTTCCGATCTGGTGGAGTTGTGCGGGGCGGCTCTGGACGGGCGGTTGCATGAGATCAAGGTGGATTGGGACCCTCGACCGGCGTTGGGTGTGGTGATGACCGCCGCCGGTTATCCAGGCGCTTATCGCAAAGGCGATGTCATCGAAGGCTTGCCGCACCACGACGAGGAGTTAGGCGGTGACGTGAAGCTATTCCACGCCGGCACGCTGGAGACGAAAGAGGGCCATATCGTGACGCACGGTGGCCGGGTGCTGTGCGCCACCGCACTGGGCGGCACGGTCGCCGAAGCGCAAAGCCTGGCCTACAACTTGGTCAAGCGGGTGTATTGGGATGGCGTTTATTACCGCACCGACATCGGCTATCGGGCCATCGCGCGAGAGCGTGGGGAGTAAAATCGTGGCCGTTTCCGTCTCATCCTCTCAGCCGAAATCTCTCGAACTGGTCTGTCCCGCCGGCAATCTACCCTCACTGAAAACTGCCGTGGACCACGGCGCCGATTCGGTTTACATCGGCTTCCGCGACGATACCAACGCCCGCCATTTTCCCGGCTTGAACTTCGACGCCAAGACGGCCACTCAGGGCGTGCAATACGCCCACGCCAAGGGTCGGCGGGTGTTCGTCGCGCTCAACACCTTTCCACAGCCGGCGGGTTGGGAACGCTGGCAGCGAGCGGTGGATCAGGCGGCGGAACTCGGGGTGGACGCGATCATTGCCGCCGATATCAGCGTGCTGGACTACGCGAGTCGCCAGCATCCGAAGTTGCCGCTGCATTTGTCGGTGCAGGGCTCCGCGACCAATTACGAAGCGATCCGCTTTTATCACGAGCATTTCGGTATTCGGCGCGTGGTGTTGCCCCGCGTGCTGTCCTTGCCGCAAGTGAAGCACGTTTTGGAGAACAGCCCGGTCGGCATCGAAGTTTTCGGCTTCGGCGGGCTGTGCATCATGGTGGAGGGGCGTTGTCTGTTGTCGTCCTACGTGACCGGCGAGTCGCCCAACATGTGCGGCGTTTGTTCGCCGGCCAAGGCGGTGCGCTGGGAGGAAACACCGCGCGGGTTGGAAACCCGTTTGGGCGGGCTGCTGATCGACCGTTACGCGCCGGGCGAACCGGCCGGTTATCCAACCCTGTGCAAGGGCCGGTTCGAAGTGGCCGATCAGACGTATTACGCCATCGAGGAGCCGACCAGCCTGAATACGTTGGAATTGTTGCCGGAGTTGCAGGAAATGGGCATCGCGGCCATCAAGATCGAAGGTCGCCAACGCAGCCCGGCCTACGTGACCCAGGTGACCCAGGTTTGGCGCGCGGCCATCGATGCCTGCCGACGCAATCCCGCCGCTTACGCGCCCAAACCGGAGTGGCAGCGGGAACTGGGCAAGGTGTCCGAAGGCCACCAGACGACTTTGGGCGCCTATCACCGGACCTGGCAGTGAGGGCGGCGACCATGATCGAATATCAGCCAAAACTGGCGTTGGGGCCGGTGCTGTACTACTGGCCGAAGGAGAAGCTGCTCGATTTTTACGAGCGGATGAGTGCTGCGCCGGTGGATATCGTGTATCTCGGCGAGACGGTGTGTTCCAAACGCCGCGCTTTCAATATCGAAGAATGGTTGGAATTGGCGGAACGATTGACCGCTGCTGGCAAGGAGGTCGTGCTGTCCACGATGGCGCTGTTGGAAGCCGAATCGGAGCTGAAAACCCTGCGCCGCTTGTGCGAGAACGGCCGGTTTACCGTGGAAGCCAACGACATGGGCGCGGTGCGGTTACTGTCCGAGCAGAAAGCGGCGTTTGTGCTGGGGACGGGCATCAACGTGTACAGCAGTCGGACCCTGCGCTTTCTGGCCGGATTGGGCGCCAAGCGATGGGTGATGCCGGTGGAATTATCGCGGATGACGCTGGCCGCGATTCAGGCCGAGCGGCCAGATCATGTGGAAACCGAGGTATTTGTTTACGGTCGCCTGCCGCTGGCGTATTCGGCTCGCTGTTTCACCGCACGGCATCACAATCTACCCAAGGATGATTGCCAGTATCGCTGCCTCAATGACCCGGAAGGGCTGACTTTGAGTACCCGCGAGGGGCAGGCGTTTCTGGCGATTAACGGGATCCAGACTCAATCGGCCCAGACCTGTAATTTATTGCCGGAATTGGCGGAATTGCGGGAATTAAAAGTGGATGTGCTGCGCATCAGCCCGCAGGCCGAGAGAACGGAAACAGTGGTCGAAACATTCGCCGCTTGTCTGCGCGGGGAAAGCGACCCATCTAGAAGCGGCGCGGGCGCTCAATGCCAAGCTGCCGTATGGTGCTTGTGATGGTTATTGGCAGGGGCAGCCGGGATTGAGGCAGGTGGTGGAGGTGGTGTCACGTTTTTAGTGGTTCAATTGGTATTGTTGCATCGCTAGGCCATCCATTAAAAAAGATAATTTTCTAAGCGGCATTTTATAAAAATGCTAGATACTTTTATCTGATGAATGTAGTTCAATTTAATAAGAATAGAGGTAATAAAAATGACACAAAAAATTGAAAGTGATAAGCTTTTTGTAAAAAATGTTTTCCAAAAATGGTATCGTATACCGGAATATCAGCGTCCCTATGTCTGGGGAGCTGACCAAGTAACAGAACTACTTGATGATGTATATCGAGCATGCCAATATAATCCCGATTCTCAATACTTTCTTGGCTCCATGGTGCTAAAAAAATCGGATAAACAGGATGGCACTACTAAATATGAAGAATATGACATCTTGGATGGACAACAGCGGTTAACAACCCTTTTTCTGATTACTGCTGTAGTTCGTGATTTAACTCAACTGTCTAATGAGGCTCGAGTTAAAACCTGCCGAGAGACTATTTATCAGATAGCAAATCCAGACGATAACATCCCAGAGAGAAGTCGTATTATATTTGATATTCGAGATATTAACCCGGCAAAGAAATAGGCGATTAAGCGGCGTACTGGACGGCGGGGTGGTTGAAATAGGCCATGATCCGGTCTGGGGTGCTGATGACAAATTGGAGAAAGGCGTTTGCTTTTTGCCGCAAGGCATGAGGCGTGGAGGAACGGGCGGATAACCGCAAGTGGGTTTTGAAATCGCGATTGAGGTATTCGGTCGGATTGCGCTCCGGGGTATAGGGCGGCAGGTAAAAGAGCTCGATCTGTTCAGCGTGTTCGCCGACCCACCGGGTCACGGCCTTGGCGTGATGGACTTTCAGGTTGTCCAGAATCAGAAAGACTTTTTGGGGAGTGTCCGCGATCAACTGGCCCAAGAACTCGATGAGCCAATCGGCGTTCATGGCCTGTTCGATAAAGCGGAACCGGACGAGTCCTTGGTTGCTGATGGCCGACACCAGCGCCAATCCAGACCGGCGGCCGGGAGTCGCCAGCACCGGCGTTTTCCCTTGGGGGGCATAACCCCGTACCCAATGGCCATCTTCCACCACGGCCGTCTCGTCGCCCCAGTAAATCAGCGCCTTCTCCACCTTCGCGCGGGCTAAAATGGCCGGATAGGTCTCGTCCAGCCAACGTTGCACCTCGGCGGGCCGTTGCTCCAAGGCCCGCTTGAGCGGCCGTTGCGGCGTATAGCCCCAGCGCAGCAGGTATTCCCCCACCG
This sequence comes from Candidatus Competibacter sp., assembly GCA_037045535.1. Lineage (GTDB taxonomy): Bacteria > Pseudomonadota > Gammaproteobacteria > Competibacterales > Competibacteraceae > Competibacter_A. The sequence continues at coordinate 217,409 of JBAOHI010000062.1, forward strand.
TCCGAATCGGCATCGCCACCCCAAACAGCGTCTCAATCAGCTCCATCACCGCCCGCCGGTTCCACAGCGCAAACCCCAACCCCCGTTGCCCCGGCGTCTTGTCCACCAGAATCGAACGCACCCGCCCTTCCTGCGCCAGCGTCAACGTCCGGCCCGTCAAATACCGCCGTCCCCGCCGCTTTGACTTCAGACCCGCCTCTCCGTCTCGACCGTACCGTTGACCCCAGCCAATCACCGTGCTGATATGCACCCCCACCACCCGCGCGATCTCCTTCCACGTCAATTGCAACTCTTCGCGCAAGCGTAACGCTTGTCGTCGTCGTTCCTCTTGCGCTTCCGGTGATAAACAACGCCCATCCACTTTTTTCATGCCCTTCAATATACCTGTGTCGCCTAAATAATTGCCGGGTTAATAAAGTACGAGATTTTGTAAATACTTACATCAAACCTGATGCAGGAACGAAAAAAACCGATGAACTCAAACAGCTCTCGCAAAAAAGTAATGAGGATATTTCTATCAGAAATATGGCTAATGCTATTTTGACTATTCAGGGATTTTTCCAGAACGGTAATTCTTTAGATCAGTTTTTCCCATTTTTACGTTCAAATGTATTGATGATATACGTAGCTGCCGAAGAGCTGGAAGACGCTTTTCACCTCTTTACAGTTATGAATAATCGGGGGATCAAGCTGCGTAATAGTGATATTCTCAAAGCTGAAAACCTCGCTAAGATTTCTGATGCCACTGCTAGAACCAAATACGCTAAATCATGGGAGAGCATTGAGGAGTGCTTTGCTGAGGATTTTGATGGTTTTCTTTCGCATCTTAGAACTATACTGGTTAAACAGAAAGCTGGTTATAATCTTCTTAAGGAATATGAAGAAAATATCTATGCCCCAAAGGAATTTAACCGCAATAATGGAGTCTATCTTTCTAAGCCGCCCTTGTTAACTAAGGGCGAGGCTACTTTTGATTTTATTGGTCGTTATTACAAACACTATCTTAGTCTTTTTGAGGATGAGAATTATGGGTTGACAAACAGTTTTGAGTTTTGTAACCAGATTGCATTAATGCGATTAGGTTTTGAGGCTGATTCCTGGATAGCGCCTCTTCTACGATATTATGAAAAATACAAAACAAATGGGTTGCTGAAGTTCCTGTATCTTTTAGATGCGAAGATTTCTTCTGATTGGATAGTTGGGCTATCACCAACGAAGCGTATTGAAAATACAAATGCCATCATAAAGGAGATCGAAACGACAACTGATCAAGATACTCTGTTTTCTTCTAGTGTATTCAATGTGGGAGTTGAGGATCTTTTGCGAGTCCTTTCGGGTGGAGTTTATGGTCGTCGCTATTGTCGATATATACTTTTAAAAATTGACCTTGCATATCATGGGCATACGACTAAGTTTTCTCCACCTGCGACCATTAGTATTGAGCATATTCTTCCTCGGACGCCGGATGTGAGTAGCAAATGGGTCTCTGATTTTACCGAACGAGATAGAGAAAGATGGACTGATCGACTTGGCAATCTTATTCTTTTGTCCCGAAGGAAAAATGCCTCACAAAGCAATTTCGATTATCTGAAAAAGAAAGAAAAATACTTCAACATGAATGTAGAACTGTTCAGTAACTCGGTCAGAATTTTTAACAAATTCAATACTTGGAAATTAAACGATCTGAAGAAAAACCATAAAGAGACTCTCCTTAAATTACTTTCGGCATACAATATTGCTATGTCAGAGGGCGATTTAAAAAGTTGTATGGAATAGCATAGAAAATTTT
>JBAOHI010000063.1:0-4674 GCA_037045535.1 Candidatus Competibacter sp.
TAGCGGGGAAAATCGCCCCTCAATTTTCCCCGCTGCAGCGTTGCGCTTTCCGGATTAGGGACTTACCCGCCTAAAGAAGATACTCGCTGGATCTGAATCATGCGACTGAGAAAAGAACGGTAGAAAATCGTTCTCGACCGATACCAACCCTTCATAGTCCCCCACGAAATAACCGCTGCCAGTCAAGGGAGCCTTGCGCATGTCGAACGAGGTCGGTGTCAAACGAGTCTCGTTATTCCACCAGCTGGTCGGGTCGGCGCAGTTGGATGTGCAACGGACAATAAAATAGTCGGTCGGCAGTGTCTGCGGGTCTGACGTGTTGTTGCGAAAATCGTAGTAGGTGATCGCGACCGTGCCGTCTTTGGTGACGGTGACTGACGGCGTGAAGGCTTGCTGGTTGCCGGCCAGCAGGTTGGTCGGGGTCTGGTTGACTTTGATGGGCGCTGACCAGGTGTAGCCGCCGTCAGTGGATACGGAAAGGGCAATGCCGTCATTCTGCAAATCGCTAAAACGGGCATCCTGCCATACGATGTACAGGGTACCGCTGATTGGATCGACAGCAATATCAGGAATGATATCGCCGGTTCGGATGTCCTTGCCGGTTTCAGGGTCGCGGACCGGGATACTGCCCAGTTTGGCGACGATGGTCGGCTCGGACCAAGTATCCCCCTGATTGGGCGAGCGAATCACCGCCACATTGCTGCCCCGCAACCCTTTTTTGTTTTCGTTGTGGATCAGGTTAAACACATTGACCAGGTCGTAGGGGCCATCAGGGTTTTGCTGCGGTAGAACAACGATCTGGTTGCCAATGGTCTGGCTGTTTTGGCCAGGGTCGTAGATCGGCCGGGCCGTTCCCCAGCTATCGCCGCCGTCGGCGCTGCGCGCGAACCAGATCGGACCTCGGTAAGCCGCCGCGTGAAAGGCTGCTTTGACGTTGGCCTTTTCGTTCGGGTAAACGAGGCGATCCCAGATCGCGTAGACGTAGCGCTTTATGCCAGAGCTGTCAGCGGTTATATGAGGGTCAGCAGTGATCGACTGCTTGTCGTTGAACACGGTGGGAGCCACATCCGTTTTGATCGGAATCGGATCGTTCCAATTGATGCCGCCATCGGTGGATTTGCTGACCAGGAGAGCATGCTCGAAGTTAAAGTCGTTGAACGACAGGCTCAACTGATAGACCACTCCATCCGGACCGAATGTCACCCACGGGTCGGTCGCGCGCTGATAATTGCCGCCGGAGCATAGCGTGATCTTGGGAATGGGATTGACCGCCCAGGTTTCGCCGCCGTCCAGGCTCACGCCAACGACCAGCCCACGCGAGCCGCCGTTCGACCAGCGGTCCTGCTGCCAAACGCCCACGAAGTTGAGCGAGTTGGTCGGGTTGACATCGATCCACGGCTCGACCTCGCTGTTGAGAAAGTTAACGCCAGACTGGCTTGCGATATTGTCCGCCCCGCAGTCGGTAAACGGGCTGCTGCCTGAAACTTGCACGAGATCTTGGGCGCTGGTGTTCGCCGCGCTCAGACCGATTCCGGCGAAAATGGCTAAGGCTACCGGTAGAGATTTATTGCAATGCATGAGGTTCTCCTTGAATTTTCTGGAATAATCCAATTGCTCGACGCCCCAAGCCCATGATGCAAACGGGCGATTTGGGCCGAACGGCACCCTAAAGTATAGGTCCAGTTCGATTTCGGAGCGCCCCATGCACTGCGCTTACACGCTGAAGCTCTCGCCGCAGCCACACATCTCCTTGGCATTGGGATTGTTGAAGCGGAACCCTTCGTTGAGTCCCTGCTTGGCGTAATCCACCTCCATGCCGTCCAGATAAGGCAGATTTTGGGTGCTGACCACGAGCTGGATGCCCTGCGATTCAAAGATCTGGTCGTCGGGGTTGATAGAGTCGGCCAATCCGACGGTGTACATGTAGCCGGAACAGCCGGTGTTACGCACGCCCAGCCGCAATCCCTTCGCCTGCTCGTTTTTAGCCAGATAGCCGTGAGCGCGGGTAGCAGCTTTTTCAGTCAAGGTGATCGACATCGTGTTTTTCCTCATCGTAATGGTCAGGCGTATTGGATATTGAGTGTCAGGTCGTGGAGGTTGCCGGGTGCGGTTTGGCGGCAAATGCGCGCAGCCCCGCTTTGAGCGCGGTTTCGGCCAGCACGGCGCAGTGCAGCTTGGCCGGCGGTATTTCCAGCTGTTGGACCAGCTCGTGGTGCCGAAAGTGCCCGGCTTCTGCCAACGTGCGGCCCGCGATGCGCTCGGTCAGCAACGAACCACAGGCAATCAGCCAGCCGCAGCCGTAAGCCTTGAAGCGAACGGCAGTGATAACGCCTTGGCTGTCGGTCCGCAAATGCAATTGTAGAATGTTGCCGCTGACCGGTTCGCCGACCCGCGCCTCGGCCACATCCGGTTCATTCGGGTTGAGATCGCCGACGTTGCGTGGATGCTCGAAATGCTCTCGCGCGACAACGCCTAATTCCAGCACGATGGCAGCTAGGCCGAAGTCTTGGTGTTCCGGTTGGATTCGGCCGCGCCATCGCTCGGCTGCGCGGGCCAGCCGTTCTGACTAGCCGCCGAATGCAATTCGCAGCCCTTCAATTCGTTCAGCCGCAATTCGCCAGGGTCGATGCCGGCGTCTCGCAATGCCTTGCAAAGCTGGCGGATGGTATAGTCCAGGGATTGAATGTGATCCAGCATCCGGTTGATGGCGTGGGCCTCTGGGTCGGGCAAATCGGGCGTGGCGCCGTAAGCGTCAAAACCCAGCTTGCGGGCGATTTCTCGACGCACGTCGGCGCTTGGTTCACCGGCTTCGACCACTCGGCCCGGCACACCGACCACCGTGGCGTTGGCCGGCACTTCCTTGATCACCACCGAATTCGAACCGATACGGGCATTGTCGCCGACCTTGAACGGTCCCAGCACCTTGGCGCCGGCGCCGATCACCACGTTGTTGCCGAGCGTCGGATGGCGTTTGCCCTTATTCCAGCTGGTTCCGCCCAGGGTGACGCCTTGATACAGTGTGCAGTCGTCGCCGATTTCGGTGGTCTCGCCGATGACCACACCCATGCCATGGTCGATAAAAAACCGCCGGCCGATTTTTGCGCCCGGATGGATTTCGATCCCGGTCAGCCAACGTGCGATGGCCGATAGGAAGCGGGCCAGCCATTTCAGGCCCCTGCTCCACAATGCGTGGTGAACGCGGTGAAATAGCACGGCATGAATGCCGGGATAGGCCGTGAGAATCTCGAATACGGTGCGCGCGGCCGGATCGCGATCGAACACGCAGGTAATGTCTTCGCGCAGACGTTGCCAAAACGTCATAACCCATACATCCGTCGGTGAGTGAAGAAGCCGCCCCAGCGAGCAGCTGCGGGCCGTGAATTATACAGCGCCTTGCAAAATCATCACCTCTTCCCCAGTTGGGCACCTCGAAAAACCGGACATGAAGCCGGCAAAATGGGCAAAGCAAGGTGCCTGAGGCGTGAGCCTCACAATATCTTTGGTTTGTGCCCCGGCCCGAAGGGTTCATCCCCGCCCGAAATCACCATCCCGGTCGTACCGGGATCGCACTTGGGCGTTAGAAAGCGACCACACCGTATGCCTTGAGAATGCACAGGCGACGTAGGTTGTAGACCGCTGCCTTCCCCGTGAGTTGGAAGGTCGCTCGATCCAGACCGATACATCGTAGGAGTTTTCCGCCCATCTGCTCCATAGCGGCGAAGACGTGTTCGACCCGCGCCCGAACCCGGGCAATGCGGGTGTTGCGGCGCGCCTGGCAGGCGGACAGCGGTTTGCCTTTCTTTGCCTTGCGCTGGATGTGTACTCGCCAACCCTGGGTCTTGAGGCGCCGCTCACGTTCACCATCAACATAGCCCTTGTCGCCATAAAGATCACGGCGGCCGGTATTCGCGTGATCCAGGACATCTTCCAGGTGCAGGGTGTCGTTCTCCGCAGCGGTGCTGACCTTGACCTGGCGGATCAGCTTGTAGCGTCGGTCGGCGCTGACCGAGACCTTGTAACCGAAGTAGGATTTGCCGTGCTTCTTCGTCCAGGTGGCCTCCATGTCCTTCTGCCGGCGCTGGGCCGGCTTCCAGTCCACCGGCATCGCCGACGCTTTCAGCAATTCCCGTTCTTTTTCCGTGACGTGCTGGCGAGGAACGGGAACCAGACTGGCGTCCACCATCTGCCCACCACGAGCAATATAACCCTGCTGGGCCAGTTGACGATGCACCGCCTCAAACAGCGCGTCTCCCGCCTTCGCCACCGTCAACCGCTCGCGGAAGGTCCAGAATGTGGTGCGATCGGGTATCTGACTACTGTGCCGCAGGCCCAGGAAACGCTGGAAGCTCAGTCGATCCAGCACTTGGTATTCCATCTGTTCGTCACTCAGTCCATATAAATCCTGAAGAACCAGGGCACGTACCATCAACTCGGTGGGAAACGGTGGACGCCCCCCACGTGCCCGTCCGGGTCGTGGCGCTACCCGGTCCATCTCCGCCGCCAGCGCCTTGAAGTCAACCTGCTGCTCCATGACTTGCAGCACATCGCCCAGACGATCCAATTTGGCTTCCCGTTCCTGGGCGGCAAACAGGCTTTCTTTGATCATCGGATATCCGGGCTCTTGGCGGGGATCAACAACCCTATTTTCTCATAACAAGGTTTTTCGAGGTGCCC
>JBAOHI010000064.1:0-20102 GCA_037045535.1 Candidatus Competibacter sp.
AGCGGACCAACACTGGCACGAACCAGTGAACCGTCCCGAGTTTTGAGGAGGCTTCGACTCTTGAGAGAATGGAGCCATGAAGGGCAAGAAGAACACACCGAAGTGTTCCCCTGAAGTGCGCGAACGCGCAATGCGTAGGGTGCGAGTTTGTTATGTTATACGGACGTTCATACGGGGGAAAGCCTGCGAACGACCCTCTGCGGGACGGGGATGTGGTGGTGGCGGATCGGGGCGACAACTCGGCATCCGCGTTGATTCGCGTGTGCCGACCGAAGTGTGGCGGTGGTGGTGCGCTATAACCCGCATGGACTCAAGCTATACGATGCGGAGGCAGCCCAGATCGATTGGCTGGCGCAACTCCAGAGGACAACGGAAACCGAGTGGTGTCTACCGGCGCGCGTGCAGGTGAACGGTGAATTCATCGAGGGGGCTGTGCATGGCGGTCGGCTACCACCGGCCCTACCGCCTGGCATCCGCGCCGCCATTGACTCGCCACAGCTTGGTAGCGTTGGGGTTGATCAGCCGGCTTGGCGGCCTTGATCACGGAATCGTTCAGGGGCATCGGGGTATGGGGGTGCGGTGGCGGAAGCTGTACCCGGAACGATGCCCCAATCCTTTGGACTTCCTTGTATGCTTTATTTGGTAGGGTCACTGTCGAATCAAGAGAGCAACGTATTAATTAATATGTTGTTTTATTGAATTGAGTTTTTCATGTACCCCAAAATGTACCCCACGCCTTCTGTCCTGGCCTGCTACAGCTAGCAGGAAATAGCGGAAGGTGAACTGACGGCACCGACGGCAAGATGCGCGAACAAGCGCGGGTCCCTGCGTAACAGTTATGATGCGAGTAATTCGCACCCCGGTTTGGCGCTAGCGACTGGGGTTCGTATGTCCTAATGCCTAATGGCATTACGCCGCATTCCCGCTCTCAACCCTCCCTAGCAACCGCATTCAGTCAGGAGTGCTTCGGGTGAAATCATGTCGAGAAGGCGTCAAAACGTCGATTTAAGGCGATAGCAGATGAAAGGTGGGAGAGCCTTTCGTACGGCTCTCCCGTTGCCGTTCTCGGGAGCCAGTGAGAGCGGCAAACTTTGTTTAGTGCGGGTAGGCGTGGTGGTGAGCGATCCAGGCGGCGCCGGCCGTCAAGGCGCCGAGGATTTCTTCAAGGCTCGCCTCGCCCTCGTGGAACTTGCCGGCCGTGGCCAGCAGCATGGCGACGACTTGATGAACCGACAGGGCACGCGCTTCGAGCACGGCCGGGTCTTCGCCGATCTCTATCAGGCCGTTCAACGCCAGCGCCGCTTGGCGGGCGGCCGGTGATACCGCTGTGGACGGCTTGACGGTTGTCTTAACGACTTGCGGACCGTGCATGGTTACGCCATCTTCACGCCGCCAGCCCAACCCACGGCAGCGGCGCAAACGTCGAACCTGATTTTGAACTTCATCACATCGGTGTCGAAATCGCCTTCCTGTTCAACAACCGGGGCGGTGACGCCGTTCAGATACGCCAACCGAATGACCGGGGCCACAAGCGGATTGCTCAACAGATACCAAACCGACGCGCTCGCAGCGTCCAAGCGCGGATCGGATACCACCGCCAGCGACTTGACCCAAGCCGGGGTTTGCAACTCGGTATTGCTGCCCGGGCGATAAGTCAAGCTCGCAACCAGCGCCTCGGCGTCGGCTTCAAGTCCGACCGGGCAGACGATAAAACGCGGATCGGTCAACACGTAACCGCCGCTAGAATCCTGTTGCTTCCGCATCAACACGCGGCCGGCATTCAGGCCGGCAATATCAACGCCGTGGGCGTTGCTGTCCAGGTTGCCATGATTGGCATGGAACAGCGCCACGCCGTCGGACATCGCGGCGTTGGTGGTCAGCACGGCGAAGACCAAATCGCGTTCCAGCCGTCCGGCGGCATTGGCGGCATTGGCGGTGATAGCCCCAAATGCGTTCAGGTCATCGTTAATCAGCGCCTCGCGGGTCAGGACAAGGCCGCGTGCGTAGGTCGCCAGCTTGTAGCTTTCGGCGCCGTCGCTCAGGCTGCCGTACTTAATTTCGCCGCCTTCCTTCTTTTCCAGCAGGCCAGGCAGGAACGACACGTTGACGGCCGATGCCCGCTTGAAATCCTGCAAGGTGGCGGTTTCGCACAGTTGCCGGTGCTCGGTCATCGCCTCGAAACGAGAGGTCAGCGACTTGTTGGCCGTGTTGGCGAGTAGATCGGGAAAGTCCGAAGTGCTCATCGCCATTTTGATGATTTGGGCGCGGCTCCGGCCGAAGGTGCTGTGACCGCTCGCATTCAGGCACAAGGCGGCAATGCCGGACAGCGAGGCATCTTGAAAGTCCCGCACGGCCGGGTGAGGGTCTTTCACCTTGCCCCCCATGCGAACGACCAGCGCGTCGGTGGCGGCCTGCATGAAGTGATCGCCACCATACCCGCCGAACCCGACCACGTTGCCCGTGTGGATGTTACTCACCGGTAGCGCGGCGTCTTGCTCGGCCACCATCCGAAGCAGTTGCGGGCCTGCCGTGTCCGGTGATACGCCGGCAGCGATCATCGCATCCACAGCGGGACCGGATTGGTGGGATAGCCGGGCCATTGCGCGAATCTCTTTAGCATCGGCTAGACGGGCTTGGACTTGCGCTTCGGTGTGGGGCTTGGCTAGCAGGCTTGTCACGATGCCCGGCTCTTGAGCGCACATTTGGACAATGGCGTCGGCACTCAGCATGACGGGCTTAGCGGTGGCTTGGGTGGTGGTCGTTTCAGTATTTGCGGTCATTAGGAATCTCGCGGGTAATTTCAGGTGTCCAGTATTCAGCTTGGCGATTTTGCCGGGGATGATTTCATCCACAAATCCCCATTGCTGGGCCTCATCGGTAGTCAACCACGTTTCGCCGACTGTGCCGTATTTAATGAGCGTTCGCATTTCTTCGACGGTGCGGCCGGATTTTTTGGCATAAATGCCAATCATGCTCTCGACAATCTTTTCGAGAGAATCCGCCGCACTTCGCATTTGTTCAGCACCGGCAGCGCCATTCATTTGTACCAAAGGGCCGTGATAGCCGAATACGGCGGATTCGTAGGCCACGCAACGACCGGCACAAGCAATAATCGTCGCTCCAGAAAAAGCTAAGCCCTCGACAACGCAAGTCACGGGGCCGCCGTGGGATTGCAGCGCGTTGTAAATCGCGATGGATTCGAATGCGTTGCCACCGGGTGAGTTAATCCGCACCTCAACCGCTTCTCTCGGCTTGGCGCGCAATTGACCAGCAATCTCGCGGGATAAACCGTCCTCGATGTCGCTATAAAGGTATAGAGTAATCATGCCGCTACCCTATCCCGTCCCCACTGACAAGCGAATAGGGTTAAGTGTCAATGGCCATCAATGATTCGATAAACTTGGCGCGGCGATGTCGGCATGGTGGGGCCGGCTTTTGCGGCCAGGTGCAGAAAGCGGCGAACGCTATCCACAGGATGATGAAAGCGGCGAATTAGAGCCGATAGGGTTTTTGCGCGTTGCCAGGCCGGTCCGGTTAAACAATCGGCGGCAGCGCGGATATAGAAATCCCGCAGCGTGCGGCATTCGGCGACGGATTGCCTTTCCGTCAATCGCGCCAAGGTGGCGTCGATTAACTCGGTGGTCACGTGGTGGCTGGTTCGGGCCACGAGAAGGCGGGAAATCAGTGGGTCCATTGCCTCACCAACACTCGAAACATGTTTGCATAAAACAACAAAAAACGTGCCAAGTCGGGGTGCGAAATACTCGTGGCTGTTGCATTGCCCACAGGGACCCGCGCATTACGGCTGCCTCACCACGCCAGCCAACAGCCGCCGCAGTTCGGCGTTTTCGAGCTTCCGGTTTTGCTCCAGGCGAGAGGAGATGGTCATCAAGATGGGTTTGTTGGCTTGGAGCATCCGGGTGGCGGTGGCGATCAGTATCTCCAAGACCTTTTCTGGTTCCCGGTTCCAGTGGGTAGCCAACGAGCGAGCGCACCCTCCAGCGAGCAGCATTTCATCGACCGATGACGCCATCCTGAAATCCTTCCGGCAAAACTGGCTCTCGGATGCCCATCCCGCCAAAGCACGCAGCGCCAAGACCGCCGCGCCGGTCGGATCGTTGCGAGTATCCACGCGCTCGGGTGGCGCTTTGGGTGAAACGTCGGTTCGGCCGGCCCAGAACAGCAAGCCATCAGGAGCAGCGGGTTCTCGCCAGATTCTCAGCCGGTACGGACGCCACCAGCGGGCATCGTCGGCCGTGATTTCATAAATGACCGCGTGGCCGGCTTCGTGGATGGCGGCGTGGCGTCGGGTCGATTCCAGGGCGCGAACGCCTTGCAAGCGGACCGCATCGCACATGATTTTCTCGGCTTGTTTCGCGAAAGCCGTGCGCGTGTCGGGATCGGTGATCTTCTTAAGGGCGGTCATGGATTAATACACCTCAAGGATGGCTTTCAGCCCATCTATCGCTTTCTCGATAAAAGCGCGGTCGAACTTTTGCAGTGCGGGCCATTGCATTCGCTCTTGCTCGAAGCGCGGGTCTTTCAGCACCTTGATGCGCTCCTGGGTCAACTCCAGTCCGGCCCATACTGACGCTCCTGTGACCAGGCCGTCGAAGGAGCTGAACAGGGTTAGCCGGATATTCTTCTCGATTTCTTCGCGCTCTCGTTCCATCTCAAGCCGCCGGCGTTCTTCTTCAGCGAGCCGGTCGGCTTCTCCTCGTTTTTCGCGGTCGATGCGCTCGGCCTTGGCCGCGTAGGCGTCGCACCGACGCGGCGCCATGCCCCACCAGCCCTTCAAGCCACGGTCGCAGGAGTGCCAGCTATGGGGATCGGTCGCAGTGGCGGGCAGGGCGTGCTGGCAGTCGCTACAGCGGACCAAATTCGCGTTTTCGCGGGTGTCCCCCTTGCTAAAGTTGCTAATCCTGCTAATCGGGGAGGCTGGAACGTTCGGATTAGCAGCTTTAGCAAGATTAGCAGCGTTGCCCCCGTCAAAACGGATAGCGGCCTCTGGTAGGCCGTTTTCGTGGCGTTGCCCACTGCTAAAGTCGCTAATCTTGCTAACCTGTTCATCGGAACCGGCTGGATTAGCAGCTTTAGCAGGATTAGCAGCGACCGAACCATCAAAATCGACGCTCGGATTAGCAGCTTTAGCAAGATTAGCAGCGGTGATGTTCGAGAATTTCATGGTTTCGCCTCCTTGCCGACGATCTTCCAAACCTCCTTACGGTGGGCGCCGTCCAGTTGCAGACCGCCCTCGATGCCATAAACCCAGCGGTGCTTCTCCAAAATCTCAAGCATCTTGCGGGCGGTCTTGGCATCGCGGATGCCGTTCGGGCCGAACTGATAGACCTTCGCCAGATAGGTATGCGCTTCGCCTAGCCCGTGCAGCCACTCCAAGAGCCGCTGGGCGAGCTGCAAGTCAGGATCGGCTATCCCCGCGTCTTGGATGCGGAGCGTTTCGGTCAGGTAGTGATCCATCAACCAGATGCCGGACTGGATATGTACCTGATCGATTTCCGCCGCGTTCGGATCGGCGATCAAGGCCAGCACGCCGGACAGGCGGGCCGCGTGTTCAGCGGCTTTGCTGGCGAAGCCTCGGATCGATTCCAGCTTCCCCCCTTCGCCCAGCATCGCTTCAATCCCATCGAAATAGGTGACCCATTCGGCCTTTGCCGAGGGCGAGAGCGGCAGAGGGCGCGGGATCAGTTCGTTGCGGGTGCCTTCCCGTAGCGACGGCGGGCGGTAGAGTAGATCGGTCAATGCCCTCCAGTAACGACCGACTCGCGCATCCTGATAGGGATCGGCATTCACATAAAGCCGGGTTCCCGCCGTGCTATCGGGCCAGGACAGCAGCACGCGAGCCAGGAACCCTTGATCGGCATAGATCGGATCGTTGAACAATTCCGCCGCGACCAAGGGTTGCATCATCAGGTGCAGCGATAACCGACGGTCATACAGGATGCTGGCACCATCCCCACCGCGAACCCGATCCAGGGGCCGGCCGTCCCAGAGTTTCGAGAGCGCGCCAATCGTGCGGAGACGGGCATCCCGCGCCATCGCATGACCGCCGACGAACAGTGCACCCTCGTCGCTGAACAGGCTAAGGCTCGGCTGACCATTGGCGAACAGTTTGAACAAACCCTCGGACGTGGGATCGCCTACCAACAGGTTCGGCAGCAACGGCGGTTCCGGCGGTTGGTCGCCCAGTTCCTTCAAGGCTTCTGCTTTCGCCCTCCGTCCCTCGCGAACTTTGGACAGATCGACGACCTTCTCCTTAATGGCCGCCGCTTCGGCCTGTTCCCAAATCCGGCTGGCGATCTTGTGATCGGTCAAGGCGGCTTGGTGGGCGTCCACCAGTTCGCGTTGCCGGGCCTGGATGGGTTTCAGCACCAGGGTATCGACGCCGGTCTTGCGTTCGCCACTGGCGCCGATGGTGATCATGAACAGCGAGATCGGCATCACTCGGCCATCGATGATGACATTGGCGTGGGGTTGGGCCGCCAACGCGGCGGCGCCCAGCAGGGATTGCGCGATCAGTGGGACCGGCGCTTGTACGGTGCTGCGGATCGCCTCCAGGGCAGGGCCCAGTACGGCGCCCAGTGCTTCGACCGGATACGGCTCGGCCGGGATCGGGGCGCGGCGGAGCGGATCGGGGGGTTGCACGCTTTCGGCATCGAATCGCGAGCAAATGTCTTCATAGCGGGCATCATCCATGACGCACCTCCCGTAGCACACCAAACAGGCGCCGGACAGCGGTCCGCAGTCGCTCCAGGTCCGGCAACGATAGTGGGCCGGCAATCAATTCCTCGCCGGCCTGGGCGATGATGCTCACCTCACGTTTAACGATCGCCAACAGATCGCGATCCGAAATCTTCGGTCGCTGGTGACCGGGGATCGGGCCGGCATGGGTGATCGGACGCGGCGGGAACAGGTCGCTCAACGACAAGTCGATAGGCGCCAAGATGGTCGATACCTCGCAACCGGTGAAGCAGCGTAGCAGCGCGCGGCCGTCATCGCCGGTGGCAATGCTCAAGCTCGGACTGCGGTCGCCGTGGTTGTGCAGCGGACCGGGGCAGCTTGCCGACCACTTGCCGGGGCCGGTGGCTTTGACGCGATCTAAGCGCGAAAGTAGGCGATCTATCGGTGATTCTGTTGTGCTTTGCAGCATGTCAAATCTCCAAAGAGACTGACAGCCGCGCCATTCCCGGATAGAATAACCGTGCGCTGGGTTATTCGTTTTCGGTATGGTGCGGGCCAGTCTCGGGGTGAGTTCTCGGGGACTGGCCTATCTATTTTCGGGATACCAAGGGTCTACGACAGTGCATGTCAGCAACTTGGCATTATTGCGTTGCCAAGTGGCCCAGTCTTCGTTCATCCAGTTGCTGAACAAGTTGCTGCCAATGCTCCAGCACGTTTTATGCTCGTCGCACACGCACCAATGATCTCTCTCGACATTCAAGAAATAGCCGGATTTTTTGCACACCGGGCAACCGCCGAAATACAAATCATCGGTAATCTCGTACTCGTCCCCTAGAACCTGGATTCGAAGCGGCGTCTTTGGCCGAAATTCAATGATTTTTCCGCTCATTGCGCGCCCCCCAACTCGTTCAGTTCTTGGACGGCAATGGCGCGGATGAGCTTCAGCGACTCGAAAATTGTCTCGGTTCCACCGCCATCGGTATCGACCGCAGCTTTGGCGGTGTCGCAAGCAGTCCTGATTCCCTTCAGGGATTCGATCAGGTTGCCGTCCCTATCCAGCTTCCGCCTTTCACCCAGCGAGTCCGCAATGGCGCGCAACGTCAGGGCGATGCCATCCAGTTGCAGGCAGAGCGCATACGTCCGATCGTCGTCGGAAAAAACTTCGTTGATGCCGTCCTGGCTTCCGCCGATCAGGCTTGAAAACAATTGCAACGTTGAAGCAGCGCGGTGCAACGTATCGACGCTGAACCGGCCGGGGCCATCCTCGGGATTGCACACGATTGGATTGGCGAGGCGGAAATCAAAAGCGGGGGTGTTATTGGACATGATTCAGTCTCCAAGGCTCAAGGATTGAACCGGCTTGGCGCCGGGAACGGGTGGGTCTGAGAAACCGCAGGTAAGAGCGGCGCGCGGCCTTGCGGAACGCGCATCCCACCAGTTCCCGACATGGGAGACTGGCTTGCTACAACGGCCGGAATCCGGGCGGATTCCAGGCGTAAAAAAACCATCGCTTTCGGGGACGGTTGACCGCTTACCTTGGCGTTTCTCAGGCGCCGTGGAAGAGCATAGGCCAGGTCGGGGCAAGGTGCAAGGGGTGTTCATCAGGCCACCTCGCAACGACTGGCGGCGATGCGCTCTTTCTGCCAGCGCTCTACCTCTGTTTCCAACCAGGCGGCGGATCGCTCGGAAAGCTTGATCGGGCGGGGGAAAAGTCCGCTTCCCATGAGCCGGTAAAGCTGGGAACGCTTCAAGCCGGTGCGGGAACAAACGGCGGGGAGTCGCAGGAACTCTTGAGCCATAAATCAACCTCTGTGGACGGTTGTGGATATGGCTTCGGTATGATAATGACAGAAAAATGAATTTGAAGGTTTTCTGTTTTTCTGTCAGATGGTTTTCCCGCGCCCTCCTTTATGGCCGGGGTCTGCTAATTTTTTCTTTATCTTTAATGACTTGGCAATCCGTCTTTTCAAGCTTTCCGTTTCGGAATGAAGGCGCCTCAATTTCTCGGCCAAATTTTTATTTTCGGCGCGTAAGCGTTCGTTATCGGCTAGGAGGGCATCGTAGCTGGGCGGTGGCGCGGGCGGCTTCGCATTGCTCCAACTGGCGGTGCAGCCCGCTATCAGCGGCGTGAGACCATAGTACGGATGAAGCCATGGAATTTGGCCGGGCCATCGTCTCGCGAGCCAACGAAAAAACTCCTCGGCAAAAACATGTCCATCAGGGAATGGTGGCGGGGCCGGTATCAAACGCAAGGGGTTTTTCTTCGCGGCCTTCCCGTCCCGAATGGCCAGATGAACCTTGCTCTTTGCCTTTGAGGGCGGATAGTCGGGGTAGACGGCAGCGGCGATGCGCGGGATGTAATCCGCCACAGAAATGGTTGTCGGGTCGTCGAGCCACTCAAAACCTGGTGGTGACGAATCGCTCATCGGGCGTCGCTC
The DNA here is from genome assembly GCA_037045535.1 of Candidatus Competibacter sp. Classification (GTDB taxonomy): domain Bacteria; phylum Pseudomonadota; class Gammaproteobacteria; order Competibacterales; family Competibacteraceae; genus Competibacter_A. The sequence goes on from JBAOHI010000064.1 coordinate 9,138, forward strand.
CCGTGGATCGGGACCACCTCCGCGCCCCGCTTTAACCCGTCCAGATAATCCGCCCACGCTTGCATCATCCGGCGGCGTTCGGGCAGGTGTTCCGCGCGGTTGTAGGCAGCGCGCACCCCGTCTTTTTCGGCGTGGGCCAACTGGCGCTCAATGGCGTCCCGGTGCCATCCCATCTCGTTTAGCAGCGTGGCTGGCCATGCGCGCGAAACCCGTGCCCGGTCATCTGGCTCTGGTCGTAGCCCATGCGCCGCAGGGCGGCGTTGACGGTGTTCTCGCTCATGGGCCGGGCGGCGGTCCGCAAGCCGGGGAACAGGTACCGACCCCTTGCCCGTGAGTGCGTGCAGTTCCTGCAGGATCGCCACGGATTGGCCGCGCCAGCGGCACGATATGGGCGTGGCGCATCTTCATCTTATGGGCTGGTATCCGCCATTCCGCCGCTTCGAGGTCGAATTCGGGCCACTCGGCTTGCCGCAGTTCGCCGGGCCGCACGAACAGCAGCGGCGCTAGTTGCAGGGCGCAACGGGTGACGAATGATCCCTCGTAGCTGTCCAAATCCCGCAGCAGGGCGCCGATGGCCTTCGGGTCGGTGATCGCCGCGAAATGCTTGACCTTGACCGGGGGTAGCGCGCCTCGTCAAGTCGGCCGTAGGATCGCGCGGTGGCGCGGCCGGTGGCGACGGCGTAGCGGAACAGCCTGGGAGAGCGTTTGCAAAGCCCTGATGCGCGCTTTCCAGCGCCCCACGGGCCTGAATCCGCCGCAGGCACGCCAAGCAGTTCGGGCGCTTCGAGTTCCTTGATCGAGCGCTTGCCCAGCCACGGCAACAGGTCGGCTTCCAGGCGGCGCCACACCCGGCCGGCGTGCTCAGGGCGTCCAACCGGCCGCGAAAACTGGTGATACCACTCGCGCGCCAAGGCTTCGAAACTCCCTTCTCCCGCTAAGCGCGGCCTTAGCCGGCTTCTGCGCGCGGCGCTCGGGATCGATACCGGTCGCTCGACCTGGCTTGCGGATTTCGTCCCGGTGTTCGCGAGCCTGCTTCAGCGTGATTTCGGGATACCGCCCCAGCCCCAGCAGTTCCGATCCTTGCCGGCCGAAGCGGTACTTGACCCGCCACAGCTTGGCGCCGTTGGGGTTGAGCAGCAGGAACAAGCCCCTCTCGTCAAATAGCTTTTTCGGTTTATCAGCCGGCTTGGCGGCCTTGATTGCGGAATCGTTCAGGGGCATGGGGAGTAACGGGGTACGGCGATGGAATCGTGTACCTCGCACAATACCCCAAACAGCAGCATGTATCGCATCGGATGTCCAAGGAGGTCCAACAAGGTCTAGCGGACATAAAAAAACCCGTCGAATCACGGGTTTGTGCGCTCCTTGCAGACTTCCCTGGACTCCCTTGGACTGCTCCGATGGAGGCTAGGGTCGGAATCGAACCGGCGTCCACGGCTTTGCAGGCCGCTGCATGACCACTCTGCCACCTAGCCCTATGTACTGAAGATCCCGGCCATCAAACCGGCCGCTGGCACAAAAAAGCCCCGAAGACTCGAGGCTTGCGAAACTTGGAGCGGGAAACGAGACTCGAACTCGCGACCCCAACCTTGGCAAGGTTGTGCTCTACCAACTGAGCTATTCCCGCTGCGGGAACGCAATATTCTAGTGTGAAAAAGTATTACGTCAAGCCCTCTATCCATACCGAAGCGCCGACCATGCCGCTACCAGGTAATGAAACATGGACCACAGTGTTAAGCCTGCGGCGACCACCAACAGTCCCAGGCCCACTTCCAGGGTCGGAAAAAAACCGAGCGGTTCGCGATACAGCAACAGCAGCACAGCAATCATCTGAGCGGTGGTTTTGATCTTACCCGTCATTGATACCGCCACGCGCCCCTGCTTGCCGAGTTGGGCCATCCATTCCCGCAAAGCGGAAATGGCAATTTCGCGACCGATGATGATGGCAGCCACCACCGCCATCAGCGGGGTTGGGATGGCTTGTACCAACAAAACCAGCGCGGCTGCCACCATCAACTTATCGGCAACCGGATCCAGAAATGCTCCGAACGGCGAAGTTTGCCCGAGTCGACGCGCTAAATAGCCATCCAGCCAATCAGTGAGTGCCGCCAGCCCAAACAGAGCGCTACACAACAGGTTGGCACCAGGAAACGGGAGAAAAAAAACACCTATGAAAACCGGTATCAGCGCGATTCGCAGCAAGGTCAATAGAGTGGGCAGATTCAGTTGCATGGTTTGACGCACACTCAACCCTCGCCGTGGAAGGCATCGTAGATCCGTTGCGCCAGTTCGGCGTTAATCCCGTTCACTTGGGAAATATCTTCGACGCCCACTCTCGACAGCTGTTTCAGGCCACCGAACTGTTTGAGCAAGGCTTGCCGGCGCTTGGGGCCAATACCGGGGATATCGTCGAGTGTAGACGTGGTGCGCGCCTTGGCCCGGCGTTGGCGATGACCGGTGATGGCAAAGCGATGCGCTTCGTCCCGAATTTGCTGCACCAGATGGAGGGCGGCCGAATCAACGGGCAGTATAATAGGGCGATTTTCCTCAAACAAGTAAAGTGTTTCCAACCCCGGCTTGCGCTCAGGCCCCTTGGCGATGCCAATCACCATAACCCCGGTGATCCGTAACGCTTCCAGCACTTCCTCCGCTTGAGCCAGTTGGCCCTTGCCGCCATCGACGAACACAATGTCTGGCAAACGGCTTCCCTCTGTTTCCAGACGGGCATAGCGTCGAGTCAATGCCTGATGCAGTGCTGCATAATCGTCGCCGGGCGTGATTCCATTGATATTGTAACGACGATAATCCGATTTGCGCGGCCCATCTGCGTCAAATACCACACATGCGGCAACGGTCGCTTCGCCTCGGGTGTGACTGATATCGAAGCATTCCAAGCGCGATAGCTCGCTTTCGAATCCCAACGCCTCCCGCAATGCGTCTAGCCGGCGCCGCACCCCGGTTCGATCAGACAAGCGTGCCGCCAGCGCATGTTCGGCGTTATGCGCCGCCATTTCCAACCAACGGGCACGCTCACCTCGCACGTTGGTTGTAATGGTGACTCGCCGGCCAGCACGTTCCGAGAACGTCCGCGCCAGCAACGCTGCTTCCAGAGGTTCGGGGCGAATGAGAATTTCCGCTGGAACGTCTTTGTCGAGATAGTACTGAGCCAAAAAAGCGGTCTGCACGGTCGCTGTGTCCTCTTCCTCAGGCAGGCGTGGAAAAAAAGCCCGGTTACCCAGCAATCGGCCATCGCGAAAGACGAACACTTGCACACACGCTGTCCCGCCTCGCGCGGCGCAGGCAATTACGTCGGCATCGCCATCCGCGCTCTCGACATGCTGACGCTGTTGAATCTGTCGGAGTTCAGCAATCTGATCGCGGTAGACCGCCGCGGCCTCGAAATTCAGCGCCGTTGCCGCCGTTTCCATCCGCTCCACCAACGCGGCGATGACTTGTCCGCTCTTGCCTTCCAAAAACAGAGCGGTATCGCCCAACCGCTGTTGGTAATCCTCATGATCGATCAATCCGACGCAAGGAGCAGTACAACGCTTGATTTGATACTGCAAGCACGGCCGGGAGCGGTTATGAAAAAAAACGTCCTCGCACTGACGCAACCTGAAGATTTTCTGCAACAGATTCAGCGTATCACGGACAGCATTGGCGTTCGGATACGGGCCAAAATAGCGCCCCATCGCGCGCTTGGCGCCCCGATACAACGATAAGCGAGGAAAATCACCTTCTGAAATATGAATGTAGGGATACCCCTTGTCGTCACGTAACAGAATATTGTAACGAGGTTGGTGCTCCTTGATCAGGGTACTTTCCAGAAGCAACGCTTCAGTTTCGGTATGGGTGATGGTGACTTCGATTGCATGAATGTGGGTGACCAAGCTGCGGGTTTTAGCTGAAGCATGGTTTTCCCGAAAATAGCTGGAAACGCGTTGCCTAAGATTGCGCGCCTTGCCGACGTATAACACTTGGCCGCATTCATCCAGCATCCGATAAACGCCGGGCAATGTGGTCAAGGTTTTGAGGAAAGGTTTGAAGTCGAAGGATCCGGGGGTAATCGCCATTTTTGCGTCGCAGTATTGGGTCCGATGTTGCGGTCAAATCTCCGGGCGCAATCTTGGGACGACTTAACGCAATTCCACAGGCAAACCTTTGTTCCGATAGGGGTGAAAAATTCGGGAAAAGCACGACCCGTTTGGGCGTCGTGCTTTTTGTGTGAGAGAGGCGCTTAGGTATTGTCCCGCCGAATATCGTATTTTTCCATCAACCGGTACAGGGTCATTCGCGAAACGCCTAATTCCTGAGCCGCTCGGGCGATATTAAAACGGGTCCGCAATAGGGTGGCCTGAATGGCCTCGCGATCGGCTGCCATGCGCGCTTCGTCCAGGGTGACGAAACCACGCCCCAGCGAGCGCCGTTCCAGCTCCATATCGTTAGGGATGATATGCGGTCCTTCGCTCAACATCACGGCCCGACGGATACGGTTCATCAATTCCCGCACGTTGCCCGGCCAGTCGTAGCGATTGATGACCTCTAAAGCATCACGGCTGAAGCCCTTGGCCGAAGTCTTCGTCTCGGCGGTGAACTTGGTGAAGAAATAGCGGGCCAACAGCTCGACGTCGCCCTTACGCTCGCGCAAGCTTGGCGTGCGCAGGTGCAGCACGTTGAGTCGATAGTACAGATCTTCGCGGAATCGGCCATCCCGGACCGCTTGTTCGAGATGCGTGTTGGTTGAGGCAATGATCCGGACATTGGCGGGGATCGGCTTGGCGCCGCCCATGCGGTGGATCTTTTTTTCTTCCAGAAACCGCAGCAGGTTGGCTTGAACCTCGGAAGGGAAGGTCACCGATCTCGTCCAGAAACAACGTGCCGCCATTCGTGGATTCGATCAAACCGATCCGGCGATCATTAGCGCCCGAAAAGGCGCCTTTCTCATGCCCGAACAATTCCGATTGAATCAGGTTGACCGGCAAGGCAGCACAATTCATCGTGACGAAAGGCGATGCCGCCCGGGAGGAATACTCGTGGATGGCGCGCGCCGATTGCTCTTTTCCGGTTCCGCTCTCGCCGGTGATCAGGACCGGTACATCCACTTCGGCAGCTTTCTGGATGCCTCGAAACAGGGTTTGCATGACCAGGCTGTTACCGATCAACCCATATTGCGATTCCAGCTCGCGTTGTTGGCGCAGCGTGTTTTCGGTCAGCATCGCCATGCCATAGGCGTGCCCGAGCGTTACGATCAAGCGTTGCGGTTCGATAGGTAAAGTATGGTAATCGTAGCAATGCTCGGCGATGATGGTCGACAGCAGCTTGCGTTCCAGGCACTGGCGTGACAGCACCATGACCCACTGCATTTTCCGACGCGCTAGGATCAGATCGACTAGCCACTGGATCGCCCGCTCCGACTCGCAACTGAACAGAATGGCCAAACCGACCTCGAAGGTGTTTTCGGTCAGCAGCGCCCTCGCCGGAACGGCGTCTTGCGCCCAAGAAACTTCCCAGTCGGCCGCCGAAATTTTTTCGAGCAAATTTTCCTCGAGTGCTGCTGTGCTCAGAATCAGAACCTTACGCATCGAATTTACTCACTGTCTACTTGAAAGGACATCGAATTCATCCACTTCGGAAGCTCTCGATGTTGTTCGAATCCCAGAAAACCACGAAAAAAGGGCACCGAACCGTTAAGAAACCAGCCAATCACGAGATCACACCAAACGGATGGGTCTCATTCCATTGACTTGCTTGGAGCGGGAGACCGATATCGTCGGATTCGTTACTTGATAAGCCTTTCTTATCAGCCCGGATTGGTTGCTCGCCGCGCTCGCTCTGATCCCCTCTGAAACCAGACAAAATAATGCCTTACATACGTTTCAGTTGCAACTGGAAATGACTTAATTTGTCCATTTTTGCATCTTATTCCGCAAACAAAATTACTTGACAATCCCAATACTGGTCGTTATCGGTTACGTCAATGGCAGCATTAAATTCCATCCATTACCACTCATGAGATGGGATTTACGCTCGATTAGTGACACTCAGCGGATCGTAATAGCTTTTGGGCTACCTCGACTAAGGATGATGATGTTCTACAACACATTACGCACCTTGCTTTTCCAACTCGACCCCGAAACCGCTCATGACTGGACCTTGCTGCTTCTACGCCAGGCCTTCAACAGCCCGTTAGGAAGATTGGGCGGACTGATCTCGTTGCCCCAGCCAACCATGCCGAAGCGGGTCATGGGACTGGATTTTCCCAATCCAGTTGGGTTGGCCGCTGGCCTCGACAAAAATGGTGAATGCATCCGGGCATGGGATGCGTTGGGGTTTGGCTTTATTGAGATCGGCACCGTCACCCCTCGTCCACAGTCGGGCAATCCCAAACCCCGGATGTTCCGATTACCGGCAGCCCAGGCACTGATCAACCGGATGGGCTTCAACAATAAAGGGGTTGACTATTTGATCGAACAGGTACGGCGCACAGGCTATAAGGGCGTGCTGGGCATCAACATCGGCAAAAATGCCGACACGCCGGTCGAGCGGGCCGCGGACGATTACTTGATCGGCTTGCGCAAGGTCTATCCTTGGGCGAGTTACGTTACCGTGAATATTTCTTCGCCCAATACGCCCGGATTGCGCGATCTGCAATACGGCGAGGCGCTGGATCGGCTACTGGAGGCACTGAAAAAGGAACAACGGCAACTGGCCGAGGAACGGGGACGCTATGTACCGTTGGCGGTCAAGATCGCGCCGGATCTCACCGAAGACGATTTAGTGACCGTAGGCCATGCACTGCTACGGCACGAAATCGACGCCGTTATCGCCACTAACACCACTTTTGCGCGAACCGGAGTCGAAAGCCTCCCGTACCAGGACGAAGCGGGTGGCCTGAGCGGAGCACCGTTGCGGGATCGTTCCACCGCTGTGGTCCGGCAGCTGGCGAATATCTTGAACGGCAAAATTCCGATTATCGCTGTCGGCGGCATTCTGAGCGGAGCCGACGCCGCTGCCAAAATTGCCGCTGGCGCTAGTCTGGTACAGTTGTATACCGGCTTCATCTACCGTGGCCCCGGATTGGTATGCGAAGTGATAACGGCCTTACGCTGAGTGCGCGCAACGAGTAGGAACTGATCAACATACTCCTCCGGTCTACATCGATATCCCAATCACCACAACCTCCCAAGGAGAGATTATCATGCGCAAGTTGTTTTTATTAATAACATTTCTGATGCCGACGTTGGTTCAAGCAGCCATCGAAACCCGATCCGTGGAATACCGGCAGGGCAATACCCGGTTGGTCGGATACCTCGCTTTTCCCAAGGACGTGGCCACTACCTGGCATTCTGGTCGTACACGAGTGGATGGGGCTGAACGACTACGCCAAGCATCGTGCCGACCAGCTGGCTGAACTGGGTTACATCGCTTTCGCCGCCGATATCTACGGCGACGGCAAGATTGCCGCTAATCGCGAAGAAGCGGGCAAGCTCGCCGGCTCCTATAAAAACGACCGGCCGCTGCTGCGAGCACGAGTGGCGGCTGGATTAGCGACGCTCAAGGCGCAGCCGGGTGTGACGGGAGATAAAATCGCTGCGATCGGTTACTGTTTTGGCGGCACTGCGGTTTTGGAGCTGGCACGAAGCGGCGCCGACATAGCTGGCGTTGTCAGCTTTCATGGCGGTCTCGATACTCCCACATCGCAGGATGCCAAGAACATCCGAGCCAAGGTGTTGGCTTTGCATGGGGCGGATGATCCTTACGTCCCCGCCGATCAGGTGGCGGCATTCGAAAATGAAATGCGCCAAGCTGGCGTGGATTGGCAGTTGATCGTTTATGGCGGCGCGGTCCATGGCTTTACTAATCCTGCTAACGGCACCGACAACAGCAAGGGTGCTGCCTACAATGCTTTGGCCGATGCGCGCTCCTGGGTGGCGATGCAGCAATTCTTCAACGAGCTATTCGCTAAGTGAGGTTGTACAAAGTCTCTCTCGGTAACGGCAATCCTGCCCTCAGCCATAAAAAAGCCCCGCCGTGGCGGGGCTTTTGCATTCGATGATGAAAGGTTGATTGCGAAGCGGATCCTAAGCACCTTGAAAGGCGCATTGCCGCCACGCTTCATACAAAGCAACCGCCACTGCGTTGGAAAGATTCAGGCTTCGGCCGGTGGTGAGCATCGGTAACTTCAAGCGATGCTCGGGTGGAATATCTTCCAGTACTACTGCCGGCAAGCCCCGCGTTTCCGGACCGAATAGCAGGGCGTCGCCTGGTCGGTAAGCAATCGTGTGGTAAGAACCGCTGCCCTTGGTAGTGAAGGCGAATAGCCGTGCCGGTTTCACCTCGGCGAGAAAAGCGGCCAAATCGCGATGCAGTCGCACGGCGGCCCACTCGTGATAGTCCAGCCCAGCCCGGCGCAATTGTCGGTCGTCGAATTGAAACCCCAAGGGTCGGGTCAGATGTAGTCGGGCGCCGGTATTAGCACACAACCGGATGATATTGCCGGTGTTCGGCGGAATTTCCGGTTCATACAGAATCACGTCGAACACGGTTATCTGACTCGCGCCAGTCGGTCGCTCAGTCCATCCCCAGTTCTTTAATCTTGCGAGTCAAGGTATTACGTCCCCAACCCAACAGCCGAGCGGCATCCTGGCGATGGCCACTTGTCTGTTCCAGCGCCACTCGAATCAGTATTCGCTCGAAGTTTGGCAATGCGATCTCCAATAGATTTTGCCCGCCAGAGGCCAAGCTTTGACTGGCCCACAGCCGCAGTGCGGTTTCCCAGTTAGGGCCGCCGCCCTCCGTCCCTAATCCTCGCTCTCGTAAATCCGTCGGCAAATCCTCCAAATGAATTTCCCGACCGGAGGCCATGACCGTTAGCCAGCGGCATAGGTTTTCCAATTGCCGGACATTGCCGGGCCAATCCAGCCCGCCAAGATAGATTTCGGTTTCCGGCCGCAACACTTTGGATTCAACTCCCAATTCCCGCGCGGCTTGATTCAAAAAATGCTTGGTCAATAGCGGGATATCTTCACGCCGTTTGTTGAGAGACGGCAATTGAATCCGGATTACGTTAAGGCGGTGATATAGATCCTCACGGAACAGCCCATCGCGCACCCGTTGCTCCAGGTTCTGATGAGTGGCGGCGATGACCCGCACGTCCACCCGCGTCGGGGTGTGTCCGCCCACCCGATAGAATTCGCCTTCGGCCAGTACTCGCAATAGCCGGGTCTGTAGTTCGGCCGGCATGTCGCCGATCTCGTCCAGAAACAACGTGCCGCCGTTGGCTTGCTCGAACCGCCCCTGCCGGGTTGCCTGCGCGCCAGTGAACGCGCCGCGTTCGTGGCCGAACAGCTCGGACTCCAACAAATCGCGAGGAATGGCAGCGGTGTTGATGGCGATGAACGGCTTGTCGGCGCGCGGGCTATGCCGGTGCAGGGCACGGGCCACGAGTTCCTTGCCCGTACCCGATTCGCCGGTGATCAGCACCGTGATGTTGGAGCGCGACAGCCGGCCGATGGCGCGAAACACCTCTTGCATGGCCGGTGCTTCGCCGATGATTTCCGGCAACGGCTCGTCGGGTACCACCGGCTCGGTGCGCTGGCGGTGAGTCAGGCAGGCACGGCGCACCAGTGCCACCGCCTCGTCCACATCGAACGGCTTGGGCAGGTACTCAAACGCGCCGCCCTGATAGGCGGAAACCGCGCTGTCGAGATCGGAATGAGCAGTCATGATAATGACCGGCAACTCCGGCAGCCGCTCCCGCAGGCAAGCCAGCAATTCCAGGCCGTTCATTCCTGGCATTCGAATATCCGCCACGATCGCGTCGGGTCGCCCTTGCCTGAGCGCGTCCAGCACTCCCGCCGCGCTCTCGAACGTCGTCACCATCACCCCATCACGTTGCAGGGCTTTTTCCAGCACCCAGCGGATAGCATGGTCATCGTCAATCACCCAAACGTGTTCTTTCCTGATCATCCGGTTTTTCCCAAGGGCAGCAACAGCGTGAAAACAGTTTCGCCGGGACGGCTGACGCATTCGATCAGACCGCCGTGCTGGTTGACGATGTTCTGGGCGATAGACAGGCCAAGACCGGTTCCGTCTGGTCGGCCGCTGATCATCGGATAGAAAATTCGCTCCTGTTGCTCGGGCGGAATGCCAGGGCCGTCGTCGATCACGTCCAATCGTGCCACTAGTTTGTGACGCTTGGAGCCGATGGTGTACTGGCGCTGCACCCGAGTTCGCAGGATGATGACGCCCTGATGGTGGATCGCTTGCACGGCATTGCGTACCACATTGAGCACGGCTTGTATCAAGCGGTCGGCGTCGCCCCATACTGGCGGAATGCTAGGATCGTAGTCCCGTTCGATACGGATGCCGGGATCGGCTTCAGCTTCCACGAGCCCGCAGACTCGCTCCAAAATCTCGTGGATACTCACCTCGTCATAGGCACGGGGCTGGTTGGGTCCGAGCATCCGATCCACCAGATTGCGCAACCGATCGGCCTCGCCGATGATGATACTGGTGTATTCGCGCAGCGCTGGATCGGGCAATTCGCGTTCCAGCAATTGAGCCGCGCCGCGCAAGCCGCCGAGCGGGTTCTTGATTTCGTGTGCCAGATTGCGAATCAGCGCCCGTGTGGTGTGGTGCTGGGCCAGAATATGCTCTTCCCGGCTGATGCGTAGCCGCCAATCCACCTGGCGTAGTTCCAGCAGTAGTTCCGTCGGTGGGTCTCGTTCCAGCAGCGGCACGGCGGTGCAATCCACCGTGACGGTGCGCTCGGGCGGCAAAGCCAATTGCAACTCCCGTTCGATATAGGGGTGACCGCTTTCCAGGCAATGCCGCAGGCCAGCAATGAACGGCTCGGCGCCGACGATCAATTCCGAAAGAGACAGCTTGTGCGCCTTGCGGAAACTCGACTCGAACAGCGTTTCCGCCGCCGCATTCATGAATAGCAAGCGCAGCCGCCGGTCT
>JBAOHI010000065.1:0-7497 GCA_037045535.1 Candidatus Competibacter sp.
ACAATTAGCTCAGCGGCAGAGTGTTAGCGGAGTCCGCTGGAACGTTTTGTTGGGCGTGATCAGTATGCATGACTACCCAATGTGATTGAATAGTGTCTGCAGAAAGGTCTGCACCGCAATCCCACTCAATAAAGTAGTTGCCGTTATGAACTCGTTCAAACTCAGCTTTATCTTTCAATGGAGCGAAAGCTTCGGACTCAAGATAAGACTTTACATCGAATAAACCAGTTTTTCCATCTTCGGCCTTGATATACAGCGTGTAATTATCTTTAGCAGTTATCTCAGAGATATTCATTGATCAAGCCCTCGAATTGGGAATAGTTTTTTGCCGTTGATAGCTAATTGCTAATCAGCTAGCAAATCATCTTGGTGTATTTCAATCCATGCAACAACTAACTTGTGTTTTTTCGTTGGGAGTCCACCAGCCAAGACGGCTCCATCGAGAATCGAGTAAACGGCTACTTGCCCTTGATATTCAGCATGAATATGCGGCACGTTGTGCTTATCCGTGTCATAGAAAAACATTCGAATAAGGATTCCATAGAACATCGAAATTGTAGGCATTACAACGATTTCTCCTAGTGTTAACGGGGCGGCGGATAAGCCGCGCAAGGCGAGAAAGCCGCAGGCTTTTTCGCCTGGAGTCGGCTTGATCCGCGTGGTTGTGCGGCGCTTCGCGCCAAGCAACCATGCGGATTGTAATCCGCCGCCCCGTTGTCGCGGGCGCGAAGCGCTGGGTTTTACCCATAAGTCTAGCGGGAGTGTGATAGCTTGGAGTCTCATTAAGAGACGAGGGCTATCGATGGGTTGGGCTGAAGCGGAGACGGATAGGGCGAGTTTACCGGACGCGCGGCTAAAGCGTCGGCTGACCCGGGTGCTGGAACAGTTGAGCGCGCAGCCGACGGCGAGTATTCCGGCGGCGAGCGGGACGTGGGCGGACACGAAAGCGGCCTATCGGTTGTTTGACAATGACCGGGTGGACGCGGTGGATATTCTGGATGGACATAGTCGCGCGACCTTGCAGCGTATCGCCGCAGAGTCGGTGGTACTGTTGGTCCAAGACACGACGTTCCTGAGTGATATCCGCGATTTACAGGGACGAGGGGTGGGCACGCTGCGCTTGACGAAACGGGCGGAGTACCTGTTGCATCCGAGCGTCGCGTTCAGCGAAAGCCGAGTGAATTTAGGGGTGCTGGGTCATCACTTCTGGCAACGTCCGCAAGAACGGACCGGTCGGCGGCGCGAGCGTTGTTTGCTGGAGGAAAAGGAAAGCTATCGGTGGTTGCTGGGCTATGACATGGCCTGTGCGCTGCAGGTGCTGAATCCGGACACGTTGGTGGTGAATGTAGCGGACCGGGAAGGCGATATTTATGAGTGGTTTCTAGCCGGTGAATTCGATGAGGAGGTTCCGGATCGGGCCGGTTATCTGATCCGGGCCAAGTGCAACCGTCGGGTGGCCCCCGGTGAGAACGGTTCCTTGTGGGAACGGTTGGCGCAGGCGCCGGTGCTCGGTCAAACGACCGTCTCGATCACGAAGCGTCCCGGCCGTCGGGCACGGGTCGCGACCTTGCACGTCCGCGCGCGGACGGTGACATTCCATCGGGCACATCGCCGGGGTAGAAATCCAGCCCCGGTGACCGTCACGGCGGTTTATGCCCGGGAAGCGCGACCGCCCGCCGGAGAAACGGCGCTGGAGTGGATGTTGTTGACGAACCTGCCGGTGGATCATTTTGCCGCCGCCCAACGGTTAATCGGCTGGTATCAAGCCCGCTGGGAAATCGAAATCGACCAGCCATACAACCTCCATAAGAGCCATTTATTAGCGAGGAATGGGATGGCGCTCGGCCCGAACGGCGGCGCGCCACGCCTGGAGCTGTGCCAGATCCTGGGCGTCGGCGTGGATCAACCAGAGCGAACGGGCCGCATGGGGGGCCTGGCGACCCCGCAGCCGCCCCCGCCGCAGCCAGGCAAACAAGGTCGGCTGCGGCATGTCCAGATGGTAGGCCAACTCGGCGAGGGTCCACTCGTCGGGGCCACGCTGGAGAACCGTCGTCGCCGGGGGTGGGGTGCGCAGCCCCAGGCGAACCTGGAGGTCGCCAACCATGGCGGCGTTGAAGGTCTCGCAGCGTTTGGCCGGATGCCAGCCCTTGGCGTTCAGTTGCCGCGCGATCGCCGCCGGGCCGCAGCCGTCGGCGTGCAGCGCCATCACCCGGGCCGTGAGTTGCGGGTAGTAACTCAACTGGTCCAGCCGGGCGACCGGTCGGCTCAGGGTCGCCTGGGTGCCGTGGCCGCCGAACCAATGCATCTGAACGTCGACTCGCTCGCTCTCACCCTGCACCGTGACCACCACCCGCTCGACCAGTTGTCGGACGATCGCCTGACGATCCACCGCCGTGGTGGTCGGTGCCTGCCAGAGGGCCGGGATTTCGGTGGCGAGCCGCCGGATCGCGGCCCGCTCCTCGGCGGTCAGGACGGGTGGTTGCTCGGCTTGGAAACGGGCGTAGTCAGCCTGCAGGGCCGCTTCGGTGGCCAGCGCTTCCTCCCACTGGCGTTCCAGAGTCCGGGCCACCAGTCGATGCTCGGGTTCGACCGCCTGGTATTGGCGGGCGGCCCGTTCGACCTGGTAGCGGGCGCGCTCCAGCCGCTGCCGCCAATGCTGGTGCAGGTGCTGCCGTTCCCCCTCCAGATCGGCGGCGACCTGCAGGCTGATCTCCAGGGCGGCCGGTTCCAGCGCCCGCAGCACCTGGGCGCTCGCCCAATCATCCAACACCCGGCCGACCAGCGACTGGCAGCGCGGCTCGCCATAGTCCACCGCCATCCGGCTACAGTCATACCGCAGCCGGCCGCCGCTGTTGTTATAGACCGCTGCCATGCGCAACCCGCACCGGCCACAGATCACCAAGCCCGACAGCAACGACGGCCCCGCGCGGACCGGGCCGAGGTGAGCGGTTTGGTTGGCCGCCAGTTGTGCCTGATTGCGTTCGAATTGCGCCCAAGTGATATAGGCCGGCAACCGGTCCTGGAGCAACACCGCGCACTCCTCGGGCGTCGCCACCCGGCGCCCGGTCGCCGGGCGCCCCGGTTGCTGGCGGCGCGGGTCCATCGGGCGACGGCCATAGGCATACGCGCCGGCATAAATCGGGTGATGCAACAGATTGCTCAGCGTGGCTCGATTGGGCCGGTGCCACTCCAGGTCGCCCTGACGCAGGCCCAGCCGTATCCGGTGGGGGAGTTGAATTTGATGGCGGACCAGGTATTGCAATACCCCATTGAGGGTCCCGCACCGCTCGAACCGATCAAAAATCAACGCGATGGTCGCCCGCGCCTGCTCGTCCGGATCCAGGATCACTTCCCCCGACGGCCGCCGCGCGTAACCCATCGGCACGGCCATCCCCAGCTCGCCGCGTTCGGCCTTGATTCGCTTGCCGGCCAGCATGCGTTGCTTGAGCATGTGCAGTTCCGCCTCCGACAAGGTGCCTTTCAACCCTAGCAACAGCCGATCGTTGTAGTCGGTCGGATCGTAGATCCCGTCCAGATCGCCGATCAAGGTTCCGAACAACCCACAAATCTCCAGCAACTGATGCCAGTCGCGACAGGAGCGGGCCAACCGCGACATCTCCACCCCCAGCACCAGCCCCACATGGTTGAGGCCCACTTCCGCCACCAGGCGTTGGAACCCGGGCCGGCCCACGGCCGTCGTGCCCGATTTGCCCAGATCGTCATCGATCACCAAGACCTGGGACCGGGGCCAACCCAGCCCCAGTGCCCGGTCCACCAGCCCGTATTGCAACCGCGTCGATTCCTGGTGTCGAACCAACTGTTGCAACGTCGATTGCCGCACGTACACCACCGCCAGCCGATCGCGATGCTGCCCCTGAACCTTCTCGCTGGGCATCGGCCAAGCCCGCATCGTCTCGCTCATCCGTCTCTCCCTCCGGCCGCCGGGTCCACTCCCAATATCGGGAGGCCAGTTGGCCCATCTGGGCGATCAGGCGGCGTTGACGGTCGCGAGACAGACTCGCCCACACCCCCGATTCGGTTTGTGTCGTCATGGATCGTTCGCCTCGCTAGCCAGTTTGCCAGCCCCAGCAGGGCGGCGCCATCCACGGTCGGCGCAATCGCTGAATCGGTCAATCGTATAGCGGCATTCTCAATGGTATATCGAATTGTATTTTCGCATCCTCAAGCAAGGGTGCCGGATCGAAGACCTCCGACTGGAAACCGCCCAGCGATTGGAGCGGTGCATCGCGGTGTACTTGATCGTCGCCTGGCGGCTGCACTATTTGACGCAGATTGCACGGTCGCGAGCGACCGCGCCGTGTTCCCAGGTATTCAGTCCGGCCGAGTGGCAGACGATCTATGTGTTGCAGAAGCAACAACCGCCTCCGAAGGAATCGCCGTCCCTGCGAGAAATCGTGCGGATGTTGGCCCAGTTGGGTGGCTTTTTGGCGCGCAAAGGCGACGGTGAACCCGGACCGGAAACCTTGTGGCGGGGTTTCAACGTGTTGCGGCAGTCCATGCGGGTTTTAGAGATTACGACTACTGTCAGCCAGCGAGCATAAACTTGTGGGTAAAACCCAGCGCGTAGCGTCCGCGACAACGCCAGGTTCAGCGGCGCGCGCCTTTGGCGCGTCCGCTGGAACCGCACGTTAGACGGAATTGCTGATTTGGCGGGTTGAATTAACCTTCTTCTGTGCGAGCACACAGAGTGTAGCCTTGATTTCTAGTATTTTTTCTTGTGCATTCGTCAAATAGATTAGCCCGCAGTGAGGAATTCCTTTTTCCTTGAAACATATAAATGGAGTATCTTCGTCATTTATCTCGCTTAGCGCCTCCTCGATTTCGATAATTGAAATACTCCATTTAGTACACTCTGGAATAATCTCGGACAAAATTTTGTACCCTGAACGTAACTGCTTGTCCGCCGATCCGCGTTCAACTAAGAAGAACGAGACGTATGTTTCTGGTGGATTTCCGTCACGAAGATCGAACGCCTCAGTGGTGATACAGCCATTTATTATCCAACGCGGCTTAATGAATCTTGATGCGCTTCCCGCAGTCATCATGCTGCTATCTAAGTTGTTATTTATCATATCATCCGAAGAATTTTACTGAATTTTACATAATCAAGTGAACACTTAAATTTTGCAGTACCCGTGATTTTATATATACGGCTATGCTCCGCCACGTAAGAGTAGTGTACCGCGCCAATTGGTAATACCTGAGCGCTTAGAACGCCATTTTCCAACGGGATAATATCAAAGTTAAAATTACCTGTTTGCGTGTCCAGATATATCTTTGGATTAGTGCTTACGAGTAGCGGCGCAAGCAAAAGGAATCTGCGAGCTGACTCCTCAGAGATATCCGGGAGGTTTCCTCGGTCATTTTCTAGCTCTTTATAGCATTCAATCGCACGCATGAATTCAATAAAAATGTTTCCCCATGAGAACAGAGGGCCAAACACATCGCTGCTAAGTAAGCAGGTTGAAGGATCAAAATTACCTTTCAAGTTTATTTCTAGCGAGTCAATGTAATTGCACCACTTGCCGAATGCGGTGTCTGACGGCAATACCGATACACTAATAAACCGCTTGTGATGCTTTTGTGGTTGCGTAACATATTGAATTACTGTTGAGCGCTTCGCAGGAGAGCCGACAAATTTTGACGCAACTTCCTCAATTATCGGGGACGCCAAAATCGATCGTTTAGAATACAAATCAATCTTCTGAGCTGTCATTTTTTAATGCTTCTGTTAATGCAGATGAAAGCTGATGGGCCTTTTCGATGGGCAATGCTATTGACTCTAGCACCGTAGGTTTACCGCTTATAATGTCAATGAAATCCACTATAACTAAGCTTTTTTCAACCTGACTAACGGTAAAACCGAGAGGGAATATAGTTGGTTTAAGCTTAATAACCATGTCGTCTGACTTTCTATTGCTATGTTTCATGATGCACCCTGAAGTATTGGTTGGAGTTCATTTTTTACCCGAGACTCAGTGTTTAGTCAATGCGATGTCTAACGGGGCGGCGGATAAGCCGCGAGGACGGAAAAGCCGAAGGCTTTGACGGCTGATGTCGGCTTGATCCGCGTGGTTGTGCGGCGCTTCGCGCCAAGCAACCACGCGGATTGTAATCCGCCGCCCCGTTGTCGCGGGCGCGTAGCGCTGGTCATTACCCATAAGTTATAAAAATTTTGCAAAATCAAACGCTTGGAATTTTTATTATGTAGTTGATTTTCCTTGATTTACTTGACTTATGGGTAATGGCCAGCGCGTAGCGTCCGCGACAACGTCCCAGTTCAGCGGGCGGCGACAGGCGCCGAAGGCGGCTATTGACGCTCCGCTGGAACTGGTTGTTAGACACTCACGCGCGTTTTGTCTCGGCTGAACACGACTCAGTGTTCCATTAAGTGTCTGACGAGCGGAAGTTTCGCAATTACCTGCAGTGATTCAAAGTCTTCCCATGAGCGATACATCTTGCGTTGCGAGAGGTGCAGGGCATCGTAGAAGCGCGGTGCATCCAGGAGTTCAATTCGGTAACCCGCATGACCGAGTCGATCAGCCGTTGAATGAGCACCCGCCTCGAACGTCGATGTCGTTACGAAGATTCCACGTGTTAAACCGTTGAGAACAAGCGCGCCCGCAAGCGAACGAATCTGTTCAACGCTTATCTTATTCTTGTATCGTTTTACCTGTACGCCAATAGTGTCGCTACCCGATGTGAGGATTACGTCGATACCATCGTCACCAGAGTACGCCGTTACGACCGCGGAGTACCCAAGGTCGGAAAAGACGCTACCCACTACTTCCTCAAACAGTCTGGGATGGAGGCTAAGCCGTCCTTCATAACGAGCCGTTATGTAATCCCGAACCTCGGCAATCGGTGCCGAGATGTTGGTAAGGTCTAATTCCTTCAGGCTGGCTCCTCCTTGATGCACATCGGTACAGATTCCCCCAGGATTCGTCCAACGCTTGATGTACTGAGCTTTCCACCAGCCGCACGCTGGGCACGCTTCAATGTTGGCGGAATAGAAGTCGTGATGATCTGGCCACGGAGGCGGACTGGCGGTGATCTCGCGGTCATGTTCGGCCACGACTTCGAAGAGGCCCTCCTTACAAAACGGACAGGCCGGCTCATTCCATAAGTTCACCAGTCGCTTACCTTCAGACGAACCCATCCGAACGACCATGCCTTTCACCGCGTAGGGGAACTCGTGCGATGCGACGTCTGGGTAGGTCCAAATGGACATAGAAGCCCTCGAGTGTCTAACGGGGCGGCGGATAAGCCGCGAGGACGGAAAAGCCGAAGGCTTTGACGGCTGATGTCGGCTTGATCCGCGTGGTTGTGCGGCGCTTCGCGCCAAGCAACCACGCGGATGCTTATCCGCCGCCCCGTAGTGCGGGCGCGAAGCGTCCGCACTACAAGTGATTATATAGTTTCCGCCTATCTACAAAAATCTGCTGATAACCAGAACAATAATTTGATTTTATTTAC
>JBAOHI010000066.1:0-23696 GCA_037045535.1 Candidatus Competibacter sp.
ACCCATTGCTTACAAGTTAAGTCATTTAGTTGATTGTCAAGGGGTAAACTGGAGGGGTTTGGACGTTGTTGGAGGACGTTCACGAGGTGTTTTTTTGCGGGGTCGTTTGAGGATGCCCAACTCGCGGGCGCGGTCGGCCAAATACCGGACCGGGTCGGTGGCAGGGTTTTGCGCGACCGCGTTCGTCACGAAATACAGACTGCGGTAGACCATGGCCACGGAGACCTCCGCGAACGGCCGCGCCAGCGCTTCGGCGACGGCGTCGGTCAAGTCGATCAACACGGCGTACAACAGCCAGGTGGCCCACACTTGCATTTCGACGGCGTTTTCGGCGCCGCAGTAGAAATAGGCCAATCCCAACAACCGCTTGACGATGGCGAAGGCCTCTTCCACCCGCCAGCGCTGGCGATACAGGGCCACCGCATGGACGGTCGGCAGGCGGGCGAAGTCCAAGGCGTTGGTCAGATAGCGGTAGAGCGTGCCGTGGGCTTGGACCTCGATCAAGCGGACCTGCTGGCGCGCCGTGCCCTCGCCGATCCAGACGATCCGGTCCCGCACCGCCGAGGTCTGCACCAGGACCTGGACCACTTCGTACTTCAGATTCTGTTTCGCCCGGGTCAACCAGGTCACCCGGCGGGCGGTCAGGGTCGCCCACCGGACAAAATCGGTGAAGCCCAAGTCGAAGACGACCAGCGCGCCGGTCGGAATGGTCGCCACCAACCGATCCCAAAATCGGGCATCGTGGCCGTGGGGGTCGGCGTCGTACCAGACCCGCCGAGGCAGGCGCGAGGCCAAATCCAGCACGGCCAGCATCCGCCCCGCCAACGGGGCCTTCACCGCGTCCCGCAGCAAGCCGACCTTCCGCAGCAGGACGTCCAAGGTCGACCCATCCGCAATCAGGACCGCCGTAAAGTGGACCTGGGCCCAGGCCACCGCCGGCGGCAGGGGGCGCTGCCGGGCTTGCCAGCGGCTCTGCAAGACCGGCAAGATCGCGGTCAACACCCGACCGAACAGCACCGCCGGCAAGGTCCGCAGGCGTTGGGCCAGGGCTTGCTGGGTCAGGTCGCGCAACGGCCGCACCCACCACACCGCCTCGGTGCGAACGACCCGCACCAGCTCGTTGATACTGCCGATCTGCCGCCACAACAGGCTCAGGACCAAGGCCACCATCACCGGCAAGGTCAACAGGCGGGCGCGCAACCCCAA
Source organism: Candidatus Competibacter sp. (assembly GCA_037045535.1). Lineage (GTDB taxonomy): Bacteria > Pseudomonadota > Gammaproteobacteria > Competibacterales > Competibacteraceae > Competibacter_A. The sequence goes on from JBAOHI010000066.1 coordinate 1,207, forward strand.
GCCGTGAAAATAACTCACTTGAGCCAAGGTCGCCGGATGGACGATCTCGGTCAGGCGTGCGACTACCGCTTCGGCCGGCAGCGCCCCAAGCGGGCGTTGGGTCCGGTCGCGCTGGATGGCGCGGGTATGACGGACCGAACTCCGTTTCTGGGGCTTCGCCTCCTCCGACTTCGGGGCCGTCGATGGCGATTCCCCCGGCTTCGCTGCCGCCCCTACAGGGTCTGTCGTCAGGGTCTCCATCAGTCAAATCCCAATCCAACAAAGGGGCTTGACAGCTTCTCAAAGTCCCTAACTTGTAAGCAATGCGCTTAAGGGCACCTCGAAAAACCGGACATGAAGCCGGCAAAATGGGCAAAGCAAGGTGCCTGAGGCGTGAGCCTCACAATATCTTTGGTTTGTGCCCCGGCCCGAAGGGTTCATCCCCGCCCGAAATCACCATCCCGGTCGTACCGGGATCGCACTTGGGCGTTAGAAAGCGACCACACCGTATGCCTTGAGAATGCACAGGCGACGTAGGTTGTAGACCGCTGCCTTCCCCGTGAGTTGGAAGGTCGCTCGATCCAGACCGATACATCGTAGGAGTTTTCCGCCCATCTGCTCCATAGCGGCGAAGACGTGTTCGACCCGCGCCCGAACCCGGGCAATGCGGGTGTTGCGGCGCGCCTGGCAGGCGGACAGCGGTTTGCCTTTCTTTGCCTTGCGCTGGATGTGTACTCGCCAACCCTGGGTCTTGAGGCGCCGCTCACGTTCACCATCAACATAGCCCTTGTCGCCATAAAGATCACGGCCGGTATTCGCGTGATCCAGGACATCTTCCAGGTGCAGGGTGTCGTTCTCCGCAGCGGTGCTGACCTTGACCTGGCGGATCAGCTTGTAGCGTCGGTCGGCGCTGACCGAGACCTTGTAACCGAAGTAGGATTTGCCGTGCTTCTTCGTCCAGGTGGCCTCCATGTCCTTCTGCCGGCGCTGGGCCGGCTTCCAGTCCACCGGCATCGCCGACGCTTTCAGCAATTCCCGTTCTTTTTCCGTGACGTGCTGGCGAGGAACGGGAACCAGACTGGCGTCCACCATCTGCCCACCACGAGCAATATAACCCTGCTGGGCCAGTTGACGATGCACCGCCTCAAACAGCGCGTCTCCCGCCTTCGCCACCGTCAACCGCTCGCGGAAGGTCCAGAATGTGGTGCGATCGGGTATCTGACTACTGTGCCGCAGGCCCAGGAAACGCTGGAAGCTCAGTCGATCCAGCACTTGGTATTCCATCTGTTCGTCACTCAGTCCATATAAATCCTGAAGAACCAGGGCACGTACCATCAACTCGGTGGGAAACGGTGGACGCCCCCCACGTGCCCGTCCGGGTCGTGGCGCTACCCGGTCCATCTCCGCCGCCAGCGCCTTGAAGTCAACCTGCTGCTCCATGACTTGCAGCACATCGCCCAGACGATCCAATTTGGCTTCCCGTTCCTGGGCGGCAAACAGGCTTTCTTTGATCATCGGATATCCGGGCTCTTGGCGGGGATCAACAACCCTATTTTCTCATAACAAGGTTTTTCGAGGTGCCCTTAACCCTTGATTAGGAGCATCCGGCCTTTCTTGAGCATGTGGCAAGTTGCACGGGCGCGGCGTTGAACTGACGCTGGTCGGGATATGGAAGTATCTGCGCCGCCTTGGCCTGTCATATAAACAGGACTTACGCAAAACGCATTGTAAGGGAGGGATTTTTGAGCTGCTGGATGAGGTAATCGTGGAGTAGCCCCTGTTTGAGTTGGTAAACGGTTTTGCCGGTTTCCGTCGCGAGCACCTTGAGTCTCCCCCAGACCAGGAAAGCGCAAGCGATGTGATTACGTTGAATACGGGCCTTGCGACACTGGCATCGCTCCAGCCCAGTCAATTGTTTGCTTTCACGGTGCAATTGCTCGATCTTCCAACGGAAGCCACACACCTTTTGGGTAGCCTCAGTCGAATCCTGAGTGGAATCGTTGGTGACGATCCAATCCGTGCGGTGGGTAGACACCTCAACCCGGAACAGGCGCACCTTGCGGTCCTTGGGAAAGCCCTTGATCTTGATGCGTTTGCCCTGAACCCGTTCTGACACGTTCCACGACAACGCATCGACGCGACCGTAGGGCCGCTGGCCACCTGAGTTAAATGACCCCCGGCAAAGCCGGGGGCTTATTGGGTGAGCGCCTCAAAGGCGCCGATAACATCAGGAGCCGCCCAAGGCGGCTATACCCCTCCCAACCTCATCTGGTCGTAACGCTCGTCCGCCTGCTCCTGCTGGCGGATATACGCTCTGACCACCGCTTCGTCCAAACCCACGGTCGACACAAAATACCCGCGCGCCCAAAACACCTCGCCGGTAAAGTTCCTTTCCCGACCCCCGAAACGTCGGGCGATCAGGATCGCGCTTTTACCCTTGAGGTACCCTACGACATTCGATACCGCGTACTTTGGCGGAACACTCAAGCACATGTGCATGTGATCCAGCATCAGGTGCCCTTCTACGATCCGCGACTCCTTATGCGCCGCAAGCTCGTGAAAAACCTCTCCCAAGTGCTTGCGTAAACTTCCAAAAATCTTCTGCTTGCGCCGCTTCGGGATAAACACCACATGTACTTACAATCCCAGCGGGTATGGCTCAGACCCTGATACTCTTTCATCGTGAATCCTCGTCTCTTGGTCGAGACTCCAGATTCACGACGACCTTCGTATAGGTCAAACCTCGGTGAGTCCCCCGGCAGAGCCGGGGGCTTACCTCATTGAGTTAGACAGGCGCTCCACCATCGCCTGACCCTCGCCCAGCTTGTTGGGGTCGTTGAAGTCGGGGAAATCGCTCTTCGCCAGGCGGGAATTGGCATTGACCAGTGGGGCGATGATCTGGGTGTTGATCTTGTCGCCGATGCCGGGCTTGCCCTTGAGCGCCACCATGTCCTTGAAACTCGCGCCTGGCGGAATGATCACCGGCGGAGCGAAGGCGTCGCTGTTGCCATACTTGTCGCTGATGTACTTGATGAACAGCATGAACAGGACATAGTCCTTGTACTGGCTGGCGTCCATGCCTCCGCGCAATTCGTCACAGGAAGCCCACAGGGAAGAATAGAGGTCGGATTTTTTGATCGCCATGTCGTTGGCTCAAGGGGTCTGGACGATTAGTTTACCGTCGTCCGGAGGCAGATTCTGCTGCCCGGTGATGGTGATGCCATTCCCCCGTACCAATCTCGGATCAGCACTTCCGCCCGGTTGGCGAGGAAGCGATGCCCCTGTTACACGGCAGTGCGCAACACCTCCTGCAAAAGGAATTCAATGCGAAACGCCGGTGCGGTAATCTTGGCGGCAGCCATGATTCACCTCCCGGCGAATGTTATGCTCGCTGCGGTCATGACCGCTTTCAGTCGCCGTACCATGGACACTTTGCGCCCGTGACCCGGGGACGGCTTTCGTCTGTTACTTCAATACGGGCCGCGCGTTGACGGCCTGCACGGGGCGGTTGTTGGGATGATGCATGATGTGAGCGAATTCTTCTATTTGCTCCTTGGACGCCGAAACCGGGTTCTTCATCACCAGCCACCGCACACCCTCAGAGCAAGGTGGCGTAGTCAACGAACCATTGTAGCGGTAGTAATCGCGATTCGTGGGCAAGATCCCCAGCGGGGAGACGCTCGACGACAGCGCCAGCTTGTCGCCTTCCTTTTTCGGCATTTGCGCCCACGCCTTTTCAAGCGCCGGGTTCGCCTTCCCTTCGGAAAACAGAATTGCCACGACCGCTATGTTTCCGTCCTGGTCGGTATGCACCAAATGCGCCTCCATCGGGAACGATTGCCCATTGAGGAGATTTTCGCTTGGCACATGAAAATGGAACTGCTTGAGCTCGAACCGGACGCCATCGACCAAGATGCCGCTGCCCGGCGACACGTTGACTTGAACGGTGTGGCCGTTGTTGAGAATCTCCGAACCGTTGCTCTCGTAACTGAAAACAACCGGCTCCAGTTCGGCTTCGATCAGTTTGGTCAAATTGATCGGCGATTGATTCCTGCCGGCGCAAGCGGCATAGCCGGGGTCGAGTTTTGCCCAGTGATCCGGCCCTGCCTCGCCGGAATAGTCCCAATGAATCCCGTCGTTGGTGGAAAACGCGGAACTCGACAGCAGCAACGTGCCGACGACAAACAATGCTTTTTTCATCAGTTCGCCCCTAAAATTTTAAAGCATAGCTCAATCACTACCGGCCGGAAGCCGGTAGGTTGAAATCTAGGCTGGAAGTCGCGTCTTATTGAAAGCAGTTCCATAAACAGAGAATCGCCATGATTTTTCTTGTTTTCCATATCATGATTGAGGTGATCTGCATCGGTCACATCCTGCTCAGACGACACCGCCAGCCCGAATCGCGCATGGCATGGCTGGTGGTTGTGCTGGTACTGCCCTATCTCGGTGCGCTGGCCTATCTTTTATTGGGCCAAACCAATATCGGATACAAACGCACGGCTCGGCTCCGGCATGTCTTTGCCAGTCTGCCCCGTCCCGAGGATGCGCCCGGTGGGGCCGCGCGCGATGCGACTCCTGAAGAACCCGGTCAATATACCCCGCTGTTCAAGGTCGGGGAGTCCATCAGCGGTTATCAGCCGGTCGATGGCAACCGCGCGCGGCTGATGGCGGATTCTGACGCAGCCATCGATGAGATGGTCGCGGATATCGATCGGGCGACCGAGCACGTCCATCTGCTGTTTTACATCTGGCTGAACGATCATAACGGCACGAAAATGGCCGAGGCCCTGAAGCGGGCGGCAAGGCGTGGCGTGAGCTGTCGGGCCATGATCGATGACCTCGGCTCGCGCGATCTGATTCGTAGCCAGCAATGGCGGGAGTTAGCCACGGCCGGCGTCCGTACCGCCCGCGCGTTGCAGATCGGCAATCCGCTCCTACGGATTTTCGATGGCCGGATCGATCTGCGTAATCACCGCAAGATTCTGGTGATCGATAATCGCGTCACCTATTGCGGTAGCCAGAACTGCGCCGATCCCGCCTTTCTGATCAAGGCGAAATACGCGCCGTGGGTGGATGCCGTGATGCGGTTCGAAGGTCCGGTGGTGCGGCAGAACCAGCATCTTTTCGCCAGCGATTGGATGGGGAACGGCGGCGATGACATTTCGGACATTTTGCGCCAGCCGCTGCCAACGGCACAACCGGGCTTTACCGCGCAGGTGATCGGGACCGGCCCGACCTTCCGGCCCTCGGCGATGCCCGAACTGTTCGAGACCTTGATCTATGCGGCGCGTCAGGAGCTGTTGATCACGACACCCTATTACGTGCCCAATAGCGGGATACAGGCCGCGCTTTGTGCGAGCGCGAATCGCGGGGTTGAGACCTCGATCATCTTTCCGGCGCGCAATGACGATTTTGCGGTCGGGGCGACCAGCCGCAGCTATTACGAGGATCTCTTGGTCGCCGGCGTGAAAATCTATGAATTCCAGTCTGGCCTGCTGCATACCAAATCCCTGACCCTGGATGGTGAAGTCACGCTGATCGGTTCGGCCAACATGGACCGGCGCAGCTTCGATCTGAATTATGAAAACAATATCTTGCTGCGCGACAGGGCGTTGACCGCGCAGATGCGCGCGCGGCAGGCTCAATACCTGGCCAGCAGCCGCGCCGTCACACTGGCCGAAGTCCGGAAATGGGGGATGGGAAAACGGCTCTGGAACAACGCGCTTGCCATTGTAGGGCCGGTTCTGTAAGCGCCCTCTTGCTGGACCGACAATCGATCGAAGCCGTATACCCTAAGAGCCTATCCCAGTAGATCAGTAGCCCGCCACGTAGACCACGCTAACGGCAGGCCAGAGGCTTCGGGGTCAACAGCCTCCGCTTCGTCCCCTGTTCGCCTCGATCGGTCGGATTCCATCCCGTTTTTCCTACTAGGACAGGCTCTAAGTACGCCTGGCACGGCCACATCAATGGAATTTCATCGTCGTCGTTCGTCTCGCTCCATCCGTTCGTCTTCGATCAGGCCACGCCTAGAACTCTTCCCATTCTCCGGAACCCGTGTTCGAAGCTACGGGACGTTTCTCGACCGGTACCGGTCGCCGCGAAGAGCGGGACTTGAACGATGCGACCGAGCTTGACCCGCCCGAGTGTTTAGCTTTCGCTCCACTTAGATAGGGGACATATTGCTTGTCGCTTTTCTGAATGTGCCGAGTCAGCCAATTCTTGAGGAGTTTCATGAAGTCCAGTTGGGATAGCGACCCTTGTTTGAATCGGTTCTGCATGTCCTTCACCTCGCGTACCATCGCGGCATGCTGTTCTTGGTGTTCGGCAAGCTGCGGATAACCACCGGTCTGCATCCGTTCTTCTTCATAATGGAAGTGGTCAACAGTGTAGGCGATCAGCCTATCTAGCAGATTGCCTATCGCGCTCTGGGACTTCTGGCCAACCACCGCCTGATGGAAATCGTTGATGATCGCGATGAGACGTTGATGCTGCCGGTCCAGTTCGGCGTCGTTGACACTGAGCGCGCTGCTCCACTCGATTAGCGGCTTCACCTTGCCGTCGTCGCCAGCGAGACGATTACGTTGAATTGTCGGTTTTTGGTCCAGCTTGAAAAACGCGATGACTTCCAGTAGTTCCCGTGCTTGGTCGCTCATGGCTTGGCTGGCGGAGGCGGTTTCCTCGACCAGGGCGGCGTTCTGCTGGGTCATCTGGTCCATTTGCAGCACGGCCTGGTTGACCTGCTCGATGCCGCTGGCCTGCTCGCGGGCCGCAGCGGCCATCTCGGCGACGATGTCGCTCACCTTCTTGACCGAGGTGACGATCTCTTTCAAGGTCTGGCCGGTACGGTCCACCAGCTGGCCGCCGTCTTCGACTTTGGCGACGCTATCGGTGATCAACGCTTTGATCTCCTTGGCGGCATCGGCGCTGCGTTGGGCGAGCTTGCGCACTTCACCCGCGACCACCGCAAAGCCCCGTCCTTGTTCACCGGCGCGGGCCGCTTCCACCGCCGCGTTCAAAGCCAGCAGGTTAGTCTGGAAGGCGATCTCGTCGATCACGCCGATGATGTCGGCAATCTGGCGGCTGCTTTGATGGATCGCTCGCATCGCCGTCACTGCCTGATCCACCACTTGCCCCCCTTGTTCAGCCTGACCCCGAGCCGCCACCGCCAACTGGTTGGCTTGGCCAGCGTTCTCGGCGCTTTGCTTGACCGTCGAGGTCAGTTCTTCCATCGAGGAGGCGGTTTCTTCCAACGCGCTGGCTTGTTCTTCGGTCCGTTGCGCCAGGTCAGCGCTGCCTTGGGCGATCTGTCCGGCGGCGGAGCTGACTTGATCGGTAGCGGAAGACACCTGGCTCACCATGTCCTTCAATTGCCCGGCCATGTCCCGCATGGCGGCGTAGATGCCGGTTTCCTGCCCGGTGTCGGTGAAGCGGACCGTCAGGTCGCCGTGCGCAATCTGCTGGGTCAGCGCCGCCATCTCGGCCGGCTCCCCGCCGATCGGCCGGCGGATCACTCGTACCAGTAGCCAGGACAGCAGAATGCCCAACAGCACCGCGCCGCCCGATAGCGACTCGACCAGCGTGACCGATAGTTCGGTTGCGTGCTGCACGCGGGGTCCCAGTTCGTCTTGGGTTTTGCTGTAAGACCCGACCAACTCTTCCGTGGTGCTGGCCACCGTCAGCCCGATCTTGTCCTGCGTGCTTTCCTGTTCGTCACTTCGGACGACCAAATCGCGCACGGCCTGCATGGCGGCAAGATACTCGTCGTGCAGCGTCTTGAAACGTGCTTGCAAGGCCTGGCTACCTGAGCCGGTGATCTTCTTCCATAGAACATCGGCAACCTCTTGGGCTTTAGTTTTCATCTCATCCAACGCGCGCTCGTAATCCTTCGCGTCGTGCGAATCGAGAAACTTGACCACGTACAGCCGTCCTAGCAGCACCTGCTCTTGCAGCTTGCCGGCCAGCACCGCTTGTTCGGCGTCGTTGTTCTTGGCCGACAGCTCGATCAGTTCGGACGCCGTTTTCCGCAGCACGGAGCCGATTTCGCCCATGCGGTCGACCTTTTCGCGGCGTTGCTGGGTCAACGCCACCAACTGCTTGAACGATTCGTCGTATTGGGCGACCTGCCGGTCAATGGCGTCGAGTAGCTTGACGCGTTCTGGACTCTTGATTTCGCCCCGCATCTGGGCGATTCCGGCCCGAAGCGCTTCGAGCTGCTTCTGATAATTTTGCACCGCTTGTTCACTCTCCTTGGCTATGAAGGTCTTGACTGCCAACCGCCCGTTTAGCATCTCCTCCTGAAACTTGCCGACTTCCTTGGTCATGTGCGCGATTTGCCGGTATTCGGTAAAGCCCTCGAACGCGCCGTTCAGTCCCCAATAGGCAGTGCCCGCCACAACGATCAACAGCACGATCACCGTCGCAAAACCGATATTCAATTGGGTATGCAGCTTCAAATTCTTAAACATGATTTCGGTCCTTTTAAGTATTCAAAAGACTTATAAATAATCGCCATAAAACTCTTATAACGTCCTGCCGCTTCTAGACTACTGTCCCTCTACAGCAGCGAGCCTTTCAGGGCTCGCCCATTGCCAAGTAGCTTAGCGGCTCTTGGCATCCGGGCAGATCGATCATCACTATGCCTAAAACTCTTCCCACTCTTCAGATCTAGCGGCCGCGGTTGCAGTCGCGAACCGTTTCTCCGCTGGCATCGATCTTGGGAAGGACAAGGTTTTAGCCGATGCGGGTTTAACCACCGTCTGGCTCTGGCTCTGGCTTCGCGAGCGGTATGGAGCGATCTTGGGCTTGGGTTCGGTCCGCGCTTTCATTTCGACTTTCGTTGGCCTGGTGGTTACCGACCGCTCGTCCAGCTTGAAGAAACCCATCAGGCGTTGCAGTTCGCTGGCCTGATCGCCCATTGAATGGCTGGCGGAGGCGGTTTCCTCGACCAGGGCGGCGTTCTGCTGGGTAACCTGATCCATCTGCAAGATCGCCTTATTGACCTGCTCGATACCACTGGCCTGCTCACGGGCCGCAGCGGCCATCTCGGCGACGATGTCGCTGACTTTCTTGATCGCGATGACGATGTCTTTGAGGGTTTGACCGGAACGTTCGACTAACTGGCCGCCGTCTTCAACCTTGGCGACACTGTCGGTGATCAGCGCTTTGATCTCTTTGGCCGCATCGGCGCTGCGTTGGGCGAGCTTGCGCACTTCGCCGGCAACTACGGCAAACCCTCGGCCTTGTTCGCCGGCTCGGGCCGCTTCCACGGCGGCATTGAGGGCCAGCAGGTTGGTTTGAAACGCGATCTCGTCGATCACCCCAATGATGTCGGCAATCTGGCGGCTGCTGTGGTGGATGGCGTTCATCGCCGTGACCGCTTGCTCGACCACTTGCCCGCCTTGTTCGGCTTGCGATCGGGCGGCAATAGCCAGTTGGTTGGCTTGGTTGGCGTTCTCGGCGCTTTGCTTGACCGTGCTGGTCAGCTCTTCCATCGAGGAGGCCGTCTCTTCCAGCGCGCTGGCTTGCTCTTCGGTCCGTTGTGCGAGGTCGCCACTGCCTTGGGCGATCTGTCCGGCGGCAGAGCTGACTTGATCGGTCGCCGAAGATACCTGACCCACCATGTCCCGTAACTGCACAGCCATGTCCCGCATGGCGCGAGCCAGACCACCGGCCTCGTCCTTGCGTGCGACGAGGTCGGCCGGCACCTCACGGGTCATGTCGCCTTTGGCAAGCACGCCCAGCACCTCTCCACTCCGCTTGAGGGGTGCGGTCACACTCCGGGTGACCAACCAGCCCAGCAACGCGGCCAAAACCACGCCGACGGTCACCGCGATCCCGTTAAACACTTTCATGAAACTGGCGCTTCGCTCGGCCTCGTGCACTGCGTCATCCGCCACCTTCTCGTTGATCTCCACCAATCGATTCAGCAAGGTCTCGGCCACTACGAACGATTCCCCGTTGGTCACTAGCGCCTGGTGGCTCATTTGCTCGTATAGCGGACTGGCGCGGTGCGCCTCTAGGTTGGCGACGCCAAGAGCCTCGAACTCACGAACCTGCTTGACGTAGTTCTCGTGGTCTTGCCACCACCGATTCCAAGCGGGTACGAACTGCTTCCAGACCGTCGCTTCCTCACTTGTCTGCGGTAAAGGTTCGTAGATTTTCCAGGCTTCGTCCGACCGCTGTTTGGCGGCGGCAAATCGCTGGTACTGCGCCTCGCGGTTTTTGGGATCCAGACGAGTGGAAAGCAGGGCGTTTTCGGCGCTGTCGACGGCAGTCTGGGCTTCGCTGATCGTCAGGAGCGCTTGCACACCTGGTAGCCGAACAATGCCGATTTCTTCGATAGCACGGCTGCTTTCGAGGATGCCGTAGTAACCGGCCAGACCCAGAGCCAGGGCGATGGCGGCGATGAACCCGAAGCTGATGCCCAAGCGGATGCCGATTTTCAAATTGGTAATGCTCATGGGTTTCCCCTTATAAATTTTAGCTTCAGAAATCGCGGCGGTAGCAAATCTTGTTTCCCAAACGGGCCTGCCTAAGGGCTTACGATACTTGCGCCGGGGCGGCGAGCAACTGGCGCAGGCGCTCGACCAAACTGCCGTCGAGTTGATCTACCCCGACCGAAACCAAACCGTCGTGCGGCGGTAATTCGCGCACGAGGGGTTCGGAAGTCACCGCCACCACCAACGGCGAGAAACCTTCGTTGCGCAGATGCACCAAAGCGCGGAACAGCTGTAACGCCGCTACACTCCATGGCAACACAATCACGTCCGGCTTGGTCATCAGCACCTGGCGCAAGCCATCGTCGTAGTCAGCGGCCTCGCTAACCAAATCGAATCCAGGCCAGGCAGCGAGCTCGATCGAGTTCATCGCCAGATCGCTGCCATGCAACGCGACAGCCAGCAACCGAAAATTCCGATTTGAATCAACCAATTTTCCCATTTTAGAGGGCCTCCCACACAATCCATGCAAAAAGCGATGGTGGAAGATTACGTCTTAATAAGTTACATCTGTATCAGGAAAATCCTGATTTGGGAGGGGAAATAACCTGATTTTGAGAACGGGCTATTCGCAGCCGGAGAGAACCAACGAGAGAAGGCCCCGGAATCGGGGCGAAGGCGGCGCACCGGCGCTGCGTCACGCCGCAGTGAGCGCTCAGGTTTCGGGGCTGACCAGTCCGACGCGGATGGCGAAGCGAGTGAGACCGGCCACGTCATGGATGTTCAGGCGTTCCATGAGTTGGGCGCGGTGGGTTTCGGCAGTTTTCGTACTGATGGACAACCGGTCGGCGATCTCGCGAGTCGAACGCCCCTCCGCGATCAGTTGCAAGATTTCGCGCTGGCGCAAAGTGAGCAGGTCAAGACCGGTCGCGGTTTGAATGTCCTGCGGCTGATTGCGGGCAAGCCGCAGATATTCGTCGAGCAGATGGCGCGACACCACCGGACTGAGCCAACGCTCACCTCTCAGCACCGCTCGCAGCGCACGCTCTAGATCGTCGATGGCGGCGTCCTTGACCACGTAGCCCACGGCACCGGCCCGTAACGCCTCCAGCACGTAATTTTCGGCGGTATGCATCGACAAAATGACGATCTGCGTTCCGGGCGCCTCCTTGGCGATCAAGGCTGCGGCATCCAAACCGTTCAATCTCGGCATACCGATGTCGAGCAGCGCGATGTCCGGTTTCAGTTGCCGAGCCAGCCGCACCGCCTCGCGCCCGTCGCCAGCTTCGGCGACGACCTGGAATCCCTCGAATCCCTCTACCAGTATGCGCAAACCGGCGCGCACGATCGTGTGATCGTCGGCCAGCAGTACTCGCACCTCGCTCACGATGAAGCCTCCATCAGCGGTATCGTCACTTCGACGACAGTCCCATTACCCGGCCGACTGACGAGCGAGAATTGCCCCCCAAGCAACTCAACGCGCTCGCGCATACCCAGCAGGCCCAAACCCACATCGGCTTCGTGGCCAGCGAACACGGCCTCCGAATCAAAACCACCGCCGTCGTCCTGGACAATCAGAGCCAATCGCTGATCGCTGGCTTCAGCGGCGATGGTAATCCGTCGCGCCTTGCCGTGGCGAATGGCGTTATCGATCGCTTGTTGCACGATACGAAATACGGCGGTCTCTATTCTCGGCGACAAGGTCAACAGGCGATCCCGCACCACGATTTCGCAATCGGCTCGCTCCGCTTGCCGGCGCGCATACCAATGCAAGGCAGCGGACAAGCCGAGGTCATCAAGCACGTCCGGCCGGAGATTGCATGCGGTGTCGCGGAAACGTTCCAAAACGTAATCGGCGATCGCCAAACAATCGGTGACATGGTGCTGGTCCAGCGTACCCTTCAGGCTGCGCCCCAACAAGCCCAAATTGAGCTTGAGGGCCGTGAGTTGCTGGCCAAAATCGTCGTGCAGCTCGCGGGCCAGGGCGCGACGTTCTTCTTCCTGAACGGAAATCACGCGCTGCGAAAGCTGCCGCAAGCGCCCCGCATAATCGTTCAGCCGCGATTCGGCTTCTCGCTGCTCGGTGATGTCGGTAATCACCGCGATGAAACCCTGGACCTGACCGTTTTCGTCGCGTTTGTAGGTCCAATCGACCCGAATGTCGATGACCGAGCCATCGGCGCGACGATCCTTTGCAAAGTAAGTCGTGGGCAGGGGTTGCTCGCGCACCAAGTGTCGCAAGTAGTCGCGAAGCTGCTCACGCTCGACGTCATCCGCCGAGAAATCCCAGATGAATCGCCCGACTACGCTGCCCTTCTGCTGTCCGTGCAGGCGTTCCAGTGCCGGGTTGGCGAACGTGATGCGACCCTCGGTATCGCTTTCCTGCACGCCGTAAGGCAGCAATTCTACTAAGGTGCGGAAACGATTAGGATCCTCTTGCATGACGAAATCTCCGAGGCCACCTACGGAAGCCGGCAAAACGCAAAGCCACCGATCTGATAAATTTAGACAACAATAATTGATCCTAGAGATACAATTTCTATTCCATTTTAGTTACTACCGTACTGATATAAAGCTTTACTGTAGAAGCATTTTCTTTAAAAGATTCGTGCCGCTAGCCCAATCTCGTATATGCCAAACAAAACAACGAGTGCCCCAGCGGTTTGTCGCACTATCGGCCGGCGCACCCAGCCGGCCAGTACCGCCGCCGCCGTCCCCATCGCCAGCAAGGCTGGCAAAGTCCCCAAACCGAAGCCCAGCAGCAATAACGCGCCCTTCCCTGCTCCACCCGCACCGATCGCCCAAACCAGCGCGCTGTACACCAGTCCGCACGGGAGCCAGCCCCACACCAGGCCGATGCCCAGCGCCTGCGGCAAGGTACGCACTGGCAACAACCGGCGGCCCAGCGGCTCGATTCGCCGCCACAACACGCCACCCGCCCGTTCCAAATGCTCGAGTATCGGCCACCAACCGGCTAGATACAAACCCAGCAGGATCATGAATAGACCTGCCACCACTTGCAGCCCCAGTTGGGCACGATGCACCGAAACCAGGTTCGCTGCCCATGCCCCCACGCCACCCGCCAGCGCCCCGGCAGCGACATAACTGGCGATTCGCCCGGTGTTATACGCCAACAGAAACGGTAAACGGGCCAGCAGCGGACGCTCCCGCACCAACGGCAACCCCAAGGTCAGTGCCCCAACGATGCCACCGCACATACCGACACAGTGGACGCCTCCGGTCAGACCAATCAGGAAAGCGGCGAGGAACCCCAGAGACGATTCCATGACAGTTCCCTAGCGCAACACCACCGTTTTACTGCCATTCAAAAATACCCGTCGTTCCAGGTAATACTGCATTGCCCGCGCCAGCACGATATTTTCGATGTCCCGGCCGACCGCGGCCAACTGCTCCGGGGTATGGGCATGATCCACCCGCTCCACCTCCTGTTCGATGATCGGCCCCTCATCCAGATTAGCGGTCACGAAATGGGCGGTGGCGCCGATCAGTTTCACGCCCCGGACATACGCCTGATGATAAGGCTTGGCACCCTTGAATCCCGGCAGGAAGGAATGGTGGATATTGATCGCCCGTCCCGCCAATGCCCCGCACAATTCCGGGGAGAGAATCTGCATGTAGCGAGCGAGCACCACCAACTCCGTGCCGGTACGCTCAACCAAATCCAGAATTTGCCGTTCCTGCTCGGGCTTGGTCGCGGCGATCACCGGCAGATGGTAAAACGGGATCGCGTGCCACTCCGCCAGATGCGCCAGACTGGTGTGATTGGACACGATAGCGGCGATCTCCATCGGCAGCGCTCCGATGCGATGCCGGTACAATAAATCGTTCAGGCAGTGTTCGGCCTTGGAAACCAGAATCATCACGCGTGGCAACTGGCGCGGATCGTACAAGCGCCAGACCATCTCGAACCGGTGAGCCAAGGGCTGGAAATGTGCCAACAGTACCGGCTCGATCGTTTCATCCAGATCGAACACCAACCGCATGAAAAACCGGCCGGTCTCAGTATCACTGAACTGATCGGATTCCACGATATTGCCGTAATGGTCGGCCAGCGCATTGGAAACAGCGGCGACGATGCCCACCCGATCCGGGCAGGCGATGGTCAGAACGTAGCGAATCATTCGTCTGTCAAATCCTTATCTAAAGTCGGAAATCGTTGGAAATCGTGAGAGCCCCCTCTTGGGAAAGGGGCAGAAATGAGGGCTTATTCCCTATCGAGCGCGGATGGATTCCGACCTATCCCGCCGGCTGCTGGTCCGATCCAGGAACCGCATCTGGCAAATTCAGCACATTTCGCAGTAGCGGCAAGTGGGTTCGGACGCAATCGGCACCGGCGGCGATGGCTTCCTCGGCATGGTCGAAGTCCATCAAACCCAGATGCGCCAGGCGAGGGGCCAGCACCACATCGGGCGGATCGCCGGCCATGCGCGCTCGGGTAATGCGATCCTGCATGATGTGGATCGAGCCCGCCATCACATCGAACAATCCCGGCGCTTCGTCCGATTCCTGAGGGGCTCCTTCGGCACGGAAGCTGTTGCCCAGCATCGCCTGCAACCCGGTGCCCAGCCGTGCTAATAGGGGGCTCGGCGTCACTAACCGCGATGGTCGAGCACCGAAATTCCTGCCGACGATATCGCCGTTCAAATGCACCGCGATCACCCGGTCCGCCCCCAGGGCCCGGCACAGCGACACCGGCAGGGGGTCCACCAGGCCACCGTCCACCAGCCAGCTGTCCCGGAACTTGACCGGGCTAAACAGCCCCGGCAGGGCGATGGACGCCCGCACCGCCTCCAGCAGCGAGCCTTCCTGGAACCACACTTCGCGCCCGGTTTGCAGATCGGTCGCCACCGCACCGTAGGGCTTGGGCAGGGTCTCAATCGGGACATCGTCGACTCGCTCGCCGAAGGCGCGCATCAGCCGTTCGCCCTCGACCCCACCGCGTCGCAAATCCATGTAGCGAATAATGTCCCACCAGTCGATCTCCAGCACCCATTCCTGCAACCGATCCATCCGGCCGCTGGCGTAGGCAGCACCGACCAGTGCACCGATGGAGGTTCCCGAGATCACTTCGGGGACGATGCCCGCTTCCTCCAGCGCACGCAGCACGCCGATGTGCGCCCAGCCGCGAGCCGAGCCGCTGCCGAGAGCGATACCCAGACAGGGCTTGCGCGATCGCATGACCGTCTCTCCTTAGCGCTCCCGTAAGCGCGGCAGCAGTTCGACGAAATTGCAAGGTTGGGTGCGTGCGTCCAGTTGCGCTTGCAGGATACGGTCCCACCCGGTACGGCAGGCACCGGTAGAGCCCGGTAGACAAAACACGAAGGTCGCATTCGCCAGCCCGCCCAATGCCCGCGACTGTAGGGTCGAGGCGCCGATCTCCTCCCAGGACAGCATGCGGAATAATTCGCCGAAGCCAGTGATCTCCTTATCCAGCAACGGCCGAACGGCTTCCGGAGTGCTATCGCGGCCGGTCATGCCCGTCCCGCCGGTGATCAGCACCACCGCCACCGCCGGATCGGCGATCCAGCCCGACACCACCGCCCGGATCCGGTAGATATTATCCGGGACGATGGCCCGATCGGCCAGCCGATGGCCGGCTGCGGTCAACCGTTCCACCAGGATGCGGCCCGAGGTATCGTCGTCCTCGGTCCGGGTATCGGAAACCGTTAGTACCGCGATCGCCAGCGGTAGAAATTCGCGTTTGTTCATGCTCGTACTGATCGACCTCTAGCGTTCGCACGAAAGAAAAACGGGATGCCGCAACTTGAAATCCAAGTCGGCGGCCCTATTTGAGAAGCATCGGTTGAATCTAGCGAGGCTTCCACCATGAATCCGATTCACCACGAGCCGTGGGCTCACCTCCATCACTTGCGCAAGGAACTGGATCGGCTGTTTGAACCCTACAGCGCCTCCGACAACGACCCCTCCAGCGTGGCCACTTGCGACTGGATTCCAGCCGTGGACGTTAAGGAGGAAAGGGATCGCTACGTGTTGCGCGCCGATCTCCCCGGCGTCGATCCTAAGGATATCGAAATTATCGCCGAAAACGGTATTCTGACCATCCGCGGCAACCGCCCCGGCGAAACTCGGGAAAATCGCACCGGCTACAGTCGAGTCGAACGGCCCCGCGGAAGTTTTTACCGCCGGTTTAGCTTGCCGGACACCGCCGATCTAGCGCAAATTGTGGCCCGCAGCGCCCACGGCGTGCTGGAAATCGGTATTCCTAAGCTGACGCACACTCTGTCGCGGACTATCAAAGTCGAAGGCTGAGCACGTCTTTATCGCCGACCCCTCTCCCACCCGGAGCGGGGGGACTGCCTATATGAAATATCGGGACTACTATCAAATTCTCGGTGTCGCCCGCGATGCGTCGACGGAGGACATCAGAAAAGCCTACCGCCGGCTGGCCCGCAAGTATCACCCGGATGTCAGCAAGGAAGCGGGTGCTGAAGAGCACTTCAAAGAAGTCGCCGAAGCCTATGAGGTGCTGCGTGACTCCGAAAAGCGCGCCGCTTACGATCAATTGGGCCATAACTGGCGGGCCGGCCAGGAATTCCGGCCTCCTCCCGGCTGGCAAGGCGGACCAGGCAGGCCCGGCGGTTTCCACAGCGGCAATTTCGGCGGGCGCGACTTCAGCGATTTCTTCGAATCTCTGTTCGGCAAGAGCGGCATGGGTGGCATGGGTGGCACGCGAGGTTTCCAGTCTGCCGGCCAGGATCAAACCGTTCCGCTGGAGATCAGCTTGGAAGAAGCGTATCACGGCGGGAACCGTGCCTTACAGCTTCAGGTTCCAGAGCGGAGCGCCGGTGGTACGAGCACCCTGCGCACCCGCACCCTGAACGTCAAGATTCCGGCCGGGGTCACGACCGGTCAAAAGATCCGGCTCAGTGGCCAAGGCGGTGCCGGTTTGGGGGGAGGCCCCAGCGGCGATCTCTATTTGGAGCTGACGATCCAGCCGCACCCACGCTACACGATTCAAGGACGCGACATTCTACTGGAACTGCCACTGGCGCCTTGGGAGGCCGCGTTGGGCGGCAAGGTGGAAGTTCCCACGCTGGGCGGATCGGTCACGCTCAACATCTCGGCCAACGCTCGCAACGGCCAGAAGCTGCGGCTGCGCGGTCGCGGGTTACCCGGTCATCCGCCCGGCGACCAACTGGCGGTGCTGCGCATCGTCAACCCGCCGGCCGACAGCGAAGCGGCCCGCAAGTTGTTCCAGCGCATGGCGGACGAATTGCCGTTCGATCCCCGCGCGCATTGGCACAAGTAAAGGGTTCCGGCCTCATCGGGGGAATTTTGCCCGTCGCCTTCAGGTCTAGACTGTCGTAATCGATTCCAAATCGAGGATTGTTCCGTGATTGCCACTCGACGCTCCCTACTGCCGGCCGCCTTGGTGGCGCTGGGCCTCGCCATTATGATTCCCTTGCCCGCCCAATCCACTTTACCGGCCGCCGTGGACAGCCAAGCATTGCCGACCTTGGCGCCGATGCTGGAAAAGGCGACCCCAGCAGTGGTCAACATCGCTACCGAAAGCCGACTGGCACGTAACCCGCTGCTGGATGATCCCTTCTTTCGCCGTTTTTTCAACATTCCCGAGCAACCGCTCGAACGCAAGGCGCAAAGCGTCGGTTCCGGAGTCGTGGTCGACGCTCGCCGTGGCTATGTCATCACCAACCACCACGTCGTCGATGGTGTCGATACGATCACCGTGACCTTGCGCGACGGGCGTAAGCTCAACGCCAAGGTCATCGGCTCCGACCGGGAAAGCGACGTGGCGGTGATCCAGATTCCCAGCGGTAACCTCACCGCATTGCCGCTCGCCGATTCGGACGCGCTGCGGGTCGGCGATTTCGTGGTGGCCATCGGCAATCCGTTTGGCCTGGGACAAACCGTCACCTCCGGCATCATCAGCGCCTTGGGCCGCTCCGGTCTGGGCATTCAGGGCTACGAGGATTTCATCCAGACCGACGCCTCGATCAATCCCGGCAATTCCGGTGGCGCGCTGGTCAATCTGCGCGGTGAATTGGTCGGCATCAACACCGCGATCATCGCGCCCGGCGGCGGTAACGTCGGCATTGGCTTCGCCATTCCGTCCAACATGGTGTCGCGATTGATGAACCAGATCATCGCTCACGGCTCGGTGCGGCGCGGTCAGTTGGGCGTGTCGGCGCAGGATCTCACTCCCGATCTGGCGCGGGCGTTCAATATCCCTGCCAACCAAGGGGCAATCATCGCTCAGGTCAGCCCCCGTTCCGCCGCCGCTCGGGCAGGGCTGAAAGAAGGCGACGTGGTGTTGGGCATTAACGGTCGGTCGATCCGCGATGGCGGCGCTTTACGCAACGCCATCGGCTTACTGGAGATCGGCGAGTCGGTACGTTTGGAAATTTTGCGAGACGGCAAACCGCAGACCATCGACGCCAAGATCGGCGAGTACGTCGCGGCCAAAATCGAAGGCGAGACACTCAACCCACGGCTGGCTGGCGCAACTTTCGAGGATATCGGCCCGAATTCGCCACTGGCTGGACGGGTACAGGGCGTCATCATCGCGACGGTCGAGTCCGGTAGCCCCGCCGCGCGCGCCGGCTTGCGCAAGAACGACGCGATCATCGGGGTCAACCACCAAGCCATCTCCAACACCGCCGAACTGAAACAGCTCGCGGCCGCCAGCGACAGGTTGCTGCTCAATCTGGTGCGTGGTCGGGAGGAGTTGCTGCTCGTGCTCCGGTGAACACGGACCGCCCCCCGTTTGCAGAGCGTCCTTCGTCGCTGGCGCAGGACGCTTCGTTCGCGATCCGTCCCCTGGCGCTGAACCGCAACGCGCGCGACATCAATCGGCTGTGGCGGGAAACCTTGGGCTCGGCGTGGCCCCTCTCGCCCTCGCGACTGGCGGCGAGCCTGAGAGGGACCGGGCCCGCAAGTGGACTGGTCAAATGGGGCGCTTTCCTTGGCTGTCGCCTGATCGGAGCGATCGCGGCGGAAATTACCGGCGAAGATCAAGCGGCCCTGATTCTCATCGCTGTGGCGCCCGATCATCAGCGGCGGGGGGTGGGGACTGGCCTGCTTGACCGGCTCAAGCGGACTCTCGGCGCTAAGGACATTCGGACCCTCACACTCGGTGCTGGCGCTTCCCAACCACTCTGGCACGGTGTCCCGATCTCCCTGCCAAGCGCGCTTGCGTTTTTTGAGCGCCACGGCGGCATCTTGGATGAAACGAGTTACGATCTGGTCGGAACCATCACGGATTTTCGCGCGCCAGAGCCGCTTATGAAGCGTGCTCACCAATACGGCATCACCTTCGAAACGCTTCGCCCGGAATTCGCGTCGGCGTTGCTCGCCTTCGAACAAGAGCATTTCCCGTTCTGGCAGCCGTTCTTTGTCGAGGCTATCGCAAACGGAGCGTTGCGCGATGTGCTGATCGCGCGGCGCCAAGCGGAGATTGCCGGTGGCCTTTTGCTATCGGAGACGCCCTATTGCCCTGGCATACAATGGGCGCAACGGCTCGGTCCGCGTTTAGGCGCTTTCGGCATTCTCGGGGTCGCGCCTGCCCACCGGGAACGGGGAATAGGATTGGCGCTCGCCGCCTATGCAACCGAGCACCTCCAGCGGCGCGGCATCCAAACCTGTTTCCTCCATTGGACCGATCTACGGGACTGGTACAGCCGGCTCGGTTTCCGGGTCTGGGAAGAATACCGGCTGGGCCGACTTTCATTCGTGGCGGAAAAATTCCTATAAATTCTCGAAATCGGTCGTTCTCCTCCGATTCGAAAAATCACGCCCGTAATCGTCTTAAGTTTTCCTTAAGTTGAGCGTCACACAATGCCACTATGCCAGGCCGGAAAAGGCCCTAGCGCTCTCACAAGTTTGTGGGATGTCGGTTGAAGGCTATGAGCGAGCGACTTCCTATATTTCAACTGTCGGATAAAGCTCTAGCCGTAGCAATCAAATGCTATTTGACTCTAAACCTGCGGAGGCTACTGTGAATATTCGGAAAACGCTCTTGGTTATTACGAGTGCCACCTTTATCTCCCTGTCGTTCGCCACGTTGGCGGCCACGAGTCACGACACTGACAATCGCTCCTTCATACGGCTGTCGGAAGAGGGCGCCAAAGCAGCTCGCAATATTTCGATGGCACGGGTTGCCATTTTCGACGGGCAATCGCAGGAAGCGATGAAACTGGTCGATCAGGCAAAAGCAACGCTCGCGACCGCTGCTCAGGATGTGGACAAACTCGCTATCAAGAAACCGGATAAGGCTGATTCAGGTCCGATGATCCCGATTGACGCCAAATTAACCATGGCGGACGATTTCACCCTTACCCCGGAGAGAAGAAAGGATCTGGATAAGATCAACGAACACTTGAAAAAAGGCGAGACGAAGGAAGCTCTTAACTTACTGCGGCCCGCCGATGTGAGATTAACGTTGACCACCTTGTTCATGCCGATCGACACGACCGCCAAAGCGGTCGATCAGGCGGCTAAGCTGTTGGCGGAAAGCAAATACTATGAAGCTAATCTGGCATTGAAGAAAGCGGAGGATGGCTGGGTAATCGATTCACAGAGCTTCACGGATTATCTGGCTGGATTGCCGAGCAACGACAAAAAAGCAGTGGCGGCCAATACGCCGAATGCGGATAAGCCCGAGGCATCGAAACCCGAAAAGTAGTGGGAGCCGCATCGCCGCTAGAAAATCCGAATTGATCGATGGATGACCGCAACCAATACGGCCATCCATTCGACGATTTACCGCATCTCCAATAGGGGCGAGACGTGTCGATCACGACAGTTCATCGTCCCACCTCCCCGACCTGCAATTCCACTCGGTTCTGCTTCTGATTGTAACCCTGCCGAGCGACGATCTCGTAATCGAGTTCCGCTTTGCCCATGGCGGGAATTTCGGTTTCAAATTGCACAGTCTGGAAGTCGTGCAAGATCGGATCGAGTTTGCTGCGAAAAACGATATCGCCCGGATATTCGCGACGGATTTCCAACGCAATCGGCTTGCGGGTGTAATTCCGAATACGCTGCCGGAAAACGGTGTGTTCGTCCCAACCCGCCACCTGGCTGTCCAATTCCAGCTTCATGCCGTCCTCGCCCAGCTTGCGATAGAGATTGCCACCCTTGATCTGGAACCAGAGGTTGTCGCGTCGAACCTTTTGTTTGAGCAACTCGAACACCACGGCTGGATCGGGACCGAGGTTCAGCTCGATCTTATCGCCAATCGGCACGTATTTGAGATTTTGAGTCGTAAGATAGCTCAACCCTTCGCGACCGTTGGCGCGGAACACGCGCAACGTTCCATCGGGCAGCGGCGTGGTACCGAGTTTGGAGGCCGTGTCGTTGCGCAGTAGATAGAGCCGTACCAGTTGCTCGCCGTACTCGCGGGGCCGATAGCGGTACTGGACAGTCATTGGGACGCCGGTCGCCTCAAAGCTGCGCAGCCGTTTGGCCCAACCGTTGGGCACGGTTTCGGTGCCTTCGATGGTATAGATGAAATACTCGCTTAGTCCTTCCTTGATGATTTCCTTGGGCGCTTCCATCTCCGCCGCCATGTCGTAGGCAGCTCCGGCCATCGCCACCGAGGCGGGCGCGGGAGGCGCCATCATCTTGCGGGCGGCTTTCTGGCGCATCTCTCGATATTCTTCTTTGCCGAGATCATCCTTGACTCGCCCGACCGGTAGCTTGGCCAACTCGGCGATTTTCTCCACCAAATTGATCGTGCCCACGACCAGCCGCACTTGGGCGTTTTCGTAATCCTCGCCGGACTGGTTGCGGACCCGCACGAAGCTTTCCAGCCGCAGCGCCTTTTCCCCTGGCTCGGCAATCGCCAGGTAGTCGGCCTCCCACGAAATGCCGGAAGTAAAATAGCTGATCTCGATCACCGCCTCGCGGTTGGCGTCGCTCTGCACGTTCCAGTACAAGGTTTGCGGTTTGTCGTGAGGAAAAGTGGTGTCCAGCACCTCCAAGCCCATATTGGGCTGGCGAAATTTCAGCTCCACCGAGGTGGGATCGATCAGGGTATTGGCCCAGGAAAACTGCAAGGGGTTGACGCCCTGC
>JBAOHI010000067.1:0-8440 GCA_037045535.1 Candidatus Competibacter sp.
TAGAAACCAGTTCGCGGTGCACATGCCCGACACCATTTGCTCTTCCGGGCATAGGCTCTCCACCAACGCGCGTACCGCCAAGCCAATGATGAGAGCAAGATACCAGGACCCTATTGATATAGGGACAACTGCTGCCCATCTGACGAATCTCATGATTTTGTTGCCCAATGTTCAAGCTGAGCGCCGCCCGAGGAGGCTGGCGTTAGCCGCAGAAGGACATGTGCACCGTGGCTTGGATCGGCCAAGCCACGCCTGCCTGCCGTAGCGGGTCGGCTCTCGAGCGAGGGGTTAGGCTCGCTTAAGCATCGCCGACCAACTGGCCGTAGGGCGGCAAATTCAGCACAGTGAGAGCAAGCTTTCGGTAGGCTGCCTCAAGGTTTTCGGCAACTCGCTGGCGTTCTTCCAGAAGGACGTATTCTTCGGCATCAAGCTCGCCGCTTTCAGCGCCCTCTTTTAAGGCACGAAGCTCCGCCGCAACTGCTTGGATGGACACGATAAGCGCTTCAACGCTGATCTCTGGCATACGGTCCCCTACTTCGATCCGCTCTTGGCTAGTTCGCACTGACGCACAACGGCAGCACGAGCCATATTATTCAGGTAACCTTTCATGGTGAGAATCGTCATTCGAGTTTTACACTCGATCTGGTAGTGGAAGCCTTTAAGGTTTGGATTGAAGAAGCTGCTCTTCTGTTTCGCGTCTTTCTTAATTACTAGCTCGTCGCTATATTCCGTTCCCTCTGGGATCCAGAAGTCATAGTTCGGAAACCACCCAGGCACATCGTGCAACGATGTGCCTCCGCCAGGAACGACTTCGGGACCCTCCTTTCCGATCTCGACATCGACGTCGGCCTTGCTGGTTACCATCCGGCCCAACTTTTTGCTGTAGTACTCGGTGTCCTCCCAACGTGGGTCAAGGACTCCATCGCCAGGATAGGTTCCAATTTTTATGCTCTTGAATGACTTGTCCATCACAGATCTGTATAGATCACATTGAGTCTTGGCCATTTTGACCTCCATTGATATCTATGCGTGCGTGAAGCGTTCGCGACAACGTAGCCATAACCTGCGCCGTGCCCGCCCACGAACTATGCCCAAACTAAACTTGCACTTATACCATTAACCTGGAAGTTTACTGGTACCGTCGATTCGACAAACGAAAATTGTTGTCCAATTTGGCAAGCGACACGTAAAGGGCACCTCGAAAAACCGGACATGAAGCCGGCAAAATGGGCAAAGCAAGGTGCCTGAGGCGTGAGCCTCACAATATCTTTGGTTTGTGCCCCGGCCCGAAGGGTTCATCCCCGCCCGAAATCACCATCCCGGTCGTACCGGGATCGCACTTGGGCGTTAGAAAGCGACCACACCGTATGCCTTGAGAATGCACAGGCGACGTAGGTTGTAGACCGCTGCCTTCCCCGTGAGTTGGAAGGTCGCTCGATCCAGACCGATACATCGTAGGAGTTTTCCGCCCATCTGCTCCATAGCGGCGAAGACGTGTTCGACCCGCGCCCGAACCCGGGCAATGCGGGTGTTGCGGCGCGCCTGGCAGGCGGACAGCGGTTTGCCTTTCTTTGCCTTGCGCTGGATGTGTACTCGCCAACCCTGGGTCTTGAGGCGCCGCTCACGTTCACCATCAACATAGCCCTTGTCGCCATAAAGATCACGGCCGGTATTCGCGTGATCCAGGACATCTTCCAGGTGCAGGGTGTCGTTCTCCGCAGCGGTGCTGACCTTGACCTGGCGGATCAGCTTGTAGCGTCGGTCGGCGCTGACCGAGACCTTGTAACCGAAGTAGGATTTGCCGTGCTTCTTCGTCCAGGTGGCCTCCATGTCCTTCTGCCGGCGCTGGGCCGGCTTCCAGTCCACCGGCATCGCCGACGCTTTCAGCAATTCCCGTTCTTTTTCCGTGACGTGCTGGCGAGGAACGGGAACCAGACTGGCGTCCACCATCTGCCCACCACGAGCAATATAACCCTGCTGGGCCAGTTGACGATGCACCGCCTCAAACAGCGCGTCTCCCGCCTTCGCCACCGTCAACCGCTCGCGGAAGGTCCAGAATGTGGTGCGATCGGGTATCTGACTACTGTGCCGCAGGCCCAGGAAACGCTGGAAGCTCAGTCGATCCAGCACTTGGTATTCCATCTGTTCGTCACTCAGTCCATATAAATCCTGAAGAACCAGGGCACGTACCATCAACTCGGTGGGAAACGGTGGACGCCCCCCACGTGCCCGTCCGGGTCGTGGCGCTACCCGGTCCATCTCCGCCGCCAGCGCCTTGAAGTCAACCTGCTGCTCCATGACTTGCAGCACATCGCCCAGACGATCCAATTTGGCTTCCCGTTCCTGGGCGGCAAACAGGCTTTCTTTGATCATCGGATATCCGGGCTCTTGGCGGGGATCAACAACCCTATTTTCTCATAACAAGGTTTTTCGAGGTGCCCTAAAGTGAACTGTTTTGGTGGAGTGCCTCGGGAATATGGAAGCATATGCTATATCGTGCCTGCTGTATCTTGACTAACGGGGCGGCGGATAACCGGCGAGCCCGGACAAAACGCGGTTTTCGACGGGCGAAGTCCGGTTGATCCACATGGTTGTGCGGCGCGGAGCGCCAAGCAACCATGCGGATACTTATCCGCCGCCCCGTAGTGCGGGCGCGAAGCGTCCGCACTACAAATGATTATCCGGTTCCGCATATCCTACAGTCTGACAGGATATGCGGAACATTAAGCATATAGAAGTCAGAACGCAAAACCAACATCAACAAGTGTACTACGCGCACTAGCCCGTTCTATCTCTACCTCAAGACTCCACCAGCGCCGCTACCCCATAAGCGCCAACTTAAGCGTTAGCTCTCAGGTATTACTGATCCCCCGAGCTTGGCAGTGGCGATCAGCCGGTTGACTCGATCCGGCAAGGTTTGGAGCTGGCGGCGCCGTGGCCGCTCCTGCATGACCTCAAGGCTGGCCGCCCAGCGGCTCGGGTTCCACTGGCAAGCCCCGCTGATCGCAAGCGCCAGTTCTCGGTTCAGCAGGTGCCAAACCCGCCACGGGGTGGCGCGGCGTGGCCGATCCAGACGATTCCAGTGTTCGCCGCTTCGCTGGCGGGCACGTTTCTCCAACACCCCGGCATAGAGCAGCTTGCCGTGGAGATACAGGCCCGCCAACAGACCGTCTTTCCGGGCGCGGAGTTGGTCGATATTCAAAATGCTTTTCAATCGCTTAATCACCAGCTCGATATACCATTGAGAATGCCGCTATACGATTGACCGATTCAGCGATTGCGCCGACCGTGGATGGCGCCGCCCTGCTGGGGCTGGCAAACTGGCTAGCGAGGCGAACGATCCATGACGACACAAACCGAATCGGGGGTGTGGGCGAGTCTGTCTCGCGACCGTCAACGCCGCCTGATCGCCCAGATGGGCCAACTGGCCTCCCGATATTGGGAGTGGACCCGGCGGCCGGAGGGAGAGACGGATGAGCGAGACGATGCGGGCTTGGCCGATGCCCAGCGAGAAGGTTCAGGGGCAGCATCGCGATCGGCTGGCGGTGGTGTACGTGCGGCAATCGACGTTGCAACAGTTGGTTCGACACCAGGAATCGACGCGGTTGCAATACGGGCTGGTGGACCGGGCACTGGGGCTGGGTTGGCCCCGGTCCCAGGTCTTGGTGATCGATGACGATCTGGGCAAATCGGGCACGACGGCCGTGGGCCGGCCCGGGTTCCAACGCCTGGTGGCGGAAGTGGGCCTCAACCATGTGGGGCTGGTGCTGGGGGTGGAGATGTCGCGGTTGGCCCGCTCCTGTCGCGACTGGCATCAGTTGCTGGAGATTTGTGGGTTGTTCGGAACCTTGATCGGCGATCTGGACGGGATCTACGATCCGACCGACTACAACGATCGGCTGTTGCTAGGGTTGAAAGGCACCTTGTCGGAGGCGGAACTGCACATGCTCAAGCAACGCATGCTGGCCGGCAAGCGAATCAAGGCCGAACGCGGCGAGCTGGGGATGGCCGTGCCGATGGGTTACGCGCGGCGGCCGTCGGGGGAAGTGATCCTGGATCCGGACGAGCAGGCGCGGGCGACCATCGCGTTGATTTTTGATCGGTTCGAGCGGTGCGGGACCCTCAATGGGGTATTGCAATACCTGGTCCGCCATCAAATTCAACTCCCCCACCGGATACGGCTGGGCCTGCGTCAGGGCGACCTGGAGTGGCACCGGCCCAATCGAGCCACGCTGAGCAATCTGTTGCATCACCCGATTTATGCCGGCGCGTATGCCTATGGCCGTCGCCCGATGGACCCGCGCCGCCAGCAACCGGGGCGCCCGGCGACCGGGCGCCGGGTGGCGACGCCCGAGGAGTGCGCGGTGTTGCTCCAGGACCGGTTGCCGGCCTATATCACTTGGGCGCAATTCGAACGCAATCAGGCACAACTGGCGGCCAACCAAACCGCTCACCTCGGCCCGGTCCGCGCGGGGCCGTCGTTGCTGTCGGGCTTGGTGATCTGTGGCCGGTGCGGGTTGCGCATGGCAGCGGTCTATAACAACAGCGGCGGCCGGCTGCGGTATGACTGTAGCCGGATGGCGGTGGACTATGGCGAGCCGCGCTGCCAGTCGCTGGTCGGCCGGGTGTTGGATGATTGGGCGAGCGCCCAGGTGCTGCGGGCGCTGGAACCGGCCGCCCTGGAGATCAGCCTGCAGGTCGCCGCCGATCTGGAGGGGGAACGGCAGCACCTGCACCAGCATTGGCGGCAGCGGCTGGAGCGCGCCCGCTACCAGGTCGAACGGGCCGCCCGCCAATACCAGGCGGTCGAACCCGAGCATCGACTGGTGGCCCGGACTCTGGAACGCCAGTGGGAGGAAGCGCTGGCCACCGAAGCGGCCCTGCAGGCTGACTACGCCCGTTTCCAAGCCGAGCAACCACCCGTCCTGACCGCCGAGGAGCGGGCCGCGATCCGGCGGCTCGCCACCGAAATCCCGGCCCTCTGGCAGGCACCGACCACCACGGCGGTGGATCGTCAGGCGATCGTCCGACAACTGGTCGAGCGGGTGGTGGTCACGGTGCAGGGTGAGAGCGAGCGAGTCGACGTTCAGATGCATTGGTTCGGCGGCCACGGCACCCAGGCGACCCTGAGCCGACCGGTCGCCCGGCTGGACCAGTTGAGTTACTACCCGCAACTCACGGCCCGGGTGATGGCGCTGCACGCCGACGGCTGCGGCCCGGCGGCGATCGCGCGGCAACTGAACGCCAAGGGCTGGCATCCGGCCAAACGCTGCGAGACCTTCAACGCCGCCATGGTTGGCGACCTCCAGGTTCGCCTGGGGCTGCGCACCCCACCCCCGGCGACGACGGTTCTCCAGCGTGGCCCCGACGAGTGGACCCTCGCCGAGTTGGCCTACCATCTGGACATGCCGCAGCCGACCTTGTTTGCCTGGCTGCGGCGGGGGCGGCTGCGGGGTCGCCAGGCCCCCCATGCGGCCCGTTCGCTCTGGTTGATCCACGCCGACGCCCAGGATCTGGCACAGCTCCAGGCGTGGCGCGCCGCCGTTCGGGCCGAGCGCCATCCCATTCCTCGCTAATAAATGGCTCTTATGGAGGTTGTATGGCTGGTCGATTTCGACTTGCCACCTCACGCGATAGAGCGCCATGACCGCAGCCACGGGAAGCACGGTTGGCGGCAGAGTGGTGAAGATCAACACCCATTCGGCTAGCGCCAAGGTCGGTGGCCGAATTTGGCGGCCGTCTTTCTTCGCTCGGGCCCGCGCCCGTCGTCGCGCTTCCGCTGCTTGGGCCGGCGGCAGTCGGCGGGCATGAAGGGAGCCCTCAACGAACTCCAGCTTAGCCCGCACTCGCACCGGCAGGCACCGCTCGGTCGCCGTCGTCTCGTTGAGCACCTCGTGAACGGCCATTTTTTGCCCCGCCGCGTCGTACAGGTTCAGACCCTGCGGGTTACAGCGTACCACCAGTCCAACCCCCCGATCGGCCTGTTCGATCCACTGCCGGGCTTGGTTATAGCCCCGATCCCCCACCACCACGTCGCCCTCTTGTAACGGGTAGTGACCCAAGCGCTCCGCCTCGTACGCGTCCGTCACCGAAACGTGCAGCAGATGCAATTTCACCCTGTCGATGGCGACGTGCAACCGATACCAGGTCCCTTTCGCCCCAGGGCCTTGTACGGTTGAGCCGTCCACAATGATGAAACGCAGGTGGCCCTCGATCGGCGCCGCCGCCCCCATCATCCGGCTTAACATAGCCTTCACCCAAGGCCCACACGCCTTCAGGCGCCGGTGAATCGCCGTGTCGCTGATCCGTTCCTCCAGCAGCGTGAAGTTCCCCGCCGTCTCTCGCAGCACCTGATCGACGCCGCAGTAACACAGCACCACTCGCATCAACTGATCCGGTGTCTTGATCTTGCGAGACCGGTAGAACGCTTTGCACTCGATGGCCAGTTCCCGGTAATCCTCGGGCAACTCTTGTAAAAAACCCTCAAATGTCGTATCAAAATTATTCAATGGCAGATTCATCGTGATCGGGCTCCGATTACGAGGGTGTCGAAGCCGCGAACCTGCCACATTTTTACTTCATATTCAACCTATTACACTATTGGGTTGGCGCTTATGCGCCGCTACCCGGCATCGCCCATTGCTTGCGTGCCGACCGGCGTTATACCTTCCGCCATGATATCCAGCATCCACAAACCCTGATCTAGCACTTGGTCGACCGCCCGTTCGATCCGCTCGGCGTGCTCCGGCTCATTCAGTCGGTCATGCCACGACGCCAGCTCGTGTTGAGTGAGATCGAACGCCAAGAATTGGTCTATCTCCGGGATCACGCCCGTCAACCGTATGGGCACCTCGAAAAACCTTGTTATGAGAAAATAGGGTTGTTGATCCCCGCCAAGAGCCCGGATATCCGATGATCAAAGAAAGCCTGTTTGCCGCCCAGGAACGGGAAGCCAAATTGGATCGTCTGGGCGATGTGCTGCAAGTCATGGAGCAGCAGGTTGACTTCAAGGCGCTGGCGGCGGAGATGGACCGGGTAGCGCCACGACCCGGACGGGCACGTGGGGGGCGTCCACCGTTTCCCACCGAGTTGATGGTACGTGCCCTGGTTCTTCAGGATTTATATGGACTGAGTGACGAACAGATGGAATACCAAGTGCTGGATCGACTGAGCTTCCAGCGTTTCCTGGGCCTGCGGCACAGTAGTCAGATACCCGATCGCACCACATTCTGGACCTTCCGCGAGCGGTTGACGGTGGCGAAGGCGGGAGACGCGCTGTTTGAGGCGGTGCATCGTCAACTGGCCCAGCAGGGTTATATTGCTCGTGGTGGGCAGATGGTGGACGCCAGTCTGGTTCCCGTTCCTCGCCAGCACGTCACGGAAAAAGAACGGGAATTGCTGAAAGCGTCGGCGATGCCGGTGGACTGGAAGCCGGCCCAGCGCCGGCAGAAGGACATGGAGGCCACCTGGACGAAGAAGCACGGCAAATCCTACTTCGGTTACAAGGTCTCGGTCAGCGCCGACCGACGCTACAAGCTGATCCGCCAGGTCAAGGTCAGCACCGCTGCGGAGAACGACACCCTGCACCTGGAAGATGTCCTGGATCACGCGAATACCGGCCGTGATCTTTATGGCGACAAGGGCTATGTTGATGGTGAACGTGAGCGGCGCCTCAAGACCCAGGGTTGGCGAGTACACATCCAGCGCAAGGCAAAGAAAGGCAAACCGCTGTCCGCCTGCCAGGCGCGCCGCAACACCCGCATTGCCCGGGTTCGGGCGCGGGTCGAACACGTCTTCGCCGCTATGGAGCAGATGGGCGGAAAACTCCTACGATGTATCGGTCTGGATCGAGCGACCTTCCAACTCACGGGGAAGGCAGCGGTCTACAACCTACGTCGCCTGTGCATTCTCAAGGCATACGGTGTGGTCGCTTTCTAACGCCCAAGTGCGATCCCGGTACGACCGGGATGGTGATTTCGGGCGGGGATGAACCCTTCGGGCCGGGGCACAAACCAAAGATATTGTGAGGCTCACGCCTCAGGCACCTTGCTTTGCCCATTTTGCCGGCTTCATGTCCGGTTTTTCGAGGTGCCCGTATGTGCGCGAGCGGTCAGCGGTGTTGTTGATGATCGCTGATTGCCAAAGGCTCCATAGAGCTGCTGCGCTATGTGGGCCTAGAGATACCGGGTTAAATTTAAAGATCATGAGCCGGTTAGTCATTGAGTGCCGGGTAATAGGTAAATAACCTCATTTTCATAACTATATTAATAAATAAAATATTACATAGAGGTAATAGTGGGAATCAACTCTAATTGGCCCCGTGAAACCTCTCACGCCTTGAAATTGGATGGCGCACAGGAGAAGAAACCATGCGCACAACCGGCGAGCTTGGGTTAAGAGTCCAGTTCGCCAGCTGGACAGGGTTCAAAGAGATCCTGTC
>JBAOHI010000068.1:0-2774 GCA_037045535.1 Candidatus Competibacter sp.
GGCTGTTTTCAGGATAAGGGGAGCGGGGGCGCGATCTGTCCGGAGTGCGCTGCTAGCCAGAAAAAGAGAGCGGAAAATGAGAGGGAAGACAAAAGAGAGGTTCTGCGGATAGGAACCCGGCTGGGGAATCGCTATTTGATCGGCAAAATGCTGGGAGGCGGCGGTTTTGGCATCACCTATCTCGGCTTCCAAGTGGAGCTGGGCAGGAGAGTGGCGATCAAGGAATATTTGCCGATCCGCTGCGCAAAGCGCGATCCCAAGAGCGGGCAAGTGATCCCGAGCGAAGATGAATCTTATGCCGATATTTTCCAGAGGGGCGCTAAAGCGTTCCTCGACGAGGCGCGGATTTTGGGGAGCTTGGATCATCCCAATGTGGTCGATGTGATCGACCGGTTCGAGAGGGATGGAACCGCCTACCTGGTGATGAAGTATTACGAGGGAAGCGTGGAGCTGCGAGATTATTGCGCTCACCAGCACGGTGGAAAGCTGCCTTGGCGACGGACGATAAAGCTGTTCCTGCCGGTCTTGGCCGGTTTGAAAAAGGTGCATGACAAAGGCCTTATGCACCGGGATATCAAACCGGGTAATCTTCTTCATCTGCCCGACCCGGAAGATAAGCTTATCCTCATCGACTTCGGGTTGGCGCGGGCGGTGGATCGCGAGCGGGGCCACAGTTTCGCTATTCCGGGGGTGGAGGTGGTGGGGACCGCACGTTACGCCGCACCCGAGCAGTGGCTGAAGCTGCAACCGATTTATGGCAAACCGAGCAGCAAATCGGACATCTATGGCGTCGCCGCCACGCTCTATCATTTGTTGACCTCCGAACGCCCGATGACTGCGGAAGAACGCTTACTCGCAAAGGCGGGCGGGCGAGAAGATCCATTGCCGCCCGCCCGGCGTTTTACCCCCGGTTTGCCCGCCAAGCTCGACGATGCTTTGCAAAAGGCGCTGGAATTGCAGCAGGAAAATCGCTTCGAGTCGGTCGCGGAGTTTGCGCGGGAGCTTCGGGCGGTGCTGCAACAAGCATTGCCGCAAGAATTGCCGCCGAAGAAGCCTGGAATGTGGGGGCGATTTTTCGGGAAACCGTCCCGACTGCCCAAACCGACATTGGAGAAGCCCGTGCAGCCGCCACCGCCGGCTGTGCTGAAGCCGCTACAGGTTTTCCGGGATCGGCTGAAGGACGGCAGCGAAGGGCCGGTGATGATCGTGATTCCGAGGGGAACGTTTTTGATGGGCAGCCCCGAAGGAGAAAGGGGGCGGTCGGAGAACGAGCGGCAACACACAGTCACGGTGGGCGATTTTGCGATAGGACAATATACCGTCACCTTCGCCGAATACGACCGCTTTTGTGACGCGACCAAGCGGAGGAAACCGAATGATCGGGGTTGGGGCCGGGAAACGCGGCCGGTGATCAACGTTTCGTGGCACGATGCGTGGGAGTATGTCGTGTGGCTGTGCGAAGAGACGGGCTGCGGCTACCGGTTGCCGACGGAAGCGGAAT
This sequence comes from Candidatus Competibacter sp., assembly GCA_037045535.1. Classification (GTDB taxonomy): domain Bacteria; phylum Pseudomonadota; class Gammaproteobacteria; order Competibacterales; family Competibacteraceae; genus Competibacter_A. The sequence goes on from JBAOHI010000068.1 coordinate 1,502, forward strand.
GGGAATACGCGGCGCGGGCGGGGACGACGGGGCCGTTTTGGACGGGCCATTGCGTGAACACCGATCAAGCGAATTATGCCGGGCATCGCGGCTATGGTAAGCCGGACTGCGGGGCGGAGACGGGTGTTTACCGCCAAAAGACCCTGCTGGTGGGCTCCTTCAAACCTAACCCGTGGGGGCTATACGACACGATAGGCAACGTCTGGGAATGGACCTGCTCGACGTATGACGAGAGGTATGGGGGGGCGGAGCAGAAATGTTCTGATAAGGATACATCTGCTCCACTGGCGGTGCGGGGCGGCGCCTGGTTCAACTTTCCCGCGTGGGTTCGTTCCGCCCTCCGCCTCAGGAGCGCGCCGACCTCCCGCTTCAGCGACCTGGGGTTCCGTCTCGCCAGATCTTTATAACCCTTTGTTCTTTGCTCTTTTACCCTTTACCCGCCCGCGAAGCGGGCAGTTTTTTCCGCGCGTTTTTTGGGGTGGCCGCCATGCGCAGCGAAGCCGATAGGCGTTTGCTGGAGTGCGGATGAAGATATACAATGTATCTACTCGCCATGCCTACTCGGTTAGCCCAGGGGGGCGTACCATGCAAACAGCCAAGGTTTTTCGTCACGGTGGCAGCCAGGCAGTGCGTCTGCCCGCCGAATTTCGTTTCGATGCTGGCGAGGTCTTCGTCTGGCGCGATGAGGCCACTGGCAACGTGATTCTATCCGCGCATCCCGAAGCCTGGACGGATTTTCTGGTCCTGCGCGACCAAGTGCTGGCCGAACATCGGGGCGAGGTCGAGAGCTTCTCGGCCGAGCAGCGCGATCCGCCGGCTCCCGACCGCGATCCATTCGCCGGATGGCGGGAATGACCAGCCTCTTTCTGCTCGATACCGACATCTGTAGCGATGCGATCAAAGGAAGCCACCCGGCTTTGGACCGGCGCTTGCGGGATTTCGAGCCGGGACAGATCGCCATTTCCGCCGTTACGCGAGCCGAATTGCGCTTTGGCGTCGCATTGCGGCCGGAAGCAATCCGGTTGGCGATGCTGGTGGAGTCTTTTTTGAAGTTCGTGACGACTTTGCCTTGGGATGCGCGCGCCGCCGACCGGTATGGGGTTTTGCGGGCGATGTCGCAAAGAGCTGGACAGCCCATTGGCGATCACGACACGATGATCGCAGCCCACGCCTTGGCAGTGAATGCGACCTTGGTCACGCACAACTTGGCGCACTTCGAGCGAGTGAGCGGGCTTTCGTGTGCGGACTGGGTGTAGCGCCCGCCGATAAGCTG
>JBAOHI010000069.1:0-6298 GCA_037045535.1 Candidatus Competibacter sp.
TGGTGGGAGAGCAACTGTTGTGTTGAAGCGACTCAAGGCTTGCACTCTGCGGGCGGCGGCCACGGGGGGTTCGCCTTGAGGAGCGCATTCAAAATCGTCAACAACTTGCGCATGCAGGCGGTCAGCGCCACCTTGGCGAGTTGGCCGGCCGCGCGCAAGCGCTGGTAGAACGCCTTGATCACGGGGTTACCGCGACCGGCGGTGACGGTGGCCCGGTACAGCACCGCGCCCGGACTCCGGGTCCGGCCGCCGAAGAACACCACCAAACCGACCGGCTGGATAAAACCCAGCCAGCGGTGATGATCGAACAGGGCGGGGTCGGTCATGGCTTATCAGTTATCAAACAGATTGCCTGAGGTAGGGCTTTGAATTGTCGGCTCGGTGTTTTCGGTAGCAGGTTTGCTCTGGTTATCGAGCGGAAACCCATTGACCGCGTATTCTTTAGCTTTCTTCAATGCTTCATCGGGGTCCATATTGGCATAGCAATAAATGCAACCGTGTGGACAACTATCGTAGTAACCAATATCCCTGCTTTCTATGCACCCGCATCCTATGCGCGAGGGCATCGGCGTAAATTTTTGACTGGCGTTGCTTGCTCGGCTTACCAACTCAACTAGGTCAGCATCAACACAATGCGCCTTTTCAATTCCTGGAAGTGCTTGCTGTATGCTGTCCTCGGCGCACGCATAGAGAGTAATTTGATTGTCATTTGCAATTTTATTTATTTCCATAATCAATTGCTTTTGTTCTTCAAAATTTTCCTTCATCTGGTTAGTGGTGTATCGGCGGTCGAACAATATGCCCTCACGCCGTTCAACAACTTTAAAATTTTTCTCAGTTTTCTTATACAAATCAACAAAGCTAAAATAGCATCTTTGGGTGACGCCCCGCAATTTTTCAGCAATTTCCCCAAATTTATCTATTACAAAATGAGTAGAAGTTAAAGGAGAAGAAATAATAATTGGATCGAAACGCCATTGTACATAATGAATTCCATATCTTTCAGCAAGAAATTTTGCACACTCGACAGCGGATTCAATTTTTGGGTTACGGGATTCAATGGCTTTAGGTAACCCGTTAATTGTGAAGTGCATATAGTGTCTTTTCTCATATAATTCGTCTATATAATCAAGATACTTAAAGAGAGGGCGTGGGTTTCGTGTCCAAAAAACAAACGCTTTAACCTGTTCAGGCGACAGATCAATGAATACAGGCTTATTGGAATATGGATTGGGGTAGACAGTATAACCTTTTTCTAGTCTTTCTCTAAACCAGTCAGGGTAGTATGCAGGTATATCGGTTCGGCGGCTGACCGAGACAACAAAGGGTTCTTTTTTCATAAAGCTTTCACATTTGGTAGAATTGAAATCATAGCCACTATAAATAACAGAAACAAAAATACCGAAAGTGCTTGTGAATTTTTTAGTTTTACATCGGCTTTAAATATTTTCTTATTTTTATCAATATTATCGCGTTCAAGTTGTGTGATTCTGGTGTTTTTTTCAGACAAGTCTTTTCGGAGAATCAATAATTGATTATCTTTTTCTTGAATTTCATTATGAGGTTGTGAAATTTGATTATTTGCGAATGCGACTTTTGGTTTTACATCGGCTTTAAATATTTTCTTATTTTTATCAAAAAGTTCCTGATTATCGCGTTCAAGTTCTGTGATTCTGATGTTTTTTTCAGACAAGTCTTTTCGGAGAATCAATAATTGATTGTCTTTTTCTTGAATTTCATTATGAAGTTGTGAAATTTGATTCTTTGCGAATGCAACAGCACTGCTTTTTTCATAAATAATTTCTTTCTGTTCATTTATTTTTGAATCTTTTTCACTGATAAAAATTTTCAGCGCCGTAATCTCACTATTAAGTTCGTTAATTCTTCTATTAGAATCAGAAATGACATATTCTCTTTTTTGCGAAGCTGGATTTTGTTGATCTTGAAGTTTTTCATTTAGCTTATCAATTAATTTTTGTTGTTCTTCTAGCTTAATTTTTTTTTCTTGAATATTATAATTAAGCTGTTTAATCTCTTCTATAAGTTGATTGTTTTTGTTATCGCCAAAATCGATTGCAAAATAGCCACCAAACATTCTAATTGATCGACTTTGCGTAGTGTTGTTATTAATAAATAATATAGGTGGTGTAGTCGTTTGATATTGTCCTAAATCAATTATCATTTGTACAGAGTGCTCATGAAAACAAAGATGGCTATAAAACTGATTTATTCTTGTAGATGCACTTGCTGCTGCTCTTCCAGTAGTGCTAACACATAAAAAGTGATTCCATCCCGTTTGAGTTTCCAAAATAAAGTCACAAAGACTTGATATATCAATAGCTTCAACATCCAAAATGTTTGAAAACAGGTGAAAATTAGTAGCCGAATTGGCCTGTATAAAATCACTCTTATTGGCTATCAAACTTTCAAAGTTTCGATTCCATAATTGTATAGATGGCTTCACTTCTTCTGAATCTAAGAAAATATCAAGATATTGTTTACCACGATTTATTGCGACTGTTGAAGGTTCTATGAGAATAATTTTGTTAAGATTTATTTGTCCATGAAACTGGTTAAGAAAAGCTAAAGTTCCTGTAGCACTACCACAGCCCCAGTCAAATAAATTTATGTTTTCATTGAAACTAAAATTAATTTTTTCAAGAAAATAATTTAACTTACAAAAGTGTAATTCAAAATAGCAAGCTAAGTAAGTATTAATATCGTCTTCTGTTTGTAAAATATTTCTTCCGTTGTTTAATCTATTTCTCCATACATTGCGCAGCAAGTCGATATTGTGGTTTTCAGCCCTAATTTGATTATGATACAAATTAAATAAAGCTGGTTTCATTAAATCGGAAAATTTTGACACGGTCATTTACCCCGTCACCGGCCAAAGATACACCAATCCCACTGGTTCCAACCGGGTCGCCCGCACCGTATGCACCTCGCGAAGCCGTTTAAATTCGCCGCAATTCTTCCCGGACGGTCGCGCGCACCACATCGGCCAGGGTTTGGCCTTGTGCAAATTGTTGCAAGGCTTCGTTGATCAGCGTTTGGTAATGGCTCCCGCTCATCTCCGCGCGGGCTTTAAAAAAAGCCAGGGTAGCGTTGTCCACCCGGATCGTGATCCGCGATTTGCCACCCTGTTCGGCTTGCAGGCGGGCCAGCGCCGGGATGGCGGATACCGGTTTGGCGTCCGCGAAATCCAGATCGGCATACTGCTCAAACAGGGGATCGGAATTGTTGTTCATAGCGCCTCCGCTGGGGCTGGTTGGCTTTCCATGCCGAAATCAGACGTAACCGGTCGCCACGGAGCGTCCAGACCACGATCAGAATCCGGCCCTTTGCCCCCATGCCCAACGTCACAAAACGTTGTTCATTTTCAGCACCCAAGTCTTCATGCGTCAGGGCGTAGGGATCGAGCAGGACGGGTTTGGCTTCATCAAAAGTGACCCCCTCGTGGTTCAAGGGATTAGCCGCAGCTTTTTCCGGATCAAATTCAATATCCATGGTGACTGACTATATGCACGATGATATGCATGTTGACAGGATACTCCACTACCGGAAAGGGAACCAGAATCACCCCGTCACCCCGGCCACTGTCCGGTCTTCAGGTTCACCGGAAAACGAACGTGGCGCTTCAGGCGCTCCGGTGGGCTCTCAGCCTCCCAGAGAGGTATCGTGCTACCACGTTCATGGACACTCTAGCCGATTCCAAACATACAAGGGGTCGGGGGTGAGGGCATGCTCATCGGCGAGCCGCAGTGCTGCTAGGGGGTGGCGAGGATGCGGCGGAGGATCGCATCCGCGCCGCGCTGGAGCAGATCTTCGGCCAAGCTCGTGCCCAATGTCGCTGCCGATGCCGCTAGGCCGCGAATCTCGCCGGCGACGATCTGGCTGCCGTCGGGTTCGCCGACCAGGCCACGCAGCCACAACCGATCACCTTCCAGGATGGCGTAACCGGCGATGGGCACTTGGCAACCGCCTTGCAAGCGGGCGTTGAAGGCCCGTTCCGCCGCGACCCGGATACGGGTGGCGGGGTCGTCGAGCGCCGCGACCAATTCGCGCATTCTCGCGTCGTCCAGCCGGCATTCCACCCCGATGGCGCCCTGGCCGATGGCCGGCAGGCTGAATTCCGGCTCCAGCGGGCACGCGATGCGCTCGGCCAGTCCCAAGCGTTTGAGACCGGCGGCGGCCAGGATGATGGCGTCGTACTCGCCGGCGTCCAATTTCGCCAGCCGGCCGTTGACGTTGCCGCGCAGGTTGCGAATGGCCCAGCCGGGATAGCGGGCCGCCAACTGGCATTGCCGGCGCAGGCTGGAGGTGCCGACTCGGGCGCCGGGAGGCAGGGCGTCGGGTTGAGGAAAATGGTTGGAGACGAAGGCATCGCGCGGGTCTTCGCGGGCCAGAATGGCTGTCAAGCCCAATCCGGCGGGAAAATCCACCGGCACGTCCTTCATGGAATGGACGGCGAGATCGGCGCGGCCTTCCAGTAAGCCCTGTTCCAATTCCTTGACGAACAAACCCTTGCCGCCCACTTTGGACAGCGGGCTGTCGAGAATTTTGTCGCCGCGCGTGACCATGCCAACCAGTTCGACGTGTAGGCCGGGATGCGCTCGGCGCAGGCGTTCGGCGACGTGTTCGGCTTGCCAGAGGGCGAGGGCGCTTTTGCGGGTGGCGATGCGGAGCGTGTCGGGGTGCATGGTTTTGGTAAGCTATGCCGTCCTTTTCAGCCTAACAGAATAGTTTATGAGCGACACGCAAACCAACAAGACTTGGGGCGGGCGGTTCACCGAGAGCACCGACGCCTTCGTGCAGGCGTTCACGGCTTCGGTGGAGTTCGACCGACGCATGTACCGGCAGGACATCGACGGCTCCATCGCGCATGCCCGGATGCTGGCGCGGGTGGGGGTGCTGGCGCCGGAGGATTGCGCGGCCGTCGTCGGCGGTTTGGAGGCGATTCGCGCCGAAATCGAGCGCGGCGAGTTCGAGTGGTCGGTGGAACTCGAAGACGTGCACATGAACATCGAGGCGCGGTTGACCGAGCGCATCGGCGACGCCGGCAAGCGCCTGCACACCGGCCGCTCGCGCAACGATCAGGTCGCCACCGACATCCGCCTGTACCTGCGCGACGCCATCGACGCGATTTTGGCGGAACTCAAGCGATTGCAGGGCGGGCTGGCAGGGTTGGCGGCGCGCGAGGCCGCTACCATCATGCCCGGTTTCACCCACTTGCAAGTCGCGCAGCCGGTGACCTTCGGCCATCATCTGCTAGCTTGGTTCGAGATGCTCAAGCGCGATTACGAGCGGTTGGTGGATTGCCGCAAGCGGGTCAACGTCATGCCGCTGGGTGCGGCGGCGCTGGCCGGGACCAGCTATCCGCTGGATCGCCACTACACCGCGCAACTGCTCGGCTTCGACGCGCCGACGGCCAATTCCCTGGATGCGGTGAGCGACCGCGATTTCGCCATCGAATTCGCCGCCGCCGCCGCGATTCTGATGACGCACTTGTCGCGGATGGCCGAGGAGCTGGTGCTGTGGTCCTCGGCCCCGTTCGATTTCATCGACCTGCCGGATCGGTTTTGCACCGGCTCCTCGATCATGCCGCAGAAGAAGAACCCCGACGTGCCGGAGCTGGTGCGCGGCAAGGTCGGGCGGGTCAACGGCCATCTCGTCGCGCTGTTGACCCTGATGAAAAGCCAGCCCTTGGCCTATAACAAGGACAATCAGGAAGACAAGGAGCCGCTGTTCGACACGGCGGATACCGTGCGCGGCTGTCTGCGCGCCTTCGCCGACATGGTTCCGGCCCTGCGCCCCAAGCGGGAACACATGCTGCGAGCCGCCCGGCGCGGTTTCGCCACCGCGACCGATCTGGCCGATTACCTGGTGCGTAAAGGCGTGCCGTTCCGCGATGCACACGAAGTGGTGGGCAAGGCGGTCCGGCTGGGTGTGGAGACCGACCGGGATTTGGCCGACATGACGCTGGCGGAGTTGCGGCAATTTTCGCCGCTGATCGAAGGCGACGTGTTCGAGGTTTTGACGCTGGAAGGCTCGGTCGCCGCCCGGAGCGTGCTGGGCGGGACCGCGCCGAACCGGGTGCGGGAAGCGGCCGCGACGGCGCAAGCTTGGGCGGCGGGGCTGCCGTGAGTCCGATGCGGCTCGCCGCGCTGTTTGATGGATCTGGAAGGGCGGGCAAGGCCCGCAATGTCGCTGCTATGGGATAGCTGGCGAAGGTGGGCGATGCCCACCCTGCTTGGCTTCGCTATCTAATGTAGTAACCAGATACCCGCCAAGCCCC
>JBAOHI010000070.1:0-6115 GCA_037045535.1 Candidatus Competibacter sp.
TTCGTTTCCATGGATGAACCGTGTGCGGCAGGAGGGGAAGGGGTCTCCTCCTGCCGCGCTACTTCAAGTTTCGCAATCAAGCCCTGGACTGCGGCAGTGAGGCGCTGAATCAAAGCCAACCGAGCTTCAAGCGGGTCTCGCTCCTGCGGCCATTAGTTGAATCGCGACGCCATCGCATCAATTCACTCGACCACGCAAACAGCCGCCTCCTCCATTTGGATGCCGCCAGATCAACCTGTGATCGCTTGATTGCATGGAAGCGTCAGAGGTCGTGATCCTTCGTTGGAAATGCGGTCTGGATACGAATCCGCACTATCACACATTTCGCTTCGTGTATAGCTGTCAGTTCTGACAGCTATACAACGCTGATCTGGGTTGAGTAAGGTTTCACAGAGTGCCGATATCTTGAAAAATGGTCGCGACAGCATGTTCCTCCGACATTCTGTATATGCGTCGTGCGTGTCGTATGAAGTTTCATGGGTTTTCAAATTCCCTTGGCTAACGTAGGTCTGCTTTCAAGCTTGCGACAACTTTTATGTCGGAGACTTGGGCGATCCAAAATCGGAAGACATGAAATGTTTCGAAATGCATTTACGGTCTTGCAATTCGTATCGGTATCCGCCGATCTGAGTTCTGAAAATTGTGTCAAGCCAAGTCGACGCGCGGCAATCTTGTCTGTCTTGGTATTCGCGTTGGTTGCGATCTCTGGTGCTGAAGCCCAAACGAGCTCGGTCTACGGCTATACCTATCGTGGCACCACCTATCAGAGTTTGGAGCACGCTGAAGTAGCGCTCCGGAATGATGACGGCCAGCATAGTGCAGGGTTGGGATTTCCAATTACCCTACCATCTGGTGGTTGGACAATGGACTATCGCCCGCTTGGGGCGCTGGTGACACAGATCATTCGGCCAGCGCAGTCGATCTCCGAGCCGTACTACATGATCAACGCTGGGAGTTGGCCCCCAACATCGCCGGCTCCTCAGTGTGTGGCGCTCAACAACGCATGTTTTGGGAGAGGCTGGTGCACGACTCCCGAAGAAGAGCTTGCTCGGGTGACGTGCCAAGCCAACGCAACCTATCCGGTGAATGGGTGCATTATCGAGCCAGGCTATCCAGCTGCTGGCGGTGAATATCCTTCACCGATTGTTCCAAACAATCTTCAAGCACAGCCTTACCCTGCGATTGATCCCGCCAATTTGGGCCGTAAAGGCGGAGCGCTAACATTTATAAGTGGGTCATGTACGCCAGCAGGCTGCAGCGATTCAAAGTACATTGACCTCCTTGCGCATGGCACCTGCCCCGGCGGGACTGCATCCCTGGTACCGCAGACAGCCGATGAGGCAAGCGCAGCGCCATCCGACAATGGTCCGTTGAATGTGCTAAACCGGCGTTGGCCCTTGATGCATCGAAAATATGCGTGGTGCGCACCTGGGCTGGACTTCGACGTAAGTGCTGGCCCCGACAATCCCTGCACCACCCCAAAGTTCAAGCGTTTCATCGAACCAAGTACGCCCAAGCAGCATGATCAGTGTACCGAGGGCAACCCCTGCGCGCCGGGAAATGGCAACAAAGAGCAGGAAGAATTGGATTTCAAGGCAGGAAACATCGAGTTCAAGCGCTACTACAATTCTTTGAGAGAGCTGCGGTCGTACAGCTTCTTTGACGCCAATTGGAACCATTCATTCAGTCAACGAATTCTGGCAGGCGCAATTACCGACGACCACTACGCTTTGACCCCCAGCGCTACTTTGTTGTTAGTGCAGAACGAGCGAGGGCACGCGGAAACGTTCAAGCGGGTGAGTTCTGGCGTCTTCAGATCAGTGGTGCACCTTGACAAAGTGCTCTTCTATTCGTCTGGCAATGAATTCCCATGGGCAATTGCCTACCCGGGCAGCAAGATCGAGCGTTATGACAACTATGGACGCATACGCGAAATCGTATATCCAGACGACTACTCCAAGAATCTCAGCATCGCCTACGTTATTCCTGAAATAGATCCCCAAGATCCATCTGCGTTGCTGCACGACTGGAACTTCTATGTTGTCGATCATGTGTCGGATATTTCCGGCCGAGGCATTCGTTTTGTGTATGACGCGGAAACGCTTGTGTTTCCTCGGGTTTCAGAAGTTTTACCCATTGGTAGTACATCTCCACTCGCCACCTACACGTATGATTCCTTGGGGCGGCTCTGGAAAGTTCAGACGTCGACTGGATTTCGCGAGTACTGGTACGGGGAAGAATACAAAGTGGCAAATCCAGAACTGCAAAAGCTCTATCTGACCACAATCCTGGACGAAAACAGGGACAGCGGGACCTACACGTATGACCTGTACGGGCGGGTCACCTCGAGTATGCATGTGGGCAATGCAGGCAAAGTTCAGATCTACTATGCATCGGATTCACGAGTGCGAGTTACACGACAGGATGGCGTGATTTGGTTCGACTATCGAGCCAGTGATGCATTCCGACGAGCAAGCGGAGTCGAGGAACCCGATGGGTTCAGTTCGACCATACTGAACTCTGAGGCACCCGCAGAGTGCTCCTTGAGTGACGAGCGGATCTGCAAATCGATTGACAAGCGAGGCATCACGACGCGCTTTGAATACAACACGTTGTTTCGCACCGCGACGATCGAGGCTGATGGGCAGCCCGAATCGCGTCGTACGGAAATTGATCGATTCGGTTCATCCCACATGTATGGCGAAAGTGAGCGTCGGGTCAAAAACTCCGCGGGTGCTGCAGAGAAGGTTGTCTCCTATACAAGAAACGCGCGCGGGCAGGTGCTGTCGCGAACCGAGCTCGATCCCTTGCTGCCTGCTTCCGACTCGCGTATCACAACGTTTGCCTACTGCGAACAGGTAGACGTTGATGCAGCGGCTTGTCCAATGGTGGGCCTGCTCGTTTCGGTCGACGGTCCCCGGACTGACGTGTCCGATGTGACCAGTTTCACCTACCGTATGGCGGACGATTCGGGTTGCACTAACTCTGGGTACGACGATTTCGAGAACTGCAAATTCAGGAAATCCGATCTTTGGTATGTAACCAACGCGCTGGGTCAGATCAACGAATATTCGGCACGAGACGTCTACGGAAACCTTCGCCAGTCCGTGGATAGCAATGGAACGATTACTGATTTGACCTACAACACGCGCGGCTGGTTGCTTTCACGCACAGTTCGAGCCTTGGCCAGCGGCGTCTCTCACGCTGACGATGCCACCCTCTCCATCACCTACGATCCGGCTGGAAACGTGGTGCGCACGACTCGGCCGGATGGAACATTCCTGAGGTATACATATGATGGCGCGCGTCGGCTCATCAAGATCACAGATGCCGAGGGTAACTACATTGACTACTGCCCCAATGGGATTGGATCAACCGAGTGCCTGGATACTGCCGGCAATAGGCGAGTGGAGTATTTTCGGACTGCAAGCGGAGTTGTCAAACGCCTGATTCGCCGCACCTTCGGCGAACTGAGTCGATTGACCGAACTGAGAAATTCGGCGAACCAGTTGGTCACGAAGTACCCCATTCTTGGAGGCTATGATCCGAATGGCAATGCGACCTTGTCGGTGGATGGGTTGGGTGTAAAAACACATCAGGAATACGATCCGCTCAATCGCCTGAAAACCACAATTCAAGACTATCTCGGCAGCGAACCAGAAACCGCCAATGCCTCAATGGGCTACCAATACGACACGCGCAATAATCTGCGTCAGGTCACCGACCCGGACGGGCTCAATACTATTTACGACTACGACGGCCTCAATAACCTGACCGGCCTGCACAGCCCGGATACCGGCGATACCACATACACCTACGACTCGGCCGGCAATCGTGTCACTCAGACCGACGCACGCAACGTGACCAGCACCTACACCTACGATGCGCTCAATCGTCTGGTCACCATCGCGTATCCCACGACGGCCAAGAACTTGAGCTTTTCCTACGACCAGCCCGATTCAATCACTGGCTGCATCGGCTCGTATGCAGTCGGGCGCTTGACCCGGATGACGGACGAAACTGGCACCACCACCTATTGCTACGACCGCCGCGGCAATATCCTGCGCAAAGTTCAGGTTACAGCACTCGATACCCTGACGCTGACGTACGCCTGGACCCTGGCCGATCGCCTCGCCAGCATCACCTATCCGAGCGGGCGCATCATCAGTTATTCACGCAACGGAATTGGGCAAATCACCTCCGTAACCATGCAGCCATCAGCCGGCGCGACCGTGGAGGTCTTGATCAGTTCGGCGAGTTACTACCCCTTCGGCCCGCTCAACGTGCTTACCTACGGCAACGGTCGCAGTCTGGCCAAGACTTACGACGGTGATTACGCCATCGACTCGGTGGCCAGCTCCGATCCCAACGGCTTGGTGCTGGATTTCAGTACAGATGTGATGGGCAATATCATCAATGCCAGTGATACTGCTGGCGCCACAACGCCAACGCGCCAATATGCTTACGATGATCTCTATCGGTTGACCCAGGTCACCGACGGAATTGGCGCGATGCAGGAAGACTACGCCTACAGCAAGACCGGAGATCGCACGCGCAGGCAACTCGGCCCGCAGCGCGCGCAGGTGTACGCCTACGTGAATGGAACGCACCACCTGGACAACATCGATGGCAATGCCCGTAGCTACGACGCCAACGGCAACACCACGCTCAATCCCGATACGCTTTCAAGCACATTCACCTACGATGATCGTAATCGCCTTGAAGTAATGAGCGGTTCACCGCAAGGCTTGTATCGCTACAACGCACGCGGGGAACGGCTCATCAAGCAGTGGGGATTCATGAATTTCGGACTCAAGGAGCGGGTCAGCAGCTACGACGAGCAAGGCAAACTCGTTGCGTACCTTGACTATGAATACGACAATCGTGGCAGGCGCCTGCTCAAGGGCAGCTACGATCTCGTCTACCTCGATGACCTGCCGGTGGCCATGCTCAGCAAAGGCAAGATCAGCTACCTGGAAACCGATCACCTCGGCACCCCGCGCTTGGCGGTGGATTCGGTAACCCATGCCGAACAATGGTCGTGGGATTTCTTTGCGGATGCTTTTGGTGCCAACGACGCCATCGTCAACGACGGAAAGGTCGATCTTCCCCTGCGCTACCCCGGCCAGCAGTACGATTCCGAATCGGGGCTGCACTACAACTACTTCCGGGATTATGAGCCCGGCACTGGAAGGTATGTTGAGAGTGATCCGATTGGGTTGTTGGGTGGGGCGGCTACTTTTGTCTATGCGACTTCAAACCCGCTTCGAAATATTGACATGCTCGGATTGGTACCGGCTTGCCATAGTGGGTGCAACCACCGGTGGGATACATGTTTGATTACGTGCAGGTCACTATTTCCCACGCCACTAATTAGGTGCACAAAAGATAAGCGGGAGTGTAATAACGAAAGCACTACAACACAGTGGTACATATCTACGCAAAGGAATTGGCTCCTGTACACGGAGATGTCGTGCAATGAATTCGACGCATGGTATCGACGCTATAATCCAGAGCCGCCTTCAGCCTAGAACTGGAGCGTGTTCCTGCTTTGGACTCACGGGGTTGGAAGCGAGCAGACCTAGACATGAACGTTCTTACGAATCGCTTTGTTTCCATTTACTACCTAATTCTGAGCGCGCTGCCGATTGGATTGTTAGTTGTCGTCCTTAATTACGGCAGAGTGAATGATGGATGGAATAAGTGGAATATAGTCACGGCTCCGGCGACATACTTCGTGCTTGCTATCGTGACGATTGGCCTCTCAGCAGCAACATGGGTTTTTTCGTCTCCGACTAGAAGAGTGCAAGGCTACTTGGTCTGTTTTTCGGTTCTTCTGGTGGTGTGCTGGGGGTTTCTTTTGTTTGTTATTCCGGCAATCATTTCCAGTGTTCCCATGTGGAATTTATGGAGGACATATAGTGCACAGAAGGCCTGAGCTGTTTTGATAGGCCGGGATCAAAGGGGACACCCCTTCGCCGCTTATGTCAAGCAGGCTGTAGTATTTTCTCCCGAGAACGGGCGAGGCAGGTAAACGTCTCGCGTTCGCCGAGGGTCGGCTCCTGGGTGTTCCGGTTCGGTTGCAGCGACACACGAGAACCGGGGCGAGTGACCG
>JBAOHI010000071.1:0-458098 GCA_037045535.1 Candidatus Competibacter sp.
GCGCCATGGATCGGCGTAAGCCTTGGCCGCTTCAGCATATTTTTTCTCGGCGAACAAGCGATCCCCGCGCTGGTCGGCCGTCAGCCAAAAGTGGGGATTACGCACCGTCCCGACCGCCAGGACCAGCAAGAACAAGAGTCCGACAACCCAAGGAACAGAAGAGCGCAAAGGCAGCGAGGGCTGTTTTCCTGCGCTTGTTTGGCGTCCGCGTTGCTTTGGTTGAAGGTCATCGTGGCATACCCCTTGGAACCATCCATCCCTTGCGAAAGAACAGCAGCAGGAGGGCCGCAATCATGGGCGTCAACCAGTAGCCGCTTTCCGCCCAGCGACGGTTTGTATCACCGCCGCTGGCACTGGCAAACTTCGAAGCGCTGGCCAGTTCCCGAATATCGGTATCGTCCGCGGCAAGTCGAACGACGCTGGCGTTCACGGCGCGGGCACCTGTAATCACTGCATCCAGCTCGGGACCCGGAAACAACGGGGGCAACAGGCGCACCGCTGTGCCGGAAGACTTCCTCCAGGACGACAAAGGAGCCTTCTGCTCCGCCGCAATGCTGTCGGTAATCCACAGAATCGACCCGCCGCCAGCCTCCACCAGGGTCTGATCCGCCAGCTTGAGGGCCTCCGCCGCCACATCGCCGACCACGGGCATGATCTTCGGGTCGAGCGCCCGGGCAAAGGTATCGATGATGCCGCTGTCCTTCGTGGGTGGCATGACCACATGGGCGCTCCCCGCATAGGCAATCAGCGAAGTCTTCGCGGCACCCCGTTCCTTGAGCAGGTCATGGATTTTATCGGTGGCGCGTGCCAGGCGACTGGGCTGAACGTCCTCCGTGGTCATCGAGGGTGAAACCTTCACCACAATGGCGATGGCGGCGACGTCATCCGCAAAAGGCGCGGGCTCCTGTTTCCAGGTCGGTCCGGCGATGGCGACCACCGTAAGCAGCCAGCCGAGACCAATGAATTCCAATGGGCCAAGGTGGGAGTTTTTCTCCTCCCCGCCCAACAGGTGTGTGAGCAGGTGCGGGGCAACGATGCCGCGCCACGGCTGCTTTGCGTCATTGCGTCGGCGCAGGAGCCACCACAGCAGCGCTGCGGGAACAAGTGCAAGCAGCCAGGCCGGACGGATGAAATGGAAGGACAAGGGCCATAATGCGGCCAAGGAGAAGGGCGCGAAAGAGGCAAAGACACGACCGGGTGATTCCGTCTTCACTCTTCTTGAGGTCTTCGGCTGCAGAAGCTGGCCAATATGGAGGAGCATCGAGACCATCAACGCCGCCGCCAGCGGCCACCAATAAATGTCGTGTCGGGGACGATGTGAAATCGTTTGCGCTTTGCGGGTTTCCAGTTTGTCGAGGTGGCTGTAAATCTCATTCAATTGCTGGGTGTCGGCGGCATGGGCGTAGAGCCCTCCGGTTGTCGAGGCGACCTGCTTGAGCGTGTTTTCGTCCAGCGCGTCCTCACCCACCGCGCGCGGATCGCCAACGGCGACGGTGTGAATGGTGATGCCCTTGTCTTTCGCGATCTGAGCCGCCTTCAGGGGCGGCACCTGGCTGGCGGTGTCGTTGCCGTCGGTGAGCGCGATGAGCACGCGTTCCTTGGCCTCGCTGCGATCGAACAGATTGATGGCCAGGCCAACGGCGTCGCCGAATGCCGTTTGCGGCCCGGCCATGCTCACCTGCGCCTCGTCCATGAGCTGGCGGCAGACTTTCAAATCCTCGGTGAACGGCACCTGCACGAACGGAGCGCTGCCAAAGAAAATCAACGCCACGCGATCGCCCTGGCGCTTCGCCAGAAAGGCATCCAGCACTTCCTTCACGGCGGTGAGACGGTCCACCGTCTGGCCACTGGCATTCTTAAAGTCCTTGGTCGCCATCGAGCCGGACAAGTCCACGGCCAGAACCAGATCACGCACGGGTATTTCCTTGGTGACCGGCGGTTCGATGATTTGGGGACGCGCCAGAGCGAACACGGCGCAAGTCCAGCAAAAGCACACCACTAGCCAACGCCACCAGCCACCCCGAAGAATCACGGCGCCTTTCAGCGGGCGCTGGCCGCTCTGCTCGGCCAAGCGCGCGAGGAAGGGAACGACCAACCCCTGTCGGGTTTCGCGACGTGCCGGCACCAGCCACCAGACCAGCAATGGCAACGGCAACAGGACGAGCAGCCATGGGTAGGCGAGCGTCAACATGGGTCCTTCTCCGGCCGTGGTTCGACAGAAGACCGCGCGGGCATCGGCGGACCATCCGCCGGCTCATCGTCCGGCGCACCTCCTGCCCGCGGTTCAAGCCTGGTGTCGTGAAATTTGATCCAATGGCGAATCGCCTCCACCACGGAGTGGAGTTTCCGCGGATCGAGACTGTCGGCGGTGCGTGGATCGTAGATGGCGTTTTCCAACGTGGCGCCGAGCGCATCGCGGAAACGTGAGCCTCTCGCGGTGTCATCGAGAAACTCAAACCATTTCGGCCCGGTCAGCGTGGCAACGTCTTCGCGCGGGAATGCGGTCACCGCGGTACGCTTCAAAAGCTCGGCGACTCCTAACAGGGCGCTGGGGCGTCGTTCAGGATTCTCCAGCGCCGCTTCCTGACGCGCCAGTTCAGCCAGAGCCTCACGGCGATAGCGGTTGTGCTGCCAGCGAATGAGTCCTGTGATCAATGCCGCCAGCAGCATGACGACCATCAGCCCCAGCACCCAATACCAGCCCGACGCAGGCGGCCACCAGGGGACGGGCGGGGCCACGATGATGTCGTGCAGCCGATCGAGGCTGGTGGCGTCAGTGTTCATCGCAAGCGTGCTCCCAATTGACGGCGGACTTGTTCGGCCACGTCTTCGCTGGTGCTCAACGGGAGCACCGGCGTTACCCGTTGCAGGAGAAATTTTCGTCCGGCGGCGCGTTCCTCGGCGAACGTAGCGCGGAAGCGTTCGCGAAAGCCGCGGTTGCTGGTATCCACCTCCAGTTGCTGGCGGCCATCGCTGAATACCAACGGCCCGACGGCAGGCAATTCCACCTCCAGGGGATCGTGGATGAAGGCGAACAGCACATCATTGTGCCAGGCGATGCGCGTGAGCAGTTGGCGCGACTGCTCATCGTGGCCGTAAGCGTCACTGATGATGCAAATGAGGACATCGTGCTTGGCCAGCCGGTCGCAATGCCGGAGCACCTCATTGAACATGCCAGGATTGGCTTGGGTACCGCCGGTCACGGAAAGCTCGTGGTTTTGTTCAACGATCGCGTGAAGAATCCGCATCACCGTGGCCTGGCTGCGCTGCGGGCGGATCTCTTCAATCCTTGAATCGTTGAACACCAAGGCGCCAACGCGGTCTTTCTGAGCCAGCACGCGCCACGCGGCGAGCGCGGCGGCCTCGGCGGCGGTGACGGATTTCATGTTCTTGACGCTGCCGAAAAACATCGTGATACGCTGATCCACGAGCAACAGCGTGGTGCGCTCCCGTTCCTCGGTGAAGACGCGGCTATGGGTCTTGCGCGTGCGCGCCGTGACCTTCCAGTCGATCTGGCGGATGTCGTCGCCCATCTGGTAGCGCCGGATTTCCTCGAAGTTCAGCCCGCGTCCGCGCAGGCGCGAGGCGTGTCGCCCGGCGAGGAGTGAGTGAATCGGCTGGCGGGGCAGAAAGCTGAAACCACTGGCTCGACGCTGCGACGCGACCAGGTCCGGCAGGCTCGCATAGACGCCGGGCAAGGCAGTGCGAACGGCGGAACGATCAGAGCGCGAGGGACCTGAATTCATCCCTTGGCGGTCTGTGCTGTTTTCTGCGAGCGTGCTCATGCGACGGCAACCTGCTTCAGGATTTCATCCAGCACGGTGTCCTTCGTGACGCCTTCGGCTTCGGCCTCGTAGGTCAGGATGAGGCGATGGCGGAGGCAGGCGTGGGCAACCGCTTTCACGTCGTCGGGGGTGGCGGTGTCTCGACCATCCAGCCAGGCGCGGGCACGCGCACCGCGATCCAGGGCCAGGGTGCCGCGCGGGCTCGCGCCGATTTTGATCCACTTGGAAAACGGCGCATCCTTGAAATCCCCTGGACGGCGCGTGGCCGCAATCACGGCGACAATGTATTTCTCCACGGCCTCGGCCACTTGCACGGCAAGGACTTCCTTCCGCGCGTCAAAAACGGTTTGCTCGGCGAGCTTGCCGTCTTCCCTGTCCTTCAAACCGGCGTCTTCGCCACGGACCAGTCTCAGGATCTTCCGTTCATCGTCGTCGCTTGAATAGCCGACGAAGACATGGAGAAGGAAGCGATCCATCTGCGCCTCCGGCAGCGGATACGTGCCTTCCTGCTCAATGGGGTTTTGCGTGGCGAGAACCAGAAAAAGCTCGGGCAGCTTGTACGTTTTTCCTGAAACCGTGACCTGGCGCTCCTCCATGGCTTCCAGCAAGGCCGACTGCGCCTTGGCCGGTGCGCGATTGATCTCGTCGGCCAGGATCAAATTCCCGAAAACGGGCCCTTGCTGGAACTGGAACTTGTCGCCTTCAGCTTCGCCCACATAAATCTCCGTCCCGGTGATATCGCTGGGAAGCAGGTCGGGGGTGAACTGGATGCGGCGAAACTCGCTTTCCAGATTGGCGGCCAGCTTCTTGATGGTGCGCGTCTTCGCCAGGCCGGGCAATCCTTCCATGAGGACATGGCCATTAGCCAACAAAGCGATGAGCAATTGTTCGATCACATGCTCCTGGCCGATGATGGCTTTAGCCATGCGATTCTTCAGATCGAGTATTTGGTTGCGAGTATTCGTAGTGTTCATGCGTCCGACGCTCCAATGAACCATAGGTAGTAGGGGTTTTCTGGATCTTGGGTGAGCAGCCACCTCATGGTTTCCTGCCATCGCAACCGATCCCGTTGGTAGGCGTAAATCCCGGCTTCGTAAAAGGCGAAGAGCTTCTGATGCTCGGTTGAGATTTCTCTCTCCGAAATGGCGTCCGCATTGACCAGTGGCGGCGTTGTGCGCAGATCATTCAACGCCTGTAAGGTTGGGATGAATTCGCCCGGCATCACCCACGCGCCGTATTCAATGCGCGGCCGGTTGTCGGTGGTCGGCTGGGCGTTTGCCGCGTAACGCTCCAATCCGGCGCGGTCGGTGAGCCAGGTGGCCAGCAGGGCGGCGGGCGAGGCAATGCCTACCTCGCGCAACGCAGCGGCAACCCCCGGTTGATTGAAGCGGGCAGCGATACGGGCGGCGTCGAGCTCGATGGGGTCGAGGGACCCGACGAGCAGCATTTCGTGCAGCTCCGTCGTCCACAAGGTGGCGTAGGGAAAGACGTCGAGAAAGCTGCGGACCAGCGAGCGGGTGTCGCCGTCGGTCTGGGTGGGCAGAGGCAGCCACTGGGCCACGAGGCCGTTGGTGTGCAAACGGCTGGCTGCCAGTCGGTAAAAGTCCGTGGAGTAAAGGTTGACCACGCCAGCAGCCGATGGCGGAGGAGGCTCAAGCGTAATGAGATCATAGCTGTCGTTGCTACGCAGCAGTTCCCGCCGGCCATCGCGCAATCGAACGTCAACGCGCGGATCGGTGGCGACGCCATCATTGCCTTCAAACAGGGCCGCGCCACGAACCACAGCGGGCAACAACTCCGCGCAAACCCGCCGTTCCAATCCTGGATAGCGCAGGAGGCTGCCGGTGGTGATTCCCGTGCCGAGACCGATCACCAGAACATCGCGCGGTGTACCGCGATGAATGATCAAAGGCAGCAAGGCCTGCAAGCGCATATAGCGCAAGGAGGTCATCGAATCGCCGGAATTCGAGACACCCTGGATATACAGTCGTCGGAAGCGATTCCGTCCCGAGCCTTGCTCGATGACGGCCACCGTGCCGGCGGCGCTGGCCTCGTGGAACAGCAAGCGACCATGACGTGCCTCGGCCAAAAGGCGGGCCAGATGATCAGGCCCCAGACCGATTCCCGCCGCGACGGCCAAGCCGCCGCAAGCGAAAGTGGCCCACCGCAATCGTCGGGAAACCGATGTTCCCTTGACCACCGCGACGATTCCCACCGTCGCCGCGACGGCGGACATCAGCGCCAGGCTACGTTCCAAACCAAGCCTGGGAACGAGGACAAATCCCGCCAGCATGGTGCCAGCAATGCCGCCGAGCGTATTCAGCGCGAGCACTCTCCCCGTGTCCCGACCGGAACTGGCGGGTTCGGCAGTCAAACGCAGCGCCGCCGGGAAGGCCGCGCCCAGCAGAAAAGTGGGAACCAGCACAATCCAGCCCGCCGCGACCACGAATCGTGCGGCCATGGCCAGAGATTCTCGCTGCGTCAGGTGGAACATCCAGGTCGCTGCCTTGACCTGGACGGACGAGAGCCAATGGCCGGCAAACAGGACACCCACCAGACCGGAGAGCCCGACCGCCGCGATGAGTAGCCCCAAACTCCCCCACGGGTCGGTGGTTCGGTCCGCGCGGCGCGCATACCAGGCGCTGCCGAGCACGATTCCAACCAGGTAGGTGGCCAGGACGACCGCGAAGGCAAAACTGCGGGTGCTCGTCCATTGCACGATGGCTTGCGACCAGATCACTTCGTAGCCCAATGCCAGACCGCCGATGATGGAATACAAGCCCAAAGCGAGGCGGTTGCGGCGCGAAACTTCGGGTAAGGCGGAAGCCGTTTGGACAGAAACCCGAGCCTCGCGGGAGCGCGCAACAAATAGGGCGATGAGTGCCACGGCGACGTTGATTGTTGCGGCGACAAATGCCGAACCCAGGACGCCAAACAGCGGAATCAACAAGAAGGGGGCGAGCAATGCGCCCAGAATCGCACCCGAGGTATTGGCGGCGTAGAGGCGTCCTCCGACAGCAGCCACGCGCGTGGCGGCGGGCGCAACGACGCGCATCATCAACGGAACCGTACCGCCCATCAGGACGGCGGGCAAACCGACCAGCACGAACGGAAGTGCCCAGGCAACCGGGCCGGTGTGAGTTTCCAACCACGCGAACCACGGCGCGGATTGGCTGATCAGCAAAGTTGCCAATACGCCCAGGACGCCAATGCCAATTTCCACGAGAGCGTAAAGACGAAGCGGGCGGGCAAGGCGATCCGCACGTTTGCCAAAGCCATAACTGCCAATGGCCAGGCCCGCGAAGAATGCACTGACGGCCGTCGTCACGGCAAAGATGTCGGCGCCGACCACCAGGGACAGTTGCTTTACCCATAGCAACTGGTAGACAAGTCCAGCAGTACCGGACATCACCAGCAGCAGGACAGCGACCAGGGTCATGCCGCCAGCTACCTCGCGCGCAGTGACACCGCTAGTAGTTTCGAGCGTGGGGTGCTTCTTTTTTGCCATCGCTTCGAACCTGCCAAACTTAAAGCACAGCATGGCGCGCCGGCCTCTGCGGCCAGCGAGCCATGCGCCAAACACCGCGACCCTATTTCTTCTCTTTCTGCTGTTGCAGTTCCATCTTGAGCTTCTCGACTGCCTGGTCGATCGAGAAGGAGGCCGAACTCTGGCTCGGCGGATATTCGACGAAGGTCTTCAGGAATTCCGACGCTCGCCGAATTCCCTCGAAGATCAGGTAGACGTTCTGCGTGTTCCACTCGTTAAAGGTGTTGGTTGGACCGATGTCGCCGCGCTCATAGGGGTCCATGCGCAGGTTGTAAATCTTGGGTGTGCGCAGGCTGGTGAACGGGTTCCTCCAGATGTCGAACCCTCCAACCGCGCGCTGCTCGGCGAAAACGATCTTCCAGGCGGTCGGATTGGTCGCGCCCGGCAGGACGACGTCGTAGCGCATCGACACGAGCTCGCCGTCGTCGTCGAAGTAGTAGTACTCCTCGCGCGCCGACTTGTCGGTCTGACCGGTCAGCAGCGGCAACTGGTTGTAGCCATCCAGGTGGACCTTGAAGGTCTTGTCGCCGACCTGGGCACCCTTCAGCAGCCGATCCTTGATGGTCGTGTCCCCGACCGCAGCCATCAGCGTCGGGAACCAGTCCAGCCCAGAAAACATCCCGTTGACGATCTCACCGGGCTTGATGTGACCCGGCCATCTGACCATCGCCGGCACCCGGAAGGCGCCTTCCCAGTTGGAGTCCTTCTCGCTGCGGAACGGCGAGCTGGCGGCATCGGGCCAAGTGAAGAGGTTCGGCCCATTGTCGGTGGTGAACACCACGATGGTGTTGTCGGCGATCTTCAGGTCGTCGAGCTGCTTGAGCAGCTTGCCGACGTTCTGGTCGAATTCCCACATGCCGTCGGCATACTCGTTGCCCCGGCCCATGCCTCCCTTGCCACGGTACGCCTCGCGGACGTGGGTGAAGATGTGCATGCGCGTGAAGTTCATCCACACGAAAAAGGGCTTTTGCGCCTTGGTCTGACGATCAATGAAATCCATGCAGGCGGCTGTGGTTTCATCGTCAATGGTTTCCATCCGCTTGACATTGAGCGGGCCGGTATCCGTGGTCTTGCCATCGGCAAAACTGTGAATCACTCCGCGCGGGTTGTAGGACTTGAGGAAATCGGGGTTGTTACTCATCCAGTACGGACGCTCCGGCTCCTCCTCGGCGTTCAGGTGGTAGAGGTTGCCGAAGAATTCATCGAAGCCGTGGTTCGTTGGCAGGAACTCATCCCGATCGCCCAGGTGGTTCTTGCCGAACTGACCCGTGGCATAGCCGAGGGGCTTGAGTGCCTGCGCGATGGTGATGTCGCGGGCCTGGAGGCCGATCGGGGCACCCGGCACCCCGACCTTCGTCAGGCCGGTCCGGAACGCGGACTGCCCGGTGATGAACGTCGCGCGCCCTGCGGTGCAACTGTTCTCGGCGTAGTAGTCGGTGAACAAGATGCCTTCCTTGGCGATGCGGTCGATGTTCGGTGTCTTGTAGCCGACCAATCCATGCGTGTAGGCACTAAGGTTGGATTGGCCAATATCGTCACCAAAGATGACCAGGATGTTGGGCTTTTTTTCCTCCGCAGCGACCGCGCTGCCGGTAGTGAGCCCCATTGCCGCGAGCGCTGCGATACTCAGCAGGGCTGCCAGTTTCACTTTCATTTTCACTTGCGGACCTCCTTCTACATTGTCTACAGATAAAGTGCAGTACTACATAAGTATTCCGCTTTCAGCTTCCCACAGGCCAGGTAGCGCACGACCGCTTTGCGGAGACGCGCACTGATGTTATCCCGACATCTTACTTATAGTTGGCGGGGTCAAACGGTTCTACGCTGTTGACTACGTACGTAGTTGTCGGGCACCGGGTCAACGGGTCGCGCCCTCATCTCCTTCCCCAGCGACCGCCTGTTTGATGCGTTCCAATAGGATTTCGACCCGGAGAGGTTTTTGTAACACGTCCATCGCACCGTGCTTGAGTGCATGCACCGCCGTCTGCACGGCGCCTCGGTGGACCAACACTAGAACCGGTATCCTGGCACATGCCCAAGCGAACTCCGCGAGTCGCTCCGGCTCGACCAGGTCGCCTACGCTTGCATCCAGTACCAGACAATCTGGAAGTTCTGGCGCAGCAGTTTCGAACCACACTTCCATAGAGGGCAGCGTCTCGACACGCAGACCAGCCGCTGCAACGAGCTTTGAGAGCGAATCGCGGACTGTGGGGTCCTCGCTGACGATGCAGACCGTCTTATCTGCCATGGAAGCTTCTGACTTACCTTGGCGTAAGAGAAAGGGGAGAGAGATTCTGGCGCGTGTCTGCCTGATGGACGATAGGCAGGATCACCCTCACAGCGTCCCCTCTGAGGATCAGAATGTTTATCAATCTAGCCGAAGGGCGGGATAGAAGGTATTCGGTTAGCTACTCGATTTACGTACGTATTCGATCATGGAAAGCCGGTTTTTGAAGGACTAGATAGTGGTGTAGTCATGAGATTCGAGATGATGAGAGGATCATGGAACCCAAGTAAGGAGGAGGCTCCATGAAGAACGTAGTACCTGCTCATCGCCGTCACGACATTTCAGATGAAACCTGGGCCTTGCTGGAGCCGCATCTGCCGGGCGCGAGCGCGCCTGTGGGGTATCGCCCAGGACAACCGATTGTTTATCAATGCGGTGTTCTGGATTTTGCGAACGGGCGCGCCATGGCAGGATTTGCCGCCCGATTACGGCGGATGGAGCAAACATGCACCGCCGTTTCATTCGCTGGCGCGATAAGGGGGTTTGGGAAAAACTGCTGAGCCTTCTGATCAACGAGCCGGATGACGAATGGCCGATGATTGATGCGAGCCACTGCAAAGTTCACCCGCATGCTGCCGGAGTCAAGGGCGGCTTAGCGGGATCGCTTGGCGGCGTGCTGGTCACGCCGCGACTGGACCAGGATATCCAGCATGTGGCCGTCCTGATCCACGGCCCGCCACAAACTCCACCCGCCATGCTCAAGTTGTCAGTGCCTAATGAACACGCGAATGCCTTAAGGCTCAACGTCGTATCACGTCTTTCCCGAGTTTTTAATCTGGCAAATCTGGCAAATCTGGCAAATCTGTCCGATCGACCAAGAATCGGTCGGGAGTCGGTTTGAACGTGCGATTTTCGGATGTTCGACATGTTCCGTATTTTTTGTTGCAAAGCAATATTACAAGCTTGTTTTATTAAGCGACACATTTGCTTCGGCTATGGTGCACCGCACAGATAGTTAGATGGCATGTCCGCTGCAAACCGTGGGGTGGCCAGCAACGGACTGGCATCTAAATCACACACCAGAGGAAACCCCATGGAACCTCAAACCGCATCGCAGGTACAGGTGATGGGCATCGATGCCGGTGGCACGATGACCGATACCTTTTTTGTCCGCGCCGATGGAAGATTCGTGGTCGGCAAGGCGCAGAGCAATCCGGATGATGAGTCCTTGGCTATTTTTGAATCGTCCCAGGACGCGCTCAAGCATTGGCAACGGAGCGTCAACGACGTCTATCCGGAACTGGTCACTGGCGTGTATTCCGGCACGGCGATGCTTAACCGCGTTGTGCAACGCAAGGGACTCGAAGTCGGCCTGATCTGCAATCGGGGCTTCGAGCAAGTCCACTCGATGGGTCGGGCGATTCAAAGCTATCTCGGCTATGCGTTGGAAGAGCGCATCCATCTCAATACCCATCGCTACGATCAACCGCTGGTGCCGATTTCGCGCACGCGTGGCGTCACCGAACGTACCGATGTGCAGGGCGAAATTGTCATCGAACTGCGCGAGAACGAAGTGCGCAAGGCGGTGCGGGAATTGGTGGAAGCCGGTGCCAAAGCCATCGTAATCTGCTTTCTGCAATCGCATAAGAACGCGACCAGCGAGCTACGAGCGCGCGATGTGTGCCGCGAGGAATTAAAGCGGCTGGGGGTCGATATTCCGGTGTTCGCCTCGGTCGACTACTACCCGTCGCGCAAGGAATCCCATCGCATGAACACCACGGTGCTGGAAGCCTACGCCGCCGAACCGTCGCGCCAGACCTTGAAAAAGGTCAGCGACCGCTTCAAGAAAAACGGCGCGCACTTCGATCTGCGGGTCATGGCCACCCACGGCGGCACGATCAGTTGGAAAGCCAAGGAACTGGCGCGCACCATCGTCTCCGGCCCCATCGGCGGCGTGATCGGCTCCAAGCTGCTGGGCGAGGCGCTGGGGTACGACAACATCGCCTGTTCCGATATCGGCGGTACCAGCTTCGACATGGCGCTGATCACCAAGGGCAATTTTGCTATCGCCTCCGATCCGGACATGGCCCGGCTGGTGCTGTCGCTGCCGCTGGTGGCGATGGATTCGGTCGGCGCGGGCGCGGGCAGCTTCGTTCGCCTCGATCCTTACAGCGGTTCGATCAAGCTGGGGCCGGACAGCGCCGGTTACCGGGTCGGCACTTGTTGGGCGGACAGCGGCTTGGATACCGTTACCGTGTCAGACTGCCATGTAGTGCTGGGCTATCTCAATCCGACCAACTTCTTGGGTGGTGCGATCAAGCTGGACGTCGAGCGTGCTCGCGAACACTTGAAAGCCCAGATCGCCGATCCGCTGGGATTAAAGGTGGAAGACGCCGCCGCCGGGGTGATCGAACTACTGGATTTGAACCTGCGCGACTATCTGCGTGCCACCATCAGCGCCAAGGGTTACAACCCGGCCGAATTTGTGTGCTTCTCCTACGGCGGGGCCGGGCCGGTGCACACCTACGGTTACACCGAGGGCCTGAATTTCCGCGATGTGGTGGTTCCAGCTTGGGCGGCCGGCTTCTCGGCCTTCGGTTGCGCCTGCGCCGACTTCGAGTACCGCTATGACAAGTCGGTCGACTTGGCCTTGCCGCATCTGGCCTCCGACGATGAAAAAGTCGATGCGTGTAAGATCATCCAATCGGCTTGGGCGCAACTGGCGTCCAAGGTCATCGACGAGTTCGTCATCAATGGCTTCAAGCCGGAAGACGTGCTGCTGCGCCCCGGCTACCGAATGCAGTACATGGGTCAGCTCAACGATCTGGAAATCACCTCGCCGGTCAGTTCCGCCACCACGGCGGCCGACTGGGATCAGATCGTTGCAGCCTTCGAAAACACCTACGGCCGGGTCTACGCCAGCTCGGCCCGCTCGCCGGAACTGGGTTTTTCGGTGACCACCGCCATCATGCGTGGCTTGGTCGCAACCCAGAAACCGGGTCTGCCGGAAGACCCTGACGGCGGCCCTACACCGCCCGATAGTGCTCGTCTCGGCACGCGCCCGTTTTACCGGCATAAGAAATGGGCCAAGGCCACCATCTGGAAAATGGAAGCGCTGCAAGCCGGCAACCATATCGTCGGCCCCGCCATCATCGAATCGGACGCAACGACCTTCGTGGTACCGACTGGCTTCGAAACCACGCTCGACAAGCATCGCCTGTTCCATCTCAAAGAAGTGGCAAGAAAGACCGATAAGGAGTGGCCGGAATGAACATGATGACCCTCAACGTGACGCAAGGCCCCGATCTGCTGAAAAATGGCAAGACGCTCAAGCAGTTCCGCGACGAAATCCTGGAACGCACCGCCGCCACCGGCCACTACAACGGTCTGGAGCGGCTGGAACTGCGCGAGAAAGACCCCATCGGCTATGAAAAGCTGTTCTCGAAATTGCGCGGCGGCCTGGTGCACGCTCGCGAAACAGCCAAGAAGATCGCTGCCAGTCCCATCGTCGAGCAAGAAGGCGAACTGTGCTTCACGCTCTACAACGCAGCAGGCGACTGCGTGCTGACTTCGACCGGCATCATCATCCACGTCGGTACGATGGGGGCGGCGATCAAGTACATGATCGAGAATAATTGGGAAACTAATCCCGGCATCTGTCCCGGTGATATGTTCACCAACAACGATTGCTCCATCGGCAACGTGCATCCCTGCGACATCGCCACCATCGTCCCGATCTTCTGGGAAGGTCGTTTGATCGGCTGGGTCGGTGGCGTTACCCACGTCATCGATACCGGTTCGGTCACGCCGGGTTCGATGTCCACCGGCCAGGTGCAGCGTTTCGGCGACGGCTACATGATCACCTGCCGCAAGACCGGGGTGAACGACACGCCGTTGCGCGACTGGCTGCACGAAAGCCAGCGCTCGGTACGCACGCCCAAGTACTGGATTCTGGACGAGCGTACCCGCATCGCCGGTTGCCACATGATCCGCGAACTGGTCGAGGACGTGATTCGGGAAGACGGCATCGACGTCTACGAGAAATTCGCTTTCGAAGTGATCGAGGAAGGCCGTCGCGGCTTGCAATCCCGCCTCAAGGCCATGACCCTGCCGGGCAAGTACCGCAAGGTCGCGTTCGTGGACGTTCCTTACGCGCATCCGGACGTTCAGACTTCGTCGGCCTTCGCGAAACTCGACACGATCATGCACTCGCCCTGCGAAATGACGATTCGCGCGGACGGTACGTGGCGCCTCGATTTCGAGGGTGCCAGCCGCTGGGGCTGGCATTCTTACAACGCGCACCAGGTCGCCTTCACCAGCGGCATCTGGGTAATGATGTCGCAGACATTGGTTCCCACTCAGCGGATCAACGACGGCGCGTATTTCGGCACGCAATTCCATCTGCCCAAAGGGGCTTGGTGCAATCCCGACGACCGACGTACCGGTCACGCCTATGCTTGGCACTTTCTGGTCTCCGGCTGGAGTGCGTTGTGGCGCGGTCTTTCCCAGGCGTACTTCAGTCGCGGCTATCTCGAAGAGGTGAACGCCGGCAACGCCAATACCTCCAACTGGCTCCAGGGCGGGGGAATCAATCAGGAAGGCGAAATCCACGCGGTAAACAGCTTCGAAGCCTCCTCGTGCGGCACTGGCGCCTGTGCGGTCAAGGACGGCCTCAACCATGCCGCCGCCATCTGGAATCCGGAAGGCGATATGGGCGATATCGAGATTTGGGAAATGGCGGAGCCGCTGCTGTACCTGGGCCGCAACGTCAAGGCTAATTCCGGCGGCTACGGCAAGTATCGCGGCGGCTGCGGCTTCGAAACGCTGCGCATGATCTGGAAAGCCCAGGACTGGACCATGTTTTTCATGGGTAATGGTTACATGAACAGCGACTGGGGGATGATGGGCGGCTATCCGCCGGCCACCGGCTATCGCTTTGAAGCGCACAGCACCGGTCTCAAAGAACGGATCGAATATGGTGACAGCTTGCCCCTGGGCGGCGATACCAACCCGGCCAAGCCGAATTACGAACACCATATCGACGCGACCGCGACCGTCAAGCGCGATCAGCAATGCATGACCACCGAGGATTGCTACGCGAACTACGATCTGTACCTCAATTATATTCGCGGCGGCCCCGGTTTCGGCGATCCGCTCGACCGCGACTCGCAAGCCATCGCCATGGATTTGAACCAGAAGTTTATTCTTCCGGAGTATGCGCAGTCGGTACACGGCGCGGTGGTCACTCAAGACGCCAAGGGCGTGTGGACGGTCGACGCCAAGAAGACCGAACAGCGCCGCGCCCAAATGCGCAAGGAGCGGATCGCTCGTTCGGTGCCGACCCGCGAATGGATGAAGGCGGAGCGCGCGCGCA
The DNA here is from genome assembly GCA_037045535.1 of Candidatus Competibacter sp. Taxonomy (GTDB): domain Bacteria; phylum Pseudomonadota; class Gammaproteobacteria; order Competibacterales; family Competibacteraceae; genus Competibacter_A. The sequence continues at coordinate 14,934 of JBAOHI010000071.1, forward strand.
TTGTCACCAAGCATGCTTCGCGTCCGGTACGGCACATGTATGCCACGAGCTTCGCGCTCTCGCCGAAATTCTTGTCTGAATTCAAAAAGTTCTGGCGATTGCCGCACGATTGGAAACTGTTGGAGGAAGAACTCGACGTGCCATGTTATGGCTCGAAGTATCGGATGGACCTGGCGAAGCTACCGGATGTCAGGACCATCGTTCAGGTCGAAGAGTAACGCGGGTCGTCCCCCAACGACCAACTAATAAGGAGCACACAATGTCTTCCTACACCAAAGATCAAGTACAGCATCTCGTCGAAGGATCCCTGGATTGGGATACCACGCTACGCATGTTGTCCATGCCCAAGGATAAGGAGCGCTTTAGCCTCTATCTCGATGTGCTGCAAAGCAAGGTTGGCTGGCACGATCGCATCGTGCTGCCGTTGAGCCCGCACATGTATATCGTGCAACAGACCAAGACCAAGGAGTGGATCGTGAAATGCGATTGCGGGCATGAGTTCTGCGATTACCGCGAGAACTGGAAGCTGTACGCCAACATCTACGTGCGTGATACCGAGGAAGCCATGAGCGAGATTTATCCGAAGCTAATGGCGCCGGATACCTCATGGCAAGTGTATCGCGAATACTATTGTCCGAACTGCGGCACGCTGCATGATGTGGAAGCGCCGACACCCTGGTATCCGGTGATTCACGATTTCGAGCCCGATATCGAGGCATTCTATCAAGAATGGGTCGGTCTGCCGGTGCCGGAACGAGCAGCTTGAAAGATGAAGGGTGACGATGGATCGCCGGGATAGCGATTCCCTCTGTATCAACCGCAGGGCCGCCAAAGGTTTTGGGCGGCCCCGACCGTCACCGCCACAGCGCGATTTCGGTATTCACGGAGATCCACCAATGAATGATAAGAGGCATCCTGATCGACCGCTGTGGACACCTGATCCAGCTTGGAGCGCCACGACGCGGATAGCGGCTTTTACCGAATATGCTCGTATCGCTTCTGGTGCGGCTCTGGCATCGTATGCAGACTTGCACGCCTGGTCGATCACCGCGCCAGAACAGTTCTGGCCGGCGGTCTGGAAATTCTGCGGGGTGGTGGGTGAACGCGGGGAACGAATCCTTATCGACCCCCAGCGGATGCCGGGTGCATGCTGGTTTCCCGACGCTCGCCTCAATTTCGCCCAAAACCTGCTGCGGGACTGCGCCAACCCGGAAGCGTTGGTGTTCTGGGGCGAGGATAAAGTCAAGCGGACCATGACTCGGGCCGAACTACGCGAGCAAGTCGCCTGCTTCGCGGTGGCTTTACGGGATAGTGGCGTCGGCGTCGGCGACCGGGTCGCCGTCTATCTGCCCAATCTACCGGAAACCATCATCGCGATGTTGGCGGTGGCCAGCATCGGCGCGGTCTTCACCAGCACCTCGCCGGATTTCGGCGTTCAGGGCGTGTTTGATCGCTTCGGCCAGATCGAACCCAAGATATTGATCGCCTGCGACGGCTACTGGTACAACGGTAAGGCGATCGACGTGCGGGACAAGCTGACCGAACTCGTGCCGCGACTTCCCAGTGTGGAACGCCTGATTCTGGTTCCCTATCTGCATAATGAGGCGGACGTGCAGGCGACGGAATTGCCCAAAGGGGTATCGTGGGCGCGCTTCGTCGCCCCGCACGCGGCGGCAACGGAACCTGAATTTATCCCACTGCCCTTCGATCATCCGCTCTACATTCTGTATTCCTCGGGCACCACTGGCACGCCTAAATGCATCGTGCATGGCGCCGGCGGAACGCTGCTACAGCATTTGAAGGAACATCAGCTCCACACCGACATCCGAGAAGGCGACCGCTTGTTTTATTTCACCACCTGCGGCTGGATGATGTGGAACTGGCTGGCGTCCGGGCTGGCGTCCGGCGCGACTCTACTGCTGTACGATGGCAGCCCCTTTGTCGAACACGGCCGGATTCTCTGGAACTACGCCCAAGCCGAGCGCATGACTCACTTCGGTACCTCGGCCAAGTATCTCGACGCTTTGGAAAAAAGCGGACTCAAACCGAAGGAGGCTTACGATTTGCGTCACCTGCGGGTCGTTACCTCTACCGGTAGCCCGCTGGTCTCCGAACGCTTCGACTTCGTGTACACCGCCATCAAGTCGGATTTGCAGCTTTCCTCGATTTCCGGCGGCACCGACATCATGGGTTGCTTCGTGCTCGGGAATCCTGCATTGCCGGTCTGGCGTGGCGAGATTCAATGCAAAGGGTTAGGCCTGGCGGTCGATGTCTGGGATGACGAAGGTCGCCCGATTCGGGAAAGAAAGGGCGAATTGGTCTGCACGCGCCCATTTCCGTCCATGCCGATCGGTTTCTTGAACGATCCCGACGGCAAGAAATACCAGGCCGCTTATTTCGAGCGTTTTCCCGGTGTCTGGTGCCACGGCGATTTTTGCGAGGTAACCACGCACGACGGCTTGATTATTCATGGCCGTTCGGACGCTACCCTCAATCCGGGCGGCGTCCGCATCGGTACCGCCGAGATCTATCGGCAGGTCGAGAAGCTGCCGGAAGTGATCGAATCGATCGTGATCGGGCAAGACTGGCAAGGCGACGTACGCGTTATCCTGTTCGTGAGACTTCAGGACGGAATCGAACTCGATGGCGATTTGATCGCCACGATCAAGCGGACAATTCGGGACAACACCACACCGCGCCATGTTCCGGCGAAGGTGTTGCAGGTTGCCGAGATTCCCCGCACCAAGAGCGGCAAGATCGTCGAACTGGCGGTACGCAAAATCGTCCATGGCCAACCGGTCCAGAATATCGAGGCACTCACCAACCCGGAAGCGCTTGCGCTGTTCGCTGATCGCCATGAATTGCGAGAATAATGAAAATCTTGCAGATATTGCAAAGCAAAAAGGTCACTAACCACAATCGCCCTTAGGTCGGGCAAATGTCTTTCAATCATTGAGGAACCATCATGACGGCCGCTTACGACGACATTCTGTACGAGATCAAGAATGGGGTCGCCACCATCACCATCAACCGTCCCGACAAATACAACGCTTTCCGCGCTCAAACCTGCGAGGAACTGATCGACGCTTTTCTGAAAGCAGGCTGGGATCGTAAGGTGGGCGTCATCGTTTTGACCGGCGCGGGGACAAAAGCGTTTTGCACCGGCGGCGATCAATCGGCGCACGCCGGTCATTACGACGGCCGAGGGGTGATTGGTCTACCGCTGGAAGAACTGCAAAGCGTGATTCGCGACGTGCCCAAACCGGTGATTGCCAAAGTGCGTGGCTACGCCATCGGCGGTGGTCACGTCCTGGCGCTGCTGTGCGACCTGACCCTGGCCGCCGAATCGGCCAAATTCGGCCAAGTCGGCCCCAAAGTCGGTTCGGTCGATCCCGGTTTCGGCACTGCCTACATGGCGCGGGTGATTGGCGAGAAGCGGGCGCGGGAAGTGTGGTACCTCTGCCGCCAATACACGGCGGCCGAGGCCGTGCAAATGGGGTTGGCGAATAAGGCCGTGCCCGACGCCGAACTGGATGCCGAAGTGGAGCACTGGTGCGCGGAAATCCTGGAGAAAAGCCCGACCGCGCTGGAGTTGGCGAAGCGCTCCTTCAACGCCGATACCGCCCACATTGCCGGGATTTCCTCATTGGGCTTGAAGGCGGTCAGCCTGTTCTACGGCACCGAGGAATCCCAGGAAGGGGTGCGGGCGTTTCAGGAAAAACGCAAACCAAAATTCCGCGATTGAGTCAAAACCATCACCATCGCCATTGGCATCAAGGAAATACTATGAACGCCATGATGAAAGCAACCGTATTCGTTGCGCCTGGCCGTATCGAGTTGACCGACAAGCCGATTCCTGAGATCGGTCCCAACGATGCGTTGATCCGCATTACCACCACGACCATTTGTGGCACCGATGTCCATATTCTGAAAGGCGAGTATCCGGTAAAACCCGGCCTGACCATCGGCCACGAGCCGGTGGGGGTGGTCGAAAAACTCGGTGCCAACGTGCAAGGCTATGCCGAAGGCCAGCGAGTAATCGCCGGTGCCATCTGTCCGAGCTTTACCTCCTATGGATGTCAGGATGGAGTTCCTTCCCAGGATGGCGGCGGCCACGGCCACGGCTACAAGCCGATGGGAGGGTGGCGCTTTGGCAATACCCTGGATGGTACCCAGGCTGAGTATGTGCGAGTACCCGATGCCCAAGCCAATCTCGCGCCGGTGCCCGATGGTCTTAGCGACGAACAAGTCTTGATGTGTCCGGACATCATGTCCACGGGCTTTGCCGGCGCGGAAGCCGCCAACATTCGCATTGGCGATACCGTGGTCGTGTTTGCCCAAGGTCCGATCGGTCTGTGCGCCACCGCCGGCGCGAAGCTGCGTGGGGCGAGCACGATCATCGCCGTCGACGGTATCGATGATCGGTTGCAAATCTCACGCAATATGGGCGCGGACATCACCTTGAATTTTCGTCAAGTCGATGTCGTCGGCGAGATCATGAAGATTACCGGGGGGCGCGGCGTGGATGCGTCGATCGAGGCGCTGGGCACGCAAACGACCTTTGAAGCGGCACTGCGCGTGTTGAAGCCTGGCGGTACGTTATCCAGCCTCGGCGTCTATTCGAGCGATCTGAAGATTCCGCTCGACGCCTTTCATGCCGGTCTCGGCGATAACAAGATCGTGACTTCGCTGTGTCCAGGCGGCAAGGAACGAATGCGGCGACTATTGAACGTGGTGGCTTCCGGCCGAGCCGACTTCGGCGCGCTGGTTACTCATACCTACAAACTCGACGATATTGTGGCCGCTTACGAACTGTTCGCCAATCAGCGCGACGGCGTACTAAAAGTGGCGATCAAACCGCGCTGACTGTCCATTCCCGGCAAAAGCTGCCATCGTCCGCGAAAAGTTCGCCGGGAATGCGAGATGGATTTTTATCAAGGACGGACATGATTCAAAGTGTTCGATTTTCGGACGATCAAACGATTTCGTCCGTCCGAAAATCGAACTCCTCATATTTTGTCCCACGCTGTATCGCCCTCGATCAAGCGAAACTTTCCTGGTTGCTTTTTCCTCTTCGGATCGTCCTGCGGATTCGCTTGCCTGGATCAGGCCAATATCCACATTGAAATTTTCACATAATTAAATCACAAACGATTAATAATTATATAGTTATTTTATGGCATTTTTTTTGCCAACTATAATCACATATCAAGGCAATCTATTTCTGCACTGGGAGGTGCCGGAGACGCTGAAAATTTAGATAAAGCCAACATGGCGGAATAAATGGGGAATCAATTCCCAGCCGCGATTACAGCGATACGCCTGTTGCAACCACCAAAGAGGAGAGAACAGAGATGGCGCATAAAGCCGAGAGGCAGGTTTTTGCCGATCCCGGTAACGATACGGCAGTCATGGCGGCATGGGAGCGATTTCTCACGGGCAGTAAGCAGCCATCCGATGCCTTGCGTGGCCTCGTCGAAGGTTCTTGGCAACGCTGCCGAGCGCACCAGGTCGATCCCAAAAAACGGAGCGGTCCGTCACCCGTGTGCGACTCGAAGCTGGAGTCGCTCAAAGGCCAACATCGCGAATTGTTCGAAGCCGCCGCGCCGATCATGGCCTGCGCACGGGATTTCCTCGCGGAGACGGGCGCCATCATGGCGCTCGCGGACACCAGTCCTACCATTCTCACCACGGAGGGCGACAACCGCACCCTGGGTCTTGCCGAAGATATTCATTTGCTGCCCGGCGTTGCCTGGAGCGAGAACATGTGCGGCACTAACGCCATTGGCACCGCGCTGGCTGTCGGCCACGCCGTGCAAATTCACTCCGCCGAACATTACTGCGCGGGCATCAAACGTTGGACCTGTTCCGCCAACGTCATTCGTCATCCCCACGACGGTAAAATCTTGGGCGTGATCGACGTATCCGGGCTTTCGGAAACCTACAACCGCCAGAGCATGGCCCTGGTCATGACGGCGGCCAGTCGGATCGAGAGCCGACTGACCATTCGCGAGCTGGAGCGACGCTATCAGTTGTTGGAAGTCACCTTGCCGCACTGGTCGGGTGGTACCGATGGCGTGATTTTGTTCGACCAGCGCGGTTATCCCATCAAGGCCAACGAAAACGGGCAGGCGGCGCTTACTGCCTTCGGTGCCGACCTCGATCTGGCCGCACCGCGGCGAATCCCGGCGCTCGCACTCGACGGGGGCGGACAAGCGTATCCTCCCTGGCTGCGTTCAGAATGGTTGGTACCGGTGGTCAGGCGCCACGAGCGCTTGGGAACCCTGCTGATCATACCGTTGCCACGTCTTGGTCGCGGGTGGGCAGGAGGGGCTGAACGATCGCGGTTTCCAGCGAGCGTGGAAGAAAATAATTGTTCTTCGGCAATATCAGCGAGTTTTGCCAGAATCATTACCGGTCATGTCGGGCTGCTGGAAGCCGTCCGCAAGGCGAGCCACTTGGCCCATTCCCGCGTGCCCGTGCTGCTGTTGGGCGAGACCGGAACGGGTAAGGAGGAATTCGCGCAAGGTATCCATCAGGCCAGTCCGTTTCGAGAGGGTCCTTACGTGGCGCTCAACTGCGGTGGTCTATCGCGCGACCTGCTCGCAAGCGAGCTGTTTGGCTATGTGGACGGCGCTTTCACGGGCGCGCGCCGCAACGGTCTGGTCGGCAAGGTCGAAGCAGCCAACGGCGGTACGCTCTTTCTGGATGAAATCGGCGAAATGCCGCTCGATCTCCAGCCTCACTTGTTGCGTGTGCTTGAACAGGGTGAAATCTACCGTCTCGGCGAGAGCACGCCGCGCAAGGTCAACTTCCGGCTCGTTGCCGCGACGCATCGCGATCTACGTCGGGATGTGGCCGATGGTCGCTTCCGCATGGACTTTTACTACCGAGTGGCGGTGACATCGATCCGGATTCCTGCCTTGCGGGATCGGAAGGGCGATATCGGTCTTCTTGCCCGACATTTTGCCAAGCGTTTCTGCGGGCTGCACGAGCTGAAATCCCGCCGCTTGGATGAGGCGCTCGTTGCACACCTGGAAAGCTATGCGTGGCCGGGAAATGTTCGAGAGCTGCGCAATGTGATCGAGAGCATGTTGTTGACGAGTGATCGCCAAGTTCTTGGTGTCGATGACTTGCCACCGGAGCTTACGCACGAGATGGCGTCCGACGACGCGCCCGCCGGTACGGCAGAGCTTACGCACGAGATGGCGTCCGACGACGCGCCCGCCGGTACGGCATTCAGCATTTCCGAGAGCGAAGCCAATCTCATCCGACGCGCGATTACCGCTACGCGGGGTAATCTTACCCGCGCGGCACGCGAACTCGATATCGCTAAGAGCACTCTCTATCAGAAAATCAAGCAATACGGCTTGAAGCGGGAAATTTATTGCGCGCGCGGGTTCGATTCCTGAATGGGTCTACGCCCAAAACCGCGTGATTTTTGAAAGCCTTCTACTTCAATGATCTAGGGCCTGTTAACAATTGAGCCGAAACTATCGTTTCAATTTATTGACGGAGTTGGAACGATGGAACGACGAGTGCTTCGAGACGACCCGTGGGAACGGATCAAAGATCTGCTGCCAGGCAAGGTGAAGATATTGGAGTCACGGCCAAGGACAATCGATTGTTCCTGGAAGCCGTGTTGTGGATCGGCCGGACGGGGGCGCCGTGGCGGGATTTGCCGCCGGAACTGGGCCATTGGCACACCACTTTCACGCGCTTTGCACGCTGGACCCAGTCGGGTATCTGGTGTTAACAGACCCTAGATAGTGTAGTCATGAGATAGGAAATATGAGAGGCTGATGTGATCGAAAGGGGGATCACATGAGCAAAGAGAGAGGATTAGCGCACAGACGGCACGATATATCTGACCGGGTGTGGGGTTTAATAGAGCCGCATTTACCCGGTCGGAGGGGTCAGTGGGGAGGGATTGCCGAGGATAATCGGCGCTTTATCAACGCTGTTTTCTGGATTTTACGGACGGGAGCGCCGTGGCGCGACTTGCCGCCGGATCTGGGCGGATGGGGAAACACGCACCGTCGGTTTATTCGGTGGCGGGACGCGGGCGTGTGGGAAAGGCTCTTGGAAGCGTTGATTGATGACCCCGATATGGAGTGGTTGATGATCGACGCGACCCATATCAAGGTGCATCCGCACGCTGCGGGGGCGGTTGGCGGCAACGAGGACATGGCGCGTACAAAAGGGGGCTCAACACCAAGGTACATGTGGCCGTGGATGCGACTGGTCTGCCACTCCGAGTGTCTGTTACAACAGGTACCCGTGCGGATTGCGCAGAGGCTTTGCCGCTGATCGAGGGATTGCAGGCCGATGCGCTGATGGCGGATAAGGCCTATGATACCAACGAAATTCTTGCTCACGCCGCCGCGCACCGCATGGTCCCCGTCATCCCGCCCAAGAAAAACCGCAAAGACCAACGCGATTACGATACCTATCTATATCGCCTTCGCCATCTGGTTGAAAACGCCATCCTGCGCCTCAAAGGCTGGCGCGGTGTTGCCACACGCTACGCCAAACGTACCTCTTCCTTCCTCGCCATTGTCCAAATCCGCTGCGCTTTCCTTTGGCTCTCTATCTCGTGACTACACTATTTAGGCAATACGCATATATTTGAAAATAGACATAATGAAATTATTTTTTAACACTGCTTCTAGGCACTGTAGTCACGAGATTAAAGATATTAGGACTTTCGCTTTCATTTTCAAGATATTGATATTTTTGATATAATTCTCGGATGGTTACGAAAGAGCAATATGTCCAGTATTTGATTAGCACGCCGGTGAATTATACGTGTACACATCTGGCGGATCATTTGGAGGGGACGAGTCACGATGCGATCAACGATTATTTGCGCCGGGGCAAGGTGACGGCACGGGATTTATGGAGGCTGGCAGCGCCGCTCATTGCGAATCGACAGGAAGCGTATTTGATCGTGGATGACAGCGTGCAGGAGAAACCGCATTCTCGCGTGATAGAACTGGTCAAGCGTCAATACAGCGGCAACAGGCACAGTGTAGTGAAAGGGATTGGGGTGGTGAATTTAGTTCATAGCGCGGGAGAGGACTACTACCCGATTGATTTTCGAATCTACGCGCCGCCTATGGACGGACTGACCAAGAATGACCACTTTCGCGACCTGTTACGCCGGGCTTGGCGAGAGAAAGGGATTGAAGCGGACACGGTTTTGTTTGATAGCGGGTATGGCGCTGCCGATAATCTCAAGTTCATTCATCGGCTTAACAAAGTCTTTGTCACGACGTTAAAGGAAAACCGCTTGGTGAGCCTCAAGCCGGGCGATGGCTCTTTTCATCTCCAAGACCTGGAATGGACGCCAGAGCAGTTGCGGCAAGGCATGACCGTCAAGCTCAAGGAAGTCCCTTTCAAAGTGCAGCTTTTCAAGGTGGTCGCCTCCAACGGCGACATTGACTGGATGATCACCAATCGATCCCCAGGTTCCATCGACACGCAGGTTGTTCAAAGAGAAAACAAGGTGCGTTGGATGATCGAGCAACTGCATCGCGAACTGAAACAACTCACGGGCATCGAAAAATGCCAATGCCGCAAACAACGCGCCCAGCGCACCCACATTGCCTGCTGTTATCAGGCGTGGTTCTCGTTGAAAGTCAGGGCTAAAAAACTAAAAACCACTCTCTATCGCGTCAAACACACTCTCTGGAGCCACTATCTGCGCAGCGAGTTGCAACAGCCACACGTCCCCGTGTATCAGTCTGCCTAGCCAAAAGGCTAAGCGAAAGTCCTAGATATGAGAGAATCATGGAGCCAAAGAATGGGAGGCTCCATGAAAGAGACGGTTCCTGCATACCGTCGCCACGACATTTCAGATGAAACCTGGGCCTTGCTGGAACCGCATCTGCCGGGGCGCGAGGGTGTTTGGGGCGGCATCGCTAAAGACAATCGATTGTTTATCAATGCGGTGTTCTGGATATTGCGAACGGGTGCGCCGTGGCGAGATTTGCCGCCAGGCTATGGTGGTTGGAGCAACACGCACCGCCGCTTCATCCGCTGGCGGGACAAGGGGGTTTGGGAGAAGCTGCTGGAAATGCTGATCGATGAGCCGGACTACGAATGGCTGATGATCGACGCCAGCCATTGCAAGGTCCATCCCCATGCCGCCGGAGCCAAAGGCGGAAACCAGGCCATGGGCCGCACCAAAGGGGGCTCAATACCCAGATACATCTGGCCGTGGATGCGCATGGCATGCCGGTCAGAATCGTTATTACAGAAGGTTCCCGGGCGGATTGCACGCAGGCAGGCCGCCTGATTGAAGGGATCAACGCCGATCATCTGATCGCGGACAAAGGGTACGATACCGACGCCATTCTTGAGCAGGCCACAGCGCAAGGGATGAATGCCGTGATCCCGCCGAAGAAAAACCGCGTCACCCCAAGGTCGTACGACGAAGATCTGTATAAACTCCGCCACCTCGTCGAAAACGCGTTCCTGTCCCTCAAAAGATGGCGCGGCATCGCCACAAGATACGCCAAAAACAGCAAATCTTTCCTCATCGCCGTCCAAATCAGATGCATCGCCCTCTGGCTCAACATCTCGTGACTACAGTATCTAGAGCGACAACTTCAGATGGGAGGGATCGGCCGTGGACGGCAGGTTCTTGTGGGCTCTAGCGGTTTCGCCCCCGAGGAACCAGATGAAGCATCAGCTCCTTGACGGTACCGATTCCCAGCTTACGCAAGAGATTCTGACGGTGCGCCTCCACGGTCCGCGGGCTGACACTCAATTCGCGGGCAATCTCCTTGCTGGTCGAGCCCGCGAGAGTCTGATTGAGCACCTCCCGTTCTCGTTCCGTCAAGGTGGCAAGCTGGTGTTCGAGAGACTCCGCCGCGCTGGACGAACATCTAGCGGCAGCATCCAAAACTAAGGCAGCATTGATGCTATCCAACAAGGACTGGTCTCGGTAGGGTTTCTGAATAAAATCGACGGCGCCAGCCTTCATCGCTTGGACCGCCATTGGGACATCGCCGTGGCCGGTCAGCATAATGACCGGAATTTTGAACCCTAACTCGTTGAGTTTCTGCTGCAGGGCCAAACCACTCATTGCGGCCATCTGCACATCGAGTACCAGACAACCTGAGCGCTGCGGCTGGAAGATATCCAGGAACGCGAACGCCGAGGCATAGCCTTCAGCCTGCAGACCGACAGATTCGACCAATTCCTGGATCGAATCACGTACTGCCGCATCGTCGTCGACGATGAATACCGTTGGCTCTGGCATGTTCTTCATGAACTAGATCTCCGTAACGTGAAGCGGAAGATGGCACCCCCGGCAGGATTGGGTTCGTACCAGAGTCGCCCTCCGTGAGCATCAATGATCGCCTGGGAAATAGCGAGCCCCATACCCATGCTGCTGCTGGTGCCGGAATAGAGGGGTTCAAAGATGTCCGCGACCCGATCCAGCGGAACTCCGTGACCCCGATCCGTCACGCTGACCTGCATTTCCCGATCATTGATTGAGTCCATTGCAACAGATATCCATTTGTCATATCGCTCATTTGAGCAAATACTCCGCATCGAGTTTTGCAGAAGGTTGACCAAGACGAGTTGGACTTGCAAAGGGTCGGCAAGGACTGCGGGCAGGTTGTTTACGGGTTCGCAGGTAATACGGCACTTTCGATATTCGGTCTCCGGTTCCATCATCCGGATCACTTCTTCGACCAAAGGACAAAGAGACATGGGCAGCAGCTGCACGTCGCTCGCGCTGACCAGCGACCGAACGCGTTGAGTGATGGCTCCCGCCCGCTCGGACTGCTCCTCAATCTTCGCGAACAGTTCGATGAGCTTGGGTTTGTCATCGACATTGTTCTGAAGGCGTCGCTTGGCTGCCTGTGCATAGTTCTGAATTGCAGTCAGGGGCTGGTTGATCTCGTGGGATATAGCGGTGGCCATGGCGCCCAGGCTGCGCTCCTTGCTGAAGCGCGCCAGTCTCCCCCGCAGGTGGGCCGCCGTAGTCTCCGCCTGACTGCGTCGGCCATACTCATCTTGGAGCGCGGTTTGAGCCTGCCGGAGTCTCCGACGGTTCAACATGAGCGTGATGATCAAGGTGGTCTGCGCCAAAATCACGGCCAACGCAGTGAGTATCTGCCAATAATAGTGATCCCAGGCCGTAGCCTCCTTGAATCGAATTTCACAGTCCGTTGGCAACTGGTTCTCAGCGATGCCCAAGCGGCGTAATTGCTGCCAGTCGGCGATGCAATGGGGCGTGGCCGGTGCCTGGATACCGATGACGGAGGGGTCTTCTCCGTTCAGCACCCTGACGACAAGCTCGCCCGCGCGTCGTCCCTGTTCGCCATAGCTCGCGATCGAGCCCGCGACAATCCCATGGCCGAGATACGTTTCGAACATGCCGAAGACGGGAGCGCGCGAGACCGCCGCGATCCGCGTCAGCACGTCACGCGGTACCAACGGTATGCCAGCGCCGTCACGAAACATCGTTAAATAGAGCACTATTACGTCCGAAGGAAGCGCGCCCACCGCCGCGACCGTTTCGGCCAGCGTGAGACCGACGAGGTACTGGATCTCAAGTTTTCCCGCGTAATGCTCAAGCGATGCCTGCATGAGCGACAGGTGTCCGCTGTCTGGTTCGGCAATGCCTGCGACGATAGCGACTCGTCGCGTTGCGGGCCGTAAACGCAATGCCAGATCGAGCGTCTGTCCGAATTCGAGCCGGACCGGAACACCGATCGTGTGTGGATCGAGGCCACGTCTTTCCAGCGAGGTGACCGGCACGCTGTGAAAAACGATTGCCGCGCCCGGCCAGATTTCCGCGCGGTAGCGCTGGGCGAAATCGAGTGCGATCGACCCGGCCGCGACGACCACGTCCACCTTCAGGCCACGATATTTTTTGCGTAGCAGCGCAACTATATCTTCCGCGAGCAGCGTCTGCGGAAAACGGAACATATCGAGTGTTTCAGCATAGAATTCGGTGGGTGCTCCGTGCTCTGCGCGGGTGATGGCCTCGCGCAGGCTGCGATCCAGCGCGAGAAACGCCGGTAGATAAGGATCAGCGGCGTTCAGGATGACGACGCGACGCGCTGCGCCTTCGCTATCTCGTGCTTGGGCAAACGCCGTCATGGATACGATCGACAGCGCGATCATCATGACGAACCTTAATGACGGCTGCACTTTTAGTCCTGGCAAGCGGTATTATCATGTTCATTCAATGAGGTAAGCCTTGGTGCGGGTCGTGCCGTGAAAACGACCTACCCTGATCGAGCGAAAGGTTGCATGCGGGGAGCTTTTGAGGGAACTTGTTGGCCGCGTATCATCTAACTGTCAGCCTATGGTAACCAGCGGCATAACTCTACTTGTATCCCCGCCAGGCGTCCGAATATGATTTCTTGTCATCAGCAACAGCGCTAGTGCCATGAGCAAGGAATATTCATCGTCCTCCGATCAGGAGCGCGGTCTCGTCGTCGAACCAGCAAAGCCGGAACTCAAACAGCCACCGCTCTACAAGGTGATCCTGCTGAACGATGACTATACTCCCATGGATTTCGTCGTGAAGATTTTGGAGAATTTTTTTGGGATGAATCGGGAAAAAGCCACCCAGGTCATGTTGCATGTCCACACCCGTGGTCGGGGGGTGTGCGGGGTCTATACTTATGAGATCGCGGAGACCAAGGTGGCCCAGGTGAACGAATTTTCCCGCCGACACCAGCATCCGCTGCTATGCACCATGGAAGAAGTCTGAATTTAAACCACCCCCCAGCGCTAGAGGTGTGACTTATGTTAAGCAAGGACCTGGAATTCTCCATCAATCTTGCTTTCCGCGAGGCGCGGGATCGGCGCCATGAGTTCATGACCGTGGAACATTTGCTCCTCGCGCTGCTGGACAATCCGGCGGCGGCCGAGGTGTTGCGGGCCTGCGGTGCCCGCCTGGACAAGCTAAAACGTGATTTACAGATTTTTATCCGCGACAACACCCCGGTGTTGAGCGCGGACGATCCGCGCGAAACTCAGCCGACGTTGGGATTTCAGCGGGTGCTACAACGGGCGGTGCTGCATGTGCAATCCTCCGGCAACAAGGAAGTCACTGGCGCCAACGTGCTGGTGGCCATTTTCGGCGAGCAAGAATCCCATGCGGTGTTTCTGCTGAAGCAACAGGAAGTCAGCCGGCTGGACGTGGTCAATTTCATTTCGCATGGCATTTCCAAGGTCTCCGAGGAACAGGAATCTCCCTCGTCCCAAAACGAGGAAAATACCGAAAACCAAAGTGCCAAGCCGCTGGAAAATTTCGCGTCCAACCTCAACGAACTGGCGCAGCAGGGTCGCATCGATCCGCTAATCGGCCGGCGTGAGGAAATCGAGCGAACCGTGCAGATTCTCTGTCGGCGGCGTAAGAACAACCCATTGTTCGTCGGCGAGGCGGGTGTCGGCAAGACCGCCATCGCCGAAGGTTTGGCCAAGATGATCGTGGATGGCGAGGTGCCGGACGTGCTGCGCAACGCCACGATTTACGCCCTGGACCTGGGCTCTTTGGTGGCGGGAACCAAGTATCGCGGCGATTTCGAAAAGCGGTTGAAATCGGTATTGGCGCAACTGCGCAAGGAACGCAACGCTATCCTGTTTATCGACGAGATCCACACCATCATCGGTGCGGGCGCGGCCTCTGGCGGCGTGATGGACGCCTCGAACCTGATCAAGCCCATGCTCGCCTCGGGTGACCTGAAGTGCATTGGTTCGACCACCTATCAGGAGTATCGCGGTATCTTCGAAAAGGATCGGGCACTGGCACGGCGTTTCCAAAAGATCGACGTGTCCGAACCGTCCATCGAGGAAACCTACCAGATCCTACGCGGCCTCAAGACGCGCTTCGAGGAGCATCACGACGTCAAATACGCTGATAAGGCGCTACGGGCGGCGGTGGAGCTATCGGCGCGCTACATCAACGATCGCCATCTACCTGACAAGGCTATCGACGTGATCGACGAGGCCGGCGCCAGCCAGCGGTTATTGCCGGTCGCCAAGCGCAAGAAAGTCATCAATGTCTCCGATGTCGAGACCATCATCGCCAAGATCGCGCGCATTCCGCCCAAGACGGTGTCCTCGTCGGACAAGGACGTGTTGCGCAACCTGGAACGCGACCTAAAACTGGTGGTGTTTGGTCAGGACGAGGCGATCGACATGCTGGCCAACGCCATCAAGATGGCCCGCGCCGGCTTGGGCAACGAGCAGAAACCCATCGGTTCTTTCCTGTTCGCCGGGCCAACGGGGGTGGGCAAGACCGAGGTTACCCGCCAACTCGCGCGGATCATGGGGATCGAACTGATCCGGTTCGACATGTCTGAATACATGGAGCGGCATACCGTTTCGCGGCTGATCGGCGCGCCGCCCGGTTACGTCGGTTTCGATCAAGGCGGGCTAATGACCGATGCCATCCTGAAGCACCCGCACGCGGTCCTGCTGCTGGATGAGGTCGAGAAAGCGCATCCCGACGTGTTTAATCTGCTGCTGCAAGTGATGGATCATGGAACCCTCACCGACAACAACGGCCGCAAGGCGGATTTCCGCAACGTCATCCTCGTCATGACCACCAACGCCGGCGCTGAGTTGATCGATCGACCCTCGATTGGTTTTACGATGCAAGATCACAGCACGGATGGGCTGGAGGTCATCAAGCGCCTATTCTCGCCGGAATTCCGCAACCGGTTGGACGCCATCGTCCAGTTCAAGGGGTTGACGCCGATCACTATCGCGCAGGTGGTGGACAAGTTCTTGATCGAGTTGGAAGCGCAGTTGGAATCGAAGAAAGTCACCGTCGAAGTGGATCGGGAGGGTCGGGCCTGGCTGGCTGAACGCGGCTACGATCCCAAGATGGGTGCGCGGCCGATGGCACGGATCATCCAGGAGAACATCAAGCGGAAATTGGCCGAGGAATTGCTATTCGGTCGGTTGGTGAACGGCGGCCATGTCATTGTCACCGTGCGCGATGGTGACCTGCAAGTAGAGATTGCCGAGGAAGAGGCGGTACCCTAGACCGGTGACAGAGTCGTATGGTCGGCAGCCCGCGGGGAAGGGTTGCTGGCTATCCGGTTCGGACGGGAAAGGGTGCTGCGGTGGACGTTCAGCGCCCGCGATAGGTAATGCGCCCCTTGCTCAAGTCGTAAGGGGTCAATTCCACCTTTACTTTGTCACCGGTCAGGATACGGATATAGTGCTTGCGCATCCGGCCGGAGATGTGCGCCGTAACCACATGGCCATTTTCCAACTTAACCCTGAACATGGTGTTGGGCAAGGTGTCAACCACGGTGCCCTCCATTTCGATATGGTCTTCTTTCGACATAAGATCTCTCGCTGGCAGGCCGTTTCGGCCCTCTGAAAAGACTCGCAACCTTAGCGGAAATCCCTTGACGCGGCAAGGGGATGATCGGAAACAGGCCGGTGGATTTGCGATGTGACCGTCGTGGGGACGCTGAATCAGGCAGAGAGTGTGGGTGATCATGGGCTTCCATGCTGGTCATTGGGGGCGAGGTGAACCGTAATTGATCGACATTACAGTACTTCCAGCTGAATCCAAATCGGCTGGATTTAAAAATGCCCAGCAAGGCTCCCTCGAATTCTGGTTTGAATTTGCCAGCACCTACAGCTATCCGGCTGCGATGAGAATCGAAGCGCTGGCAAATCGGCAAGGGGTTTCCGTTGTCTGGCGGCCGTTTTTGCTGGGGCCGATTTTTCAGCGGCAAGGCTGGCACGATTCGCCGTTCAATCTCTATCCCGTGCAGGGCCGATATATGTGGCGCGATCTCGAACGCATCTGCGCGGATTTGAACATCTCGTTGCGGCGACCATCGGTTTTTCCCCGCAACAGCGTACTGGCCGCACGGGTGGCCTGTGCTGGCGCGGCGGAACCCTGGCTTCCCGAATTCGTGCGGCAAGTCTTTCGCGCTAATTTTGCCGACGATCTGGATATCGCCACGACCGACGTTATCTCGCTGTGTCTTGAGCGTGTTGGAGTGTCGGCGAACGATAAAATCGAACGCGCCTTGGCACCGGCCAATCAGAGTCTGCTACGGTCACAAACCGAACGGGCGGCGGCCATGGGTGTCTTTGGCGCGCCGACCTTTATCGTGGGTCAAGAGCTGTTCTGGGGAAACGATCGCTTGGAACAGGCGCTTGCGTGGTGCGAATCTCCCAGTCTCGGCCGAAGTGCCTGAGTTTGCCGGCCGGCATCCCGCCGATTTCGGGGTCGTCGTCCGGATGCCATCGTGACCGAACTGCGCAAGCACCTGCTAATCGTCTACCATACCCAGACTGGTCACACTCGAACCATGGCGAGGGCGGTAGTCCGGGGTGCTCGACGAGTCCCGGAAGTCGAAACCCACCTGAAAATGGCCTTGCGCGCCACGCTGGACGATCTGTTGTGGGCGCATGGTCTGTTGTTGGGCACGCCGGAGAATTTCGGTTATATGTCCGGAGCGATGAAGAATTTTCTGGATCGCACCTATTACCCGGCTCAAGGCAAAATCAGCGGATTGCCCTATGCCGTGTTCATCAGCGCCGGTAATGATGGCACCGGTGCCTTGACCAGCATCGAACGCATCGCCCGCGGCTATCCGTTCAAACCCGTGTGTGATCCGATCATCGCCCGAGGCGAACTGACCGCCGCCGTGTTGCAGCAATGCGAGGAGTTGGGAGAAACGATGGCGTCTGGCGTGGCGTGGGGTATTTTTTGAGGGGACGATCGTGGATAGGGCGGTTCCGGTTCAAGACCGCCCGGCGACCACCGGACTCAAAGCGAGGCCGATGGATCGGCATCGGGCGTGGGCTGTGGACAGTGACTTGGATCTTCGTGTTGGGTTCGCTGCTGCTGGTTTTAGTGTTGCGCTGGGTACCTGTGCCGGCTTCCAGCGTGATCGCACAGAGCTGGATCAAGGCATTATGGGTGGGCGATGGGGCGGTGGTCCGTTACGATTGGACGGCGTATCAGGCGATATCGCCAAATGCGGCGCTCGCCGTGATCGCCGGCGAGGACCAGCGATTTCCTCATCACTACGGCTTTGATTTCGTGGAAATTCGGGACGCGCTGGAGGATCAGGAAACAGGCAAGCCGTTACGGGGTGCCAGCACCATCAGCCAGCAAGTGGCGAAAAATTTGTTTTTATGGTCCGGACGCAGCTTGATCCGCAAGGGCCTGGAAGCGTGGTTTACGGTGTTGCTGGAGTTACTGTGGTCTAAGGAGCGGATCTTGGAGGTCTATCTGAATATTGCTGAATTTGGCGAGTACACCTTTGGCGTGGAAGCCGCCAGCCGGCGATTCTTCGGCAAGCCCGCCGCTAAACTGACTGCCAATGAAGCTGCGCGCTTAGCGGCCGTGTTGCCCAATCCGTTGCGCTACCGAGTGGATAAACCCTCGGGATACGTTCTCAAGCGCCAACGTTGGATCGAACGACAGATGGACCAACTGGGCGGTGTAGCGTATCTCAATAAATTGTGACCGAGGCGAACATGGAACCAAAACCGCGAGCGAGCATCACCTATTGCACCCAATGCCGCTGGTTGCTGCGGGCCGCTTGGTTGGCGCAGGAGCTCTTGACTACCTTCGAGGAAGAATTGGGTGAGGTGGCGTTGCGGCCCGGCACGGGTGGCGTGTTCGAAATCCGGCTAGGCGAGGAATTGATCTGGTCGCGCAAGCAGGAAGGGCGTTTTCCCGAAGCCAAGGAAATCAAGCAACGCATCCGTGACCACGTCGCGCCGGCTCGCTCGCTGGGCCACTCGGATCGTTAGACCTTCAAACCTTCAAACCCGATGGAGTGTGTCATGCTGGATTCGCAAGTGATGGACGTTTCCGCCAGTGGCGGCTGGCTTACCCGTCGATCGCTCAATGTCCTGGGGTTCCTGATCTGCGCCAGCGGATTGGGTTATGCCTATTACGCGCAGTTCGTTCAGGGGTTCGAACCCTGCCCGCTGTGTATTTTCCAGCGGTTGGCGTTGGCGGCGGTCGGATTGGTATTTTTGGCAGCGGCTGTTCACCATCCGCGCGATTGGGGCGCGAAAGTCTATGGCGTATTGATCGATCTGGTGGCAACGGTCGGTGCGGTTATCGCCGCTCGGCACATCTGGCTGCAGCATCTGCCGCCCGAGGAAGCACCGCGCTGTGGACCGGGTTTGGATTACATGCTGCAAACCTTTCCGCTCGGCGAGACGCTTCGGGAAGTGCTGACCGGCTCTGGAGAGTGCGCCACAGTCAATTGGAGCCTGCTGGGGTTGGGCATACCGACCTGGAATCTGCTGCTTTTTCTCGGTTTGGGCACGATCGGCTTATTGGGCAATTGGCGATTGCGGCGTTGAATCCCGTTTCGCCAGACGAAGAGACGATAAAGCCCCTGCTGGGGCTTTTATAGTCTTTGCCAAAGATGCGCTCGTTGGGCGCGCGTTTTCATCGCTCAAGACGCGCGAATACCCGCCTAGCCGCTGAGACGGTGGCCTCGATGTCTGCATCGGTATGCGCGGACGAGAGAAATCCCGCTTCGAAAGCGGACGGGGCCAGATATACGCCTTCCGCCAACATACCGTGGAAGAACGCCTTGAAGCGTTCGATGTCGCAGGCAACCGCTTGCGCGTAGGTCGTGACCGGCTCCCCCGTGAAAAAGATGCCGAACATGCCCCCGACAGAGTGGGTCGTCAACGCCACGTCAGCGTGGCGGGCGGCGGTGACCAATCCATCGCAAAGACGTTGGGTCTTGGCCGCGAGTTCGGTGTGGAAGCCGGGCGTCGAGAGCAATTCCAGCGTCGCCAATCCGGCCGCCATCGCCACCGGATTGCCGGACAGGGTACCGGCCTGATAGATCGGCCCGAGCGGCGCCAGCTTTTCCATAATCGCTCGCTTACCACCGAACGCACCGACCGGCATCCCGCCGCCGATAATCTTGCCCAGCGTGGTGAGATCCGGGGTCACGCCATACAGCTGCTGCGCGCCGCCCGGCGCGACCCGAAAGCCGGTCATCACTTCGTCGAAAATCAGCACGCTGCCAGTGCGGTCGCACAACTGGCGTAATCCCGCCAGAAAACCGGGCGCGGGCGGAATGCAGTTCATATTGCCAGCGATCGGCTCGACGATGATCCCGGCAATTTCCTCGCCGATTTCGTTGAATGCTTCGCGAGTCCGCAACAGGTCGTTGTACGGCAGCGTGACGGTATAAGCCGCCAACGCCGCTGGCACGCCCGGCGAGGTCGGCACGCCCAGTGTTAGCGCGCCGGAACCGGCTTTGATCAACAGCGAATCGGAATGGCCGTGATAGCAGCCCTCGAATTTGATGATGGTGTTGCGGGAAGTGAAACCGCGGGCCAAGCGGATAGCGCTCATGGTGGCTTCGGTGCCGGAGTTACACAGCCGCACCAGCTCCATGGACGGAATCAGCTCCTGAATCCTGCGCGCCATGACGGTTTCCAGGGCGGTGGGAGCGCCAAAACTCAGGCCGTTGGCGGCAGCGTCCTGGACAGCGCGGACTACCGCCGGATGGGCATGGCCGGCGATCATCGGTCCCCAGGAACCCACGTAATCGATGTAGCGGCGACCGTCCTCGTCGTACAGATAGGCGCCCTCACCGCGCTTGAAGAAAATCGGCGTGCCGCCGACGCCGCGAAAAGCGCGGACCGGTGAGTTGACGCCACCGGGAATATAACGCTGGGCTTCGCTGAACAAGTCTTCGGAACGACTCATGGCGGTACTCCTCAATGGAACAGGGCGGCAAAGCGCCGGGCGGCGGCCTGAATGTCGGGTTGGGCGAACACTGCGCTGACCACGGCCAGCGCGTCGGCGCCAGCATCCAGCAACGACGGCGCGTTATCGGGTGTGATCCCGCCGATGGCGACGATGGGAACCGTCAAGGTAATTTTGGCTTCCCGCAGTAAACCGAGCGGGGCTTGAATCTCGGCTGGCTTGGTCGGCGAAGGGAAAAAAGCTCCGAATGCAATGTAATCGGCTCCCGCTCGTTCCGCGTCGAGCGCCAGAGCCAGACAATCGTAGCAGGATACGCCGATCAGCGCCGTCGCCCCCAACCGGGCGCGAGCGGTTGCAAGCGCCGGATCGTCCTTGCCGATGTGGACCCCCGCTGCGCCGATTTGAGCCGCCAGCTCTACGTCGTCGTTGATAATCAACGGAACGTCGTGGCGTCGACACAGCGCGTTTAGCGTCCGTGCTTGAGTGAGTCGCCGCGCGCCGTCGCTACTTTTATCGCGGTACTGAACCAGACGGGCGCCTCCCAATAGGGCTTGTTCGACCGCCGTCACCAAGCGGTCGTCAGGGAGCAGCGCAGCGTCGGTAATCGCATAAAGACCACGGCAAGATGGCTTATGCATGATCAATCTCGGGGGTGGTGGCCCAGAATAGACGATTGGGGAGTAACTGCCCGCTGCCCACCCGGTAACCTGCTTGAAGAGAGCGCCAAGTATAGTTCTGGGCCCGATAGATGGCCGAGTTGGGAGAGCCCGCGTGCAGCTCGTGGCCTTGGGCGAGCAGGGCGGCGATAGCGGCGGCCAAGGTACAGCCGGATCCGTGATAAGTATTGGGCAAGCGCGGCCAGTGGAAAGTCTCTAGCAAGCGATTGTTTCCATACAATGTGTTGATGACCTCTTCGGTCGGCTCATGTCCGCCACTGATCAGCACGTATTGGCAGCCACGCGCCAGCAAAGCCATGGCGCAGGCATTCAGCGTGTCACCTTCCGGCGCCAATTTCCGGGCTTCGACGCTGTTAGGGGTCAGAACGGTGGTCAAGGGTAACAACAGAGTTTGAATAGCGTCGATCAGGGTTTTATCGGCCAGCTCGGTGCCGCCACCGGCCGCCAGCACTGGATCGAGCACCACTGGAATCTCAGGATAGGTAGTCAGCAAAGCGTGAAGGGCCGCAGCGTTTTCGGCGCTACCGATCACCCCGATCTTGAATGCCGCCACCGGCATGTCATCCAGAATCGGGCGAGCTTGCGCTAAAACCTGTTCCGAATCGACCGGTAGCAGCGCGCGGACATTGTGAGTGTCCTGGATGGTCAGGGCAGTGACCACGGGTGCGGGGTGGCAACCCAGGCTGGCGATGGTTCCAATATCGGCGGATATGCCCGCTCCACCGCTGGGATCGTTCCCCGCCATGATCATGACGACGGGAATACTTGAAGGGTTGACTGGGATCAAGCCGGGTCTCCAATGGCGAGAGGGTATGGACGCCATCGTCCTAAAAAGTTATAGCGGTGGCGATAAAAGGGAAAATTGTAACCGTTCGCTCCTCTCGCCCGCTTGCGTGAGAGGGGCTGGGGGTGAGGGCAGTGGTTTCAAAGGCTTACTCCTTCACCCTAACTCTCTTCCTCATGAATGGGGGAGAGAGAACTGAACGGTTGGAAAAATTCTAACAAACGCCGCAGGTTTTTCGGGAATCTCCCGCGTGGGACAATACTGCCTACAGCGATGACAACTGGGAACTACAAAACGATGAAAAGATATATGTGCTTAATTTGTGGTTTTATTTATGATGAAGAGAAAGGTTGGCCCGACGATGGCATACCGCCTGGCACCCCTTGGGAGGCAGTGCCGCCGACGTGGGCCTGTCCCGAATGTGGCGCGACCAAGGATGATTTCGAGATGGTGGAGATTTAGGTCGGAGAATCGAATATGACCCTAAACACGGATCGAATCCGAATCGTGTCAGATGACATCACCCGTTTGGATGTGGATGCCATCGTCAATGCCGCTAACCGTTCGTTGCTGGGCGGAGGAGGGGTAGACGGCGCCATTCACCGCGCCGCCGGGCCGGAACTGTTGGCCGAGTGCCGGACTTTGGACGGTTGCAAGACCGGTCAGGCCAAGATTACCCGCGGCTATCAGTTGTCGGCGCGCCACGTCATCCATACCGTCGGCCCGATCTGGCAGGGAGGCGAGCAGGGCGAACCGGAGCTGTTGGCGGCGTGCTATCGCAATAGCCTGCAACTAGCGGTCACCAATGGCATTCGCACTATCGCCTTTCCCGCTATCAGTTGTGGAGTATACGGTTATCCACTGGATGAAGCAGCACGCATCGCCGTTCAAGAAGTCCGCCGTTTTCTAGCCGCTGATGATCGGATTGAGACGGTTTATCTGGTCTGTTTCGGAGCGGAGGTATGCGAGGCTTACCAGCAGGCGTTGCAGCAAGTGTGACAAGCACAATAGCGCCAAGGAGACGAGCATCTTCTCAACAGGCGGGATTCGCGGGCGATGCCTACTGGATTTGTTCGGCTAGAGCTGGATCAAGCGAGAGCGAGTAGAACCGCTCACGGCAGCGTCATCCTCATAGCCGTCATGTGAAAACACTGCGCCCGGCGAGGTCGGTCGTTGCGCCGAAAAGGGATCGCGTTCGTACCGGTATATCAACGTCTGCGCTCGCGGGGTCTGTTCTAACTGGCGCTCGCGCAAGGCGTCCGCCAGTATCGCGTCGAACCAGTCTCTGGTGCGAGTTTGCCGGTCTTGAGCTACCTCGCTGGTACGGGATCCGTCCGCCGTGTTGACGTGTGGAGCGGGATAGTAAAGCACGGCTATCAACAAAACGCCCGCGACCGCGAGCAGAAAGGCGGGCAATGAATAGATGCCGAACTTCCTAAAACGGCGAATCGTGTCGCCCATGACTCACCTCTGGCAATGCCGATGGACAGGTTCCAGTCCGTGGTATGCGCTTGTGGCAGTCCCTTATCGCGCGCTAGGGGAGATCACCGTGAAATTCACCGAATCGCCCAATATCCCATACCTGCTTTATATCCTAGTTTAACGCTAGGATGATAAGGCGCAAGCCGGAATTGATCCGGCTTGCGGGAGAGGCTCAGCTATCCTGCTGTTGTTTCTTGTGCGCGGCTTGCAGTTTCTGCTGGATGTCACCAGGCACCGGATCGTAATGGCTGAGTTCGATATTGTACGAACCGTGGCCGCCAGTCATGGATTTCAGTTGCGATTCGTAGCCTTCCAGTTCCGCCAAGGGCACTTGGGCGTTGATGAGGGTCATTCCGCGCGGACCAGCGTCGGTGCCGGCGATGCGACCGCGCCGGCTGGACAGATCGCCGGTAATCGCGCCGACGCTGTCGGCTGGCGTGCGCACTTCCAGGTTGACGATCGGTTCCAGGATGAGCGGCTTGGCCTTGCTGACCGCATCCAGAAAAGCTTCCCGGCCAGCGGTGATGAACGCGATTTCCTTGGAATCGACCGGATGGTATTTGCCGTCGTAGGCGATGGCCCGCACGTCCTGCATCGGATAACCAGCGATAGCGCCTTCCTGCAAGGCTTCGCGGACCCCTTTTTCCACCGCTGGCAGAAACGAGGTCGGGATGGTGCCACCTACCACTTCGCTGACGAACTCGAAACCGGCGTCGCGTGGCAAGGGTTCGATGCGCATGAACACCTCGCCAAACTGGCCGGCACCACCCGTCTGCTTCTTGTGACGATGATGGCCTTCAGCGTTTTGACTAATGGTTTCCTTGTAAGCGATTTTGGGAGGCTTGGTTTCGACTTGCAGGTTGTAGCGCTGCTGCATCTTTTCCAGCGTGATGCGCAGGTGGAGATCGCTCAAACCGCGCAAGACGGTTTCCTTGGTGTGGGCGTTGTGCTCCAAAGCCAGGCAGGGATCCTCTTCCAACAGCTTGTGCACGGTGTCGGACAGCTTTTGCTCGTCGCCTCGGGTAGCGGCGCGAATGGCCAGACCAAATAACGGTGTGGGGAAGCGCGACGACCGCAGGTGGACAAGGTCTTCGTCGTGGGAGTCGTGCAGCACCACGTCGCGATGAATTTCGTCCACCTTGGCTACGGCGCAGAGATCGCCTGGGATGCCGGTCGCGACTTCAGGGTGTTCCTTACCATGCACATGGAATAGGTGGCTGACTTTAAAGGGCTTGCGGCTATCGCCGATGTACAGCTGACTGTCCTTGGTGACGGTCCCTTGGTGGATGCGGAAGATGCCGAGCTTACCGATGAACGGATCGATCAGCACTTTGAAGACATGTGCCACGGCATGCTGCTGAGGCTCGGGGATGGAATGGGATGTCTCCGTCGCTGCTTCGCCTTTCAGAAGCGGTTCGGAGTTGCCCTCGGTAGGATTGGGCAACAGCTTGACGAAGGCATCCAGCAGCTCCTTGATTCCCGCGCCAGTGCGGGCGGAAACGAAGCAGATCGGGACTAGATGACCTTCCCGCATCGCTTTTTCGAATGGCGCGTGCAGTTGCTCGGGTTGCAGATCCTCGCCCTGCTCCAGATAAAGCGCCATCAGATCCTCATCCACTTCGACCACTTGGTCGATCAGGGTGGAATGAGCGGCAGCCACGCTGGAAAAATCGCTGTCTCCGGTGGAATTGAAAAAGCAGTCGCTCACCCGAGTGGCGCCGCTGGCCGGCAAGTTGATGGGCAGGCATTCCTTGCCGAAAGCGTCCTGTATCTGGTCCAACAAGCCAGGAAAATCGATATTTTCGGTATCGATCTTATTGACGATGATCATCCGGCACTGTTGGCGTTCGCCCGCGCGTTCCATCATCCGTTGCGTGACCGCTTCGATGCCGGTTTGGGCATTGATCACGACAGCTGCCGTTTCCACCGCCGGCAGGACGGCGATCGCTTGACCAAGAAAATCGGGGAAACCCGGCGTGTCGATCAGGTTAATGTGAGCACCGTCGTAGTCGAAATTGACCAGGGCGGAGTCCAACGAGTGTTGGTGAGCCTTTTCCTGTGGGTCGAAATCGCAGACCGTGTTTCCTTTTTCGACGGCACCCGGGTTGGGAAGCTTGCCGGCGTGATGCAAAAGAGTTTCCACCAGGGTGGTCTTTCCAGCCGCTCCGTGCCCGACCAGGGCGATATTGCGGATGGATTCGGTGGTGTAACTGACCATCATGGCCTCCTGTCGGATTCGATTTAATTATTCACGTAATGATGAACGATGCGCTCGGGGTTTTAGCGGTGTAAAAAGTCTACAGGAACCGATGATGTTTCTCAGCCGGCTCCGTCATTTTTTTGTAAAGATTGCGGGGTTCCGGTAGGCGGTTGGGCGTACTGGACGTATCGGGCGTTTTGCGGAAGCATCGGATGGAATTTTGGACAAAGAGCGCTTAGGATGAGTGGAGCAATGAATCACGTCTACAGGAAGATGACTTGATGAGGTTACATCGTTACCTGATATTTTGGTTCGCCGGCACTTGCGGTGCCGTTCCGCAGGGCGTGGGCCCGGGGCCGGATTGGCTCAAGCTTATCAAGGAAACACCGGCCACTCAGGCAGAGTGGGCGGCCCGTTACGAACATGGTGAGGGCGTGACCCAGGATTATGATCGCGCGATGCGATTATATTGTGCGGCGGCCCGACGGGGCCATGTCCCTGCTCAGTATCAGTTGGGCTGGATGTTCGCCAATGGGCGAGGCGTGGCGCGGGACGATGCCCAGGCGGCGGCATGGTTTCGGCTGGCAGCGGCGAAGGGCGATGAGCCTGCCAGGCGAATGTTGGCGCGAGTAGACGATCCAGCAAGAGCCAAGCGAGCGGCTTGCGTGGAGCCGGTCGACCCGACCCGCAAACCGCCACCGTTGCTGCAATTGGCTACCCGGCGTGGTCCGCCGTCTCCAGAGCGGGCGCGAGTCGAGGCACTGGTCAATCGCATGGCACCGAATTATGGTTTGCAGCCCTCCTTAGTGCTGGCGGTGATCGAAGCGGAATCTGGATTTAACAGCCAGGCCCGCTCGGTCAAGGATGCGCAGGGTTTGATGCAACTGATTCCCGAGACTGCTCAGCGGTTCGGTGTGCAGGATCCCTACGACCCTGTGCAGAACCTGCACGGTGGCATGGCGTATTTGCGGTGGTTGCTTGCGTACTTTCGAGGCGATGTGCGGTTGACCCTGGCCGGCTACAACGCCGGTGAGGGCGCGGTCGTTCGTTATGGTGGCGTGCCGCCCTATGCGGAAACCCAGGCCTACGTTGAAAAGATCACGCGCTCCTACGGGCAATTAGCTCATCCGCCGGTGGCGCCGGTTACGCCACCCGCGCCGTTGAATCGACCACTGTCCTCTCCCGTTTTCTTGCCCACGGCCTCGGCGAAGCCGACGCTATTGCGGGTCGATACAGCGGGAAACAGTCGCTAAAAGCTGAGAATCAAGCGAGTGACTCCGTGTTGGGTAAGTGAGCAAGCGCCTGTAACCATGCGCTAAGTTGGGAAAGAGGGATCGCGCCTGTCAGTGGTGGTTTGTAGAGTAAATGTCGAACCGGGTATGGGGGGTAGCGATCTGAAAACTGGGTTCGGGTCCGGCCAATGGCGGTGCGGTCCGTGGTCGTTTTACTACTACCCGCCGTTTAGCGCGCGTCAGGGCAATGGCGAGTAGGTCCGGTGCGTCGCCGTCGTCACCGATCAGTTGTCGTAGCAATCGCATTTCCTTTTTTACCAGAGCCGACTTCCGCCGGTGGGGATACATCGGATCGAGATAAATCACATCGGGGTACAAGGACTCTGGAAGGAGCAACAAAAATTCCCGGCTGTCCGCTTCGACCAAGCGCAGCCGTTCGCCAACCAAGGCGCCGATTTCAGGGTCTCGCACGGCCCGAGACAATCCATCGCGCAGTAAAGCGGCAATGATCGGGGAACGCTCTACCAACTCCACCGTGCAGCCCAGACAGGCCAACACGAAACCATCCCGGCCCAGACCAGCGGTAACGTCCACGACGGTCGGTGAAATACCGCCTTTCAAGCCGACTGCCCTAGCCAGCGATTGGTTGCGTCCACCGCCGAAGCGGCGCCGATGCGCGGCGCGGCCCGCAACGAAATCGACATAGAGGGGACCGGTTGTACCAGAACTCTGCTCCCGCAATTCCAGACGCTCGGTTGTCAGGTGCAGGTAGTGCGTGTAATCAGGAGTGTCAGTCTCGGTGATCGGGACTAATTTCAACCGAGTGACCAAATCGGCGGCTAATGTTGGACACACAAGAGGTTCGGCTAAAATCGCCACCCTCACTGGTGCGGAGGTGATCTCGATCGGCGAGGCTGATGCGGCTGCTGCCCCGCCGTGATCGCGGTTCACCGTCACCTTCAAGCTAAGCGGCTTTCGGCAGAATATCCGCCAGCGTCGCTTGCACGAGATTGTCCATTTCAAACTTGAAGCGAGCGGCTAAGTCGGACATCGCCTTGGTATCGATCAGCAACTTGTGCCGCATGGTTTCGACGATCTCGGATTGACGTTTGTAGAAATCCTGCAAGCTATTGAGATCGTTAATTTCGGCGGCAGCCTTCATTTGATTGAGGCCGATGTTCAGATAGGACTGCAGCACGTTCATCTGAAACACCACCATCTTTTCCAGGTTGGCGGCGAATAGCTGATTGGCTTTGATCAGCGGCTCCGACAGGATCGGGGGGGTTTCCAGGGCTTTGCTGAATAGATCGATGACCATGACGAACTCCTCGGATAGGACAAACAATTGACGGGTTTGTTGCGATGCAATATAGCGAGAATATTGCTGCGATGCAACATTTTTTCCTTTATTGAGGCTTTTCTGGCGCGCGAGCCATCAGTTTGTGCTCGGGAAAGCAATTAATTGAATGCCCGAATCGACCGATCGCAGCGGCGGCGATGGTTCGAAAGTTCAAGCGCTCGAAAAAGCTGGTCGCGATGATCTGAACACACGCTTGGGAGGGGTTCGCGCGGTCCGAAGAAAAATTGCGACAAAGCAGCGCTAAGTGGGCTATCATCATAAGTCACACTGAAAAAGTGTATTTAGAATGCTAAGATAGCAGCCGGAATGCCGCTTGCACGTCCCAAAAGTCCGGTAGGGGAAGTTTTACCTGTTCTGATTCACGACCCACTTTAGAGGTATTACCACAATGACAACGATCACCTTTAAGGATGAAGTCACTGGAAAGGCGGTGCAGATGCCGGTCCTAGAGCCGATTTACGGCCATCCAGTAGTGGATATTGGCAGGTTGGCCAAGGAATTCAATTACTTCACCTACGATCCCGGGTTCATGTCCACTGCCAGTTGCCAGAGCGCGATCACTTACCTGGATGGCGACAAGGGCGAGTTGCTGTATCGCGGTTATCCGATCGAGCAACTGGCCGAGCAGTGCAATTTTCTGGAAGTCTGCTATCTGTTGCTGTACGGTGAGTTGCCCAACTCCGAGAAAAAGGAAGTTTTCGAGACCAGCATCACCCGGCACAACCGAATCCGGGAAAATCTCCGCCGGTTTTTCCACGGCTTCAACTACGATGCCCATCCCATGGCGATGATGACTGCCGTGGTCAGTTCGCTATCCGCATTCTTTCATGATCGACTGGATATTCAGGATTACGAAGATCGCATGGTCACCGCTCGTCGGTTGATCGCCAAAATGCCGACTATTGCCGCCGCCTGCTACAAACACAGTATCGGGGATCCTTCGATTTATCCCCGCGACGACTTGAGCTACACGGGCAACTTGCTTTACATGATGTTCAGCTTGCCCGGCAAGCGTTATGAAGTCGATCCGGTAGCCGAGCGGGCGCTGGATGTGCTGTTCACTCTGCACGCCGACCACGAACAGAATGCGTCTACGTCCACGGTGCGGCTGGCCGGGTCTTCTGGCACGAATCCTTACGCGGCGATCGCGGCCGGTATCGCGTGTCTATGGGGTCCGGCGCACGGTGGCGCCAATGAGGCGGTGATTCGGATGTTGGATCAGATCGGCACCGTCTCGAATATCGATGGCTTTATCGCCAAGGTCAAAGACAAGAATAGCGGCGTGCGGTTGATGGGGTTCGGACATCGCGTCTACAAGAATTTTGATCCACGCGCCCGGATCATCAAGGAAATTTGTCACGAGGTGCTGGAGAAGCTTGGCCACGATCCGCGTCTTGATTTGGCCATGCGATTGGAGGAAATCGCGCTTAGCGATCCCTACTTTATTGAGCGCAAACTGTATCCGAATGTGGATTTCTATTCCGGTATCATCTATAGCGCGCTGAAAATTCCAGTCGAGATGTTCACGGTGATGTTCGCCATCGCCCGTACCGCCGGTTGGATCAGCCACTGGATCGAGATGATTACCGACAAGGATCAAAAAATCGGCCGACCCCGGCAACTTTACGTCGGCGATGCGCGCCGTGATGTGCCTGCTTTGAGCGCACGCGGCGCGTAAGCAGCCCACACAGTCCAACTAAGAAGGCGATTCCTGATGGGATCGCCTTCTTTTTTCGCAATCGGCAGGTGATTCAAGCCGTTTTTAAATCCGTCGCTTGGTACTTTTCGGTGGAGGAAGCTTGGCAGTGGATGAATCGGCGCGAGCGATTCGGCTGGCCGGTTGCTTTTCCGGCTTGCCGGCGGTGGTCGTTGCCGGTTTGCCCGGTTTGTTGGCCTTCGCCTCTTTGGAGGAACCGGTTTTGGAGGTTGGTCTGGCTTTGGGGTCTGCCGAAGCTATTTTCGTGGTCGAAGGTGTGCGGGCAGCATCTGTTCTGCCCCGTGTCGCTGTTGGTTTCACTGGCTTTGCGGTAGCCAGCGCTGGTTTGGCCGAAATTGCCGCTTTGCCTCGGCTGCCCACCTTGGGCGATTCCGCTACGGCTTTCGCCTTGACGCGGGTAGGCAGTTTCTTTTCCGCTATGGCAGGCTGCCTTACGGCAGGCGTGTCGAAGACGGGGGTGGTGGGCACGCGCCGAGTCTCAACCGGCTCCGGCTCGTCGTCCTCGACCACCGATCGGGCCATGACAACCGTCCGTTCCGGATTCGGTGGCGAGACGGGCGTGCGCCGAATGATTATGGCACCGTTGGGTTCTGGCGTGGTCGCAGGTGGCGAGCTGGAATCCATTGCCGATTCCGGGGCTTCTTCTTCAGCCTCCGGCGAGACTTGGGCCATACGCACTCGGTCCGGCGTTACGACCGGCGAGCGTCGAACCAGGATGGGTTGTGGTTCGACCTCGGGTTGCATGGGCGGCGGCGGGGCTAACCCATAATGGGCGAATCCATAATCGAGTAAGGTACGGGCGTCCTGCCATAAAGTGCCGCTGTTGGGGCTGTTCATAATCGAGACGATCAAACGGGTACCGCCCCGATCGACTTCGCCGACAAAACAACGCCGAGCCTTGAGAGTAAAGCCAGTCTTGCCGCCACGCGCACCTTCGTAGGACGCCAGCAGCCGGTTGTGATTCAGCACTGGCACCAGCCGTGAGTCGCCATACGGCCCTTGACCAGATTCAATGCGCAGAGTGGCGCTACGGGTGCGAACGATGTCGGCGAACATCGGATAATTCATAGCGTAGCGGAAGATGATCGCTAGATCGTAAGCCGTGGAGTAATGATCCTCGTCCGGCAAGCCGTGGGGATTCATGAAATGGCTATCGTGGGCACCAATTTGCCAGGCCTTAGCGTTCATTAGGCTGGCGAATCCGTAAATCGAACCCCCCGCCGCTTCGGCCAGGGTTTCGGCGGCGTCGTTGCCCGATTTGAGCAATAATCCATACAGCAAATCCTGTGCTGAGGCGGCATTGCCGGCGCGCAGTCCAACGCGGCTCGGTGGAGCGCTGGCAGCCTGCGGGCTAACGAAGACCTGGGAATCCGGGTTGAGGCGTTCCATGGCGAGCAATGCGGTCAGCACCTTGGTGGTGCTGGCTGGTGGCAACCGCAGATGGGGTTCCTTGGCAAATAGAATTTCGCCCGTGGTGGCGTTCATCAGTACGGCGGATCGAGCGGCGACCGGGGGCGGCGAAAATGATCCCCAATTCTCCTGTGCCCGAGTGTGTTCCGTCATCAGGCAGAGGATCGTCCCCAGTAGCCAAGCACACGGCCACCAGATCCGGGATTCGCCAAAAATATTCCGTAAAACCATCGCCTTGACTCCGTTGCTGTCTGAAGTTCGAATTTCGCTACCTGGTATTATTCGCGGTAGCGAGCCGTCCGAGTTTGAAAAACGCCGCAGTCATATATTCTGGACAAAAACTTGGCCATCGGCTAGCGTCCGAAAGAAATGGGGACTTTCCGAGACCCGCTTGATCACAACGTTAGCTGTGGCATTTTTCCCTGAAGGTGTGTCGGAATTCTTTTGAATATCCCGCCGCATTCGGCCAATGGAGCCGAATACCTTGCAGGATTTGCAGGGTATTTTTCGCAAGCCTACCGACTATCTGCCGTATCGCCGTGAACGGTTACCGTGATATTACGGTGGTGGCTCATCTGGCGGTGCTCCCAAAGATAGATGCCTTGCCAGATTCCTAAGGCACAATGGCCTTGTGTGACCGGAATCGTCAAGTTGTTTTGCGTGAGGACAGTGCGAATGTGAGCCGGCATGTCGTCCGGCCCCTCGTCGTCGTGTTCAAGCCACGGCGAGCCGTCCGGTATCAAACGAACCATGAAGCCTTCCAGATCCTGGCGTACCGATGGGTCGGCATTCTCGCAGAGGATCAAAGATGCGCTGGTATGATGGACGAATACGTGAGCCAGCCCAGTATGAATTTGCGAGCTGCGCACGATATCGCGTATGCGGTCGGTGATTGCGTAAGTACCGCGTCCGTGAGTGATAATGGTAAACGTTTGCTGTGTGATCATAAAAATCTGTGAACCAAATTGAGGTCTTATTGTGTACAGGGTATGTTGGTATTTTCCGGCAAGTAGTTCGGGATAATATGCATAGTTTTTTGGTCATTAAGTGTGTCTTGTAAACAGTATTTCCCATACAGGGTGTCCCAAGCGTTTGCCACGTTGTTCGAATTTAGTGGTGGGTCTATAGGCTGGGCACTCGGCAAATCCATTATCGGCCTTAATGTTTTGGAGTTCGGGAGTCGTTCTAAGTACCTCCAAAATGGAATAAGCGTAGTTTTCGCAGTCGGTGGCGATATGGAGTAGGCCGGTGGATTTGATTTTTTTAGCCAGTAATGACACGAACATGGGTTGGATGAGACGACGCTTGTGATGGCGTGTTTTTGGCCAGGGATCGGGAAAGAAAATCTGAACGCGATCAAGGCATTCATCCGGCAAATATTGTTGAAGTACCTCCACGGCGTCTAGGCAGATGAGCCGGAGGTTGGTCAACCCGAGTTCAGCGGCCCGTAGCAACAGATGGCCAATCCCCGGACGATGCACTTCGATCCCGATAAAATCGGTGCAGGGGTTGGCTGCGCACATGGTGGCCAGTGATTCGCCATCACCAAAGCCAATTTCCAAAACCAGTGGGGCTTGCCGGCCGAACCATTGTTCAGGCTCGAAAGTTCCGCTGACTTCCAACCCAAATCGTTCCCACAGTTGAGCAAGTGCTCGTTGTTGAGCTGCAGTAATTCGGCCCTCGCGGCGTACAAAGCTTTTAATATGGCGTGGCTTGTCAACGCCGTTATCGGGGTTGTCAAAGGTAGGCTTGATTTCACAGACACTTTGCGAATGATCGGCGGAATGCATGGCGATATCGATCCGGTCAGCAATGCCATTCGAGAATGGATTTAGTCTTTTTGAATGGGGTGTGTGGTGGCTTTTTCAAATCTGAGTCCTGAAGAAACAATTGCGGAAAGAAAAAAGAATGCCCTACAATATTCCTCGTGATTTTAGTCACGGACATTCCAAAATAAACATTAACTGACGGCAAAAGCGCGACCATGAGCAATATCGAAGACATTATCAAAGCCTCCTCCATCGAGCAGCTTCAAGCCCTGATCAACAGGGCCGAGGAAGAGATCGAGTGTAAGAAGGTCGATGAAATTGAAGCCACTCGTAACGAGTGGCTCGCCAAAGCCAGCCAACTCGGGATGCAACCCGAGGAAATCCTGCAATACGCTGGGCGTAAGCGGAAATCCACCGGCAAACCTAAATATCGCAATCCAAATAATCCAGAGCAGACTTGGACCGGCCATGGTAAGAAGCCTGGTTGGCTCAAGCAAGCGATTGAAAATGGCGCAGCGCAGGAGAATTTTCTGATTCCCGGCTAATTGTTTGTCTGACCGTATTTGCCCGAGCGCTTAGGGTGTTACTCTTGCCATGACCCTGCCTTATCGGTAGGATACGAGTGCTCCTCGGTTGGTTCGACCAAGCCAGCGTGGGTTAAGCGATGCGGCGGGTGTAGTTCAATGGTAGAACCTCAGCTTCCCAAGCTGATGGCGTGGGTTCGATTCCCATCACCCGCTCCAGAGATTAGGGTTACGTCGTGGCGTAACCCTTTTTTGTTTGCCTCCCTGCAATTCGCGCAAGGGCCGTTGCTGCTTGACGGGTGCGCGAAGCCAGCCGGCCTTTCTCAAGGAGAATATCCCCGATGATTCGTGTCGCGATCGCCGGCGCCGCCGGTCGCATGGGACGCATTTTACTGGATGCTTGCAACCAAGCGGAAGGTGTTCGCTGTACGGTGGCCTTGGAACATACGGATAGCCCGTTCATCGGTGCCGATGCCGGCGAGGTGGCCGGTATCGGCCGATCGGATGTGATCATCGCGGTTGATTTGGCCCCGCTGACGGATCGTTTCGACGTGTTGATCGATTTTACCCGGCCAGCAGCCACGTTGGCTCATCTGGCCCTCTGCCGGGCGACGGGTAAGGCGATGGTGATCGGGACGACGGGTTTTTCATCGGAACAGAAAGCTGAAATCGGTCATGCCGCCGGGCATATTCCCGTCGTGTTCGCCCCCAATATGAGCGTGGGCGTCAATCTCTGCTTTAAGCTGCTAGAGTTGGCGGCACGGGTGTTGGGCGATGGCGTTGATGTCGAGATTATCGAGGCGCACCATCGCCACAAAGTGGATGCACCCTCCGGTACCGCGCTGGCGATGGGGCAGGTCGTGGCGACGGCTTTAAACCGCGATCTGGAGCGGTGCGCGGTCTACGGGCGACAGGGTGTCACTGGCGAGCGCGACCGTGCCACCATCGGTTTCGCTACCGTACGGGCCGGCGATATCGTCGGTGAACACACCGTTATATTCGCCGACGTGGGTGAGCGGATCGAGATCACCCATCGCGCTTCTAGTCGGATGACCTTCGCCAAGGGCGCGGTGCGGGCCGCCCGCTGGCTAGCCGGTCGTTCGCCTGGCCTGTTCGACATGCGGGACGTACTCGGCCTGCGTTGACGCAGCCAGTTCCCGGTATCGCTGCCGCACGGCTAGAGCGATACGGCGCGATTTGGTAAACTATCGACTCAGATCGATTCACCCTTTTGCACCCTTGTTAAAGGAGCGGATTGCGCACCGCTCCTTTCTTGTGCGCGCCTGTTTTGGAGGCTCCCTTGAGGAAACCCGCGCTCCTGGTCCTGGAAGACGGTAGTCTGTTTCGGGGCGAGTCCATCGGCGCTGATGGCCACGCCCAGGGCGAAGTTGTTTTTAATACCTCGATGACCGGCTATCAGGAAATCCTGACCGATCCTTCCTATTGCCGACAGATCATCACGTTGACGTATCCGCATATCGGCAATGTCGGTACCAACCGGGGCGACGAGGAGGCGAATCAAATCCATGCCAGCGGCCTCGTGGTGCGCGATTATCCGCGCATTGCCAGCAATTGGCGTAACCAACAACCGCTGGATCAATATCTGCGCGAGCGTGGCATTGTCGCCATGGCCGGTATCGATACGCGGCGTTTGACCCGGTTGTTGCGGGAAAAGGGCGCCCAGAACGGTTGCCTGATGACCGGTGATCATCCCGATGCCGAACAGGCCTTGGAACTGGCTCGCGAGTTTCCTGGTCTCAAAGGGATGGATCTTGCGCGAGTGGTCAGCGTGACCGTGCCCTACGAGTGGGGTGAAGGCACTTGGCGATTGGCCGGTGACCGGTTTTCGGCGGCGAGCGACGCGCACTATCATGTCGTTGCCTACGACTACGGCATCAAGCGCAATATCCTGCGCATGCTTGCGGAACGGAATTGCCGCCTTACCGTGGTGCCGGCCCAAATGCCTGCTCGCGAAGTCCTGGCCCTAAATCCCGATGGGGTATTCCTATCGAACGGACCCGGTGATCCCGAACCCTGCGACTATGCCATCGCCGCTATCCGCGAGTTGCTGGACCTGGGGATACCGATTTTCGGTATTTGCCTGGGTCATCAGTTGCTTGGCTTGGCCAGTGGGGCACGGACCGTCAAGATGAAATTTGGTCATCACGGCGGCAACCATCCGGTGTTGGATCTGGAGAGCGGACGGGTGATGATCAGCAGCCAGAATCATGGTTTCGCGGTGGACGAAGCCACCTTGCCGGCTAATCTGCGCCCCACGCACCGTTCCTTGTTCGACGGTTCGTTGCAAGGCGTCGCCCGCACCGACCGACCGGCCTTTAGCTTTCAGGGCCATCCC
This sequence comes from Candidatus Competibacter sp., assembly GCA_037045535.1. Lineage (GTDB taxonomy): Bacteria > Pseudomonadota > Gammaproteobacteria > Competibacterales > Competibacteraceae > Competibacter_A. The sequence goes on from JBAOHI010000071.1 coordinate 51,158, forward strand.
GAGGCCAGTCCCGGCCCGCATGATGTAGCACCGCTATTCGACCGATTCATCGCGCTGTTGGAAGCGCGTGCTGCGGCCCGTTGCTAGCCCGTTCCATTTCGCTGCCCCCGGTTTATCGCCGGGCCAAGTAGAGCCATGCCCAAGCGTATCGATTTGCACAGCATCTTGATCATCGGTGCCGGTCCCATCGTGATCGGCCAGGCCTGCGAGTTCGACTACTCCGGCGCGCAGGCCTGCAAGGCGTTGCGGGAGGAGGGATACCGAGTAATCCTGGTCAACTCAAATCCCGCCACCATCATGACCGATCCCAATATGGCCGATGCCGTCTACATCGAGCCGATTCATTGGCGGACGGTATCCCACATTATCGCTCGCGAACGCCCCGATGCCCTGCTACCGACCATGGGCGGCCAGACCGCGCTGAACTGCGCGCTGGACCTGTTCCGTAACGGCGTGCTGGAGCAGTACGGCGTCGAAATGATCGGCGCTTCGCCCGATGCCATCGACATGGCCGAGGATCGGGATCGCTTCCGCAAGGCGATGGGCGAGATTGGCTTGAAAACCCCACGTTCGGTGATTGCGCACACGATGGAGGAAGCGCTGGCCCAACACGGTGAGATCGGTTTTCCGACCATCATCCGGCCTTCCTTCACCTTGGGCGGCAGCGGTGGCGGTATTGCCTACAATCGTCAGGAGCTGGTGGAGATCGTCGAGCGCGGCCTCGATCTGTCGCCGGTCAGCGAAATCTTGATCGAGGAGTCGGTGCTGGGCTGGAAGGAATTCGAGATGGAGGTGGTGCGCGACCAGGCGGACAACTGCATCATCGTCTGCTCCATCGAAAATCTCGATCCGATGGGCGTGCATACCGGGGATTCCATCACCGTCGCTCCGGCCCAGACGCTCACCGACAAGGAGTATCAGATCATGCGCGATGCCTCGGTGGCGGTGTTGCGCAAGATCGGCGTGGACACCGGCGGCTCCAATGTCCAGTTCGCCATCAGTCCGGCGGACGGACGCATGGTGATCATCGAGATGAATCCGCGCGTTTCTCGCTCCTCGGCGCTGGCGTCGAAGGCCACCGGTTTTCCCATCGCCAAGGTAGCCGCCAAACTGGCGGTCGGCTACACGCTCGACGAACTCAAAAACGAAATTACTGGCGGACGCACCCCCGCCTCGTTCGAGCCGAGTATCGACTACGTCGTGACCAAGGTACCGCGATTCAATTTCGAGAAATTCCCTCAGGCCGACCCCCGGCTGACGACGCAGATGAAGTCGGTCGGCGAGGTGATGGCCATCGGTCGTACCTTCCAGGAATCGATGCAGAAGGCATTGCGGGGACTGGAAATCGGCACCGACGGTTTCAACGAAATCCTCGATCCCAGTCATCCCAATCCGCATACGGTTCTCAAGAATGAGCTGGGCGTACCCGGTCCCCAGCGGTTGTGGTTCGTCGCTGAAGCGTTTCGGCTGGGCTATTCCATCGATACGCTGTACGAGTTGACCTGGATCGATCCCTGGTTTTTGGCGCAAATCGAGGAGTTGGTCCAGCTCGCCGGCGAAATCCGTGCCTCTGGCCCGATGGCCTTGCGGGATCGGGAACGACTGTATTTCCTCAAGCGCAAGGGCTTTTCCGATAGCCGGCTGGCGACGTTGGCCGGTGTTGCCGAAGCCGATGTCCGGCGGTTGCGCGAGAATCTGGATGTGCATCCGGTCTACAAGCGGGTGGATTCCTGCGCCGCCGAATTCGCCACCAGCACCGCGTATCTTTATTCCACCTACGAAGAGGAATGCGAGGCCGAGCCAAGCGATCGCCCCAAGATTATGGTGCTGGGCGGCGGACCTAACCGGATCGGCCAAGGCATCGAGTTCGATTACTGCTGTGTCCATGCCGCGCTGGCGCTCCGGGAAGACGGCTACGAGACCATCATGGTCAACTGTAACCCGGAGACCGTATCCACCGATTTCGACACCTCCGACCGGCTGTATTTCGAGCCACTGACCCTGGAGGACGTATTGGAGATCGTTCGCAAGGAGCAGCCTAAAGGGGTGATCGTCCAGTACGGTGGTCAGACGCCGCTGAAGTTGGCCCGGCCGCTGGAAGCCAACGGCGTGCCGATCATCGGTACCAGCCCGGATGCCATCGACCGCGCTGAGGATCGCGAGCGCTTCCAGCAGATGATCGACCGGCTCGGTTTGCTACAACCGCCCAACCGCACCGCCCGCGAGCCGGAGGAGGCGGTGCGGTTGGCTCGGGAAATCGGCTATCCGCTGGTGGTGCGACCCTCTTACGTGCTGGGTGGCCGGGCGATGGAGATCGTTCACGAGGAGGACGATCTGCGTCGTTACATGCGCGAGGCGGTGCAGGTTTCCAACGATTCGCCGGTGTTGCTGGATCGCTTTCTCAACGATGCGGTCGAGGTGGACGTGGACGCCCTCAGCGACGGCTCGGAGGTGATCATCGGCGGCATCATGGAGCACATCGAAGAAGCTGGGGTCCATTCCGGCGATTCAGCTTGCTCGCTGCCGCCATATTCACTGGGCCCCGCGACTCAAGACCGGCTGCGTACCCAAGTCAGGGCAATGGCGCTGGAATTGGGCGTGATCGGCTTGATGAATACCCAGTTTGCTATCCAGGGGGACGATGTTTATGTGCTAGAAGTGAATCCGCGTGCGTCTCGCACCGTGCCTTACGTCTCCAAGGCTACCGGCCGGGCACTGGCCAAGATCGCCGCCCGTTGCATGGTCGGGCAAAGCCTGCACCGGCAAGGGGTGTTCGGCGAGGTGATTCCCACCTATTATTCGGTTAAGGAAGCGGTGTTTCCCTTCGCCAAATTCCCCGGCGTCGATCCGCTGTTGGGGCCGGAAATGAAATCCACCGGCGAGGTCATGGGCGTGGGACGCACTTTTGGCGAGGCCTTCGCCAAGGCGCAACTGGCGGCGGGTGATCAACTGCCACTCGGTGGCATGGCCTTCATCAGCGTGCGGGACGCCGACAAGCCCAAGGTAGTGGACGTGGCCCGCGAACTGGCGCGGCTCGGTTTCGTGCTGATCGCGACCAAGGGTACGGCGAACGCCTTGCGCGCCCGTGGCCTCGACTGCGAAACCGTGCATAAAGTGGGCGAAGGCCGGCCGCATATCGTGGACATGATCAAGAACGACCAAATTCATTTGATCGTCAATACGACCGAAGGCAAGCGAGCCATAGCCGATTCCTTTTCCATCCGTCGCGAGGCGTTGATGCACAAGGTGAGCTATACCACCACCATCGCCGCTGCGCGGGCGACTTGCCAAGCCTTGCGCGAACTCGACAACGGAAACGTGAATTGCCTCCAGGATCTGCACCGGGAATTGCAAACATGACTACCAGGGTACCGATGACGACTACCGGCGCCGCTAAGCTGCGTGCGGAATTGCAAGAATTGAAGACCGTGGCGCGACCGCGCATTGTTGCCGCCATCGCCGAGGCACGTGCCCACGGCGATTTAAAGGAAAACGCCGAATATCATGCCGCTCGCGAGCAGCAGAGCTTTACGGAAGGACGCATCGCCGAAATCGAGACCAAGCTGGCCAACGCCCAGATCATCGACGTGACCGCGTTATCGCCTTCGGAAAAAGTCGTGTTCGGCTCGACGGTACTGTTGACCGAGGAAGACAGTGAGGAGGAAAAACGCTATCAAATCGTTGGGGAAGACGAGGCTGATATCAAGGAGGGTAAGATTTCCTTCGGTTCACCCATCGCCCGCGCCCTGATTGGCAAGTTCGTCGGCGATGTCGTCGATGTTCAGACGCCTGGCGGTCTCAAAAGCTATGAAATTGTGGGCGTGCAGTACAGTTAGCCCCTTTGGAGGGGACGAACCGCAATTCAGGTTTCCTCGCCGTCTAGCATGGCTGGCGGCGATGCTGTTCGCGAGCCTGCCGGTATTGTCGATCTGGGCGGCCGATCTGGCGGATACTGTCAGCAAGGTCAAGGCCAGCGTGGTCGCGGTCGGAACGGTACAACCCGCCCGCCAGCCGCCCGCAGAGTTCCTAGCTACCGGCTTTGTGATCGCCCAAGGTCAGCATATCGTCACCAACGCTCACGTCCTGCCGGCTATGCTCGACCCGCAAGGCAAGGAAACGCTGGCGATATTCATTGGTCATGGCCAGCAGGTCGAGTCGCGCAAAGCCATCAAGGTCGCCATCGATCCGATCCACGACCTAGCCTTGTTGAAATTTGAGGGCCCGCCGCTGCCGCCGCTACGACTCGGCGAATCCCGACCGCTGCGGGAGGGACACGCCGTGGCCTTCACCGGCTTTCCGCTGGGGGTCGTCTTGGGTCTGTTTCCGGTCACACACACGGGGATCGTGTCGGCTATTAGTCCGATTGCGATACCGGCGGCGGTCGCTGCTCAGTTGGACGGACCCACTCTCAAGCGCTTGCGGGAGGAACCGTACGAAGTGTTGCAGTTGGACGCTATCGCCTATCCGGGCAACAGTGGCAGTCCCCTATACGAGCCATACACCGGGCGGGTAGTCGGCGTCGTCAACAAAGTGTTCGTCCAGGAAAGCAAGGAAGCCGCTCTGGAAAGACCCAGTGGCATCAGTTATGCCATTCCAGTCCGCCACGTACAGGCACTCCTCAAACGCGCTGGAGTGCCTAGCGGTTGAACCGCGTCGCAATCGGCATCTCTGGGGAGATGCTTTTGGAGTCAAAGCTCAAGACAACTTATACTTGCGGCGGAAGCGATCCACGCGACCTGCGGTATCTACGATCTTCTGCTTCCCGGTATAGAAGGGATGGGAATGGCTGGAAACCTCTACTTTGATCAAAGGGTATTCCTTGCCGTCGGTCCAAGTGATTTTTTCCTTGGCGCTGATCGTGGATCGTGTGACAAAAGCGAAATCGGTGGAGATGTCCTGAAACACGACTTCGCGGTACTCAGGGTGAATACCTTTTTTCATGGCTGCCAAAACCTTCGCTGCAATATGCTGTGGACCGGTCCGTGACGTGCCGTTGCCGGCGCGCGGGGATGGGTGCCTGATAGGCTACCGAACTTCGCAATATACTCAGTTTCAGGACCGGCCCACAAGACCAAATTGACTTGGATTGGAAAATCGATCTAATTTTATCCGTCGAGAGGCCGTTGCACCTTAGGCGGTGATGCGTGGGATTTCCGGTGAATCAAGAACCCAAGATTGGTTTTGTCAGCCTCGGTTGCCCAAAGGCGCTGGTGGATTCCGAACAAATCCTGACCCGGTTACGGGCCGAGGGGTATGGCGTGGCGCCGACCTATCAGGCGGCGGATTTGGTAGTGGTCAACACATGTGGTTTCATCGACGCGGCAGTAACCGAGTCGTTGGACACGATCAGCGAGGCGTTGGCCGAGAACGGCAAGGTGATCGTTACCGGCTGTCTGGGGGCGAAGGGGAACATAGTACGTGACCTACACCCGAGCGTGCTGGCGGTCACCGGACCGCATGCTTGCGAAGCGGTATTAGCGGCGATCCATACCCATTTGCCTCGGCCACACGATCCGTTTCTGGATTTAGTGCCGCCGCAAGGCGTCAAACTGACGCCCCGCCATTACGCCTATCTCAAGATTTCCGAAGGTTGTAACCATCGCTGCACATTCTGCATCATCCCGCAATTGCGTGGCGATCTGGTCAGCCGACCGATCGGCGAGGTGCTGCAGGAGGCAGAAACCCTGGTTCGGAGTGGTGTCAAGGAATTGCTGATCATTTCCCAGGATACCAGCGCCTATGGGGTGGACGTACGCTACCGAACCGGGTTTTGGAACGGCCGGCCACTCAAGACTCATTTGACCGCACTGGCGGCCGCGCTGGGTTCGCTCGGCGTATGGGTACGGTTGCATTACGTTTACCCCTATCCCCATGTCGATGAAGTGGTGCCGCTGATGGCAGAAGGCCGGCTGGTCCCCTATCTGGACGTGCCGCTCCAGCATGCCAGCCCACGCATTTTGAAGGCCATGAAGCGGCCGGCCAATACCGGCGATACCTTGGAACGGATTCATCGCTGGCGAAAAACCTGCCCGGATTTGACCCTGCGCAGCACATTCATCGTCGGATTTCCCGGTGAGACAGAAGAGGATTTCAAACGATTGCTGGAGTTTCTTGCGGCTGCGGAACTGGATCGGGTCGGTTGTTTTACCTACTCACCGGTCGAGGGTGCTCCGGCCAATCGATTGTCCGATCCGATTCCGGAGGAGGTCAAACAGGAGCGACAGGCCCGGTTGATGGAATTGCAAGCGACGATCAGCGCCAGCCGTTTGCGCCGCAAGATCGGCCAAATACTCACGGTGTTGGTCGACGCCATCGACGAGGAAGGGGTCGCTATCGCCCGCTCTACTGCCGACGCCCCGGAAATCGATGGGGTCGTATACATCGAGAACGGTGTCGATCTCGCGGTTGGCGAGTTTGTCGAGGCGCGGGTCGTCGATGCCGACGAGCATGATTTGTACGCCGAACTCAGATAGCTTTTGTAGCTTTTAGTGTTCAACGCGAAAACTTTATCGTTTTGTTGCGGAAGATCTTGCCATGACCTTGACTCTGACCTCGCCCGCTTTCTCCCATAACGGCCTGATGCCGGCCCGATTCACCTGTGATGGCCACGATTTATCGCCAGAACTGCATTGGTCGGGTTTGCCACCCCAGACCCAAAGTCTGGCCCTGATCGTGGACGATCCCGATGCACCCGATCCGGCCGCGCCGCGCATGACCTGGGTTCACTGGGTGCTGTATAACCTGCCGCCCGCGACAGTGCATCTGCCGGAAGGCGTGGCAACTGGTGATTTGCCGCCCGGAACGCGAGAAGGCAAGAATGACTGGGGCCGGACCGGTTACGGTGGACCTTGCCCGCCCGTTGGTCGGCACCGCTACTTTCACAAGCTGTATGCTCTGGACACGGTGTTGCCAGATTTAGGTAAGCCCACCAAGGCAGCATTGGAACAGGCCATGGCTGGACATGTGCTGGCTAGCACCGAATTAGTGGGAACCTATCAACGCTCGCGTTAGGGTATTGAACTTTTTTGGATCGTCCCCATCTGAGTAGAGTAAGCGTAAGCCCTTACGCCTGTCCGCTTCCCTCCCTGAGCGGGCTATATCCGGTTAGCGAAACCGGATATCACATTCGCCCCGGTTTCACTCCCCCTTGTAACCGGGGCTTCTTTTTGCCCGCGATGGGCCGGGCGCTTCACCGGCAATCCCGAGCGGTTTTATCGTGTACAATCCCGTGCAAAAATTACGAGGCACTTTATGGATTCCATGCATGGCACCACGGTCTTAGCCGTGCGCCGCAATGGCCGGGTCGTAATCGGCGGCGATGGCCAGGTGACATTGGGCAATACCGTGATGAAAGGCAACGCCCGCAAGGTGCGGCGCTTGTATCAGAACAAGGTGATCGCCGGTTTCGCGGGTGGCACCGCCGACGCCTTCACCCTGTTTGAGCGCTTCGAGGGCAAGCTGGAGAAACATGGCGGTAATCTGACCCGTGCCGCCGTGGAATTGGCCAAGGATTGGCGGACCGACCGACTGCTGCGGCGGCTGGAGGCGCTGTTGATCGTCGCCGATCTCGGTACCACCCTCATTCTGTCCGGCAACGGTGACGTGATCGAGCCGGAACGTGAACTGGCAGCGATCGGATCGGGTGGGAGTTATGCCCAGGCCGCCGCCCAAGCGTTATTGGAGCACACCGCGCTCGACGCGCGAACCATCGTCGAACAAGCCTTGAAAATTGCTGCCGGCATCTGCATATACACCAACGAGAATCTAACTTTTGAAGAACTGGCGGGCGCGTAATTCGATCTTGACGACCGAAGCGGCCGTCGTCCCGTTTTCGCCTTTTGCACTGACGGTAGCCTCGCCATGTCGGAGATGACCCCCCGAGAGATCGCCCAGGAACTGGACAAACACATCATCGGCCAGGATGCCGCCAAGCGTGCCGTTGCCATCGCGCTGCGCAACCGCTGGCGGCGGATGCGAGTGGAGCCGGAACTGCGCAACGAAATCACGCCAAAGAATATTTTGATGATTGGGCCAACGGGCGTGGGCAAGACCGAAATCGCCCGGCGACTGGCTAAGCTGGCCAACGCCCCCTTTATCAAGGTCGAAGCCACCAAGTTCACCGAGGTGGGCTATGTCGGCCGCGACGTGGAGTCGATCATCCGCGACCTCATGGATGGAGCGATCAAGATGGTGCGCGAGGAGGAAATGCAGAAAGTCCGTCACCGTGCCGAGGAAGCCGCCCAGGAACGGGTGCTGGACACCCTGTTACCGCGTCCGCGCAGCGTCGGGTTTGCCAACGAGCCGCCCGCGCCGGATCATTCCGTCACCCGTCAGAAAATGCGCGAGCGCCTGCTCAAAGGCGATCTGGACGACCGCGAGATCGAAATCGAAGTTTCGGTCCGGCCGGTTGGAGTGGAGATCATGGCCCCTCCCGGCATGGAAGAAATGACCAGCCAGTTGCAGAGTCTTTTCCAGAACATGACCAGCAATCGGACCCGCAGCCGCAAGCTCAAGATCAAGGATGCCCTCAAGCTGCTTCAGGAAGAGGAGGCCGCCAAGATGATCAACGAGGAAGAACTCAAGCTCAAGGCGCTGGCATCGGTCGAGCAGAATGGCATCGTCTTCATCGACGAGATCGATAAGGTGGCCAAGCGCGGCGAATACGGTGGCCCCGATGTCTCGCGCGAAGGCGTACAGCGCGATTTGTTACCGTTGGTCGAAGGCTGTACCGTCTCCACCAAATACGGCATGGTGCGCAGCGACCATATCCTGTTCATCGCTTCCGGAGCGTTTCATCTCGCCAAGCCGTCTGACCTGATTCCGGAATTACAGGGCCGGTTGCCGATCCGGGTGGAGCTGAACGCCCTCAGCACCGAGGATTTCGTGCGGATTTTGACCGAACCCGATGCCTCGTTGACTGAGCAGTACGCTTCGTTATTGGAAACCGAGGAGGTCGAGTTGGAATTCGCCGAGGATGGGGTGCAACGCATCGCCGAGGTCGCCTGCCAAGTGAACGAGCGAACCGAAAATATCGGTGCCCGACGGTTGCATACCGTCATGGAGCGCCTGCTGGAGACCATTTCGTTCGAGGCGCCCGACCGCGCTGGCCAAACCGTGATCGTGAATCGTGCTTACGTGGACGCCCACTTGGGCGAGCTGATCAAGGATGAAGACCTGACCCGCTATATCCTATAAGGCCGGCCCCATGAGCATCCATCCAACCGAAATTAAACTCCATCAGAACTCCCGGCTGCTCGAAGTCGCCTTCGAGGATGGCACCCATTTCCAACTGCCCTGCGAATATCTGCGCGTGTTTTCACCATCGGCCGAAGTGCGGGGTCACGGTCCTGGCACGGGGACGCTGGTGACGGGCAAGGAGGGAGTGAACATCACCACCATCGAACCGGTCGGCAACTACGCGGTGCGGTTGGTCTTCGACGACGGACACTCGACTGGCCTGTATTCCTGGAACGTGCTGTACGAGTTGGGTACGGACCAGCAAAGCAACTGGCAGGATTATCTACGCCGGTTGAGCGAAGTCGGCTATCAGCGGCAAACTTAACTACTTTCTCGATGTGAGTGGCCCGAACCATGGAACAACCCGAGACCACGCATTTCGGTTACCAGAAGGTCGCCGCGAACGAAAAAGCCCGTAAGGTGGCCGGCGTATTCGATTCGGTTGCCGGCAAGTACGATCTGATGAACGATCTGATGTCGTTGGGCGTGCATCGTTTGTGGAAGCGCTTCGCCGTCAGCCTCGGCGGTGTGCGGCCCGGGGAACGAGTGTTGGATCTGGCCGGGGGCACCGGCGATCTGACCAGCCGGATATTGCCGTTGGTGGGTCCGACGGGATGGGTGGTGCTGTCGGATATCAATGCCAACATGCTGGCGGAAGGTCGGCGGCGGTTGGTTGACGAAGGTGTGGTCGGCAATGTCGACTACGCCCAAATCGACGCCGAGCAACTACCCTTTCCCGATAATACCTTCGATTGCATCATCATCGCCTTCGGGCTGCGGAACGTGACCTATAAGGACCGGGCGTTGGCGGCCATGCATGCCGCGCTCAAGCCGGGGGGGCGAGCGGTGATTCTAGAGTTTTCTCATCCGATCGCGCCCGGCCTTAAGCCGATGTATGACCTGTACTCGTTTTCGGTGTTGCCGGTGCTGGGCAAGCTGGTGGCCAACGACGCCGCTAGCTACCGCTATCTGGCCGAGTCGATTCGTGTGCACCCCGATCAAGGGACATTGCTGCGGATGATGGAGGAAGCCGGATTCGATCGTTGTCAGTATTTCAATCTGACCGGCGGTATCGTCGCGGTGCATCGTGGTTACAAGTTCTGACTCCCGTATAGGTGCCCTGCGAGCAGCGAATCGGGTGAGGGCCGCCATCTTGGGAGTTTTTCCGTGATTCCCGCCGCCTTCGTCGCTGGATTGGAAGTTGCGTTTAACCGCTATTTACAGCTCGATCCCGATATTCCACCACGACTGGCTGCGTTGGATGGCGAAGTGATCGCTGTCGAGCTGGATGGTTTGAACCAGGCTTTTTATCTGTTGCCCGGAATCGATGGCGTGCGAGTGATGGATCGTCATGAAGGCACACCGTCGGTATGGATCCAGGGCACGCCGTTGGCGCTGCTCCGGCAATGGCGAAGTGGTCCCGCAGTGGATGGAGATGTCACCATCGAAGGCGACGTTACCGTAGGCCGGGAGTTTCAGGCGATCCTGATGCGGATGGACATCGACTGGGAAGAGCAGCTTTCCAAAGCAGTCGGCGATGTTGCTGCCCATCAACTGGGCAATCTCTGGCGCGGTCTGCGCGGCTGGGGTCGACGCAGCGCCGATACCCTCGTCCGCGATGGGGTCGAGTATCTCCAGCAGGAATTGCGCGCCTTGCCACCACGCCCTGTGGTCGAGCAATTTCTCAGCGCGGTGGACACCCTGCGCGAGGACGCCGACCGACTCGCGGCGCGGATCGAGCGCCTGCGCCGACGCACTGCAGCCGGCGATCCAGTGTAGATCTATCTTTCCACGAGGCACGCCGTCAGCATGTTCGGTCCCGCCCAGCTGTTGAGGCTGATGCACATCAACCGCGTGTTGGTGCGTCACGGTCTGGACGATATCATCCTCGCTACTCATCTGTTCCGACCGGTCGGCTTCCTTCGCCATTTGCTGCCCTGGAACTGGTTGCCTCGCCCGCAATCCGAGCTGCCGCGCGGTGCCCGCATCCGCTTGACGCTGGAAGACTTGGGGCCGATCTTCGTCAAGTTCGGTCAGATGCTGTCCACCCGGCGCGACTTGTTACCGGACGACATCGCCCTGGAACTGGCCAAGCTACAGGACCGTGTACCGCCTTTCCCCGGCGAACAGGCGCGCGTCATTATCGAAAGAGCTTATGGCCAGCCGCTGGAAACGGTTTTCGACGACTTCGGCTTTGTGCCGCTGGCTTCGGCGTCCATCGCTCAGGTACACACGGCCCGACTGCGTAGCGGGCGCGAGGTCGTGGTCAAGGTGCTCCGGCCTGGTATTGAGAAGGTCATCCGCCGCGATGTGGAGCTGCTCTACATCATCGCCAGCCTGGCGCAACGCTATTGGAAAGAGGGCCGTCGGCTGCGGCCGATCGAGGTGGTCGCGGAGTACGAGAAGACCATCTTCGATGAACTGGATCTAGTCCGGGAAGCGGCCAACGCCAGTCAATTGCGCCACAATTTCCAAGATTCCCCGATCCTGTACGTGCCCGAGATCTTCTGGCCGGAAACCCGCCGCAACGTGCTGGTCATGGAGCGGATTTACGGAGTTCCGGTGGGCGATATCGCCGAGTTGCGTCGGCGGGGCGTCGATATGAGGAAACTATCGGAACGGGGGGTGATCGTTTTCTTCACCCAAGTGTTCCGTGACAGTTTTTTTCACGCCGACATGCATCCAGGCAACATTTTTGTTGATGCCGCCGATCCGGTCGATCCTCGCTACATTGCAGTGGATTTCGGTATCATCGGCACGCTAAGCCCCACCGACCAGCATTATTTGGCGGAAAATTTTCTGGCCTTCTTTCACCGGGACTACCGACGGGTGGCGGAACTGCATATCGAGTCGGGCTGGGTACCGGCCGAAACGCGGGTAGATGAATTCGAATCGGCCATCCGCACTGTATCGGAACCGATTTTCGACCGGCCGCTCAAGGATATCTCCTTCGGTGGGTTTTTGCTGACCCTGTTTCAGACTGCCCGCCGGTTCAATATGGAAGTACAGCCGCAATTGGTGCTGCTGCAAAAGACCTTGCTGAATATCGAAGGGTTGGGTCGGCAGCTCGATCCCGAACTGGATTTATGGAAAACCGCCAAGCCGTTCCTGGAAAACTGGATGAAGGATCGAGTCGGGCCACGGTCGGTCATCAACCGTATCAAGCATTTCATCCCGCGATGGGCCGATCAGGCGCCGGATTTGCCGAACCTGGTTTACCGCCTGCTCCGCAAGGCTAGCGCTGGAGAGATTGCGGTGCAACTGCACAAGCAGGAGATGGAGCAATTGCGCCGGGACTTGCGCCGGGCCAATCGACGCCATTTCCATGCGGTGGTGGGCGCCGCGCTGATCATCAGCGCGGCGGTACTGCTCGGTTTCGACACCCCCCGTCCGGAGAGTCCTTGGCAGGTGCCCCTGCTGACGTGGTTGCTGGGTGGAATCGGTGTTGGTCTATTGCTCGGCGCTTGGCCGACGGATGCCTGAATTATCCTGCCGCAATCAGGTAGCGGCGGCTTCAAGACCGCTGCAAAGCGGCTTCTACTTCATCGCGCGTGCTGCGACCGGACAGGATCTCGATTAGGGTCAGGGCGAAATCCATAGCCGTGCCGGGGCCGCGCGAGGTGATGAAGGTGCCGTCGCGTACCACGGCCGCGCTGCTCAGGCGAATCTCAGTGCGACCGTCGAGAATACCCGGGTAGGCAGTGGCTTCCCGGTAGTTCAGCAGGCCAGCGCTGGCTAGCACCCGGGGCGCGGCGCAAATGGCGGCGACATAGCGGCCCTGCTCGGTTTGCCGCCGCAACAGAGCCGCGATGCGCTGATCGGCTTCCAAGCGTTGGGCACCGCCGAGGCCGCCTGGCAACACTACCAAATCGAAATCCCGATCCAGCACCGAGTCGAGCGTGACCTCGGGAAGCAGAATGACCCCGCGCGAGGCGGTTACAGGTCCATCTTCCAACCCCGCCACCACGACCGCGATGTTCGCGCGGCGCAACAGATCGATGATGGTGACAGCCTCCAGTTCTTCGCAGCCTTGAGCGAGCGGGACGAGGACAGTAGCCATGAGCGATTTCTCCTGTTTGGATGGGCTGGCGAGCTTGGAAAATCCGGGCAATCAGCCGTTATTGCGATTTTGCGACAGGGTCATGCCTTTCAAAAGGTTTAGAGCTTCGTACAACTGATAGTCATTTTGGACTAGGTTGCCATCGGCAGGGGCAACAAGTTTGGTGGAATCAGGGGGGTGATCCGGCGGCGTGTTATCGATCTCATCGGCGCGGTCGTTGCGCAGGTGACCGGTCAGATCGGACTCTTTGATAAAGTCTGATTCAGAGCCGTTATCGGCCTCTACCTTCAGGGGCTTAAGTTTGATATCGGGGTCGATGCCGGCGGCCTGGATCGATCGGCCGCTGGGGGTGTAGTACCGGGCAGTAGTCAGTTTGACCGCTGTGCCGTTCCCCAGCGGCAGGATAGTTTGCACCGAACCTTTGCCGAAGGTTCGCTCGCCTAGAATCAACGCCCGGTGGTGATCCTGCAAGGCACCAGCGACGATTTCAGAAGCAGAGGCGGACCCGCCGTTGACCAATACCACCATGGACGCGTTTTTCAGCAGATCGCCTGGCGTGGCCTTATAACTTTGGTCGGAACCATTGCCGCGCCCCTTGGTTTCGACGATGACACCGTCTTCCAGAAAATCGTCGGCCACGTCCACGGCGCCGTTCAGTACGCCACCCGGGTTGTTGCGCAGATCCAGCACCAGGCCCTTCAGCGGCGCTTTGTTTTGCTGTTCGAGAGTTTGTAGCTCCTGCTGCAGACTTTGGGCGGTTTTGGCCTGAAACTGGGTGATCCGCACGTAGGCAAAGCCCGGTTCCAACAGACGGCTCTTGACGCTCTTGACTTGGATGACTTCACGAACGAGCTTGATTTTTAACGGTTTTCGAACCCCTTCTCGCACGATGGTCAGGGTAATCGGCGTATTCGGCTTGCCACGCATCCGCTGGATTGCGTCCGATAGCGCCATCCCTTTGACCGAGGTATCGTCAAGCCGAATGATCAGGTCACCGGCGCGAATACCCGCACGCTGAGCTGGCGTATCGTCGATCGGGGCGATCACCTTGATAAAGCCGTCTTCCTGCCCGACCTCGATGCCCAAGCCGCCAAACTCGCCGGACGTGCCGACCTGTAAGTCTTGAAACGCTTCAGCGTCCAGAAAAGCGGAGTGGGGGTCGAGATTGCTTAACATGCCACGTATGGCGTTTTCCAGCAGATCCTTATCCTTAACCGGTTCCACATAATCTTCCTTGACGGCGTCAAGCACGCCGGTGAATGTGCGGAGTTCGTCCAGTGGCAGTTTGTTGTCCGTAGCGATATCCCTTTCAGCCCAGACGCTGTGAACGGCTGTCAACGAGACGCCCGCGAGAAAACTCGCGGCTAGCGCCAAACCGTGTCGAGTTGCAACGCTCATCTTCACTCCATACTTTCTTCGATTACGGCGAGGGGAACGATAAAAAACTTTAGAGGCTTGCCAGATTAAGACAATGTAACGAAGCCCGAATCGCTGGGCCGGATAAATTTCGTGAGACGGCTTGCTTGAAGGCGGACGGACCCGGCGCCGAGCTTTGCGGTCGCGGGGTCCGTCGCAGGGTGGGAGCGCTGCTACGAATGCTTACTTAGCCTTGCCCTGGTTGGCGACGGCATCCATCAGCTTCTTGAGTTCCTCTGGATCAGCGAGGTAGTAGTTTTTGATCGGCCGCAAGTTAGCATCGAGTTCGTAGACCAGCGGCACGGCAGTCGGGATGTTGGTGGCGATGATCGCCTCGTCCGACATATCGTCCAGATACTTGACCAGCGCACGCAAGCTGTTGCCATGCGCGGCGATCAAGACCCGCTTGCCCGAGCGGATGGTCGGAACGATAGTGTCGTGCCAGAATGGCAGCACCCGGTCGATAGTGGTCTTGAGGCTTTCAGTGGCGGGTAGCACACGCGGGTCGAGCCCGGTGTAGCGCGGATCCTTGGCTGGATGGCCCGGATCACTCGGGTCCAGGGCCGGCGGCGGGATATCGAAACTACGCCGCCAGATCTTGACTTGCTCCTCGCCGTGTTTTGCGGCGGTTTCGGACTTGTTCAGGCCAGCCAGGGCACCGTAATGGCGCTCGTTGAGCCGCCAACTCCGCTGCACCGGAATCCAGGCCAGATCCAGTTCGTCCAACACGATCCATAAGGTGTGAATGGCGCGTTTGAGTACAGACGTGAACGCCACATCAAAGGCAAAGCCTTCCTTCTTGAGGGCCTGACCGCCTTTTTTGGCTTCCTCGCGACCTTTTTCGGAGAGATCTACGTCAACCCAGCCGGTAAAGCGGTTTTCCAGGTTCCACTGGCTTTCGCCGTGGCGGACGAGCACGATTTTGTACATTTGCAGCATGCCTCCTCTAGTTTGAAGCGGTTTTTGTCGTTATCAAGTTGGGAGCGATGGATGACAACGCGCTGATACGGTTAAATCTTATGGAATTTCCTTTAAACGATGATACGCTTGGCCGACCGATTTCGCCAGTCGAAGCGTTCGAGCTTCTGGATATCGTTATATTAAATTATGCTAATATGCGAATCGTCGATGCGAGGTTCGGTAGCAAATCATGCGCGGCGAGTGCACGAGGGCGGCCACGGTTGGCGCCAATGATGGCCATATTTCATTGAATTCCCTGATTACCCGCGATGAAGATATCGAGCGAGCCTCCCGTTCGCTCAAGGCTATGTCGCACCCGCTGCGGCTCAAAATTCTCTGCATCCTGGGCGATCAGGAAGTCAGCGTTCAGGAAATCGTCGAGTGTGTCGGAACGTCCCAGAGCAATATTTCCCAGCATTTGGCTATTCTTCGCGATAAGGGTATTTTGACCTGCCGCAAGGATGCCAACCGGGTCTATTATCGGGTGGGAGACGCGCGCACCCTGCGTTTGATCGGCATGATGCGAGACGTGTTCTGCGCCTGAGGTTGAAGTCCGCGTCTTCGGCCCGGATGAGGCTCGTGTTCCCCGAATTACTTTATCATCCTGAATTCGATCAAAGGTTGACCGTGAACAGCGAAAGAATTATCCGGATCATGGCCGGTTCCTTTATTGTATTATCGTTGCTGTTGGGAGCGCCGGCCAGCCCGCTCTATCACAGCAGCTATTGGCTTTGGTTCACTGCTTTCGTCGGATTGAATCTGTTCCAGAGCGGCTTTACCCAATTCTGCCCGGCGGAGATGATCCTGTGGAAGCTGGGCGTAAAAAAGGCGGGTGATCCAACTCGTAGCCCGTAATTTATTGAATGATCCGCTGATTTTAAGAAACTCCCATGAGCGATTTCACCGAATTCTTCGGGCATAACTGGTTATTATTCCTGGCACTGTTCGCCATTTTGGGCATGTTGGTGGGGAGCGAGGTCCTGCGTAAGGTTCGTGGAATCACCACCCTCAATGCTGTCGAGGCGCTGCGCCTGATCAACGACCAAGAGGCCTCGGTCATCGATATCCGCGATGCGAGCGAATACAAGGAAGGCCATATTCCACAGGCTCGCCATATCCCGTTTGCTTCGCTAGGGGAGCGGTTGAGCGAATTTAGTAAGATCGGTGAAAAACCGATCATTGTTTACTGTCGGGCTGGGAACACTTCGCAGTCGGCTTGCGCCTTGCTCAAGAAAAACGGGATTGCCAGCGTTTATAGCTTGAAGGGTGGGTTGGCTGCTTGGATGGATGCCCATTTACCGGTCAGCCGCAAGAAGTAATCGTTTGATACCGATTCCGCCCGGTCCATTCTGCCGAGCATCGTCATCAATCCTGTCGGGGGTTGGGATGGTTGGTTGGGCGGGAGCGGCGCGGCGAGTGGGAACCCACCGCGGCCGGGGAGGTAGATTCCAGGTTCCTTGCTTCGCACCCTTCACGATCCTCCATCCAAGGTACTTTGCATGAGCGAGCAACAGCAAGTTTCTCAGCATTTCGACATACAGAAGATCTATATCAAGGACGTATCGCTAGAGACGCCGAATTCTCCCGGAATTTTTACCGAGCAGTGGCAACCCCAGACCGAAGTACGCCTGGAAACCGGCGCCACGCCTCTGACCCAGGATTTGTTCGAGGTGGTGCTAACCGTGACTATCACCGCCAAGCTCGGTGACCGTACGGCGTATCTAGCCGAGGTCCAACAAGCGGGCATATTCACTCTAAAGGGATTCGAGGACGCGCAAATGGGCCAGATGTTGCACGCATTCTGCCCGAATGTTCTGTTTCCCTTCGCTCGCGAGGAGCTCGCCTCGCTAATCGGCAAGGGTGGATTCCCGGCGCTGCTCCTCAATCCGATTAATTTCGATGCTCTTTATCTGCAGCGACTGCAACAGCAGCAGGCTGCGGCGGCAGGCGCTTCTCCTGCGGCGCATTGATGGTATGACCGCCACCGCGACGGTTGCGGTCCTCGGTGTGGGGTCGTGGGGTACCGCGTTGGGGTTGTTGTTAGCCCGCAATGGCCATGTGGTCCGGCTGTGGGGCCATGACCCCGATGAAGTGGCTCCCTTGGTTCGGGACCGGGAAAACCGTCGCTACCTATCGGGTGTACCGTTTCCATCGGAGTTGAGCGCGGGTGTCGATCTAGCCAATGCCTTGGCCGAGGTGGATCTGGCCTTGGTGGCGGTGCCCAGCCACGCTTACGGTGCGACGCTGGCCCGGTTGCGGCCGCATTTACCACCCTGTGCCGGTTTCGCTTGGGCGACAAAAGGATTGGAGCACGGCGGCGGCCGATTTTTGCACGAAGTGACGGCAGAGATGCTTGGCCAGGACTGGCCGGCAGCGGCGATCTCCGGTCCCAGTTTCGCCCGTGAGGTGGCGCTAGGGTTGCCGACCGCAGTGACCGTCGCTGCGCTGGACGTGGTACACGCACGCCGGGTGGCGGCGTTGTTGCATGGTTCCAATCTACGCGCCTACACCAGCACCGACGTAATCGGTGTCGAATTGGGTGGGGCGATCAAGAATGTGCTGGCTATCGCCGCTGGGATCGCTGACGGTCTTGGTTTTGGAGCCAATGCCCGTGCGGCGCTGATCACGCGGGGACTGGCGGAGATGGTGCGACTCGGCTTGGCGGTGGGCGGCCAGCGCGAAACTTTTATGGGGCTGGCCGGCATCGGTGACCTGGTGCTGACCTGCACCGATGATCAATCGCGCAACCGGCGGTTCGGCTTGGCCATCGGCCGTGGCGAGACCGCTGAGGCGGCGTTCGCGGCCATCGGACAGGTGGTGGAGGGCGCGGCCACGGCGCGGGAAGCACTGCGGCTGGCACGACAGCATCGGGTTGAGATGCCGATCACCGAACAGGTGGACCGCGTGTTGCACCACGGCCAAAATCCTCGGCAGGCGGTTGAAAGCCTGTTGGCGCGCGATCCGAAACCGGAGGCGTTGTGAATCTGGCGGAGCGGAGATGCGACTGGGGCCGGTTTAAGTGATGCAGTCGTCCAATAGCGGCTGAGTTTTAGAATCCAAATCCCTATCCGAGCCGGTATAGGCTCGCGGCCAACGCTTTTTCACTACCGAGCTGTCGCTGGCTAAGGCATGGCAGGTGTTCAATACTGACGGCGGTGATCGATCCTCGGGCGCTTTGGCGTCGTCCTCGTCGTAGCGCTTGCCATATACCGCTTGCAGCATGGTGGTGGCGACTGGACCCAGCAGTTCGGTCATGTGAGTGCAGCCGTTTATCCCACTGAACAGCTCCCTAAGCTTGAGCGACCACCCCGGCCCGATGCGTGCGCCGATCAGTTTTTGGTAACGGTCGGTGATCGCAGGGCAGAGGCCGAACGGTGAACCATCGGTGCGCGCTTCGACATTGTGAATGCGAAACTGATCATCCACGGTCAGGCGAATCCACATATCGTGCAGGGGGTCACCCGGTTGGATGGCTCCCCCGCGATCCTCGTTGGGAAAAGCGTAGGTTTTGGTGTCGACCATCCGGCCCTCGATATCCCAGAGACCATCTTCGCGCTGGTAACCCCAGCATTGGACGGTACGATTATGGAGCAACCGACGAGGAACAGGAACCGAGAGCGGCATGAGATTTCTCCAGCGGAATGCGATAGTCGACCGAACGGTCAGTCGAAGTACGTACCGTCCATAAGGCGCGCTAAACGGCTTTCCAATTCGCTCAGTACTGCTTGTTTTTGGGCGGGATTGTAATCCCACCAGGCAGCGATCTCGTCCAGCGTACGAAGGCAGCCGTCGCACAGTTGGGTTTGTGGGTTCATGACGCAAATTCCGACGCAAGGGGAGGGCGGATCGTTTGGCAAGTAAGGGTTGTCAGCGGCCATGACCAGATTGTGGTGGCATTCGTTGAAAGCTCCAAGCACGCAATGATACGCGGGGAAACCGGGCGAATCCATTGATGGTTTGGTCGCCGGTGCGATTATTGGCGTGGTCTCCAGGATCGGAGTTTGAATAAGCACATTTTCAATGCGGATTGTTCTTGTATGGATGGGCAGCCAGGTTTAACCTTGTGTTTAATTTACCAACCGAGAGCAATGGCGCCAGTGGCGCGTCTCCTTGGGTAAATGGCCGTAATCCATCATGACTCAAGAGGAGGGAACACCATGTTGACGTATGAAGATTGCGTGGAGCTGAGTGATCTGACCGAAGAGGAAATCGAGGCTATCGCCCAACACGAACATTTACCAGAGATGGCAGCTTTGGAAATGGGCAGCTATCTCGTCCATACCACCGAAGGCATCCCGATGATCAAGCGCATTATCTTGGATGACATCGAGGAAGCGCGGCGGCATGGACACCCTGATAAAGCGTTGAAGCTGAAATTGGTACTGAAGCATTTCGTGGATACCCATCCCAGTAGTACGGCTAAAGCCTGAGTGAAACCGGGTAGGGGCAAACAGCGTTGGTCGGTTCGCCTGCATCCGCGAGTGGGAAACTCACCGCTCGCGGTTTGCGCTTGGTGGGGAGAGAGCAGGGGCGGGCTGGAAGGAAGCGGCGAGCCCTAGTTCACTCAGGAGCATGCGGAGGTCGGATCGGAGTTTAACAAGGTCCGTACTTCGACGAGGCCGGCCCGTCGCAAGGGCCGGCCGTCGACCGGACTGCGAGGCGCCTCCCGTTCGCCTAACGGGCCGAAGATTGTTAGTTCGATAAAAGTGTCGCCTGCTTGAAAACGGAAGACCGGCAGGGAAATGAGATCGCCATTGTTCAATTTAAGGCGGCGTTCGGAGGTTTCAAGAGGAATGTGGTGCTCCATCAGAAATATCAAGACATCCTTTGATGTATCGGCGAATAAGTGGAGTTGAACGTCAGCATGGGGGCCTGCGGTACCATTTAGCACCGACCCAACCAACTTTGGCCGAAAGCTTGCTAGGAAGCGCATGACTTCCAAGGCGGTTTCGCGCAAACCGCGTAAGCGGACCGCTTGATGTTCCCCATGGAACAACCGCTGATGGTTGATCAGCGCCTGTTGGATTTCGGTATTGTCGGGTAAGACGGCTTTATCGGTGATTGCTAGCCGAAGGGCGGCCTTGCGCTTGGCGGTTCGAAAGTCCTTGATTCCTTCGTCGGCCATGAGCCGGGCGCATTCTTGGGCCAGCAAGGCTTTAAGTCGATAATGGTCGCGATAGCGGCGGGCCATGGACAACTCCGGCGGGGTGTGGGCGAATCGGTGGTGGGCACGGTGGCGACCGGGTGGCCAAATCGACCGCAGACAGGCCAACCGCGTCCGGGTAATGGCACCATCAACAATTATCACCGGATGGCGTGCAACTTCCCAGCGTTTTAGTCTCTGTTGTTTGCTATATTCACCAGGTGCGTTTGATTCGTCCAATCTGAATCAGTCGAGGAAGCAAAAATTGGCTCTGTTCAAGCGTAATGAGCCCATGCTGGGCATTGATATCAGTCCTTCAGCAGTCAAGCTGATCGAACTGAGCCGCTCCGGGCCACGGTTTCGGGTCGAGGCTTTCGCCATCGAATCGTTGGGTGAGGGCGTGATGGAAGATCGCAATATTACCGATCCCGGTGAGGTTGGTGAGGCGATCAAGCGGGCTTGGCGTAAATCCGGTACGCGATTGCGCCGTGCCGCGGTCGCCGTGCCGACTTCCAGTGTGATCACGCGTGCCGTGCCGATGCCGGTGGAGTTCAAAGAGAGCGACATCGAAGTCAACATGCCCATTGAGGCGTCCCAATATATTCCCTATCCCATCGAAGAGGTTTACCTGGATTTTGAGGTGAAAGGACCTTCTCTGACCAACAGAGAAATGCAGGATGTCATGTTGGTGGCTTCCCGTCGGGAAAACGTGGATACGCGGGAAGCCGCCCTGAGGGAGGCTGGATTGATTCCAGTGGTCGTGGACGTGGAAGTCTATGCGCTGGAAAACATGTTTCGGTTGATGGTGGACAGTCTCCCTAAAGCGGGTGTCGAGAGCGGTCGCGTCAGTTTGGACAAGGCGCAAGAGAGCTTAACGGCGCTCGTGGACATTGGTGCCAACATGACCAATCTGTACGTCCTGCAGCAGGATCACGTCATTTTTACTCGCGAACAAGGTTTCGGCGCCGATCAATTGACCATCCGGATTGCCGAGTCCCAAGGTTTGCCCCGGGAGCAGGCTGAACAGGTGAAGCGTTCCGGGCAAGTGACTGATGATTTTGCCGCGACGATTCTGGAACCTTTCAAGCAAATGCTGGCCGAGCAGATCGGGCATGGGTTGCAGTTCTTTTTTTCCTCCGACCAGTTTGTTTCAGGCCACTATAATTTAGATACAATTGTCTTAATAGGCGGTGGCGCCATGATCGTGGGTTTAGACCGAGTGGTTGCTGATCTGTTGCGGATTACCACAGTCGTCGCTAGTCCATTCAAGAACATGGGCAGCGCCACGAGAGTGAACAGCAGTGCTTTACTGCGCGATGCGCCGCTGCTGGCGGTTGCTGGAGGATTAGCTCTAAGGAGCTTCGACTGACATGACCCGCATCAACCTGTTACCTTGGCGAGAGGCGCGTCGTGCCCAGAGGCGGCGCGTGCTGGTCTCGATGTTGGTCGCCGCAGCCTTGACTGCGATGGGAATCATATTTCTGGTGTATATGGAAATCAACAATCGCATCGAATATCAGCAAGAACGCAACAACTACCTGCGCGGCGAGATCGCCCGGCTCAAGAAAGCGGCAGAAGAATTGCAGGAGTTGCAAAAGACCAAGAGCCGGTTGGTGGACCGTCTCAACGTTATCCAAAAACTGCAAACGAGCCGTCCCGGCATGGTGCAGATGCTGGATCAATTGGTCCGACTGGTACCGCAGGATATCTATCTAACGGAATTTAAAACCACCAGTACTCAGGTGACTCTCCGGGGTATCGCCAAGTCCGACAATGTGATTTCCGATTTCATGCGCGCGATTCGGGACGCCAAGCTGTTCGGCGAACCCGCGCTGCAAGTGATTGAAACCCGAAATGTGAATAGCGTGCAGGCACGGGTGTTTGACCTGATCGTTCCGCTTAAACTAGAGGGTGAGCAGCAGACAGGCGCGGGAGGTAAGGCATGAATCTGTCCGAGATCAACCTCAGCGATTTCGATTTGCGGGAGGCAGGCGATTGGCCGCTGGCAGGCCAACTGGTGCTGGTCGTCTTGGTCATGTTGGCCGCGCTAGGAGCCGGATACTATTTTTTCACCAACGATCAACTCGCACAGTTGGAACGGGTGACCCAGGAAGAACAGCAACTGCGGCAGGATTTCATCGAAAAACAACGGGTGGCCGCTAATCTTGAATCATTTCGGATGCAACTTAAGCAGATGGAGGCAGATCTGCAAGTGATGTTGCGGCAACTGCCGACGGGAACCGAAATGCCCGAGTTGCTCGAAAACGTATCTGACACGGGTAAAAGGAACGGGTTGGAATTTGATTTATTCAAACCCGAAGCTGAACAGCCCCGAGATTTTTATGCCGCTAAGCCGATCACGATCAAGGCGCGCGGGACTTACCATCAATTCGGCGCCTTTGTCAGTGGGGTGGCCGCCTTGCCGCGCATTGTGACCCTCGAAAATGCCACGCTGGCCGGTGTTGATACTGCCAAAGGGGCGAAAACCGAGAAAACGCAAAATTCGGGGCAACTGATCATCCAAGCCACCTTGCAGACCTATCGCTATATGGAGGAAGGCGGTGCGCCGGCGAAGGGCGCGCAGCCGCAGGGGAAAGCGCAAGGTAAGGGAGCTGCTCAAAGTAAGGGAGCTGCTCAAAAATGAAAGCGCGTTTTCGTCCAGGTTTCAGCATCGTGCGCAGCGTTTTGCTGCTGGGTGTTGCTGTGGTCGCATTGGCGGGATGTGCGCGGCAAGATCTATCGGATTTACAGCGCTTCGTGGAGAAAACCAAGCGCGAGACCCCGATTAAGAAACCCGATCCGCCACCGGAAGCCAAGCCGTATACGCCGTTTACCTATACCGCTCAAGGTGTCAAGGATCCCTTTCTAGTGGCGCCTTTTGCTCAAGAGGAAGAACTGGAGATGACCCGGGAGGTAATGGCGCGGAGTGGCGGTTACTCTGGAGTTCGGCCCGATCCAAATCGGGTGCGCGAGGAACTCGAAAAATATTCACTGGGCTCTCTTAAGATGAAGGGTACCTTTCGGGTGGGCGGCGGAAATGAGTTGTGGGCGCTGGTTCTGGCTCCGGACGGCGTCGTGCACCGGGTTCAAAAAAACAACTACTTGGGTACCAACCACGGCAAGATTCTCAATATTACAGAGCAGCGGGTCGATCTGAAGGAGATCGTTCCGGATGGGCCCGGACGCTGGCAGGAACGGGATGCGTTCTTGTCGCTTACCCAATGATTAAGGGGGAAGTGTCATGACGAGCAGGTTCATGAGCGAAGGCCAACATGACCGGCGGTCGGAGGGTGGGTGGCTGTCATGGTGGTTGGCGATGGTGATGCCGGTTTTGGGTTTGATCCTAATCGGAGGGGGAAACCTACCAGCGAGGGCTGCCGAGGCCACCGATCCTCAACCGGTGTTGCAAGCGGTGGATATCAGCCCATTGGCTGGCAATCGCTTGCAAATTCGATTCCAACTAACAGGATCCCTCAAGGGACCTCCGAGCAGTTTCACCATTAACGAGCCCGCTCGGATCGTGTTGGATTTTTTGAATACACGCAATGGATTGAGTACCCGCCAGCAAAAGATCAATATCGGAGTTGCCGATAAGATCAGTGTGTTGGAAGGTTCCGATCGGACCCGAGCCTCGCTAAATCTAGCGCGGCTGGTGCCCTACAACGTGCAGGTTCAAGGGAATACGGTGCTGCTAACCCTGGAGAGTGCGGGAACCGCGGCTGCCAAAACCCCGGCGGCGACCCCCGCTGCATCAGTCGCGGCCGCTGCCGCGACGCGGCGGACCGAGGCTCCTCCAGTCGTGACACCACGGAACATCGGGGACGTGAGCTTCCGGCGTGGTCCCGCTGGTCAGGGTGTGGTGACGGTCAAATTGTCCAATTCCAGCATTCCGGTGGATGTCCGACAAGAGGGGAACCAGATCATCGCCGATTTTCAAGGCGCGACATTGCCGCGCGGTCAGCAGAGACGATTGGATGTGACGGATTTCGCCACACCGGTGACAACCGTGGAGGCGCTGAATCGTGGGAATAACGCTCGGCTGAGCATCCAGCCTAATCCTCCGTTTGAGTACTTGGCCTATCAAGCCAACGATCTTTATGTGATCGAGGTTCGCCCGCCGCAGAAAACCCCGGAGGAAGAAGCAAAGGAAACGATGTTCGATCCGTCTAAAAAGAAATACAAAGGCGATCTGCTGTCATTGAATTTCCAGGATATTGAAGTGCGGGCGATCCTACAGATCCTGGCTGATTTTACCGGTCTCAACATCGTGGTCAGCGACAGTGTGAAGGGTAACCTGACTTTGCGCTTGCAGAACGTACCCTGGGATCAGGCGCTCGACATTATCCTGCGCACCAAGGGACTCGCGATGCGGCAAAATGGTAACGTGATCTTTATCGCGCCGACCGAAGAGGTTGCCGCGCGCGAAAAGCTTGATCTGGAATCCCACAAGACGGTGCAGGAACTGATTCCGTTACGCACCGAAATCATCCAAGTTAATTACGCCAAGGCCAAAGAGATCGCGGAGCTTTTGAAAAAGAAGAGTGGCGAAAAGGGTGCGGAGCAAAGCATTTTATCGCCGCGAGGCGATGTGGTGGCGGATGAGCGAACCAACAGCCTGATCGTCAAGGACGTACCCGATAAGTTGGCTGAAATTCGCGATCTGGTGACGAAGCTCGACATGCCCGCCCGGCAGGTGCTGATTGATTCCCGCGTGGTGATCGCCAGCAACGATTTCAGCCGAGAGTCTGGGAGCGAAGTTCGGGGTGACCGGCGTCAAGGAAGCCGGTGATGGCATCAACGCGGTCAGTGGTACCACGACTGCTACCAATACCATCGTAAACAGCGCTATCAGTAACTTGACCAGCACGGGGCAGCCATTTCCGGTAACGGTTCCAAATCTTGATAGCCGGCTTGGCGTCAACTTGCCGGTGGGGGGTACCAGCTTGGCCTTTGCAATCCTAAGATCGGATTATCTGGTCGATTTGGAACTGTCGGCTTTGCAGGCGGAAGGTCAGGGCGAGGTGATCTCGAATCCGAAAGTGGTGACGGCAGACCTGAAGAAGGCCACCATTCTGCAAGGTCGGCAGATTCCTTATGCGACGGTCAGCCAGGAAGGAACCAAAGTAGAGTTCAAGGATGCTTTCTTGAAGTTGGAGGTGACACCTCAAATTACCCCCGATGATCGCATCAGGATGGATCTGAAAGTTTCCAAAGATGAGCAAGGCGCCAATGTTGCAACCTCGACGGGCACTCAACCGACTATCGACAAACGCGAGGTTGAAACCCAAGTCATGGTGAACAATGGTGAAACTGTTGTCTCTAGGCGGTGTTTTCGAGCAGAACAAGAACAATAGTGTGAGCAAAGTACCCTTGTTGGGGGATGTGCCATTGTTAGGGATATCTTTTTAGGACCACTAGCAAAAGAGGATACCAAGCGTGAGTTATTGATCTTTGTGACGCCACAGATTTTGAAGAACGGTACGGTTGCCGAACGCTGAGCGAATCGGGTAACTATCGTGGGGGAGTGAAAATACCATGCGAATGTTTTATTCAGGTACTCTGAAAGAGTTTTTCCGGTTGCTTTTGCTAGCGGTTATCGTGTTGATCGGTCACGGGATGAACGAGGCCGTTGCTGGTGGATTTTTCGGTGCCAATTCAACGGTGACCGTTGAAATCAGCGCTGATAAAACCACTTTGCCGGTTAATATCCTCAATGTCTCGCCAGCAATCGGTAGTCCTTATACCAATACCGTTAGCGTCATAGTCAAGAAAAATGGCAGCGTATTTGCCGCAACGAATGTCGCGATCAGTATCGCTTCGGGGCTTAGTAGCGGCGCACTGTACTATTTGGATGGAGATTCGGCACACGAACAATGCCCGACCGGGGCGACCTGCCCTCCAACTGCCACGGTGCCCAAGGCATTCCGCAGTTTGACGTTCGAGAATACCACGGGCGTCGTCTCAGCTCATTTGCATGCCAGTAGCGTACCTGGAACCGTGGTGTTGACGGCCACGGCGCAAGATCCAGATACCGAGGAGACAATTAGCGCCAGCTTGGCTATTGATGTGGTCGGTGGCGGTGGTAGTGTCACCGGTGGCGCACCTGCGACGGT
Source organism: Candidatus Competibacter sp. (assembly GCA_037045535.1). Lineage (GTDB taxonomy): Bacteria > Pseudomonadota > Gammaproteobacteria > Competibacterales > Competibacteraceae > Competibacter_A. Next base: position 78,087 of record JBAOHI010000071.1, read on the forward strand.
CAAATTTGTCATGGATGCGGCGCCGATTTATATCCAGGATAATCCCTTCGGCACGACTACCGTGACCCAGAACACATCCAAGCTGTTCCAGATTTTTGTATTCGATGATTTGGGCCAGCCGATCAATTCAGGCAGCGGACATACCCTGCGGGTTGAAATGTTGCCGAATCGACCGAACGGCGGGGAGTGGTTCAGCACCACCGATGCCGAAGGGAATCCGCAACAAGGCACCAGTGTTTTGACCAACTTGGTTGGCGGTGCGGCGACATTGGCCTTGCACAGTGGCACGCTACCTGGCACCGTGTTGATCTCAGCCACGGCCGACCGCAGTGATAACAATGTCGATAACGGTATCCAGATGGCTATTACCAATTACGCCTCGGTATCGATCGGGACGGCTCAGATTGCATCGTTGACCTTCACCGGACCCTTCGCGGACGCTGTGTTTGCCAGCCAGAACAATCTCGTTGCTATCACCGGTAGTACTTGCGGGGCTGCAGCATGCGACACGGTATGGAATGGTATTTATAGCCGCGTCATTTCAGTTGTCGCTAGCGATCCCTTTGGCAATCCACCGCCAGCGGGAACGCCAATCACGTTCCGTCTAATGGATTCGCCGCTGGACATGCTCCAAAACCGTTATCCCGATCAAGGGCACGGCCAATTCGCCATCACCGGCACCACGGGCGACCCGAGGGAAGGCAGTGATGAGTTCGTTGCTCCCAACCGTGTTACCAAGCGAATTGCTTCGGATACGCTGAATCCGTTTGTGGTGCCGAATGGTGTGTCATTTGCGATTGCCAATCCACTTTGCTTGTTGATGTTGCAGGATCCGGAAACTATCAACCCGAATTCCAGCACAATTAATAGCCTGCCTTCGGAGGGTCGCCTGGAATATCATGTGGGTAGCAGAGTGATTCTCGGACGGACGGGTAATACGCTGATCGTCAATTCGCCCTTCAACCAAGTCAGCCAGAATGTCGGCGCCAATGTCTGGTACACGGTTGGATGCCCGCCTTATAAAGGCAATGTGTCAAACTTCGATAGCAACGAGATTACCATTTCCACCGACGCCAACGGTGCCGCTAGCACGACGATGAGCTATCCTGCTAGCCAAGTCGGTCGACGGTTCATGATGGCAGCCGAAGCCGATGGTGGTAAAGTCGGTGCGGTGCTCACCCACTGGTATCTGGGTACGCCGGATGGCAGCATCCTGACCCTCGTCAAGCCTGCTGAGCTGGCCGCGCAAATCACGACGCCGATTGATGCAGAGTGGCCGACAACGCCGGTCACGGTCACGCAAAATGTGGATCCTGGCACGGCGCTCCAGTTGCCGATCACCCTGCAGTTATTGGATGGAGGTGTTCTGTCCGGTGGCAAGCTGGTTCGCACTGGACTTCCGGCTGTCCCAATCAATGTGGATGTCGTGATCAATGATCCGGCGGAAGCGGCGGCGATTGCTGCGGAGGAAACGTTGGCAAAGGCGCAAGCGTCTTTCGATGCCTTTACCGCTGCGAATCCGGGAGTCTGCGATTTAATCACGGATCCAGCGGACCCAACAGCCACGGTAGAGCGAGACCCAACGAAATGCGCTACGCAGAAGGAGTTGTCGGCGGCTGTCGATGCTGCGAAGACTGCCGCCGTTGAAGCGCGTACGGTTGCCAATCTGCATACTCCGACCGCATCGGTTGTCCCAACAACTCTAGCCAGTGGCTCGGGCGGTTATGTGGTGGCAGTCCTGCAAGTCAGCGACTTGCCGACAGATGGCAGCGTGGACTTTTCCTTCTCCACGATTGGTCCCGACGTTCGTAGCGAAGTGCTCCAGATTAAGGTGCAGCCGACGCCGGTAGCCGATACGGGCGGATGATCGCAACCTCACAAGGGTTGTCATTCCCTTGTTGGCAAAATGAACCGGCGGTGTCCCCGCCGGTTTTTGCTTTTTAATTGAATGAGCGGAGCCAGCGATGGAATCGGTCCCGGTTGTGGAAGGCTTGTATTTCGAGTAGGCAACCAGGGCGGTTATGGAGGTTGCCGAGCGGATTTCCGCTTTGTTAGCATCAGTGCTGTTTCCTTATGATCTCCGGAGATCCCGCCATGCCGATAGCCCAGCAACCTGCAGTGACTGTCTCCATCGACCAACGGAACGCCTGGATCGCTGAGGCAGCGTACTACCTTGCTAAACGCCGGGAATTTCAGGGCGGTTGCCCACTCGAAGACTGGTTGTGGGCGGAACGCCTGTTTGACCAGCAAGATGTTCAATCTCTGCCGTCCCCTCGTATAGCCCTGGTGTTCTTGGATCGCCATCCGGCGAATGATGGATAAGCTGAGAATTGGAGATGGAGGTACGCTACGGTTTGCAATGATTGAGGCGGAGATGGGTGGTCATCCGAGCAAGCCCTTCAAAGCAGTGCGGGTCCGGCAAAGCGTCGTTTCCCGCAGGGCGGATGATGAGTCGGCAACGGGTGGACAATAAGCGATAAAAAAAACGGGTTAGATGAAAGTCTAACCCGTTTTTGACTGGTGGGCCCTGTAGGATTCGAACCTACAACCAAGGGATTATGAGTCCCCTGCTCTGACCGTTGAGCTAAGGGCCCCAACGAATCGAGAATTTTATCTGCTGTTTAGTTTTCATGCCAGTGAACATCATTCCAAATCAAGAAAGCTACGCAGTTGTTCCGAACGGTTCGGGTGTCGCAGTTTGCGCAGCGCCTTAGCTTCGATCTGCCGGATGCGCTCGCGGGTCACGTCGAACTGCTTGCCGACTTCCTCCAAGGTATGATCGGTGGACATGTCGATCCCGAACCGCATCCGCAGTACCTTGGCTTCGCGTGGGGTGAGCGTTGCCAGTACTTCGCGGGTCGCCTCGCGCAACCCTTCAACGGTCGCTGCCTCCACCGGCGACAGCACGCTGAGATCCTCGATGAAATCGCCCAAATGCGAATCTTCGTCATCGCCGATCGGTGTTTCCATCGATATCGGCTCCTTAGCGATTTTCAGCACCTTCCTGACCTTGTCTTCCGGCATTTCCATGCGCTTGGCCAGCTCGTCCGGGGTCGGTTCACGGCCCATCTCCTGCAACATCTGCCGGGAAATCCGGTTGAGCTTGTTGATGGTTTCGATCATGTGTACCGGAATGCGAATGGTTCGAGCCTGATCCGCTATGGAGCGAGTGATGGCTTGGCGAATCCACCAGGTGGCGTAGGTGGAGAACTTGTAACCGCGTCGATATTCAAATTTGTCCACCGCCTTCATCAGACCGATGTTGCCCTCCTGAATTAAATCCAGGAACTGCAAGCCGCGGTTGGTATATTTCTTCGCAATGGAAATTACCAATCGCAGATTGGCTTCGACCATCTCCTTTTTGGCGCGGCGGGCTTTGGCTTCCCCGATGGACATGTGGCGGTTGATGTCCTTGATTTCGTGGATCGACAGCCGCGCTTCTGCCTCAATGGCTTGGAGTCGCCGCTGCGCTTCCAGGATCTCCTCTCCGTAATCGGACAGTACCGCCGAGTATTTTTTACCGGCCTGAATTTGTTCGTTCACCCAATCCAGTCGAGTTTCATTCTGCGGGAAGGAGGTGATGAAGGTCTTGCGCGGCATTTGCGCTTTATTGACGCAGACGAACATGATCTCTTTTTCCTGGGCACGGATGCGCTCGGCGATTTCATGTAGGCTGATGATCAATTGGTCTAGCGCCTTGGGAACCAGTCGGAACTGGAGAAAGCGTTCTCCAAGCTGCTGGCGTAGCGCTTGGACATCGGCGTTCCATAGGCCAAATTCATCCACGCTGGCCAACGTTTGTTCATACAAGGCGCGCAAGTCCGCGAAGCGCTGAGCGGTTTCCTCAGGGTCGGGGCCGGTTTCGACCACGCCCTGCGCCCCGTCTTCGTCCTCATCGTCGGAGACAACCACTTCGTCTTCGCCGACGACTGCGTCAGGATCGTCGGCAGCCAGCAACAATTCCACATCCGGCAGTGGTGGCGTGGTCTCCTCGATATCCTTGAAACCGCTGATGACATCGGCGAGCCGGGTACCGTTCTCACTGATCGAGTCGTAAATCCGCAGCAATGCGCCGATCGTGAGAGGATAGCTGGCCAGCGCCGACAGCACTTGAGTCATCCCTTCCTCGATGCGCTTGGCGATCTGGATTTCGCCTTCACGAGTGAGCAGCTCGACCGTGCCCATCTCGCGCATGTACATCCGCACTGGGTCCGTGGTACGGCCAAATTCGCTGTCCACCGCCGCCAGCGCTGCCGCCGCTTCCTCGGCGACTACATCGTCGTCGGCGCTGACGGGGTTTTCGTTGAGCAGCAAGGTTTCGGTGTCGGGCACGAATTCGTGGACTTCGATGCCCATATCGTTGATCATGGCGATGATGTCTTCGATCTGCTCGGGATCGACGATGTCATCGGGCAAATGATCGTTTACCTCGGCATAAGTGAGAAATCCTTTTTCCTTGCCGCGGGCGATCAACTTCTTCAATTGCGATTGTTGCTGCTCGCTCATGATCTGTTCACATACTGAATGTAGAGAAAAATCCAAACGTTCGAATATATCATAAAATTTTGCGTTTATTAATGCAGACGAGTAAGGTCAAGGCTTTTTCCCCTTCCCCAAGCTGCGCAGGGCTTCGCGTTCCTCGGCGCTGAGCGCACGCGGCGTCCCACGCTGCAACAACATATCCGGCAGGTGTTCCCGCAAGCCATCGCGGTGCTCCAGAGAGCGGAGAATATCGTTGAATTCCTGCTCGAACTGATAATCTTGCTCTGGCACTCCCGGTTCCCAAGCTGCCAATTGCTCCAGAATCGTTCCCTCGCGCGTATCGCGGTAGCGTTCCAGCAGCGCAGCGGTGGTCAGTTCGGGGTTGGAACGCAATAAGGTGAGCAGGTTCATCAACAGTTTCACCCCTGGCTCGCCGTTATTCGATAGCGCGGGAGTGTCGTCCGTTGCCTGTTGCGCCAATTCCGGCCGGTATAGCAGCAAAGCGATGGCCTTGCGCAACCGGGTTCGAGTCAGACGCAGGTTGCGGTCGATCGGATTGACGACGGTCGGAGAGGGGGGACGCAGCCGGCTGCTAATCAATTGAGCCTCCTGCCGCAGTCGCTCCTCCATCAGGTCACGAAAATGCCCGTCCGGCAATTTTTCCAGCAGCGGCCGCGCCGATGCGGCCAGCCGGGCCCGTCCGGCCAGCGTGCTGGGATCGACTTGAGTACGCAATTCGGCGAACAGATAATCGGCTAATGGCGTCGCTTGTTCCAGCCGTCGCTCAAATGCCGTTCGCCCTTCGCTCCGGACCAGGGTATCGGGATCTTCGCCTTCGGGCAGAAACAAAAAACTGCCTTGGCGACCGTCGCGCAAGAATGGCAGCGTTGCATCCAGTGCTCGCCACGCGGCGGCGCGGCCCGCTCGGTCGCCGTCGAAGCAGAACACCAGATCGGTGACCGTTCGGAACAGCCTTTCGATGTGCTCGGCTGTCGTGGCGGTGCCTAGCGTGGCAACCGCATATGGAATGTCATGTTGGGCCAAGGCGACCACATCCATGTACCCTTCAACCACTAGGAGTCGTTTCAATTGCGGGTTATGGGCGCGCGCTTCGTAAAGGCCGTACAGTTCGGAACCCTTGTGAAACAGCGGCGTTTCCGGCGAATTGAGGTATTTAGGCGTGGTATCGCCGTCCAGCGCTCGTCCGCCGAAGGCGATGACTCGCCCACGGCGGTCGCGAATCGGAAAGATGATGCGGTCACGGAAGCGATCGCGAGGACGGTTCTGCTCATCCCGGCTGGCCAGGCCGGCGGCGATGAGATCTGCAATGCTGGCGCCGATTTCGCACAGCGCCTTTGTGAGAATTTCCCAGCCTGGCGGGGCGTAACCGATGCCGAACGTGCTGGCAATCTGACCGGTCAGACCGCGTTGGCGCAAGTAATCCACCGCGCGTTGCCGGTGGGGATGTTCGCGCAATTGCCGGCGAAAAAAGCGATCGGCTTGGGCGATCCACTCCAGCAGCGGCTTGATCGAAGCGTTGCTCTCGCTGCTGGAGGTTTGGGGGAGGTCCAAACCGACCAGCCGAGCCAATTCCTCGACTGCGTCGAGAAAATCCAAACGTTCGTAAGCCATCAAAAAGCCAATGGCATTACCATGAGCGCCGCAGCCGAAGCAGTGGTAAAACTGCTTGTGAGGACTGACCGAGAAGGACGGCGTTTTTTCGGCGTGAAATGGGCAGCAAGCCGTAAATTCGCGACCCGCACGACGCAGTGGCACGCGGGTATGAATGATCTCGACGAGATCCGCCCGGACGAGCAACTGATCGAGAAACTCTTGGGGTATACGGCCAGCCATAACCCAAAAGCCTAGCGGATAAGCGCCCAACCGTCAGCGGTCGAATAGAAGAACAAACGGGGTGCTGGCGCAAATATCGATGGCGACTATTGCGAAACAGTGGCTAGTCAACCGCCGAGGTGGGTTTTGACCCGAGCACCCACTGTTGCCATGTCCACCCGGCCCTGCGCCTGATCCTTGATCAGCGCCATCACCTTACCCATATCGCGCACGGATTGCGCGCCGGTCGCGGCGATGGCATCGGCGATCAGGGCATCTATGTCGGCCTCGCCAAGTGGCGCAGGCAGATAAGACTGGATCAACTCGATCTCGAAAGCTTCTTGGGCAGCGAGGTCTTCTCGGCCAGCGCTTTGGTACTGCGCCAGCGACTCCCGGCGCTGCTTGATCATTTTCTCCAGCACACTGAGCGTTTGAGTGTCGTTCAACTCGATGCGCTCGTCTACCTCACGCTGTTTGATGGCAGCCAGAATTAGGCGGATAGCCCCGAGGCGTTCCTTATCCTTGGCGCGCATGGCAGTTTTCATGTCATCCTGAACGCGATTTTTGATGGACATGGCGGTAAGGACTCGGGCTGAAAGGACGGAGAGGCTGGATTCAATACATGCGGGTGCGGCGCGAGACTTCCCGGGAAAGCTTTTTCAAATGACGCTTGACGGCGGCGGCGCGCTTGCGTTTGCGTTCCTGGGTCGGTTTCTCGTAAAACTCGCGACGGCGGACTTCGGACAGCACGCCGGCTTTCTCGCAGGAACGCTTGAAGCGGCGCAGCGCCACGTCAAACGGCTCATTCTCTTTGACTTTCACGGAAGGCATTAAATCGTCACCTCGATTCAGGGCTGTAGGACTGGAGAAAATGTTGGACAATCTGAAAATAGGAAATTGTAATCGCGGTGGTCGACAAATGCAAAACCAGGAAGCGGCATGTTGATTTTAGGTATTGAAACGTCTTGCGATGAAACCGGCGTGGCACTCTACGACAGCGGGCGCGGCTTGTTGGCTCACGCCCTGCACAGCCAGATCGTGCTACACGCCGAATACGGCGGTGTAGTGCCGGAACTGGCCTCACGCGATCACGTCCGTAAAACTTTACCACTGGTGCGCGAGATTTGCCGGCAAGCCGGGATAACGCCGCGCCAAGTGGAAGGGGTGGCGTACACGCGTGGGCCGGGTTTGATCGGTGCGCTGCTGGTGGGCGCGGCCATCGGGCGTAGTTTAGCTTGGACTTGGCAGGTGCCGGCCATCGGTGTCCATCATATGGAAGGTCATTTGTTAGCGCCGATGCTGGAACCGGACCCGCCCACGTTTCCATTCGTGGCGCTGCTGGTGTCCGGAGGGCATTCGCTGCTGGTAGAGGTAGACGGTGTGGGCCGGTACCGGATTTTGGGCGAGTCGGTGGACGATGCGGCCGGGGAGGCGTTCGACAAAACAGCCAAGCTGTTGGGGTTGCCGTATCCCGGCGGGCCAGCGTTGGCGAAACTGGCCGAGCAGGGTGATCCTCGGCGCTTTACCTTTCCTCGGCCAATGACTGACCGTCCCGGTTGCGATTTCAGTTTCAGTGGCCTTAAGACCGCTGCTATCAGTACCTGGCGGACACTGGAGCCGACGCCGGAGAATCAGGCCGATGTGGCGCGAGCTTTCGAGGAAGCCGTGGTGGAGACACTGGTGATCAAATGTCGGAGGGCGTTGCAGGCAACCCGGCTGAATCGATTGGTGGTTGCGGGCGGAGTAGGGGCCAACCGGCGCTTGCGAGAACGGTTGCGGCAGTTGAGTACTGAGCTGGGCGGACAAGTTTTTTATCCGCGACTGGAGTTCTGTACCGACAACGGTGCGATGATTGCCTATGCCGGCTGGCGTCGGTTGGCGGCAGGCCAGCGCGAGGGTACGATGATCGAAGTCGCACCGCGCTGGCCGCTGGATAGTTTGACGGCAGTGGATTGATGGGGCGCAGTTGCCGTTGTTGTGGTTCGCCGTGATGCTGCGCTGATTAAAACGGGTGGATGGAGCGAGGTTTTTCTTTACGGTTACCCCAGTTCCAGTGTGTCGCCGTTGCCGATGAACAGATTGGTTTGCGAGCCGTTGCGAGCGGTCCCGCGTACCACCGGCAAACCCCGTTCCAGCATTTTCTCGACGGCAGTGCGGCCGGTGCAGTGGTTGCATGCCACCTTGGCGATCCCGTACTCGCTCAGGGCATTGACGACTTGCTCCCGCGTGTCGTCCCAATCTTCCAGGGGTGAGATGTGAAGCCCTCCGTAGATCGCGTGAATGCGCTCGCCGCCTTGGAACGTCCGGCGGGCGTAGTCCAGCAGGTTAAGCACGCCGCCGTGACCGCAGCCGGTCACCATCGTCAGTCCACGATCTTGGAGATTGGCGTATAAGACATTTTCGCCATCGACTTTTAACAGGGTATGCATGGGGAAACCGACCAGCGCCAGCCCAGGGAACAGCACCAGCGGTCGATCGGTCGGAACGGTGACCACTTCGCCGGTATGTCCTTGCTGTTTGATGTGCGCAAACCCCGCCGGATGGAAACCTTCTGGGATGTAAATCCTGATGTCGGGACAATGCTTGAGCGTCGAGCCGATCCCCCAGAAGTGATCGAAATGCTCGTGGCTGATGATCAACGCCTCGACTTGGTTTTGCCGCAACAGCTCGTCGATGCCCTCCTCGGCGAAACGGCGGTCTATCCAGGCCGGATTCCAGCCGGTATCGAACAGCAGCCGGCGCACGGTCCCATCGGTTGCCTCGGCTTCCAGTAGTGCCGAAAAGCCGGCGGCGTTGTCCGCGTGCAGCGTACCGAACGGTGGCCAGGGAATGGCGTATTGATCGATTTCGGCACCGCCGGCATCCTTGATGTCGCCGAACACGGTGGCGGTGTCGAACCAGCCGGTTTCGGAAATGCAGCGAATCGTCAATCGCCGTAAGGCACCGATATCGAGAGGTTGAACGGTCGTTGACATGGCGATAAACCTCCTTCGGACGGATTTGTTTCTGGACCGGAAACCGGCGAGCGCGCCGTCGTTCGCGCTATGGCCGGGTCGCGACCGCCAGAAACAGCGGATATTCCCTCATTCCCTGGTCGGTCGCCTTTTTCATCGTATAGCAGGTCGAAAAATCCACGTCGCCGAATCCCGCGCGCAGCAGTTGCACCCGCAACGCGGTGCGATCGAAACCGTTGTGACCGGCAAAACCGGGCCCGTGAAACGAGCCGTCTTCCTGGTCCAGATCGGCGATGCACAGCCAGCTACTTGGCCGCAATAGATCGTGAAAGGCCCGCAGCAAACGGTCGACATCGGCGACGTGATGCAAGGTCATCAAGGTGTAAATGAGATCGTAGCGCTCGGCGGGGAGCGGGTCGGTCACCAAATCGAGCGCGAGTGGATGCAGATGGGAAAACCCAGTAGCGGCGATCTTGTTCTCCAATACCGCCAGCATCCCCGGCGAGCTGTCGGCCAGCGCGATTCGGCCCAATTCGGCGTGCAAGGCGAAACTTAGCAGTCCCGTTCCACAGCCGTATTCGAGCGCGCGCCAATCCTGCGCTAACGGTACGCGTTGCCGAATCGCGGTGGCGACGGCAAAGGCCCGCTTCCGCTTGATCGGATCGGAATCCCAGGTTTTGGCTTTGTCGTCGAAGTTCATCGCGATGCTCGGTGAGGCGAGACCCGTCGTTAGCCGGGTCGGGGTTTTATGGATCGTTCAATCTTAACTTACCACGTCAGCGTCTTGGTGTTGTCCTTGAATAAGGCGCCGCCGGTGAGTTCGGGATTCCCGACTTTCAGTCCGGGCAACAAGTCGACCTCTTTCATGCCGTAATGCTTCATACACATCGGGCAGACCAAAATGACGGCGCCTTTGCTCGCCAGTTCGCCGAGCATTTTCTGATGGTCAGCGAATTTTGTGGCATTTTCCTTGGAGCCGATGAGGACGCCTTTATCGTTGAGGAAAATCGTCAAAGGATGTCCGCGTTCCAGTTGGTTTTTGCCAAAAGAGATTCCCATATTGGCGCGATGCGCATCGTCCGTAGTGAGATTTACGAAAAGCGGGTCACCGTTTCCCGCGAAAGTCGGGTTGATGGCACCGCCAGCAATCAGGGTCAAGGCGAATAACACTCGCAAGAAAAACTGCATGGATCGCTCCTTTCGGATGAGGTTGGGGAGGGTGATGAGAGTAAGGGTTACGGGTGCTCGTCTTCCCCGTGAGCGTGCGGTTTCGGCGATCCGACCGCCAGCGATCCATCCAGATAGGCGACGACCGCCCGATCAGGATCGGTTTCCGAAGTGGTCAAGGCGGCGATGCCCTTGACGGCAAGACGATGGCTCAAGCCGGACCCCATGCTCCCAGCGATCAGTACCTGCACAGCGTCCAGCGGGTGCGGTTCGTGCGGCGAGCTCTCGTGAAAAGACTGCTCGATGGGTAGTTCCAGCAAGGTCTTACCCGCGACTTGGTTCCCTTCGATATCGTAAATCCAGAACTTGCGGCATTTGCCGGCATGTTCGGTAATCGTCCGTCGATTCTGGCTGGTGACGGCAATTTTCATGTGGATGTCTCCCTCACGAATTTTCGCGAAACCTTCGAAGCTCTACAGCGCTCCTAATTTGGATCAGCTACTGTTTCTTGAAACAAGACCGTTGCGCGCAAACGCGGATGACCTCATGAAATCCATTTCATCGCCGACGATTGGATCGGATGAAAGCAAGTGCCTCCATTGTGCGATTCGCGACTCGGTGCTGTTCGCCGGGCTGGAAGAGCTGGATTTCCGCCATATCCATCAGCCCATCGAGACAGTGACTTTGGCTCCCCGGAACGTGCTGTACCGCATGCACGAGCGGCGCGAGACCCTGTTCACTCTACGAAGTGGCGCGATGAAATTGGTGCAATACTTGCCCGACGGTAGCCAGCGCATCGTGCGCCTGTTGCGGGACAGCGATGCTCTCGGCTTGGAAACGCTGGTTCGTCAACCTTACCAGCACGACGCCATTGCTCTCACCGACTGCGATATCTGCGCGATCCCGGTCGAGGTAATCGAAAAACTGGGCCGCGAGCAACCGCGCCTGTATCAGGCGTTGATGGCACGCTGGCAGCAGGCGCTCAACGAAGCCGATGCTTGGCTGACCCAATTCACGACCGGCACCGCTCGCCAGCGGGTAGCGCGGTTGTTGCTGCGACTGGCCTGTCCGGCTTCCGATGATCACCTGCGGCTTTTCGGACGCGAGGATATGGCGGCGATGGTGGGCCTGACCACCGAAACCGTCAGCCGCACCATCGCCGAACTGCGGCGGCAAGGGTTGCTGCGCGAGCAAGATGCCCATCTCCAGGATTGCGACCAAGCCACCTTGCGCCGTATCGCCGATGGCGAGCAATGATCTTCCCGTTCCGCACCAAGGATGACCGATCGCTTGGCGTTCATTGGCTGAACAGCAGCAGGATCAGCCATAAAGCCTTATAATTATCAAGGTAGAGACCCGTAACGTACCGGGAATTCTGATGCGATGCCGCTCTTTCTGTCCCAACTCACCATTTGGTCTTAAAGCCTTATAATTATCAAGGTAGAGACCCGTAACGTACCGGGAATTCTGATGCGATGCCGCTCTTTCTGTCCCAACTCACCATTTGGTCTTCTAGTTTGTTAGTTTGCCATCGGGTTGATTTTGGATTCATTGCGAATTCTCAATGTTCGAACCGGCTTTTTCACATCGGACAGATTTTTCCCGCTCCGTATCGAGCCGACGACGAACAATAGCTGTCCATGCGAGCCGGGACAGCCGTTCATCGCACAATCCCGGCACAACTCCAACGCTCGGAAAGCGATCATGCGACCATCAACCCCCGTGCAACCCCCTTGGCACGCGCTGCCCGTCGAACAGGTCTTGCGCAAACTGGATACCGCAGCCGGCGGGTTGAGCGCCTCGGCAGCCACCGAACGGCTCGCCATTCACGGCCCCAACCGGCTGCGTCCCCCCACGCAGCAGGGACCGGTGATTCGCTTCCTGCTCCAGTTCCACAACGTGCTGATCTACGTGCTGCTGGTCTCGGCCGTCACTACCGCCCTGCTGGGCCACGCCGTCGATACCGGCGTGATTCTGGGCGTGGTCGTCATCAACGCCATCGTCGGTTTCGTGCAGGAAGGCAAGGCGGAATCCGCGCTGGCCGCTATTCGCAAGATGCTATCGTTGCGTGCCCTAGTGCTGCGCGATGGTCAACGCCGGGAAATTCCCGCCGAAGATTTGGTACCGGGCGACTGGGTGCTGCTGCAATCCGGCGACAAAGTGCCCGCCGATCTGCGGCTGATCGAAACCAAGAACCTGCGCATCCAGGAAGCCGTGCTGACCGGCGAGGCGGAAGCGGTTGAAAAAACCATCGTTCCAGTGACGGCCGAAGCAGCCATCGGCGACCGAACCGACATGGCCTATTCCGGTACCTTGGTCAGCTATGGGCAGGGCGTGGGCGTGGTGGTGGCGACCGGCGAATACACCGAGATCGGCCGCATCAGCATACTGCTGGAACAGGTGGAAAGCATGACCACCCCGCTGCTGCGACAGATGGCGCAATTCGGCCGCTGGTTGAGCGCGGCCATCGTGCTGGCGGCGGCGGCGACCTTCCTTTTTGGCGTGTTCTGGCGCAACCAGCCGGCCGACGATATGTTCATGGCGGCGGTCGCGCTGGCGGTGGCGGCCATTCCCGAAGGGTTGCCGGCGATCATGACCATCATCCTGGCTATCGGTGTCCAGCGTATGGCTCGACGCAACGCCATCGTGCGTCGGCTGCCGGCGGTGGAAACGCTCGGTGCCGTGAACGTGATCTGTTCCGATAAGACCGGCACGCTGACCCGCAACGAAATGACCGTGCAGCGGGTGGTCACCGCCGAACAGGTGTTCCACGTCAGCGGCGTCGGTTACGCGCCCATCGGGGGTTTCAGCGTGAACGACGTTTCGATCTTGGCCGAAGAAGCGGCGGATTTACAAACCATCGCCCGCGCCGCGCGCTTGTGCAACGATGCCGTGCTGCGCGACGAGGGTGGCGAATGGCGAATGGAAGGCGATCCCACCGAAGGCGCTTTGTTGACCTTGGCCTGCAAGGCCGGCCTCGATCCGGTCGCCGAACAGGAACGGTTCCATCGCATGGACAGCATTCCCTTCGAATCCGAGCATCGCTTCATGGCCACCCTGCATCACGACCACTACGGTCACGGCATCATTTATGTTAAGGGAGCGCCGGAACGGGTGCTGGCGATGTGTGCCGATGAGCAATATTCCGCTGGACTGCGCCCCCTGCGGCAGGATTATTGGCACGAGCGCATCGAGGATCTGGCGGCAGCCGGCCAGCGAGTCCTGGCGGTGGCGTTCCGATACACGCCCAAGACCCAACGCACGCTCAATTTTGCCGAGATCGAGGTCGGGTTGACTCTGCTGGGGCTGCTGGGTATCAGCGATCCGCCGCGCGAGGAAGCTATTCGAGCCGTCCGGCAAACTCGCCAAGCCGGCATCCGGGTCAAGATGATCACCGGCGACCACGGTGCCACGGCGCAGGCCATCGCCGCTCAGCTCGGCATCGGCGACGGCCGCACGGTATTGACCGGCCCGGAACTGGAAGCGCTGGACGACGGGGCGCTACGCAAGGTGGTCCTGGAAACCGACGTTTACGCCCGCGCCAGCCCGGAGCACAAGCTGCGCTTGGTCGCGGCCTTGCAAGCCAACCACCAGATCGTCGCCATGACCGGCGATGGCGTCAACGACGCGCCGGCCCTGAAACGCGCTGATGTCGGCGTCGCGATGGGCATGAAAGGCACCGAAGCGGCCAAGGAGGCGTCGGAAATCGTGCTAGCCGACGACAATTTCGCCTCCATCGCCCACGCGGTGGAAGAAGGCCGCACGGTTTACGACAATCTGCGCAAGGCGTTGTTGTTCACCTTGCCGACCAACGGCGCCGAAGCGTTGGTGATCGTAGCCGCCATCCTGTTCGGCGTCACACTACCCATTACGCCGGTGCAAGTGCTATGGGTCAACATGGTCACGGCGGTGACCTTATCCCTGGCCCTGGCATTCGAACCGGCCGAGGCCAATATCATGCGACGACCGCCCCGCAACGCCAGCGAACCCTTGTTATCGAAATTCATGCTTTGGCGGATCAGTGCGGTATCGGTGTTGCTGGTCATCGCACCGCTGGGGCTGTTTTTGTGGGAGGTGGAGCGCCACATGCCTTTGGAAGAGGCGCGCACGATGGCGGTCAACGCGCTGGTGATCGGCGAGATTTTCTTTCTGTTCAACAGCCGATACATTTACAGTTCCTCACTGTCGCGAGAAGGGTTGTTGGGCAGTCGTCCCGTGCTCACCACCATCGGTATCCTGCTGGTGCTGCAACTGGCTTTTACTTACTTCCCGCCGATGCATCGATTGTTGGGGACGGCGCCGATAAGCGCGAGGAGCTGGATGATCGTCACCCTGGCCGGCGTCGCGGTGCTGTTGGTGGTGGAATTGGAAAAAGCGATTTGGCGCGGGCGGCGAAATACCGCACTGAAATCGAAACCGTAAGGCTGATTCCACCGCTCATCTCGGTAACTGGGATGACAAGGCCATGCTGGTAGACTGGGAAAAAGGGCAGTACAGTTCGGTAGCGTACGGTAAAGATCGTGTCGATCATGACCTGGACCCGGCGGCGGTGAACGAGGTGCATCGCGGATGGATAGCGGATAATCTGCTGCCGGATTTGTAGACATTCCCCCTCGTTCCATGATGCGAGAAAGCTTTGAAACATACGAACGGGCGAATCGTGGGAGAACGTATCATGCGGGTAACGACATTTAATGTCCTGCATGCGATAGAGCGAATGCTCGTGGCGCTGGTACTGCTGGGGATCGTCGGTGGTACAGGCGCGGCCGAATCCTCCTGGGAGGAAATCGAGAAAGCGGCACGCGGCCAAACCGTGTACTGGAATAGCTGGGGCGGTGATGAAAAAGTCAACGCCTACATCGCCTGGGTGGGCGAGCAGGTCGGCAATCGCTATGGAATCACGCTCCACCACGTCAAAGTGACCGATATCGCCGAAACCGTGTCACGGATTCTGGCCGAAAAATACGCGGGCCGGGACCAAAACGGCACGGTGGATCTGATGTGGATCAACGGCGAAAACTTCCGCACCATGAAGGAAAGCGGCTTGCTGTTCGGGCCGTTCGCCGAGCGACTACCCAATTACCGATACGTCGATACCCAAGACAAGCCGACCACTACCCTGGACTTCACCATTCCGATCGAGGGTATGGAAGTACCGTGGGGCATGGCGCAGATCGTGTTCATATACGACACGGCACGATTGCAAAATCCGCCGAAATCCATGAGCGAATTGCTTGCCTACGCCAAAGCGCATCCGGGCCGCTTCACCTATCCAGAACCACCCGATTTTCTCGGCTCGACCTTCCTCAAGCAAGCACTCCTGGAATTGACCGACCAGCGTGAGGCCCTGCAAAAGCCGGCCACGGATACCAACTTCGGGCCGGTGACCGCGCCGCTGTGGGTTTGGCTGGACGAAATCCGTCCTCATCTCTGGCGACAGGGTCTCGCTTATCCCCAAAGCATGCCGGCACTGCGGCAACTGCTGGCAGACGGGGAAATCGACATCGCCTTCAGCTTCAACCCTAACGATGCCTCGGCCGAAATTGAAAGGGGCAATTTGCGGGACACGGTCCGGACCTATGTACTGGCCGGTGGGACCATCGGCAACACCCACTTTGTCGCGATTCCCTACAACGCCAGCGCCAAGGAAGGAGCCCAGGTCATTGCCAATTTTCTGCTGTCCCCTGAAGCCCAAGCCCACAAGCAGGATCTCGCCATCTGGGGGGATTCGACGGTGTTGGCGCTCGACAAATTGAGTCCTACCGACCGCGCATGGTTCGAGAAACTCAAGCGTGGCGTCGCTACCCTTAGCCCGGCCGAGCTGGGTACACCGTTGCCCGAACCTCATCCGAGCTGGATGGAGCGACTAGAAGCCGCCTGGCGCGCTCGCTACAGCCGCTAAGCACGAGACCTGGGCGTGATGGCGGAGGGCCACCGGGAGCGAGGACCGTTCCGCCTGGCGCCGGCTCTGACGCTGTTCTTGCTGCTCGTACCCATCGTGGCCGGGCTGATCGGTACCTTGTTACCCGCATTGGGCTATTTTCCGGTGGTGGGCGCTTACGATTTTTCGTTGGAACCCTGGCGAATTTTGCTGGCGGAACCGGGTTTGTACCGGTCACTAATGCTGACGCTGTGGACCGGCTTTGCCAGCACGACGCTGTCTTTATCCTTGGCGCTGGCCTTGCTTGCTACCTGCTACCACACCGTCTGGCTGCAACGTATCCGCCAATCGCTGGCTCCGTTGCTGGCCATCCCGCATGCGGCGCTGGCTTTTGGACTGGTGTTCCTAATCGCCCCGAGCGGCTGGCTGGTACGCTGGCTGTCGCCGTGGGCGACTGGTTGGGAGCAGCCCCCGGATTTCGCCGCCTTCGGGCCACAAGATCCTTGGGGATTGAGTCTGATTCTGGCGCTGACTCTCAAAGAAACGCCTTATCTGCTGTTCATGAGCATCGCCGGTTTGGGGCAATTGCCGGTCGAATCCTGGTCGACTATGGCCCGCTCGCTCGGTTATGGTCCGGTCACGGCGTTTTTGAAAGTCGTGTTACCTGAACTCTATCCGCTGTTGCGCCTGCCGGTATTTGCCGCGCTGGCTTTTGCGTTGACCGTGGTGGACGTGGCCTTGATCATCGGCCCTAGCACCCCGCCGACCCTGGCGGTGCAGGCGCTACGCTGGTTTAATCATCCCGAGCTCAGTTGGCGGTTGCCGGCGGCGGCGCTGGCTCTCTTGCTGATCGCGCTGACCGGATTTTCGCTGGTGGCCTGGGAAGGCATCGGAAGATTGCTGGCCCGGTGCAGCCGGCCTTGGCTGACCGGCGGCGGGCGCGGCGGGCGAGGTCGTGGGTCGCGATGGATAGCGCTCGGTAGCGGCGGACTGGCGCTGACGCTGGCCATCCCGAGCGTGCTGGCGATGCTGTTGTGGTCGTTTGCCCAGCGCTGGAATTTCCCGCTGGCGTGGCCCGAGCGCTGGACCTTGGAAAACTGGAGCGGTCAGGCCAACAATTTGCTGAGCATGACTTGGAATACGCTGGCCATCGGTGCGGCGGCGACTGGGTTGGCGCTGGTGCTGTCGATCGCTTGCCTAGAGCACGAGGTCCATCACCGCTCGGCCTTTGCCGAGCGAAGCCTGTGGTTACTGTACATTCCGCTGGTAGTTCCGCAGGTTGGATTTCTGTTTGGCGTACAGGTGCTCCTGGTTTGGAGCGGCTTGGGCGGTGGCTGGCTTGCCCTGGTTTGGACGCATTTGCTGTTTGTGTTGCCTTATGTGTTTTTGTCGCTGGCCGATCCCTGGCGGGCGTTCGACTGTCGCTACGAACAGATCGCGCTGGCCTTGGGTGCCAGCCCTAGCCGGACCTTTTGGCGTGTCAAACTGCCCATGTTGTGGGGACCCGTCGCAGCGGCAGCGGCGGTAGGTTTCGCAGTCAGCGTCGCTCAGTATTTGCCGACGCTGTTCGCCGGCGCGGGCCGCTACGCGACGATCACCACCGAGGCCGTCACGCTCGCGACCGGTGCCAATCGCCGGATCATCGGGGTGTATGCAGTGGTACAGGCGACGTTGCCGCTGCTGGGATTCGCCGCGGCGTTGTGGATCGTGCGGCGGCGAGGAGCATAAATGCAGGTCGGTGATCTTCAAACTTTGCAACTGATAAAAGTACGCATCAGTCTGCAAGGCCGTTCCCTGTTCGCGTCGTTGAGCCTGACGGTCCATCCCGGCGAAGTGGTCACGGTCATGGGGCCAAGCGGCTGCGGCAAATCCACCTTGCTCGGCTATATTTGCGGCACCTTGGCCCCAGCGTTCCAGGCCGAGGGGTCGGTGTGGCTCGGCGAGCGCGAATTGGTGGGGCTGCCTTTGGAAAGGCGGCGGGTCGGTATCCTATTTCAGGACGCTCTCCTGTTCCCACACCTTAGCGTGGCCGAGAACCTGGCTTTCGGCCTACCGCCTGGGCAGTCCCGCCACAAGCGACGCTTTCGGGTGGAAACCGCATTACTGGATGCCGGCCTGGAGGGATTGGGTGAACGCGATCCGGCCACCTTGTCGGGGGGACAGCGGGCGCGCGCCGCCCTGATGCGCACCCTGCTGGCAGAGCCGGCGGCCTTGCTGTTGGACGAGCCATTTTCAAAACTGGACGCCGATTTGCGGACGCGGATGCGGACCTTCGTGTTCGAGCACGCGCGGCAGCGGGGCTTGCCCACCCTGCTGGTGACCCATGATTCGGCCGATGCTGAAGCAGCCCAAGGGCCGGTGGTCGCGCTCGGAGCCAATCCGGCGAATTAATGCCGTGCTCCCGGCGGCGCGGGCGGCAAATGCCGATAATCGGGAAATGGTTCCCCGTCCTGCTCCGACCGCCCCGTACCCCCCATGATTTCTTCCGCCAACCGGGCGAAATCGGCGGGCTCGTCGGACAGCAAATTCTCGTACAGGGTTGGATCCCAGCATTCGATGCGCTGAGCATAGGCCAATAGGATCACGGCATCGCGGATGCTGGCGTAATCCAACAGCCGCCGGGGCAATAGCAGCCGACCGCTGCCGTCCAGTTCCAATTCTGTCGCGCCCCGATGGAAATAGCGGATGAAATCCCGATTTTTCTTAACGTAAGGGTTGAGACGGTCCAGTTCGGCGGTGACGCGTCGCCACTCGGTGAAGGGATAGAGCACCAGATGTTGCTCGAAGCCACGGTTGACCACGAAACGGCCCTCTGCCTCGACGGGAAGCTGTTTCCTTAGCGCAGCCGGCAGCGCGATCCGCGTCTTGGAATCGAGCTTGCACTCAAATTCGCCGAGAAAGTTCGTCATGACAAGAGATTAGCATGTTGCGGATCGAGGTGGAGTAACCTCACTCCACTCGCGCTTCCAGATCCTCCCAACGTTGGTAGGCGGCTTCCAGCTCAACTTCCAAGACTCGCAATTCCTCCAACCGCCGGGCGATAACTGCGGGTTCCTCGCTTGTAGAATTCTGGGTCGGCAGTCTCGGCGTGTAACTCTCGCTGACGTTGCTCCAATTCCTCGATGCGTGCCGGTAGCCGCTCCAATTCGCGCCGTTCGTTGTAGCTCAGCTTGCCCGGCGCGGCGGGTTTTGGCGGTTTCGGTGCGGGCGGGGCGGCAGGCTTGGGCTTAACAGCAGGAGCCGGTTCCAGTGCGGGTCGCTGCCGCAGCCAGTCGGTGTAACCGCCGACGTATTCGCGGATGCCGCCGTCAGGCTCGAACACCAAGCAACTGGTGACCACGTTGTCCAAAAACACCCGGTCGTGGCTGACCAGCAGTAAGGTTCCGGTGTAGTCCAGCAACAGTTCTTCCAACAGTTCCAGCGTTTCCAGATCGAGATCGTTGGTCGGTTCGTCCATGACCAGTAAGTTAGCCGGTTTGGTGAACAGCCGCGCCAGTAACAACCGGTTGCGTTCGCCACCGGACAGGGATTTGACCGGGGAGCGCGCCCGCTGGGCGGTGAACAGGAAATCGCCCAGATAGCCGATGATGTGGCGGCGTTGACCGTTGATCTCGATGGTTTCCCGCCCACCCGCGACGCTGTCCAGCACGGTTTGCTCGGGGTCCAGTTGCTCGCGCAGTTGATCGAAATAGGCAATTTCCAGCTTGGTCCCATGCTGCACCTGGCCGGCATCGGGTTGCAGGTGTCCCAGCAGCAGATTCAACGAGCGTGCTCTTGCCGGAGCCGTTGGGACCGATGAGACCGATGCGGTCGCCGCGCAGGATTCGCACCGAAAAATCGCGGATCAGTGGTTCGTCTTGCCAGGCATAGCGAATATTTTTCGCTTCGATGACCACTTTGCCGGACAGCTCCGCCTGTTCCAGCGCAAAATTGGCCTTGCCAAGTTGCTCGCGGCGCTGGCGGCGTTCTTCGCGTAACGCCAGCAAAGCCCGGACTCGACCCTCGTTGCGGGTACGCCGGGCCTTGATGCCTTGGCGAATCCAGGCTTCCTCCTGGGCCAAATTCTTGTCGAACTTGGCGTTGTGCCGGGCTTCGACTTCCAGCAGGGCGGCCTTTTTTTCCAGGAACGCTGCGTAGTCGCCCGGCCAGGACGTCAGCATGCCGCGATCCAATTCCAGCAAGCGGGTCGCCAGCCGCTGCAACAGGGCGCGGTCGTGGGTGACGAACAGCAGCCCGCCGCGAAATTCCAGCAGTTCGTCTTCCAACCACTGGATGGTTTCCAGATCGAGATGGTTGGTCGGCTCGTCCAGCAGCAACACGTCCGGGTCGCAGACCAGTGCCCGACCCAACAATACCCGTCGTCGCCAGCCGCCGGACAATTCCGCCAGCGGCGTATCGGCCGGCAATTGCAGGCGGCTGATGACCGTTTCGACCCGTTGCTGCCAACGCCAGCCGTCGCGGGCCTCCAGTTCGTGTTGCAATTGATCCATGCGCCGTAGATTCTCAGGCGTGGACGCACGGGCGAGTTGGTGGGCGGCTTCGTGATATTCGGCCAGCAGTGCCCCGAGCCCTTCCAGCCCGCCAGCGACGATCTCGAACGCGGTGATCGCAGTATCCGCCGGTAGTTCCTGTGCCAGCGTGGTGACGCGCAAACCGGGCTGACGCCAGATATCGCCGCTGTCGGGCTGGATTTCGCCAGCCAGCAGGCGCAACAGGGTGGTTTTGCCCGCGCCGTTGCGACCGATCAGGCAAACCCGTTCGCCGGCGTCCAACTGAAAACTGGCGCCATCGAGCAGCTTTTCGGCGCCGAAGGCGATGGAGAGGTTGTCGATGCTCAATAGGGGCATTACAGGAATTTCCGGTGTCTCGCCTTCTAACGTGGGCGGGAAAGGTCGATATCGTCACCGACATCAGGTATATCGGCCAAGAGAGACTTCAAACTATGTGGTGACAAAGCCTCTTCTTCCACAATAAACGGTACTTTAAGTCATCTGATTACCCGCATGTTGCACCGCAGCATGTCAAGTGATTTATTTAATTTAGGTTTATTTTAAACGCTCAGTTTTAAAGAATATATAAGAATCAATAAGTTACCAAGTTATGGGTAATCGGATGACTTTAAGTCAGCGGTGATGGAAGGCTTCGGAAACAAGAATTGTATCGAAAGCGTCATTATAAATCTGGTGAATAGTTTGAATAGTTTTATCTTGCTTCCCAAGCGGATTTTCCGCTCTGAAGGCAATGGAGTAGCTATCAGCACTTAATAAATAGTGTGAGAAGATAATTCGATATCGTAGTACGTTCGGCGTGAATTGCGATCTTCCAGATTAGGCCAAACTGCCCATCCTTCCCAAGCTCCACCATCTTTTCTCAGGCATCGGGTATGTACCCGAATCCGGCTGTGATCACGCCAGATTTCGATCACGTTATAAAGGCGTGGCGTTGATTCGGGTCGATCATTAACGGGAGCGCCAAACGATCCGGTGCCGGCAATATGAATTTTGCGTGTTGGGTGCAAGTAACCTACTACATCCGCGCGATCTTCATGAACGTGGCAGTGTAGACACAATTTAACCTCTGCTTTCCGTAACTGATCCAAAAAAGCGTCATCCTTGATTTTTTCATTACCGGTGACTGGATGATGCCAGATCGCAATTCGTAAAATTTTAGAATCTCCTGTCAGATGCTTATTTTTTTTAGCTTGCTCGATTTGCTGCTCGGCTCGTTGTAATCCGGCATTCAATGCGCTTAGATTGATACTGGATCGCTCCTGGTAATACTCATCGATCTCCCAAGTCGAATTTATAGCCATGAACTGAATTCTCGTTTCCTCAAATAACAAGGGTATCAATTGCAATTCTGCCTTAAGCGGATAGGGCTGCTGAATGAGTTGATGATAAAATTTGTTGAAATTCTCAAATCGAATCGGATATTGGTCATCATCGCGAATAAGATAGCCATCGCCTTGCTTGACGTAGCTACCCAATTTTAGTTGATCTTGCTTAACCTTGCGTTCTGGTTTCCAATCATATACTTGCTGATCCCAGTTTAGATCGTGATTACCTGGTACAATTACACATCGTGCTGCCGAAATTTTGAATTTTTCGATCAACTTAGAAATGAACTGGTAGGCTTTGTCAAACTCTTCGTTGGATGCACAATTGGTCAAGTCACCGGAGATCACCAGGTAATCCAAATGCTCAAAACCGAGGCCATCTTCCTTGTTTTTCAAATCACTTACTAGTGGGTGTAATTGCACTATCGGATCATCATTCTTATTGAAGTGTAAATCACTCAAATGAAGAATACGAATCTGATTCTTTTCATCTGATTTTTCATTGGCAAAAACTCTTTTTGTTTCATTCACTTCTATTCTCTTATTTTCTTCAATAACTGTCTTAAGAGCGAACAATTCCGCTACCATTGCTGAATTACCCTCGCGTACTTTCTTTGCACCCTCACTGATTGGTAACCGTTTTTCGCATTTCGGACAAAGCATAAGTAATCATTCAAAAGTTATCTTGTATTTTGAGCCGAACTGGTCGAGGATGGTTTGGAGTTCGGATTTGAGGTGATCGAAGCTGAGATAGGCCCTAGGTGGGAGCCATTCATACTTAATTTTGCGCCAGAGGATTTCGATGAGGTTGAGTTCGGGGCTGTAGGGCGGCAACCAGTGCAAGCCGACGCCCTGTCGAAACCAGTCCAGGATGCGGACCTGAAAGGCGTGGCTGGTATGGATGGGAGCGTTATCAAGAACGACCAAGCGGAGCTTCCTGGCCTGGGCGGTTTGCGCGGCGAAGGCGTCCAAGGCGGCGATGACCGTGGTGGAGGTCACGGTGCCGGTGACGGTCTGAAAATGGCTTTGATTCGTGGGACTCATAAATCCCAAGACATTCACGCGCGGGCTGGCGACGCTGGGAAGGGCCAGGGTCTTGCCACGCTGCTGCCAGGCATAGGGAATGGCCGGGGTAAGACTGAAACCGCTTTGGTCGAAATAAAACAACTCGATCACCCCTTGGACATGACCTTGTCGGAGTGTCGTCAAGCGCGCGTGCGCCGTGCGAAAGGTGGCTTCGTCGCGAGGGCCTTTAACCCGTCGCCGGCACCGTTTCCAACGATAGGCTTTTTTTTGACGATCCGATGCACCGTTTGCCGACTGGCCTGTTTGCCCGTCGCTTGCGCCAGCTGCGCTTGCGCTTGTTTGAGCTGGCGCGGCTCCGCCTCAAGCCAATCGCACAACCACGCCGCTTCAAGCGGCGTGTAAATCGGGGGCCGTCCTGAACGCGGCTCATCATACAATCCCCGCAGACCCTCGTCCTCCCACCCGTCCAGCCAGGCGCTGATCGTGTCCACATCTACCTCAAACAGCGCCGCCAGCGCGATGCGCCGATACCCGCGATGCGCTAAATACACCGCCTGCGCCCGCTGCCGTACCCGGCCATTCGGCCCGTCTTTCCACGCCGCCCGTAGCGTTTCACACTCCGCCTCGCTCAACGGCCCAATTCGCTTCATCACCGCTGCCCTCTCGCTCTCTAATTTAACGCAAAATATTACCCGATTTCTTTTGATGAGTTACTTATCTGTATGACCATCACTAATTCGCTCTCTAACTAAAGCTTCATCAAAACGATAACCACAGCAGCACCTTATTCCTAAAACTTCTCTGATTATTACACCCTCTTTTAGTAAATGACTTTCTACGAAAATAGTGAAGAGATCACGCGTATCGCGCATGATTTGTTCGCTGAACAGCAAATCTAGATGCGCTAATCCGCTACCCCGATCAACTTTACGTAAGCCACATACTCGCCCATCAAGTTGCTCATAATCGGCTTGGTTTTTCCATAAACGGACACGCCCAAAGCGTTCACTTAATGCCAGCCGCACTACCAGTGACGAGTAAATATTGTCGATCGCGCCAGAAAAATCATAGTAAAGAGAAACAGTTTGCGCAATATTCATCTGTTCCTCTACGGCAACTTCTGGAAACAGGCTAGGAAATATTAACAATCCCTCATGCTTTAAACAAATCTCATGTTCCATTAGCAATTCGACAACACACTCCAAAACGATTCGTTCTTGAAATGGATGCAACCGTTCCATCTCACTGATGCCAGGCATGGATTTCATACCAATAGTGGCCGCCACTTCAATAGCCGGTATACGACGCGAATTGTTGCGTGCTGCTAGAATGAGTGAGCCAGCGTAACGCTCGATATAGTCAACTCGAAGCACAAGTGCTTGCTGGCCAGATGCTAAGCGTGTATTGGCGATCACGCCTTGCATGGCCAATTGCCTCACAACAGCCCAAATAGCTGAGGGTTCGATTTTTTCTAACAATATTGTATGTATTTGCTGTTCCAAGTCATTGTAGAGTAAAATTACCCTCTCTTGATTTTGTTGCTGGATTACTATATCACGTATATGTTGAAATAGTAGAGGCCGCGTTATTTGAGATAGTTCAGACCAGTTAATAGCTTGGGCAATTGCTATGCATAATTCATCAATACCGCGCGGAACCTTGGCACTAGTTGGATAAAAACTGATAGCCCCACAGCAACTCAACAAGTAGTCAAGTTCTAAAGGATCAATCAATTCAGTTTGCCCCTCTCTATCCAGCTTGGTTCCGATCAATAGCTTGGCTATTTTGCGTCCACGTAGTTGTTTCTCCAGACGCAAATTCCATTCCACGACATCATCAAATGCTTTCTGGCCGCGTGTTGGATCTATTAACATCAACGCTAAGGTCGTATCGTGAAGAAATAGTTGATGTACCAGCCGGTACTCATCCTGTCCACCTAAATCCCATAGCACTAGCTCTCGTTGTTCGCCGGGCGGAGCTGTTGCCACAGCACCTAAGCGTTCCAACGGGATTGACCACAATCGCATCCCATGCGTTGTACCTTGCTCTTCATACCGGCCCTCCACCAACCGCAACGCAAGGCAGGATTTTCCGACATTAGATTCACCAACCAACACTATCTTGGCACTGATGTAGCGTGTCATATTGACTTCTACGGAAGATTGCTGATCCTGAGCTAGCGTAAAAAATTGGACGATCAAATCCGATCCACCTAGCCTAATCTTTCCTAGGATGTTGGTACTGGGAGAAATAGGCTGGAAAGAAACACTAACAACAACATGCGCTGGAAAATCTGATCGAAAATCTTTTAATGCTGTTCCTGCCTTGGCGTCCCATAATCTCGCCGTACCGTCTTCACCACCGCTAGCTAGAGTCTGCCCATCGCTCGACCACGCTACACTCCTGACTCCCGCAGTGTGTCCTTCCAAGATACGCAGCAATGCACCATTGGCCACCGACCATATCCTCACCGTACCATCTTCACCACCGCTAGCCAGGGTCTGCCCATCGCTCGACCACGCTACACTCCTGACTCCCGCAGTGTGTCCTTCCAAGATACGCAGCAATGCACCATTGGCCACCGACCATATCCTCACCGTACCATCTTCACCACCGCTAGCCAGGGTCTGCCCATCGCTCGACCACGCCACACTCCTGACTCCCGCAGTGTGTCCTTCCATCGCACGCAATAACGCCCCACTAGCTGCATCCCACAATCGCACTGTGCCATCGCTGCCGCCGCTGGCTAACAGCCGCCCTTGCTTCGACAAAGCCACGCTACAGATCCAATTTGTGTAACCTCTCCGGGTGTGTAATAAAGCCCCTTTAGCTGCGTCCCACAGGCGCACCGTGCCGTCGCCGCCGCCGCTGGCCAACAGCTGCCCATCTTCGGACCACGCCACGCTCCAAACTCTATCCATGTGCCCTTTCCGTATGCGCAATAACACCCCACTAGCCGTGTCCCACTGCCGCACGGTGCCATCGTCAGCGCCACCGACCAAGTTCCTCCCATCTCCCGACCACGCCACGCTCCAAGACCACTCCGTGTGGCCTTTCAGAATGTGCAACAACGTCCCACTGGTTGCGTCCCACAGTCGCACTGTACCATCGTCGCTGCCACTGGCTAATCGCCCATCCTTCGACCATGCCACGCTCCAAACCTCACCTATATGGCCCTCCAAGATGCGTAACAATGCCCCACTGGCCAAATCCCACAATCGGACCGTACCGTCTTTACTGCCTCCAGCCAGGCTCCGTCCATCCCT
Organism: Candidatus Competibacter sp.; assembly: GCA_037045535.1. Taxonomy (GTDB): domain Bacteria; phylum Pseudomonadota; class Gammaproteobacteria; order Competibacterales; family Competibacteraceae; genus Competibacter_A. The sequence continues at coordinate 104,532 of JBAOHI010000071.1, forward strand.
CGACCACATCACATTCCAAATCCAATCCGTGTGATCTTCCAAGACACGCAATAACGCCCCACTGGTTGTGTCCCACAGTCGCACCGTACCGTCGCCGCCACCGCTGGCCAGTACTCGCCCATCCCCCGACCACGCCACGCTCCAGACCCAATTAGCGTGTCCTTCTAGGATATACAACGATGTTTCGCTGACCGCATCCCACAGTCGCACCGTGCCATCTTCGCTGCCACTGGCCAACCGCCCATCCTCCGACCACGCCACGCTCCAAATCCCACCCCTGTGCCCTCTCAGGATGTGCAGCGATATCCCGCTAGCTACCTCCCACAACCGCACCGTGCCGTCATCACTGCCGCTAGCCAGCATCCGTCCATCCCCTGACCACGCCACGCTCCAAATCCCACCCGCATGTTCCGCAAGGATGTGCAATAATGCCCCATTGTCCATGTCCCACAACCGCACCGTGCCGTCATCACTGCCGCTGGCCAGCATCCGTCCATCCCCTGACCACGCCACGCTTCGAATCCAATCTACATGTCCTCTTCGAGTGCGCAATAACCTACCGCTGACCGCATCCCAAAGTCGTACCGCACCATCGGCTGAACCAGCAGCAACCATACGGCCATCTGGAGACCATGCCACACTGTGAAATGCATCCGGCAACCGCGCGAGAACACATCGCAGGTGTTCGCTGGGAATAGGGATCGAATCAGTATTGTCCTTAGTCATGGGCTATGTTCACTGAGCAGGAGGTTCTTATCTGAAAAAGCTCACAATTCGACAAATGGCAATGCTTGCACGCCTAGCGTCAGCAATAATTGAATTTCAATGGAATGGATGACATAACCCGGTTCAAGCTTTTCACCCAAATCCTGGCGCAAAGCCAGAATCCTACTGGACATAGCGGGCTTTAGCGTCGCCAAAAGCTTGACTTCGACAGGCACGATCTGCTGCTTACCTCCACGCCGGCGGCGGTTCAAAAAATAAATTAAAAATCATAGGCTTGCAATTGTAGATTTCAAATGCGGAATTGCAAGGCTCGATGTGGATTTCCTGTTTGACGCGATTTTAAGCGCAGCCTATGCTTTGGCCTATGCAGTCAACAGGAGATGCTATCATGCCCGCGCCCGGTCAAACTACCGAACGCCGTGCCCGTCTATTCCGCAATGGCCGCAATCAAGCCGTGCGCATCCCGCGCGAATTCGAGTTGCCAGGCGATGAAGTCATCCTCTACAAGGACGGCGAGCGCCTGATCGTGGAACCGGTGAAGAAACAGACTCATCTGCTGGAACTGCTCGCAACGCTGGAACCCATCGAAGATGCCTTCCCCGATGTGGATGCAGGGCTGCCCGCGTTGGACGACATCCAGCTATAACTGGCCCACGCTATCTGTTGGACACCCACATTGTATCCGACCTTGTCCGGCATCCTGGCGGACGGGTGATGCAGCGCATTGCGGCGGTTGGGGTCGAACAAATCGGCGTCAGCATCATCGTCGCCTGCGAGATGCGCTTCGGCGCGATCAAAAGTGGATCGCAGCGCCTGGCGCGACGGTCAGCCTAGTGCTCGATCAGATCGCGACGTTTCCGCTGGAATCCCCGGTCGAAGCACACTACGCCGAGATTCGCGATACGCTGGAGCAGGCCGGCACGCCCATCGGCCCAAACGACTTGCTGATCGCCGCCCACGCCCGATCATTGGGGCTAACGCTGGTCACCGACAATGTGCACGAGTTTTCCCGCGTACCGGGACTTTTGGTCGAGAACTGGCTGACGAACACCGCCTGAAAGGCGTTTTTGGCTGGCTGCTGGCGAACCAAGCGATTGAAAAATCACCTTCGCCCTTACCCCTCTCCCTCTGGAAGAAGGGTCGTCGGCGTCAGGCCGTCCGCCGCCGGCGATGCCGTAGCAACACCAGTGAACGGCCTTGCGTCGGATAAGGCTCTTCCGCCGGATGCTGGTTGCCGGTGGTGGGCTGACCGCGCGGTAACGCGGTATCCACCAATACCTCGAAAATAGCCTCGCCCCGCACGATGGGCAGCACGAAGGCGATTTCCTCGTGATGGGCGTTGAACAGCAGCAGAAAATCGTCGTCCTCCAGCGCATGGCCGCGTTCGTCCCAGTCGCCCAAACCATCGCCCGGCAGATACAGGCCTAGACAGCGAGCATAGTCGTGGCTCCACTCGTCGTCGTCGATTTCCCGGCCGTCCGGGTTGAACCAGAGGATATCGCGCACCCCACTGCCGTGAATCCCCCGGAAAAAATGACGGCGGCGGAAGGTCGGATGCTCGCGGCGCAAATGCACCAGCCGTTGGGTAAACATCAGCAGCTCACTGTTCTCGGGCAACCACGCCAGATCCCAGTTCAGCCAACTGATTTCGTTATCCTGGCAATAGGCGTTGTTGTTGCCGCGCTGGGTGCGGCCCACTTCGTCGCCGGCCAACAGCATCGGCACGCCCTGCGATAGCAGCAGGGTCGCTAAAAAATTGCGCCGCTGGCGCAAGCGATGCGCCAGCACTTGCGGATCGCTGGAATCGCCTTCGGCTCCGCAGTTCCAACTGCGGTTATGCGATTCGCCGTCCTGATTATTCTCCAGATTGGCCTCGTTATGCCGTTCGTTGTAGCTGACCAGATCGTAGAGCGTGAAACCGTCGTGGGCGGTAATGAAGTTGATGCTGGCATGAGGCCGGCGGCCGTTGTGCTCATACAGGTCAGCGGAGCCGGTCAGCCGATAGGCCAGATCGCCGATTAGCCCGCCTTCGCCGCGCCAGTAGTCGCGCACCACGTCGCGATACTTGCCGTTCCACTCGCTCCAGCCGACCGGGAATTTGCCGACCTGATAGCCGCCTTCCCCGGTGTCCCACGGCTCGGCGATCAGTTTGACCTGCGCCAGTACCGGATCCTGGTGCACGACATCCATGAACGCGCCCGCCTGATCTACCTCGCCGTCGGTTTCCCGCGCCAGCGCGGCGGCCAGATCAAAGCGGAAGCCATCGACATGCATCTCCTGCACCCAGTAGCGCAGACTGTCCATGACCAGTTGCAGCACGCGCGGGTGGGCGGTGTTCAGGGTATTGCCGCAGCCGGTATAGTCCATGGTGTAGCGCGGATGCTCCGGCGACAGCCGGTAATAGACCGCGTTGTCCAGTCCGCGAAAACACAGGGTTGGGCCGAGATGGTTACCCTCGGCGGTATGGTTGTAGACCACATCGAGCAGCACTTCGATACCGGCCGAGTGCAGGCTCTTGACCATGCTCTTGAACTCGCTCACCGGATTGTCGGTGGCGGCATAGCGCGGATCAGGCGCGAAATAACCGACGGGGCTATAACCCCAGTAATTGCGGAGTCCCTTATCGAGTAGATGGCGTTCGTCCACGAAATACTGGATCGGCAGCAACTCCACCGCCGTGACCCCGAGCGCCTTCAGATAGTCGATGACCGGCCCGCAGGCCAAGCCAGCGTAGGTGCCGCGCAGGTGGGCCGGCACGTCGGGATGGCGCATGGTGAAGCCGCGTACATGCAGCTCGTAGATCAGGGTGTCGTGCCAGGGTGTGCGCGGTGGCCGGTCATCGCCCCAGACGAAGGCAGCATCCACCACCTGGCATTTGGACATCCCCACCGCGCTGTTACGGGTGCTAAAGCTGAAATCCTCGTTGCGGCTGCCGAGCCGATAACCGAACTGGGCATCGCTCCACTGAATCTGGCCGATGATGCTCTTGGCGTAAGGATCGAGCAGCAGCTTGTGAGCGTTGAAACGGTAACCTTCCTCCGGCTGATAGGGACCGTGTACCCGATAGCCATACAGCAAACCGGGACGGGCCTCCGGCAAGTAGCCGTGCCAGACGCCGCCCGTCTGCTCGCGCAACCGGATCTGCTCGATCTCGTGCTTGCCCTTGGCATCGAACAAGCAGAGCACAACTTGTTCGGCATGCTGGGCGAACAAGGCGAAGTTAACACCCTCGCCGTCCCAGGTTGCGCCCAACGGATACGGCCGACCCGGCCAGACGATGGTGGTCGTTTCGTTCATAGTGCTGATGCCATCCTCACGCCCCCCGCTTGCGGCGAGGGGCAACCCATCACGTCGGCTTCACTCGCTAAACGCGCGCATGGCCGAAGTAACCTCACGCGGCCCAACCACTGTGATACCGCCCTGAGTGACCTGATACAACTGTCGATCCTGTTCGATATCGTAGCCGATGCGGGTACCCGCCTCGATCACGTTGTAACCACCGATGATAGCACGCCGTAGCCGCGCACCGCGCTTGATGTGGACGTAATCCTGGATCAGGCAGTCCTCGATCTCCACATCGTCCTCGATAGTGACTTCGCGGCGAATGATGGTATTGACGATGGTGGCTTGACGCACCATCGAGCCGGCGGCGATCACGCTGTTGTACACCTTGGCATCCATCAAGCGCGCCACTGGTCCCTGATAATTACTGGAAAAGATCCGCCACTGCGGATTGAACATATCGAAGCGCGGCATCTCACCCAGCAGATCCTGATGGGCATTGAAGTAAGCATCTCGCGTACCGACATCGCGCCAGTAGGCCGGCTCTTCGTAGGGCTTGGTCCCCGGCACCTTGTTGGTGGCGAAGTCGTAGGCGAACACCCGATGGGTATCCTTCAGTTTCGGCAGCACATTGTGGCCAAAATCGTGTTCGCCGCGATCGTTGGCCTCCTGGAGCGCCTGCACCAATATCTTGGCGTTAAACAGGTAGTTACCCATCGAGGCATAGGCGCGGGTGGGATCGGAGGGCATGGGCGGCGGATCGGCCGGCTTCTCCCGAAAGTCATTGACCCGGCCCGCGTGGTCGGCGTCGATGATGCCAAACGAACTGGCTTCGGCAATCGGCACCGGCAAGGCGGCGACGGTGGCGTCAGCCTCTCGCTCGAGGTGGAAATCCACCATCTGCTGAATATCCATCCGGTATATGTGATCAGCGCCGAACACCACCACCAGATCGGGATTGTGCAACTGAATCAGATTGAGGTTCTGGTACACCGCGTCGGCGGTGCCCTGGAACCAATCGCCACCGCGCATCATTTGCGGCGGCACTATGGTCACGAATTCCTCGTTACGCATCGGCGACACCACCCACGCCTTGCGCACATGCTCGATCAAGGACTGGGACTTGTATTGCACCAGCATGTAAATCGACTGAATCCCCGAGTTGAGCAAATTGCTCAGCACGAAATCCACAATGCGGTAGCGACTGCCGAACGGTAGCGATGGTTTAGAGTTATACGCCGTTAAAGGACTCAAGCGGGCACCTTCGCCGCCCGCCATGACAAAGGCCAGGATTTTGGGTTGTTTCATCGCGGTATTTCCTTGGTTTCTAGCGGTAGGACTTCACACAAATCCCCGAGCGGGATGGCGATCCAACCGGGGCGGTTATCCGATGGGCCGCGCGCTGGGCAAGCCTCCCGTCCGATGCCCATCGGCATCGGCCCCAGCGGTGGCGCCCCCCTCGGCGCGGCGCGCGGCGGCGGGTCTGGCCACCATGCGGCCCTGCTCGGCCGCGTCGCGGCCCTCTGCGGACCCACGTTTTCCTCGTCAACCGGCAAAGGTGTCGAAATCGCGTTCCGTGTGAAGATGGTGGTGCAGGCGGAATACATGCGCCGGCATCCGATGGGGGTTCAGCTCCACGTAGTTGCGTGGCCCGTTCCACATATAGTGCGCGCCGGTCAGCAGATCGTGGACCTGGAAGGGCTGGTGTGGATCGACGCCCAGCGCCTCCAGATTCAGTTGCGTCCAACCGGCCTGGGTGTAGTTGGGATCCAGATTCGCTACGACCAGAATGACGTTGGTGCAATTGGCGGTGGCCTTGCTGTAGCAGATGATCTGCTCGTTATCGACCTGATGAAACCGCAGGTTCCAGTCGGTCTGCAAAGCCGGATTGCGCTTGCGGATGCGGTTCACCAGGGCGATGAAATCGCGCAAGCTGTTGGGACCGTCCAACTCCTGGAAGCCGCGATAGCGCAACTGGTACTTCTCGGAGTCGAGATATTCCTCGCTGCCGTGCTTGACCGCGATGTGCTCCATCATTTCGTAGGCCGGCCCGTAGATGCCGTAATTGGCGGTCATGGTCGCCGCCAGCACCAGCCGCGACACGAAGGCCGGCCGGCCGCCGAATTGCAGATACTCGGTCAGAATATCGGGAGTGTTCGGCCAGAAGTTGGGCCGGAAATACTCGCGACCCGGCCCTTGGGTCAGCTCGGTCAGATATTCAGTCAGCTCCCACTTAGTGTTGCGCCAGGCGTAATAGGTGTAGGACTGGCTATAACCCAGCTTGGCCAATCGATGCATCACTTTGGGCCGGGTGAAGGCTTCGGCCAGGAAGATGGCATTCGGCGTGGTCTTCTTGATGTCGGTGATCAGCCATTCCCACATCGCGAACGGTTTGGTGTGGGGGTTATCGACCCGGAAGATGCGCACGCCCTGGGCAATCCAGAACTCGAAGATGCTTTTGATTTCCGTCCACAACGCCTGCCAGTCGTCGGTTTCGAAGTTGAACGGATAGATGTCCTGGTATTTTTTGGGCGGGTTCTCGGCGTACTGCACCGTGCCGTCCGGTCGCCAGCGGAACCAGTCGGGATGCTGCTTGACGTAGGGATGATCGGGCGCGCATTGCAGGGCGATGTCCAGAGCGATTTCGATGCCGTGCTCTTTGGCTTTTTGTACCAGCCGGCGAAAATCCTCCAGCGTGCCCAGGGCCGACAGGATATCCTTGTGGCCGCCTTCCACGGCGCCGATGGCCCACGGGCTGCCGACGTCGTCGGAGCCGGGTGTCAGGGTGTTGTTCTTGCCCTTGCGGTTGATGCGACCAATGGGGTGGATCGGCGGGAAGTACAGCACGTCGAAACCCAACGCGGCGAGGCGTGGCAGCCAGGTTTCGCAATCCTTGAAGGTACCGTGCTTGCCGGGCGCGGCGCTGCACGAGCGGGGGAACATTTCATACCAAGTGCTGAAGCGGGCACGCTCGTCGTCGACGGTAACGACCAGATTAGCGCTATAGCTCAGCGCCAGCCGGCGATCAGCGTAGCGGTCCATGAGCTTGGCCAGCTCCTCGTCCATGCCCAGTTGGCGGCGGTAGTCCAACACCTGATCCCCGACCAGCGTCTTGGCGCGCTGGGCCAACCACTTGGCATCCTCTCCACTGGCGCGCTGGCTGGCTTTCGCCACCAGTTGCTCGCCCACCCGCAGGGCGATGGCGATGTCCTCGGCCTGTACCCAGCGGCTCAAATCGTGCCGCCAGGATTTGAACGGATCGACCCAGGCTGTGACCGTGTATTCGTAGGAACCAAGTTCCAGTACTTGAAACTCGCCTTGCCAGCGATCGTTGACCAAGAAACGCATGGCGGTTTCCCGCCAGTGGGTTTCCCCGACCTTGCGGTATTGCAGAACAGACGATAGCGCGTCATGGCCGTCGGTGAACACGTCCGCTTCCACCACCACCATGTCCCCGATCGTGCGTTTGATGGGAAACCGGCCGCCCTCGATTTCCGGGGTCATGTTTTCGACGACCACTCGCTTCTGGCCATCGGTCATGCTTGATGCTGGAGATTCGACCGCCAAGACCGGCGCGGCTACTGCCTGCCCACCCTGATCCGCTGGTGGCGCGGCGTTTGAATTCGGTGCCGGCCCGGCGACCGTCGTCTTGGTCGGGTTGGGCGCCGGTTCGGCGGTCGTTCGCTTTTTATCATCCGCCACGGTCTTTTTGGTCATACCGGTTATCCTCGTTCGTGCTGGCAGGGTTTCTCGTTATATATGCCAATCATCGCGATCCGGGCGGCCAGCCTACTGCCGTACGAAGGCTGAGATGCTAAAGTTACCGCCTGGGTCCGATTTGTCGGCGCGGCGATCGGCCAGTCTTTTCCCCCTTATTATGACGGTTTTTCGCGGCCGTGCCTAAGCCTTAAATTGGGTTGGGACCGGCCCTGCACCGAGGATGTTGCCTGATGATTGAATTGCAGCGGATTATTGACGATGCCTTCGAGCATCGCGGCGAAATCGGTCCCACCAACGCACCGGCGGAACTGCGCGAAGCGGTGGAAGAAGCCCTGGGTTTGCTGGAGCTAGGCAAGGTTCGAGTCGCTGAACCACGCGATGGTGCTTGGGCGGTCAACACCTGGTTGAAAAAGGCGGTCTTGCTGAGCTTCCGCTTGAACGAGAGCGTGATCATTCGCGACGGCTATACCAACTATTTCGACAAAGTTCCGCCGAAATACGCCGAATACGGCGAGAACGATTTTCTAGCCGCCGGGGTGCGGGTGGTGCCGCCCGCCGCTGCCCGCCGCGGTTCTTACATCGCCCCCGGCGTGGTGTTGATGCCTTCTTTCGTCAACATCGGAGCCCACATCGATTCCGGCACCATGGTCGATACATGGGCCACGGTCGGTTCCTGCGCGCAGATCGGCAAGAACGTCCACCTGTCCGGCGGAGTTGGCATTGGCGGCGTATTGGAGCCGCTACAGGCCAGTCCTACCATCATCGAGGATGATTGTTTCATCGGTGCCCGCTCCGAAGTGGTCGAAGGCGTGATCGTCGAGCGCGGCTCGGTCATCTCGATGGGCGTGTATATTGGCCAAAGCACCAAGATTTATAACCGGATGACCGGAGAAGTAAGCTACGGGCGCATCCCGGCCGGATCAGTGGTCGTGCCTGGCGCGCTGCCGGCTCCCGACGGCCGTTACAGCCTGTACTGCGCGATTATCATCAAGCAAGTGGACGAAAAAACCCGTGGTCGGGTCAGCCTCAACGAGCTGTTGCGGGACTGAAGCTTGATGTCGGACCGAGCGACCTACCCTCGCCGGAACAGTCACCAGGATCTGTCATTCATGTCAAACACCCTGGACCTCGCCCTTGAGCTGTTGCGCCGACCTTCGGTCACGCCAGCCGATGCCGGCTGTCAAGAAATCCTGATCGCCCGGTTGCGAGCGCTCGGTTTTCAAATCGAGCGACTGCGATTTGGCGATACCGACAACCTTTGGGCGCGGTTTGGCGATGGGGAGCCGTTATTCGCCTTCGCCGGACATACCGACGTGGTGCCATCGGGTCCGCCGGATCAGTGGCGATCACCGCCGTTCGTGCCGACTCTCCGCGACGGTTGTCTGTACGGACGCGGTGCGGCGGATATGAAGGGCAGCCTGGCGGCGATGATTACCGCGTGCGAGCGGTTCCTCGCCGCTCACCCTCGACCGCTGGGTTCCATCGGTTTCCTGATCACCAGCGACGAGGAAGGTACGGCGGTCGATGGCACGATCAAGGTCGTGGAACGACTGGAGGCGCGCGGCGAAAAGATGCGCTGGTGTTTGGTCGGCGAACCGTCCTGTGTCAGCCGACTCGGCGATACGATCAAAAACGGTCGGCGCGGCTCGCTTAACGGCCGGCTGATCTTGCGCGGGACGCAAGGACATGTCGCCTATCCGCATCTGGCCCAAAATCCCATCCATGCGATTGGGGCCATGATCAACTCTCTGGTCGATGAAATCTGGGATCAAGGCCACGCGTTTTTTCCGCCGACCTCGTTTCAGATTTCTAATCTTCGCTCCGGGACCGGCGCGGATAATGTCATTCCCGGCGAGCTGGAGATGTTGTTCAATTTTCGCTTTTCGCCAGCGGTCACGGTCGATCAACTCCAGGAGCGGGTTCGGCTAATCATCGAAACCGCCCTGCTCAACGAGGAAGTCAAAACCGGCCAGGTATTCCAGTACCGGCTGGAATGGCGGTTATCGGGCCCGCCATTTTTCACCCCGCCCGGCGATTTGGTGGCTGCCGCCCGCGCCGCGATTCACGCTGAAACCGGGTCGGAACCGGAATTATCCACCAGCGGCGGCACCTCGGACGGCCGCTTTATCGCCCCTACCGGCGCGCAGGTCATCGAATTCGGGCCGCTCAACGCGACGATCCATAAAATCGATGAATGTGTGTCGATCGATGACCTCGACCGGTTGAGTCGGATTTATGAGGGCATACTGGTCCGGTTGCTCGGTTGAACTCCCGATGCCGGATAGCGGCCTGATATCAAATCGATCCCTTGATTCGTCTGACGGGTAGACAAAACTCAGGCGGTGGGCAAGCTCACCGCGATTTGAAATCCCTCCTTACCCACTCGCAATCCACGGGAGAATGAAGCCATGCAACAGCGCGAACTCGACAGCAGCGGATTGCACTTCGCGGCGATCGGCTTGGGCGCCATGCCACTCTCGATCAGCGGACGGCCAGACGAGGCACAGGCGTTCGCTGTCATCGAAGCCTTCGTCGAAGGGGGCGGCAACTTCATCGATACCGCCAATGTGTACTGTCTGGATGACGACGACATCGGCCACAACGAGCGGCTGATCCGGGCGGCTTTGAGTCAATTTGGCTTGACCGATCGGGTGTTCGTCGCCACCAAGGGCGGGCTGCGCCGCCCCCGCGGCGCCTGGATCGTCGATGGCGATCCAGGCTGGTTGCGAACGTCTTGCGAGCGTAGCCTGCAAGCGCTACGCACCGATTGTATCGGCCTTTACCAGTTGCACGCTGTCGATCCCAAGACCGACTTCAACCGTTCGCTGGAAGCCCTGATCAAATTGCAGGAAGAAGGCAAAATCCGCCAGATCGGCCTGTCAAATGTCAGTTCCGCGCAATTGGAACAGGCCCTGAGCCTGACGCTGATCGCATCGGTGCAAAATCACTGCAACGTATTCGACAAGCGGGATTTCCACAACGGTCTGATCGATTTTTGCCAGGCGCGGCAGATCACCTATATTCCCTATAGCCCGGTCGGTGGTCACAACGGCCACTCTCGCTTGAGCAGGGAACCGTTGCTGCTGCAATTGGCCGCCAAGTACGAAGCGACCCCGCACCGTGTCGCCCTGGCTTGGCTACTCCACAAGGGCCAACACATCTTGCCGATACCCGGTGCCAGCAAAATCGCCAGCATCCGCGACAGCCTGCAAGCGGTAAATTTGAGCCTGAGTGCCGAAGATATCGCCGCTCTCGACCGGCTGCCTGATCGATGATGGCGGGTTCGATCCAGTTATCGACGGGGCCAAGTTATCGATATCGTCGAGTCCTGATTGGATGCCGGACGCAACGGGTCGATCAGGCGGTCATCGTTCGCGCTGGCGTCTGATCTCTCCGCTCCGATACGATTCACCGTGGACCCGCTCACCGTTCTGCTGCTGGGCATCGCCGCCCTGCTGGCCGGTTTTATCGACGCCATCGCGGGTGGCGGCGGGATGCTGGTGATGCCGGCCTTGCTCGGCATCGGGATGCCGCCGCATCTGGTGGTGGGCACCAACAAATTGATTGGCACCTTCGGTACGTTTAGCGCGTCCTTGACCTTTATTCGAAAGGGTTTATTCAAGCCCGAGTTGTGGTGGGCGATGAGCGCTGGCACCTTCGTCGGCGCGTTGATCGGTGCGGTGTTGGTCTATCTGATGAGCGCGGGTGCGCTGAAAAAATTGCTGCCGCTCGCGATTTTGGTGGCGGCGGCCTATTTGGCGTGGCCGCGTCGTTCCACACCGGCCGCGCCGGGTTCGGAACCCGTGGACGCGTGTTCGATCCAGCCCAGCGTCAAGCTGCTGACCGGCGGTGTGATCGGCTTTTACGACGGCTTCATCGGCCCCGGCACCGGCGCATTCTGGATGGCGGCGGCCGTGAAGCTGTTCCGGTTGGATCTGGTCGCGGCAGCGGGCGTGGCGCGGTTTATGAATTTCATCAGCAACGTCACCGCCCTGCTGACCTTCATGGTCTTGGGCAACATCGATTACCCCGTCGGCCTGATCATGGGCGCGATGCTGATGGCCGGCGCCTTGGTCGGGGCACATAGCGCCATCCGCTACGGCGCACCGTTCATCCGCCCGGTGTTCCTCATCGTGGTGCTGCTCATGGCCGGACGCTTGCTGGTGGCGGGATAGGGGCGGTTACGACGCCACATAATTCGCGCGACCATCGCGCATCGCGGAGAATCTGTCACCGCCACCAAAAAACTGTCGAAAAATTCATGAATTAGACTATCTGTGAGCCAGCGGTCGCCTGCCAGCGCCGGGCAAGTTGCGCGATTCGCTGCCCGAATATGTTGGCGGTCTCCAAATCACCCGGCGGCGGACCTTCTTCCGGTGAGGAATCCGAGGGGGATTGCGCCATCAGCCCGGCAAATGACCCCAGATAGTTGAGATCGTTGCGTTGCGCGGCCTTGCTATTGCTAGGCAACATGCCGGTGCCGGCCCAGATCATGGAATGCTGCATGGCCAAGGTGAACAGATAGTGCAAAGTCGACAGCTTGTCGCCGTTCATGGAGGCGGAATTGGTAAAGCCCGCTGCCAGCTTGTCCTTCCAGACCTGACCAAACCACGATTTGCTGGAGGCATCGGCGAATTTCTTGAACTGCCAGGACACGGAACCCATATAGGTCGGCGCTCCAAACACCACACAATCCGCCGTTGCCAGGACATCCCAACCCTCGGCGGGCAATTCGCCTTCGGCGTTGATGGGCAGGAGTTCGGCCCGAATCTCCGGGACCAGTGCCATCCCCGCGTGGATCGCTTCCGCCTGTTTCTTCGTATGGCCGTAACCGCTGTGGTAAACAATGATGATCTCGGTCATGTCCAAGCCTCTCGTAAATTCAATCGATTGATGATCCGGACTCACCCCGTTTATCAGGGATGATTGCATCCAGTGAGCATGGACGCTAGGATAGCTTCTGCATCAATACCCATGAAGCCGATATTTTGCGTTTCTCAATTGGCAAAAATGCACATCATTGAGTATGGAATGGGATGATTACCGCCATTTCCTGGCGATAGAACAAGCGGGATCGGTTTTGGGGGCGGCCAAGCAGTTGGGCGTGAACCACACCACTGTGCTGCGCCGAATCGCCAGCCTGGAGCGACGGTTGGGCGTGCGGCTGTTCGAGCGCCTGCGTACCGGCTACACCCCCACGCCTGCCGGCGAGGAACTGCGTAACGTGATCTTGGGCGTGCGACAAGTATTGCTTGACGTCGAGCACCGCTTGTCTGGAAAAGATTTGCAACTGTCGGGAGTCGTCCGGATCGCCACCACGGATACCTTGTCCCATGGTTTGTTGCTACCGCATCTCCGGGCTTTTCGGCAACTGCACCCGCACATCCAGCTGCAAATCATCGGCTCCAACCAAATCGTCAGCCTGACCCGGCGCGAGGCCGACATCGCGATCCGGGCCACCAATCAGCCACCGGATAACATGCTGGGTCGCAAGATCGGCTTGGCGCGCTCGGCGATCTACGGAGCCCTGAGCTATCTGGACGAGCGAGGTCACGATCTTGCCTCCGACCGGCATGACTGGATCGGTCTGGACGAAACCCTGGCCCATCTGCCCGAATACCGCTGGTTGGAGCGGCGCATCCCTTCCGAACGGATCGTGCTGCGGCTTAATAACCTGCTACACAAAATCGCCGTGGTCAAAGCCGGCCATGGTATTGCGCCGCTGCTGTGTTTCTTGGCCGAACGTGAGCCGGATTTGATCCGCCTGACCGAACCGGAGCCGCTGTTCGATACCGATATCTGGTTGCTCAGCCATCCCGACCTGCGACGGGTAGCGCGCGTTCGCGCCTTTATGGAATTCATCACGCAATGCGCCAAGACCGACCGGCTGCTGCAAGGCGAGCTCGTCAAACACCAGGGCTTGGCCCGCCCGGCCGTTTCCGCTGTGAATCCTTAGTGGGCTAAGCGTTCGAGCAGCAAAATTAAAGAGGCTATACTTAAATTTTGGCCAAACTCGCTTGACTCTAACTGCCAGGTCTAAATACAACGACGATTAGGCACTACTAAACGGCGCCTGAAAGGGCGCCTTGCGGCGTCAACCCCTTGCCAACAGGCTTCAACAACTTCAACAAGCATTACACCGAGGAGCTGAAGTGATGGAGATAGTCCAAACAGATATTGCAATCATCGGCGCGGGAGGGGCGGGGTTACGTGCCGCCATCGCGCTTGCGGAGGCTGACCCCAAGCTTCGGATCGCCCTGATCTCGAAGGTCTACCCGATGCGCAGCCATACCTGCGCGGCCGAAGGCGGTGCCGCTGGCGTCATTAAGTCCGATGATAGCCTTGATTACCATTTCAACGACACCGTGGGCGGTGGCGACTGGCTGTGCGATCAGGACGCGGTCGAATATTTCATCAACGAAGCGCCCAAGGAACTGGTCCAACTAGAGCACTGGGGCTGTCCGTGGAGTCGCGAGCCGGACGGCGCGGTGGCGGTGCGGCCGTTCGGCGGCATGAAGATCAAGCGCACTTGGTTCGCCGCCGACAAATCCGGCTTCCACATTCTTCATACCCTGTTTCAGACCTCGCTCAAGTACCCGACTATCCAGCGCTTCGACGAGTACTATGCTCTCGATCTGCTGGAGGACGACGGCCGCTGTCAAGGGTTGACCGCCCTCGAAATGCGCAGCGGACAAATCAAGCAGTTCCAGGCTGGGGCGGTGATCATCGCCGCCGGTGGGGCAGGGCGCATGTTCCCGTTCACCACCAACGGTGCCATTAAAACCGGCGATGGCATGGCCTTGGCTTATCGGGTCGGCGCGCCGCTCAAAGACATGGAATTCGTCCAGTATCACCCCACCGGCTTGCCCAACACCGGCATTTTGTTGACCGAGGGCTGTCGCGGCGAGGGTGGCATTTTGGTCAACAAGGACGGTCGCCGCTATTTGCAGGACTACGGTATGGGCCCCGAAACCCCGGTTGGCCAACCGGTGCTGAAAACCATGGAACTCGGTCCTCGTGACCGCCTGAGCCAGGCCTTCTGGCACGAACAACAAAAAGGCAACACCGTCTCCACCAAGTGGGGCGATTGCGTACTGTTGGACATGCGCCATCTAGGCGAGAAGAAGATCAACGAGCGGTTGCCGTTTGTGCGTGACTTGTCCATCAGCTATCTCGGCATGGATCCGGTCAAGGAGCCGATCCCGATCCGGCCGGTGGTTCATTACTGCATGGGCGGTATCCACACCAATATCGAGGCTGCTACCCCGCTACCCGGCTTGTTCGCGGCGGGCGAATGCGCTTGCGTCAGTATCAACGGCGCCAATCGGCTCGGCTCCAACTCACTGACTGAGTTGCTGGTATTCGGGCGACGGGCGGCCATGAGCGCCATCGCCCATCTCCAGTCGGTACCGAAATCGGGCAACAGCGCCGCGTTGACTGCTAAGGCTGACGCGTCGCAGGCACGGATTCGCGCCCTGTTCGAGCGCAGCAAGGGCGACGAGACCATTTCCGGAATCCGTGGCGAAATGATGCACACCTTGGAGGAAGGCGCGGGGATTTATCGCACTGGCGATAGCCTGGCCAAGACTTGCGATAAAATCGCCGAACTGCGCCAGCGCTACGCGAACATCTCGCTGAACGACAAGACCAGCGTCTATAACACCGATCTCCTGCAAGCCTTGGAACTGGGCTCGATGTTGGACTGTGCCGAGGCGGTCGCTGTCGGTGGTCGGGACCGCAAGGAATCGCGCGGCGCGCATCAGCGGCTTGATTTTACCGCGCGGGATGACGTTAACTTCCTCAAGCACACGTTGACCTACTACCATCCCAAGGAGCCGCCGCGCATCGAGTATCTCGACGTGGTCATCACCAAATCCCAGCCCGGTGTGCGCGATTACTCAGGAGCCAAGAAATGAGCGAACGCCAGATCCAACTGGAAGTGCTCCGCTACAACCCGGAGACCGATACCGAGCCCCGGCTTCAGACCTACACCGTGCCCTGCTTGAACGAATGGGTCGTGCTGGATGCCTTGAACTACGTCAAGGACAATCTGGACACCACTCTGAGTTATCGGTGGTCGTGCCACATGGCGGTCTGCGGTAGTTGCGGGATGATGATCAACGGCGAGCCGAAGCTGGCCTGCAAGGCGTTCATCCACGAGTATCCTGACAAGATCCGGGTCGAGCCCCTGATGCATTTCCCCATCGAGCGCGATTTGGTCACCGTGGTCGAGGACTTCATCGCCAAATTCGCCAGCATCAAACCGTACCTGATCCCCAAGGAAGATAAGCCCGTCAGCGCCGGAGAGTACAAGCAATCGCCGGCCGAGCTGCTCAAGTTCAAGCAATACACCCTGTGCATCAACTGCATGTTGTGTTACGCGGCCTGTCCGCAGTACGGCTTGGTTCCCGAGTTCCTCGGTCCGGCGGCAATCTCCATGGCACACCGCTACAATCAGGATTCGCGGGACGGTGGCCGGGACCAGCGCCAGGAAGTCATCGCGTCCCACGAGGGGGTATGGGAGTGCTCGTTCGTCGGTGCTTGCTCGGAAGTCTGCCCCAAGCATGTGGACCCGGCCGGCGCGCTCCAGCAGGTCAAGGTCGCCAGCACCGTCGACTGGTATAAGGAACACTTGATGCCGTGGGTGAAGAAATGAGCCGCAAACCCTATATCCGCGAAGTTCCCAAAACAAGCTGGTTTTTTCGCCAGCCGCGCTACATGCGCTACATGGCGCGCGAGGTGACCTCCTTTTTCATCGGCGCCTACACCCTGCTGCTGGTCGTGGCGCTCAAGCGCTTGGCGCAAGGGCCGGATGCTTTCCTGGATTTCCTGAACGCGTTGCACAGTCCGCTCGGCGTGTTGTTCAACTTGGCGGCACTGGTGGCCGCGGTGTATCACAGTACCTCCTGGTTCAACGTGACGCCGCAGGCCATGCCGATCCAACGAGGTGAGGAATTTGTGCCGGGGCACATCATCGTCGGAGCGCACTATGCGGTTTGGGCGGTGGTTTCGTTGGTCGTCCTGATCTGGGGAGTGTGAGCATGGCTAAATCCAACAAACCAATCGTGTGGGGCTTGTTCGCCGCCGGTGGAACGGTCACGGCGTTCATCACGCCGGTGCTGGTATTGCTGACGCTGTTCGCCGCGATGCGGTTCTCGCCAGGGATGTTCACCTACGAACACCTGCACGCTCTCGCCGCCAACTGGCTCGGCAAATTGATCATCTTCGGCATCGTCACGCTGTCGCTGTGGCACGCCGCGCACCGGTTGCGCGTCACCGTCCACGATTTCGGCGTTCGCAGTGATTTGGTGGTCGCCACGATCGTCTACATGATCGCGGCTATCGGCACTGTTTCGACGATTTTCTCGTTGCTGTCGATCCATTGACCCAGCAGCGGGACATCCGATCCACCCAAAATCGCCGTTGTCCTCGACTATAAATCGCAACCCCGTTCCCCGTTCGCGCGGGGAACGGGTTTTTTGGTTGGATGTAATGATCTTCGCCGAAGGCCTGGACGGTCGTCCTCCGATGAGGCTTTGCTTCAATCGAGGCCAACCGCCAGCACCCCACCAGGACCAAGTGGAACCTTGGCCCTGACAAACGCTGATCATAGGCAAAACGCCTCGTCAATTAAGGAAGCCATTGATAATGAGTTCTCAATCCGTTCAATGTACGGCCACATTGCCTCAACCGCGCTCGCTAGCAGATAGCCCCGATTCCCAATCGATGATCGGCGGTCAGGAGCAAGAGGTTAATCTCGACGAATCCGGCCAACAGCCAGAGTTCCCGACTCACGTACCGCTTCCGGCCTATTTGCAGCAAACCTACTGGTGGGCTTATCTCCACCCCATGGCGGTTCGCATATTCGAGCGGCAGTGGTTGGTCAACCTGATCTTGTGGGGCAACTTCGCCCGGTTGCGCGATCTCGCTTTGGACGAGTTGGGTTCGTCCATTCAGGGTAATATTCTTCAAGTCGCTTGCGTGTACGGAAATTTTACCGAGCGACTCACCGAGCGGTTGGCCCAGACGGCAAAATTGGATGTAGTGGACGTGGCGCAGGTCCAACTGGAAAACCTGAAGGCCAAGATCAATGCGGCTCCGCGCATCGCGTTGCATCACCAGGACTCAACCAACTTGAGTTTTCCCGATGCCAGCTACGATTGCGTCGTGCTATTTTTTCTGCTGCATGAACAACCGGAAAGTGTCCGCGTCAAAACCATCGCCCAGGCGCTCCGGGTGGTCAAACCGGGCGGCAAGGTGATTTTCGTCGATTATCACCGACCGAGCGCATTCAATCCTTTCCGATATGTCATGCTACCTATCCTCACTACCCTGGAACCCTTCGCTCTTGACCTGTGGCGCCGGGAAATCACGGACTGGTTGCCCGAGCCGATGCGCGGTGTTGCGAAAATCGACAAACAAACGTTCTTTGGGGGACTCTATCAAAAGGTCGTGATCTCGGTTTGAGGCCCTCCCGCCCAGCGGAGTGATTCAACAGCTTGGGCGGACGACCCTTGACGTCAGCGGAGCGGAAGGGATTTGGCGGCGGATTCCAGTCTTCGTGCCCGGGTTGCGAAAGCATTGACCATCATAGCCGCCATTTGCAACACTAAAGCGTCACCAATCGGTTTGAGCCAAAGCGAGCGGACCTCACAGTCGAGGGCAAACTCGGTGTGGCAGAACCCTTCTGGGGTTGGTGCAAATGCCCAACGGATATCGAAGCGGCGAAAATTCGGATCGGCCGATGTCACGACGATAGTGTGCGGTCGATCGAGTTCGGTGCGGGTAAAAAGCCGGTACGACAGCAACCCTAGCGCCAAGATCTGCTCAGTCTCATAAACGTTAGCGTGACGGCGAACGACGGTCGCGCCCCGCATCAACGGCAGGAACTCGGGATAACGCTCGACATCGGCGACGAGGTCGAACATGCGCTCGACGGAAGTAGCCACCACCCGGCTTTCACGATGAGATTTATGGAACATCTGGGCCGAATCACCTTTTTTTGTTGAGCTGGCGACTGGAACAAATTCTCGACGTTTCCCTCCTAAGCATAGCCGGAAAACCCGTAAACTACCCTTGAACTTTCCCCATCGCTCGCTTTCCCATCAAGTTGATGAAGATCGCAACCTTAAGTCTTGACTGCATCGCGTCCGTGGCTCTGCTCTCAAAAAGATTTCCTGGGATGCCTCGCTGAAAACAGGTCGTGCCAATCCCTTACCCTATGCCTATTGACAAACAGAACCCCCGTTTGCTGGAATCGAGCCGACGGTCGGAAAACCGGGAAGCAGTGAAGAGTTAACACCTTGAAATCAAAAATCCTGTCCTCCATTCCCTGCTCGCAGGCGGGTGTAGGGAGCGAACGATTGCGATCCGTGGCGAAACTGACTCGCCTCCCTCAGTCACAGAAAGTACCTTAAAATGGCCGTCTACGCCATTGGCGACGTTCAAGGTTGTTACGATCCCTTGCGGCGCTTGCTCGACCTGTTGCGATTCGACCCCGCCACCGATGTGCTGTGGCTCGTGGGTGATCTGATCAATCGTGGACCTCATTCGGCGGAAGTCCTGCGGTTGCTGTACGGATTGAGCGAATGCGTGGTGGCGGTATTGGGTAATCACGACCTGACCCTGCTGGCGGTCGCCGCCGGTCAGGTAAAACCTAAGCGCAAAGACACTTTTCATTCCATTCTTGAAGCATCCGATCGCGACGAGCTACTAGGCTGGCTGCGCCAGCGCCCATTGTTGCATCACGACGCGACGCTCGGCTTTACCATGGTCCATGCCGGTTTGCCGCCTCAATGGGATTTGCGGCAGGCGCTCCGCTATGCTGCTGAAGTGGAGGCAGCCCTGCGTGGAGTCGACTACAAGAGGTTTCTCGCGCAGATGTTCGGCGATAAGCCGCGCCGCTGGCGGGACGACTTGACTCGGCTATGATCGGTTACGCGTCATCACCAATGCGCTGACCCGTATGCGCTTCTGCACGGTGGATGGGGCCTTGTCTTTTGCCGAAAAGGAAGCGCCCGGTAGTCAAGGGTCGAGTTTGCTACCCTGGTTCGATGTGCCCGATCGTCGCAGCGCCGATCTCAATGTGGTGTTTGGTCATTGGGCGGCACTCGGCTATTATCGCCGGCCGGGCATTTTCGCGCTCGACAGCGGTTGCGTCTGGGGCAACCGGCTAACCGCCATCCAGTTGGACGATCCTATCGTTCCCGCTTGGAGCGTTCCCGCCATCGACTTGGCGTCCGCATCCGCATGACGCCGCGACTAGCGCTGATCGCGGCGCTGGCGCGCAACCGAGTCATCGGCCGCGACAATCACTTGCCTTGGCATTTGCCGGCCGATTTGCGTTTTTTCAAGCAAATGACGATGGGTAAGCCGCTGCTGGTGGGGCGGCGCACCTGGGAATCGATCGGCCGGCCACTGCCGGGTCGTCAAATGATCGTCTTAAGCCGCGATCCTGCTTACCGGGCTTGCGGCTGCACGGTGGTGCATTCGCTGGAAAAGGCGCTGGCAATTGCAGGACCGGTTTCCGAAATCATGGTGATCGGTGGCGCAGCCCTGTACCAACAAACCCTACCACTGGCTGAACAGCTGTATTTGACATTGGTGGAAGCCGAGGTGCTTGGTGATGCCCGGTTTCCAGTCTGGGATCCGCAAGAATGGCGACTGGCCTGGGAGGAAGCGCATTCGGCCGATGCCGACCATGCCTGGCCGTATCGGTTTCAGAGGTGGGAACGTTCCAGCACGTCGGCGTTGGAGCGCCCCCACGCGGACAGATGATTCAAATACTTTAATCAACTACTTTTTTATCAACAAATTGTAAGAGATTATATTCAGATCGAGAGTCATCTCAAACGTGACCGTTTTATCCGAAAGATGAGGTTTCAGGTTCGTTTTCAACGGGATAGCCAGCGCGCACATTTGACCCTTTCCTCTCGCCCAGCGGGAGAATGCGGCGAGCGGATTGGATTACGGCGGAGGGGAGCCTTTGGCATTGCGGCTTCCACCTTCCAACCGGGCTCCCAAGCGAGTCAAGAAAAGAACGGTCACACCGGCGGTTTCTCATAGTATTGGCTTTCAGGTGCTCACGCATTATGCATGCTGAACTGGAACGACGATTGGGTTTTTGCGGCAACCTGCCGAGTTTGCCAGCTGTGGCCCTGAGGATCATCGAACTCGCCAACAACCCGGACGTTGACCTAGACGATCTGGCACAGGTGATCGCGATGGATCCGGCCTTGGTAACCAAGCTGTTTCGGGCCGCGAATTCACCGCTGTACGGTTTGCGCCGCAAGGCGACCAACCTGCGGCAGGCCTTGAATCTGCTGGGGTTGCAGGGCACTTTAACTCTGGCGCTCGGCTTTTCTCTTATCGCCAGCTCGGACAGCACAAGCGGCGCTCCGCTGAACACGGAACAATTCTGGCGGCGCTCGCTGTTGGCGGCGACCGCCTGCCGGGTTTTGGGCCAGCGGCTGGCGCTGAAAAATCTGGAAGAACTGTTCCTGGCGGGACTACTGCACGGAATCGGCATCCTGGCACTCGCGATCATGATGCCTGACCAGTACGCCGTTTTGCTGGATGAGGCCGGCGATCATCAGCCAGATGGAACGACCGCACTGGATTGCGAGCGGCTGGCTACACTGGAGCGAGATCGGCTGGAAGTGGACCATGCCGAAGTCGGCGCTTGGTTACTCCACCGTTGGGGGTTGCCAGACTATCTGTGTCAAGCGGTATCGGGCAGTCTCGACCCGGATAACTCGGCGGTTGCGGAACCTTATCGTAAGCTGGTCGAGTGCGTGGCGCTATCGATCCACCTCGCCGACATCTGGGTTCGTCCTGGCTATTGGCAACACTCACCGCAAATAGGGGAACTGGCCCAACACTGGTTTAATCTTACGGCGGACGATTATGTCGAGATCATGAAAGCCGTGGGCGAGAAATTTCCCGAAATCGCCGATTTATTTCACATCAAGATGCTTGATCCCGCCGAGGTCACGGGCATCCTCGATCAGGCTCGGGAGATCCTGACGATCCACAACGTGCGCAACATTCCTCTCACGCTAGGCAGGCGCCCGAGCAAGGATGCCGCAGCGCGATTCGCCCTCGACGCGCCGCCAAGTTCGCTGCCGGTCACCGCGACCGGCCCCGCCAAGAGTGCCACTCCGCATGCAACGCCTGCACTCCGACGGCAGGACAAGTATGCGTTCGACGCGCTGACCGGGCTGTTCAACCGCCAACAAATGGAAGAAATCCTATGCCGGAAACTGGCAAGCGCCAAAAGCCAGCATTGGCCTTTAAGTGTGGCGTTGCTGGCTTGCGATGACTGGAGCCGGATCAGCGAAACGTATAAGCGAACTGTTGGTGACCAAGTGCTGATTGCGCTGGGGCAGTTGTTCGGAAATAACATCCGGCGTGATGATGTGGTTGCACGCTACAGTAACGAGACGTTCGCACTTTTGCTACCGGCCAGCGGAATCGAATCAACCCGCCGCCTGTTGGAGCGGCTGCAAAAACTGATCCGCCAATGGAAACCCATACTGGAAGGAGAAAGAAGTTTCCAGGTAAGCGTTTCGGTTGGGTTGGCCACTTATCCTGATGCCGGTTTGACGAGCGATACATCTGTCGAGGAGCTGCTGCAGGCCGCCGAGGGCGCGCTTCGCGCCGCCCAACAGGCTGGCGGGGATCGATTGGCCGTCTGTAACGAATAGGGCAAGCGCTCTCAGAATGGTCGTGGCTGTTGGGCTAGAAATTCGGCGCAGCGATCAGCCGGTAGCGGACGGCTAAAGTAATAGCCTTGGGCTGCGTCGCAGCCTTGCTCGCGGAGAAAACCGAATTGGTCGATCGTTTCGACTCCCTCGGCGATCACGGTCAGGCGTAGGCTCTTGCCCATTTGGATGATCGCGGTGGCGATAGCCGCGTCGTCGGGATCGGCCGGGATATCCCGCACGAAGGACTGGTCGATCTTGAGCCGGTTGACAGGAAATCGTTTGAGATAGCTCAGGCTAGAATAGCCGATTCCGAAATCATCCACGGCGAACTGCACGCCGCGCTCTCGTAGCCGGCGCATAATGGGGACCATCTTGTCGGTATCGCGCATCAGCAGGCTCTCGGTGATTTCCAGTTCCAGCAGGTGCGGCGCTAATCGGCTGTTTTCCAGGGTAGTGATGACCTGTTGCTCAATGTGCGGTTGCAGCCATTGCTGAGCGGATAAATTGACAGCGATCGGCACCGGCGGCAGACCGGCGTCCTGCCAGCGGCGGCTTTGTGCGCAGGCAGTCTGCAACGTCCACTCGCCGATGGCGCCGATCAGACCGGTTTCCTCGGCGACCGGAATGAACTTGATCGGTGAAACCAGTCCTCTCAAAGGATGTTGCCAGCGAATCAGGGCTTCGAGGCCCATGATCTGGCCGGTGGCGATCTCGATTTGCGGCTGGTAATGGAGCACGAATTCCTCCCGTTCCAGCGCTTGCCGCAACTCGTTGCTCAGTACGAAAAGTTCCGACACCCGAACGTTGAGTTCGGAGGTAAAAAAAACGTAATCGGCACGGCCAGCTACCTTGGCATGATACATGGCGCTGTCGGCGAAACGGACCAGCGTCATCGGATCCTGGCTATCCATCGGATAGACGCTGATGCCGATGCTGGCATTGACGTGAATGACGTGATCATCCAGGTGAATCGGCGCGCGCAGCGTTTTTAGCAGATGTTCCGCCACTCGGCCGGCGGCGGCAGGCTCGGCGATATCCGGCAATACCAGAATGAATTCGTCACCCCCTTGGCGGGCCAGGGTATCTTCTTGCCGAATGGACTGTCGCAGTCGATCGGTGACCGCGCGCAGTAGCCGATCGCCGACGTCGTGGCCGAGCGAATCGTTGACGGTCTTGAAGTGGTCGAGATCCAGGAACAAGATACCGACGCAACGCTGTTTACGCCGAGCGCTGTGAATGGCCTGAGTGAGGCGGTCCAGTAGCAAAGTGCGGTTGGGCAATCCGGTGAGCGGATCGTGCGTGGCAAGATGGCGAATGTGTTGGGCAGCGACTTGGCGCTGGGCTTCGCGCTCGAACAAATCCAGCGCGAAAGAGATTTCACCAGCTAAGCTGGTGAGCAAATTGGTGATGTCTTCCTCGAAAAAATCCCGTTCCGCCGCGTAGGTGCTTAGGCAACCGACCACCGTGTTGTTTCGACGCAGCGGAAAAGCGGCTGCCGCGCCGATGCCCGATTCCTGAGCCCATTCGTACCATGGCTGGTTGTTGATGTCGCCAAGGAAGTCGTTGCTGACGACCGGATGCCCCATGCGAAATCCTATGCCGCAGGGCCCCCAACCTTCCGGCAGGCTAAGGTCGATGGAAAGAAGCGGCAGGGTCGGCGGGCTCGGATGATCGAGCGTCGCGCTGGCGTGCGCGGCGGATTCTAACCAGCCGCTCGCAGGATCGACGAAATTGATGGAAACCAGTACGACCTGTTCGAGTTCGGCCACGATCTGGCAAATTTGCTGGAACAAGTCCTGGGGTTTGGTATGGCGTATGATCGCGGCGCTGGTTCGGCTCAACGCGGCGTATAGATCGCTCAGACGGACGACTTTTCGCTCCACGATCTTTTGTGGCGTCATGTCGCGGATGGCGGCGACCGTGATGGTGTGGCCCTTGTAGCTAAAATGCCGGACCCAGATGTCCACCGGGAAAACCGTCCCATTCTTGCGGCGGTGCGATCGATCGGTCAGTCGCCGTGACTCGGTACGCGGCAATTCGGCGTCAATTGTGGGTGAAGCGGCCAAATCGATATCCTTCAATGCCAGTAATTCTTTCCGAGAATAGCCATAGAGCTTACAGGCGGCTGGATTGACGGTCAGAATCCGCCCATCACGATTGTCGATCAGAAATAAGGCATCGCCGATGGTCGCGAACACATTGCGGTATTTCAATTCGCTAGCATGCAGCGCGGCTTCGATCCTTTTGCGATGCGTGATATCTTCCTTGATAGCGACAAAGTGAGTAATGGTGCCTGCTTCGTCGCGAAGAGGCGCGATGGAGGTCGATTCCCAAAACAGTGTGCCATCCTTGCGGCGGTTGTGAAGTTCGCCGCGCCATTCGCCGCCGGCGGTGATGGTTCGCCACAGATGTTCGTAGTGTTCCCGTGGTGTTCGGCCGGACCTGAGAATGCGGGGATTGGCACCGATCACCTCGGCTTCGGTATAACCGGTGACTTGGACAAATTTGGGATTGACGTACTCAATGGTGCCTTTTTGATCGGTGATCATTACCAGGTTGGCGCTTTGTTCGATGGCGCTCGAAAAAAGCCGCAACTGCCGTTCGGTTTGTCGCCGTTCCCGGATCTCGACGTTCAGATATTGCCGTTGCTGGTAAAAATCATCAATCAACCGGGCTAGCTCGCCGAACTCGGTTGGTTCGCTGGCTAGTGAGTCGAGGATGCGTGGATCCTGTTCGTGCAATCCCCGCGAAATCAGGTGCAGCGGTCTGCTCACTGAATGGAACAGACCAGCGAACAATATGATCGCGATCAGCAGGCCGATGGCCAAAAGCCTTTGGAGTCCAACATCTTCCGAGCTGGCGATTCCCGCAGCGAAGAGGATGGCGGTCAGAATCGGCAATCCGAGAATGCCGAACTGGATTCTCCTGATGGGTTGCTTCATGGCGGTGTCCGTTGGCTCCGCACCGGAAAAGCCGTACCGACCCAAACCCCGCGCCGGCGTTGGTGAAGCCAGACATCAGCGGTGTAAAGTGCCAAGGCCAGCCAGATGCAGCCGAAGGCTGCCAGATGAATGGCTGTAAAGTCCTCACGGTAAACGACCACAGCCAACAGGAATTGTAAGGTCGGAGTGAGATACTGGATCAAGCCGACCGTGGACAGGGGCAGCCTGCGGCTAGCTTCCAGAAACATCAGCAGCGGGATGACGGTGATCAGGCCAGCCGCCACCAGCAGCAGATCGGTTGTTTCATCTCGCGTACCGAACGCACCGCTGCCCTGTGCCGCGAGCGCGAGCAGGAATAACAAGGCGACGGGGGCCATCAACCCGGTCTCCACGCACAAGCCTAACATGGCGGCATGTCCATCCTTTTTGCGCAACAACCCATAACTACCAAAGCTTAATGCCAAAGCCAAGGAAATCCAGGGAAAAACACCATGGCCCATGAGGAGAATCAGCACACCGACCGCTGCGATGGCGACCGCGCTCCACCGATATGGATTCAATCGCTCACGCAGAAACAGCACGCCTAGAACCACGTTCACCAGTGGGTTAATGTAATAACCGAGGCTAGCCTCTAGAATTCGGTTGTTTTGCACCGCCCAGATGTAAAGCAGCCAATTGACCGAAATCAGCAGGGTAGTACCCAGGTAAAACCGAAGACGGCGCGGGTCACGGATCGCGGTCAGAAGTGCTTGCCCCTGGCCTTGCCACAGGATCAGCGCCAGCAACACCGCCACGGACCAGACAATGCGATGCGCCAAGACTTCGAGGGCGGAGACTTGATGCAGGATCTTGAAGTAGATCGGGAACAATCCCCAAATGCTGAAACAGCCCAGCGCGTTCAGGACGCCTACGAACGCCGTTCGGTCGAAAGCCGATCTTGACGAAAGCGGCATGGGCCGACGGGGCAACGGCCGCCGTTCAGGCGGACAGCATTGCGAAGGTCCGCCAGCCGGCAACGGCCGCCAGCGTCAAAAACAACCCACCGCTGATTCGATGCAAAATGCGGAGCGGCAGGCGGCGCAGCACGGTTTGTCCAGCCCATACTCCCAACGCTGAGGTTAACGACAGAGCCAGCGTTCCGCCTATCCACACTGGTAGGGCAGCATGTGTGCCGGCTAATCCGGCCACTGCCAACTGAGTTTTATCTCCCAATTCCGCCATAAAAATCAGCACGAAGGTCGATAGAAATACGCTCCGGCCACTGCGCTCGCGGACATCGACCGTTTCCTCGCCGGCTTCCCGCAGTGCGCGCAGGCCGAAAACCGCGAATAATATCGCCACGACAGCGGCCACCAGCCATTCTGGGAGCCAAGCGGCGGTGGCGGCACCAAACAATACTGCCAGTAGATTCAACCCGATAAAGGCGACAATCGCACCAAGTAAAACTGGCAGGGGCGGGTGGCGGGCGGCGAGTGTCATGCAGACAAGCTGGGTCTTATCGCCGAGTTCGGCTAACGCCACCACCCCTAATGTCGTGGCGGCGGTCGCGAAAAAATTGCTCATGACGAAAAATTGCTCATGACGAAAGTTTTGTTGGGCAACAAGCCGGCAAATGACGGAGCGGACGGTCACCCCGTTGTCAATACGGCTAGCACCTGCCGGGGTTCTAGTTTACCCTTGAAGAAGATGACTGGGCCGGGAATATCGCGAAAATCATCCGTGCCCGCGTTCAACCGCTCCGAGACCGCGACGATCAGATCTGGCATCGCAGCACGACGGAGCTTTTCCAGCTTACGACGTAAATAGTCAGGATGCCAGAAACCCATGATCTCGATGTGCGCCAATCGGCCATCAGGATGGCGCAGGGCGAAATCCGGGACGAATACCGTACCTTTCAAATCGACGATTTCGACCTCCCGCTCCAATGTCCACGGCGTACCCAGCTTGTCCCAGCGACGCGCGAAGGTTTCCTCCAATAAGCTGTCGTAAGCCGGTGGCGTAGCGCCTAGCGGTTTGAGTGGCGATTGTGAGTCGAGCTGGTAACTCAGCTCAGCTCCATCCCGTTGTAACACCGCTTCCATTTCCCAGCGACTGACCCGCAGCAGCGCCGGTAGGAACATTGCCATTTGCAAGCCATACTTGCGGGTCTGCTTGAACAGGCTGGCGGGACCGTCCACGTAAATCTGATAGCCGTCATCGAGATTGCCCTCGACGGCGTACATCAGGCCATGGAACTTGAGATGCTGAAACAGCCGCCGATATTCGCCCGGCACGTTGCGGTGGGCGGTGAGGCGCAGATAGAGCGCCGAATACAGCAATCCCTGGGCCTGGGCGAGATTGTAGCGGTCCACTAGCCGGTCAGGCGTGAAATCGGGCAGCGCGGTCAGCAGATGGTTTTCTGGTAAGTCGGCGTAGAGCGATTCCCGCAGTGTTTCCGCCTCCAGCCGGTAGCGCGGCGCGACGGCTTCCAATACCGCCCGCGCTTGGCTTTCACCGTAACCGCCGCGCGCCGCCGCCAGCGCGAACACTTCATGCCGCAACGCTTCCGGTTCCAAGTCTCCGGTCGCCAGGGTAAATTCGGCAGCGTTTAGGGCCAGATGGGCGAAGCCGCGCACGATCCGGTAATCCGGCGAATCACCCTCCAGCGCCCGCAAGGCTGCCTGCAACTCGCCGCGTGGGCGATGCTGGTGCTCGTGGATAAGATTTAGAACCCGTTCGGCCCAAACGTGTTGCTCCCGTCGCAGAAACCGAGGACAGATCTGGGCGCCGCGCTTGAAGGAAAACAGCAGTTCGGAGGGAAGCATGGGGTCGGGCTAGCGCGCCGGGCCGTTGCGGCCCTCACTCTCCGTTGGGTTCTCGGTGGACGAGAGGGCCGCCGGATCGAATAGCGCCAGCGTGGCCTCGATCCGTTCCGCTTTCCGGCCCGCATCAGGCAGGGCACGGCGGCGATCAGCGACCCGTTCCTCACGGGTTTCGCGAGCGACGACCTCGTACAGCACCGCTTGTTTGCCGTCACCGCGGCGGAGGATGCGACCCAAGCGCTGTACGAACTCCCGCGCCGAGGCGCTGCCGGACAAGATGACGCCGATCGAGGCATCCGGCACGTCCACGCCCTCATTGAGCACGTTACTGGTCACGATGGCGGCGTAGGTGCCGGCCTTGAAGCCGTCCAAAAACGTTTGCCGTTCCTTAATAGCGGTCTGATGGGTCAAACAGGGGATCAGAAATCGCTGCGAGACTTCATAAGCGGTAGCGTTGTCTTCGGTGAAGACCACCGCTTTGGCGCCGGGATGATTGGCGAAAATCATTCCTAGAGCCCGCAATTTTCCTGGAGTGGCGTGGGCGATGCGGCGGGCGTCGCGATGGGCGCGCATGGCCCGGCGACCCTCGACGCTACGGGCTGACAGCATGACAAAACGGTTCCAGCCCTCCAAGCTGCTTAAGGATAGCCGGTTCGCCTGCAAAAAGGCGTTGCGCTCGTCCAACGCCTGCTGATAAGCGTTGCGCTCGGCTGGGGAAAGATCGACATATACTGGTCGCACCTGGAAATCCGCCAGCACCTCACCGGCCAGTTGTTCCGGACGCTTGCGGTAGACAATCGGGCCGACTAGGGCCGGCAGATCGGCATCGCGGCCATCGCCGCGCTCGGGGGTAGCAGTCAAACCCAATCGATAGGGGGCCAATGAAAATTCGGCAATGACCCGATAAAATTCCGATGGTAAGTGATGCACTTCGTCAAAGATCAGCAAGCCGAAGCGGTCGCCCAGCCGTTCGACGTGGCGTGCGGCGGAATCATAAGTAGCGATGGTCAGCGGTTGCGGTTCGTGATAACCACCGCCGATCAGACCGATTTCATGATCGGGGAACGCTGCTCGCAGCAGCGCATACCATTGCTGCATCAGATCCAGCGTCGGGACCATGATCAGACCATCCCGCCGCGCCCAGCACAACGCTAATAGCCCAACCAGGGTTTTGCCGGCTCCGGTCGGCAACACCACCACGCCGCGCCCCTTTGCGGCCTGCCAAGCCGCAAGGGCTTCCCGCTGGTGGGGGTAGGGCGTCATCTCTAACGCGCAAATCAGCTCGCGACGCTGATAGCGTGGGGCTTTATTGCGGGCTAGCTCGCTTTTCAGGGGGCCGATGATATCACTGTAGCAATTGGCGGGAGCACGGTAGGCATCCACGCGGGGGTCGTAGCAAAACCAAGCGTCTAGCCCGGTCGGCAGCTCGGTGACGCCTTCTAGTAGCAGTGTTCCTTGGTCGAAACGTAGCTGGCGTTCCGCGTCGTCGCGGCTGGTACGGTAGAGGCCAGCAGTATCCTTGGTGCGGTGGGTCATACCTGACCCCGATATTTCCAATGGTCGATCCAATTTACGTCGATCTGTAGTGATGATCTAAATTTTTTTGGAATATTTTTGAAGATCCGCATGGCCATGGCGATCTAACAACAACATTGTTATACCACCGTAACGCTTTCACGGACGATGATCAAGAATTTGTTGCAGATAGAATCCCTGAGGGGGAGTTGACGGGGTGGTTTCTTCCTACAGTCAGGAGGCGCGGAATCCTCGTGTGACGCGGAGATCCCGATGCAGCGTGTAGACCCCACCACTGACCCGGCGCCACTCTACGTTCGGGTCAGCGTGAATCTACGTTCGGGCTTCCGTTCGCGCTTCTTGACGTCTCCGAAGCAGCAAGCGTGAAATGAAGATGCCGACCTCGAACAAAAACCACATCGGCAGCGCCAGCAGGGTTTGCGAAATGACGTCCGGCATCAAAAACATGCCGATGATGAACGCACCAACGATGACGTAGGATCGTTTCGATGCCAGCGCATCGGGCGTGAGGATACCGGCCAAGACCAAAATCACGGTGGCAACGGGTACCTCGAACGCCACCCCGAACGCGAAGAACATCATCATCACAAAATCGAGATAGCGGTTAATATCGGTCATCACCGCCACCCCCTCGGGGGCGGTGCTGGTAATGAACGCGAAAAAGATGGGCATGATCACAAAGTACGCGAAAATCATGCCGCAATAGAACAGCGTCGTACTGGAAAACAGGATCGGCAACACCAGCCGCTTCTCGCGCTGGTATAGCCCTGGCGCGACAAAGGCCCAGACTTGATAGAGCGTCCACGGCACGGTGATAAAAAGCGCCAGTACTAGCGTGAACTTGAGTGGGGTCAGAAACGGCGACAGCACGTCGATGGCAATCATGCTGCTCTGGGCCGGCATGTGTCGGGTCAGAGGGCCAGCCAGTGCCGTATAGATCGGATTGGAAAACGGCGATAAGCCGATAAACACCACCAATATTCCCATCACGATACGCAACAGGCGAGTGCGTAACTCGATCAAGTGGCTGACGAGCGGTTGCTCGCGGTCGAGGTCGGTCACGGGGCTCGGTCTGACGGTGGGAGTGGCGGAACCGGCGGCGGAACCAGTTCGGTAGCCGCATTGGTTGGTTCTGTCTCGGTCTTGGCCAATCGGACCGGTGCGGCCGCTGCAACGGCCGGCGCGGCGGGCGGAGAATCGGGATCGGCGTAGGGCGGCGGCGTTCCCGTTGGCATTCCCGGTCGCCAGCCCGGTGGTGGCCCTGGATCGTCGAATTCGGCTTGAATATCTTCTTGCAGTGACTTCATCTGCTCGGACAAGCCATTCTCGGTCTTGGCCAATCGAACCGGTGCGGCCGCCGCAACGGCCGGCGCGGCGGGCGGAGAATCGGGATCGGCGTAGGGCGGCGGCGTTCCCGTTGGCATTCCCGGTCGCCAGCCCGGCGGTGGCCCTGGATCGTCGAATTCGGCTTGAATATCTTCTTGCAGTGACTTCATCTGCTCGGGCAAGCCATTCAAATCGCCCAAATTCGCTTGCTGGTGGAACGACCGCTTGAGCTCCTCCAGATGCAGTTCCCGATCGACCTCCGCCTTGACATCAGCGATCATTCGTCGTGCCTTGCCCACCCACAAACCGGCAGTGCGCGCCAAGCCGGGCAATTTCTCGGGACCGACCACGATCAGCGCGACAACGCCGACCACGATCAATTCTCCGAAACCAATTTCAAACATATCGGCGCGACCTTGTGGAGCCTCAGACCTTTTCCCGATCCTTGGTCAGCGGATCGCCCGCCGTGACCCCAGCGCCCTGTTCCCGAACGGTCGGTTGTTCAAGCTTCTTGGGGTCTTCCTCGAACACCGCGTCCGGCTTGGCGCCTTCTTTCATGGCATCGCGGAAACCACGAATCGCCGAGCCCAGATCGGACCCTAGATTGCGCAGCCGGCTGCCACCGAACAGTACCAGGACGATGACCAAAATAAGGAGTAATTCCCAAATATTGAAATGCATGACGATGAGCCTCGCGTGACGGGGAACCGGCGGAAGCGATTCAGCCGGCGGTGCGGGTGGCCTTTTCGACTAGGCCGGAGATACCGAAGCGGCGGCGTAATTCGTCCAGTACCGCGTCGGGACCTAGCTCCAGATGGGCCAGCATGACCAGGGTATGAAACCATAAATCGGCGGTTTCGCGCACCAGATGTTCAGGGTCGCCGTTCTTGGCGGCCAAAAGGGTTTCGGCCGCTTCCTCGCCGACTTTCTTGAGGATGGCGTCCAGGCCCTTGGCGTACAGGCGCGCGACGTAGGAACTGTCGGGATCGGCTTGCTTGCGCGCTTCCAGGGTCGCGGCCAGCTCACGCAGAACCTCGTCGCTCATGAACCGTACATCTCGCGTGGATCCTTTAGGACAGGGTCGGTGACGGTCCATTCGCCATCGCGCAACTCCTCGAAAAAGCAGCTTTGCCGGCCAGTGTGGCAGGCGATGCCGCCGATCTGTTCGATCTCCAGCAACAGCACATCGTGGTCACAATCCAACCGGATGGTTTTCACTTTTTGGGTATGACCGGACGTTTCGCCCTTGTGCCAGAGCTGCTTGCGAGAGCGCGACCAATAGACCGCCTCGCCACATTCCACGGTGCGCCGTAAGGACTCCCGGTTCATCCAGGCCATCATCAATATCCGGCCGCTGCCGGCATCCTGCGCGATGGCGGGAACCAAACCGTCCGCCGTCCATTTGATACGATCCAGCCAAGTGTCAGTCATGAATATCCTCAGCTCAGCCCTTTCTCGAGAGGGAGGGCGAGTATCTAAAGCCTTACCTCGATGCCGCGCGCCTGCATGTGGCGCTTGGCCTGCTCGATGGTGTATTCGGCGAAGTGAAAAATGCTGGCCGCCAGCACGGCGTCCGCCTTGCCCAGCAAAACGCCATCCGCGAGATGATCGAGCGTGCCGACCCCGCCGGATGCGATCACGGGGATGCTGATCGCCTCGCTAATGGCGCGAGTCAATTCCAAGTCGAAACCGCGTTTAGTGCCGTCGCGATCCATGCTGGTCAACAAAATTTCCCCGGCACCATAGGCGGTCATCCGTTGTGCCCAGCTAATGGCGTCGATGCCGGTCGGTCGGCGCCCGCCGTGGGTGAAGATTTCCCAGCGCGGCGGCTCGTCCGCTCGATGCACCGCCTTGGCGTCGATGGCCACCACGATACACTGGTTGCCGAACCGCTCGGCGGCTTCCCGCACGAAATCGGGATTGGCGATGGCGGCAGTATTGATGGACACTTTGTCGGCTCCGGCGTTCAACATCCGCCGTACATCGGCCAAAGTCCGAATCCCACCACCCACGGTCAGGGGAATGAAAACCTGGCTGGCCACCTGCTCGACGACATGGACCATGGTCTCGCGGTCGTCGGAACTGGCGGTGATGTCGAGAAAGGTAATTTCGTCGGCGCCCTGCTCGTCGTAGCGGCGGGCGATCTCCACCGGGTCGCCGGCATCGCGGATTTCGACGAATTTGACGCCTTTGACCACCCGGCCCCGATCCACGTCCAGGCAGGGAATAATGCGTTTCGCCAGTCCCATCAGCCATTCTCCTCAGCAGCGTCGGCGATTACTTGGGCGGCGGTGAGGTCGATGGCGCCATCGTACAGCGCTCGCCCAATGATCGCGCCCATGATGCCTTCCCGTTCCACCGCGCGCAGTGCCCGCACATCGTCCAGGGTGCTGACCCCACCGGAGGCGATGACCGGAATGGTGATAGCCTGCGCCAAGCGAACCGTGGCCTCGACATTCACGCCCTGCATCATGCCATCGCGGCTGATGTCGGTGTAGACGATGGCCTCCACCCCGTAGCGCTCAAAAATCTGTGCCAGATCGATCACGTCGTGCTTGGATAGCTTGGACCAGCCGTTGACCGCGACCCGCCCGTCTTTGGCGTCCAGTCCCACGATGACATGGCTGGGAAATTCCAAGCATAGGTTGCTGACGAAATGCGGATCCTGTACGGCCTTGGTGCCGATAATGACGAATCGGACGCCAGCGTCCAGATAAGTCTCCACGGTTTGCTCGTCACGGATGCCGCCGCCGACCTGGATCGGCAGGTCGGGAAACGCTTCGGCAATGCGGCGGATGACCTGGGCGTTGACCGGTTGGCCGGCAAAGGCCCCGTTCAAGTCCACCAGATGCAGCCGGCGGGCGCCAGCCTCCACCCAGCGCGCGGCCATCGCCAGCGGATCGTCCGAAAAGACCGTCGAGTCTTCCATCCGTCCCTGGCGCAAGCGCACGCATTTACCGTCCTTCAAATCAATCGCGGGTATCAGCAACATGGCAAGGGATCTTCCAGCAACAACACATCGATCGGGTTCGGGTTCTCAGGGGTTCCAATCCACGAAATTGGCGAGCAGCCGCAGTCCGGCCTGAGCGCTCTTTTCCGGGTGGAATTGCACGGCAAAAATATTGTCTCGCGCGATCGCCGAGGCGAAGCCGAAACCGTAATCGGTCTGGCCCGCTACCAAGGTGGCATCGGCGGGTCGCAGATAATAACTGTGGACGAAATAGAAGCGGCTATCTTGGGGAATGTCGCGCCAAAGCGGGTGATCGCCTTGCTGGTGGACTTGGTTCCAGCCCATGTGCGGTACCTTGAGCCGCTCGCCGGTGGCAGGGTCATGCAGATCGCCGAACCAGACCACCCGGCCGGGCAGTACATTCAGGCACTCGACCCCGCCGTTTTCCTCGCTGAACTCCAGCAACGCCTGCGGCCCCAGGCACAGGCCGAGAAACGGCTTGCCGAGTGCCGCCTCGCGCACCACATCCATCAAATCCCAGTGGGCAAGTTCTCTCATGCAATCGCGGATCGATCCCTGACCGGGAAACACCACCCGGTCAGCTTGCAGGATATCTTGGCGATTTTGGGTGACGGCCACCCGTGCATGGGGAGCGACGTGTTCGAGCGCCTTGGCGACGGAGCGCAAATTGCCCATGCCGTAGTCGATGATCGCGATGCTGGTCATTCGGGAGACTCGCGAAAGCGGAAGAGAAGGGGTGGTGCGTTACAGGATGCCCTTGGTGGACGGCACACCGACAGCGCGGGGATCGGGTTCGACCGCCATGCGCAGCGCGCGTCCGAACGCCTTGAACACAGTCTCGGCGATGTGATGGGCATTACGGCCGCGCAAAGCGTCCACATGCAGGGTGACCAGCGCATGGTTGACGAAACCTTGGAAAAACTCGCGGAACAAATCCACGTCAAACTCGCCGATCCGAGCGCGGGGAAATTCGACGAAATATTCCAAGCCGGGCCGCCCAGAACAATCGAGCACCACCCGCGACAACGCCTCGTCCAGCGGCACGTAGGCATGGCCGTAACGGCGGATACCGCGCTTGTCGCCCAAGGCCCGCCCGACCGCTTGGCCCAGGGTAATGCCGATGTCCTCGACGGTATGATGAGCGTCGATGTGGAGATCGCCCTGCGCTTCGATATCCAGATCGATCAATCCGTGACGCGCGATCTGGTCGAGCATGTGATCAAGGAAGGGTAGACCGCTAGCGAGCTTGGCGCTTCCGGCGCCATCCAAATTGACTCGTATCTGGATCTGGGTTTCCAGGGTATCGCGCTGGACCGTTGCGATGCGTGCCGACATGCGAGTTCCGCTTGCGCTGATAAAGAGTGACAGACGCAATTCTACATAAAAACTGAAGATAGCCTAGTGGGGTTACCACAGAAGTGCTACCCAGCAGCGGCGAACATTCCCTATCCAGGCCGAGTAGGTAATACCTCTAACCCACAACCGGTTGTGAGGTGATAAAGATCACGCTCCTCGATCGCGGAGCCACGCACCCAGTCACAGAAGGTAACCACCCGATCGCGTGGGAGTTTTGATCGTTTGACCGCGCATGGGGTTTGGTTTCTGTCGTGCAGCACAAGGCAAAAAGTGAGCTGGCCGCCGGTGAGTACGGAAATAGTACGGATTTGGCCAGCGCGCCGCAACAACAGCGTGTAATCACAGATGTAGGGATCGAGATCGGCTGAGGAAGCATCCGATGGCAAGGAGTCGCTGATGGTGGGGCGTGAAGGAACTGGTGGCTGCTACACCGCCGTGTCGCACGAACAGGTTACCCCATCCATGCGACCAAAATTGGGTGACTTGTCAGTTTGAACCGCCCCGGGTTTTGAGGAGGCTAGTTGGTTTAAGTTAAATTGTATCCAAGGTGTTGTCGGTCAGCCGACGGTAATAGTTTGCCTCAGCCTCGGCCGGAGGGATATAGCCGATGGATTCCAGCAGTCGGTGGTGGTTGAACCAGGCCACCCATTCCAGGGTGGTCACTATATTTTCTTAGCCTACGGAAGTCTTTTTTGGGCAGTACATTCTCAAGCTCGACTCATTGCCATCTGGCGTGAGGGAGTGGTGCGATGTTGGCTCCGGCCTAGCGAGGCGGTGGTGACGCTGGTGGTTGTGGAGGAGAAAGAGGTGGAGCGGATACTGAAGCAGTTGCGGGGATTTTTAAAAAGATGACACTTATCGCCACACCTAAAGGACAGCTAATTCCCGATTATTTTACATTATTTATTTATGGTTATTTTTGTGTTAAAGAAGGCTGCAAGTTTTAAAGCCAAACCTATCGTGAGGTAGGGGCAGAAAGTCGCGGATCCTGAGTGATTCCAGGAAAGCCGGACTGCCGAGGGCGACCTGCGTGAAGGTCGCGGGGGGTAGTGCAGCTTTTTTTCGTTAAGGAACGAGCAGGGAGAACGCTCATGGATTATCGCTGCTTGCTCTTACTGGGAATTGTAGGTGGGTTGGGCTTGATTGCTCTACCGCGAGCTCTTGCCGCCGACAGCGGTGGTGCCCACTTGGAAAGCCCGTCTGAGGGGTCTTTCGAAAGTGGTATCGGTTTAATCCGAGGTTGGGTTTGTGATGCCGCCACGGTAGCAGTGGAGATCGATGAGGAGAACCGGTGGCCGACCGCCTACGGCACCCAACGGGGAGACACGGCTGCCGTCTGTGGCGATACCGACAATGGTTTCGGATTAACCTTCAACTGGAACGCGTTCGGGGGTGGCCTCTACAGCCTGCGCGCCTTGGCCGATGGAATGGTCTTTGACGATGTGATCTTTAGGGTGGCGACGCTAGGGACGGAATTTCTGCGCGACGCTCCCACCCGCGACTACGAGCTACCAAATTTTCCCCAAGCGGACCACAGCGCGACCGTGCGTTGGTCTGAAGCCCACCAGAATTTCGTCATTGTCGGCGCGCACACCGATCAGGGTACCCACTACTGCCCTAGCAGTACGCCAGCCAGCGCCGTGAGTCCAGCCAGCTCGGTCTTGAGCCACTTGGAAAGTCCAAGTGCTGGCTCTTGCGAAAGTGGCATCGGGCTGATTCGCGGCTGGGTCTGTAATGCGACCACCGTGGAAGTGCAGATCGACGGGGGTGAGCGCCGATTAACCGGTTATGGTACCCAGCGAGGCGATACGGCTGCTGTCTGTGGCGATACCGACAACGGCTTTGGTTACACTTTGAACTGGAACGCGCTCGGGGATGGACCCCACACGCTGCGGGCCTTCGCGGATGGGGTGGAATTCGCCAGCATCAACTTTAACGTCACCACGTTGGGTGAGGAGTTTCTGCGCGAGGTTCCTGGTTGCCAGGGCCGCGATCCATCGTTCTATCAGCTACCGGATTTTCCGGAAGCGGGCACCACGGTTCATACGTGTTGGTCCGAGGCCCATCAGAATTTTGTTTTGACGAGTACGGATATTGCCCCATTAGATCCCCCTTCCGATGGGAACCCAAGTGCCCCAGGGTTGGTGTTCGAGGAATACAACGCGATCCGGGGCGATAAATACTACGACAATGGCATTTGGGCGTTCGAGGCTCGGCCGCGTGGCAGCGTGTTTAAAGACCCCGTGAAAGTGATTAACCGCAACGCGAGCCCACCGGGAATCGTTCAATACGATCCAACTCGGTTGGATTATTCATCACCGGCGATTCAGCCGCCCTTGGAACCGGTTCCCATCGCCGGGCAATACCTTGCGGGTTTACAAGCAATTCACTTGATCTCGGGCTCGAACGGCTCCTATCCCATCATTTTGTCCGTCAACGGCAGCGGTTACTCGCGACTCACGGGCGAACCGCCACAGCGGAGCTTTGGAACTTCCCATCGCGTCGCCACGCATAACGTGGGCATGGCCAAGCGCAATGGCGATCCGTTCGAGGAAGATTTTCCGAGGATCGGCCGGATAGCCACCGAAATGGTGGACGCCACTCAGGCTCGCCTCGATTTTCTGGTTGATTCGGAAGCGTTCACCGGGGATCTTCGCAACATCTTGACCCCCGGCGTTGAGAGTAGCTTGGATGTCGGTGCGACGTTCAAAATGCGCCGCGACCTCAATCGAGCCGAGGAACCCGATACCAGCTTTGCGGGCATGTCGTCCATGTTTTGGCGGGGAGCGTCGGATACCCCCGAAGATTCGACCGATCAAGCGCACGATGCCGACACCTTGGTGGTGACCTTCTCCGACGGTTCAAGCATCGTGGAATCCCTGACAAACCCAGCGACCCCCACTGTCAAAGAGCTTGTTTCCCCACCGGGAACCACCATTACTGCTTTCGCTCTCGAACAGCGTGATCGCGATCCGGCACATTATGACAAGTATCGTAGTGCGGAATACGCCTCTCGTTCATCGCTCGCTATCGAGCAGATCAACGCCTCGATTCCATTCAAGGTGACGCTTCGGATCGATCCGGCCACAGGTGAGTTCTTCGATAACGTAGTTGCCCACATCACCCTCCTTGAGGATCTCAAGAAGGGTGATGTCATTAACTTGACCTATCGATTACGAGCTTTTTGAAATACCGGGGCCTTTGCCAGGCAGGGGGTTTATTAATCAGGCAATTATTTATCCGATATTAAGGATTATGCGGTCATTATAAGGATTTGGTGATTCAGATTCGCTGAACAGCGGGGCAGGGATTCGTACAATTGTGAAGATGTCGGGATGTAATCTGTCCTCTGAGGGACCTCTTTTTTTTAGTCAAAGATGATTTTTACCGTGGTTACCTTCCGGCTTTTAGAGGACCCCCTTAATGGGGAAAGTCGAGATCAGGAGGTGTTTTGTGGACGCAGGTATAAAATGTAACCAGCAAATTAAGAGAGAGAATGTCTTCCGAACGTGGAGAAGAGTAGGTCGGTGGGTCGCACTGGTCATCGGGATGGGCTGGACCGTACTGGCGGTAGCCGCCCCGTTTGCCTACGTGACGGATTTTGTGAGCAACACCGTCTCAGTGATCGACACAGCTACCAACACCGTAATAGGTAGCCCTATCCCGGTGGGGAGATACCCCCATAAGCGCTAAGATAAAATTGCCCCGCTGCGCTATACTTCTGGCCTGTTGACAACAACAGAAGACTGGGCAGTGACATGAACGAATTCGCCGACGATGTTGATTGGGAAGAGATGTTCGCCGGATTGGGCGAAGACTGGGAAGTCATTGAGCGGGTGTTGCCCGATGGGTGGCAGGAGGCGGCGCGGCGTACTGGCGCGCTGCGGCGCACTCGCGGATTCAAGGATGCCGCCACGCTGCTGCGTGTACTGCTGATCCACCTGGTTGACGGCTGCTCGCTACGCGAGACCGCCGTTCGCGCCGATGCGGGCGGCTTGATCAAGGTGTCCGATGTGGCGTTGCTGGGTCGGCTGCGCGGCAGCGGCGAGTGGTTCCGGTGGATGGTCGAGCAGATGAGTCTGCGCCTGTCGGCCACGGCCGAGTATGTGCTGCCGGGCAAGCGAATGCGCCTGGTCGACGCCAGCGTGGTGTGTGAACCCGGTGCCACAGGGTCGACGTGGCGACTGCACTACATGATCGACCTGAGCACTTTGGCTTGTGAGCAGGTGCTCGTCACGCTGCCTGAAGAGGGCGAGACGCTGACTCGCTTTGCCGTCAAAGCCAACGATGTCGTGATGGCCGATCGCGGACTGGCGCATCGGCGCGGCATTCGCCACGTCGTCAATCATCAGGGCGATGTCATCGTGCGCATGAACATGGTCAGTGTGCCGTTGGAAGACGACAAAGCGCGAGCGCTGGCATTGCTGCCCAAATTGCGCAAGCTCAAGGTCGGCCAAGCGTGGGATTGGCCGGCATGGATACGCGATGACGAAGGCCCCCTCGCTGTTCGTGTCTGCGCGATCAAGAAGAGCGCCGAACAGACCCGCAAGACGCAGGCCAAGCTGCGCGAGGTGGCATCCAAGAAGGGCCGCGATCTCCAACCCGACACGCTGGAGGCGGCGGGATACATCGTCGTGCTGACGACCCTGCCGAACGTGCCGGCGCACCCGATCCTTGAGATGTACCGCCACCGATGGCAAATCGAGTTGGCATTTAAGCGCTTGAAGTCACTGCTGCATCTGGGCCACCTGAAGAAGACTGACCTCGTGGGCGCCAAGGCTTGGCTACAAGGAAAACTGTTCGTAGCCACCCTGATCGAAACACTCATCGCGGTTGGCGAGCGTTTTTCCCCTTGGGGCTACTTCCAGCTTCAAGAGCAAAGGCCGACACAGTCGGTGGCGTGAGGTGGCGATGATGCGCTTCCTCATCGCTCGCGCTGTCAACCCGCAACTGACTCTGCTCGACGGTCTGCGCGACTGGAACAATATTGCCGCCGCACTACGCGAGCCACCCCGCAAACGGCGGCGGTATCAGGGCGACAACTTGGAGGAATTTTTATCTTAGCGCTTATGGGAGATACCCCCAAGGGGTAGCTATTACCCCGGATGGGAAACACGCCTACGTAGTAAATCGGGATGACTCTACGGTCTCAGTAATCGACACGACTACCAACACGGTGGTGGGTGTTCCGATACCCGTAGGCAACAATCCTACGACGGTTGCTGTCACTCCGGATGGGAAACGCGCCTACGTGACGAATTCTGCGACCTCTGGTACTGTCTCTGTAATTGACACAACCACCAACACCGTAGAAGGTAGCCCGATACCCGTAGGGTTTGCCCCAACCAATGTGGCCATTACTCCGGATGGGAAACGTGCCTACATGACGAATTCGATTGATACTGTCACGGTGATTGACACAACCACCAACACCGTAGAAGGTAGCCCGATACCTGTTGGGCATACCCCATTTGATCTGGCCATTACTCCGGATGGGAAACGTGCCTACGTGACGGAATTCGATTCTTCTAGTGTCAAGGTGATTGACACAACCACCAACACTGTAGTGGGTAATCCGATCCCCATAGATTATTATCCGGCAGAGGTGGCTATTACTCCCGATGGGAAACGTGCCTACGTGTTGAGTACTCACAACGATACTGTCTCGGTGATTGACACAACCACTAACACCGTAGTGGGTAGCCCGATCCAAGTGGGAATGGTACCAGCGGGGGTAGCTGTTACTCCGGATGGAAAATTTGCTTACGTTGCAAATGAATACTCCCAAACGCTCTCAATAATTGATACGGTCACCAATACTGTGGTGGGCACAATCCAGTTAGGTTTCTACCCCTGTAAGATAGCCATCACCCCAACAGCATCGGAAGCAGGTCCCCGCCTAGCCCGGTGGAAACAGAC
Organism: Candidatus Competibacter sp.; assembly: GCA_037045535.1. Taxonomy (GTDB): domain Bacteria; phylum Pseudomonadota; class Gammaproteobacteria; order Competibacterales; family Competibacteraceae; genus Competibacter_A. The sequence goes on from JBAOHI010000071.1 coordinate 145,816, forward strand.
CACAGCCTTGCCAAAGCCAAGTGCCACCACGTCCACCCAGGAACTGACGATAGTTGGGGGGCGCGCTTACGTCTTCGGCGGCCAGAACGCCAATAACGCGTTATTGACCAATGTCTATTTCAGCACCCTTAACGCCGATGGCACGCTGGGGCCATGGGTTGAAACGACGCCTTTGCCGAAGCCACCGTATTTTGACCATGTCGTTGTGATGGTGGGGACGAATCTGTATTTAATCACCGGGGCAAACGGTGCAACGGCGGTTTATTACGCGCCGATTCTAGCGGACGGCAGCGTGGGGCAATGGATATCGACCATGCCGCTTGATCCGTCACGGCAGGACTTTACCGCTGCAACGTACGGGAATTTCATTTACGTCGCCGGCGGGAACGCGGGCGGAACCCAGTCCTTTGTCAAGTTTACCTCGGTCAAACCGGACGGTTCGTTGAATCCTTGGATGGATACCACACCGCTGCCGCAACCCATGCAAGGGCATGCTTTGGTGGCGACACATGATCGTCTCTATGTGGTTGCGTTTAGTGGCGAGGCCTACTATGCAGTGATCAACGCGGCTGATGGCACGGTAGGGCCTTGGACACCCACAAGCTCATTACCCGGAGTAATCCCTGGAGGCAAATTAGTAGTTGGCTACAACGTGTTTGAATTGAACGATTACCTGTACCTGGTAGGGGGCAATCCCAACTCGTCTTATTACGCGAAGATCCAGAGTGACGGTAGCCTAGGGGACTGGCAGACGAACACTTTGTTGCCCGCCACACGCTTTTTAGCGCGGGCCGGTGCCCACAATAACTTCGTCTATGTCGCCGGCGGCTATGACGGGGTGAGCTTCTTCAAAACTGTGTACTACAGCCCCTTAGCCGCTAAGGTGGGTGGGTCAGTCAGCGGACTTCAGGTTTCTACGGAGAGTTGTATCAATAACACGACCAGTCAGACGGTCAATGTCGCCAACCCTGCTCTTTCTTGGAACTGTGAATCCGCTGGGCTCATCGTCAATTCCAAGGATGGGATCAAGATGACCGTGACCGGCAGTGCTGATCTAAGCACCAGCGTCGGCGGCTCGGCCACGGGTCTGTTGTTGAATAAGGTGCGGTGCATCAACGACACAACCCGGCAGGCGGTCGATATTGATATGAGCAATACGCCGCCTTCGTGGAACTGTGAAACCGCCGGGCTGCAAGTCAATTCCAGGGATAGCATCAGGATGAATATCAACGGCAGCGCCGAGTAGCGTTAGGCTTTTTGGGGAAGGGGTGGACGAACTGCATGCAGCTACCTCTTCCCCTAGCGGGCGCCTCGAAAAACCCTTGGTATGGCTGCGCGCCGCTGATCGAATCACCATGAATCGCCGCGCGGCGCTCGCTGCGCCGCCGGCAGAAATGCCATGACCCGATTCGGTGGTGGTCTCAAGCCGGTGCGGGCGTGGGGCACGCACCACAACCGCCTGCGCCATCGCAAGCACCGCTCGATTTGCTTTCCTTGGGCGGCGCATCATCTTTAGCGACATTCTTCTGGTTGCCGCTCTTCTTAAAATCGGTTTCGTACCAGCCGCTACCCTTGAGGCGGAAGCCAACCGCTGAAATCAGCTTCTTGAGTTCCGGCTTGCCGCAGGCCGGGCAGTCGCTCAATTCGGGATCGCTGAGTTTTTGCATCACCTCCAGCTCGTGACTGCAGGACTGACAACGGTACTCGTAAATCGGCATGGCACACCTCGCAAGCTGACGAAGACGGTTGAGAATTTCAATGCGATTTTATGGGGACAACAGGGTACGTTTGCAAGTCCTTCGTCCAACGTTGGCGTGATTGCGGTTACACTTCACGTCATGTCGCCATCACTCCGCCTGTTACTACTCGTCATCCTACTCGTACTGTTGTCCGGTTGCTATTCCGCTGCCGACCAAACGGTGACCGTGGAGTTCTGGGCGATGGGTCAGGAAGGCGAACAGGTGCAAGCATTGTTGCCGGAATTCGAGCGTCGCCACCCCGATATCCGCGTGCGGGTACAGCAGGTTCCCTGGAGCGCGGCGCATGAAAAACTGTTGACTGCCTATGCCGGGGACGCCATGCCGGACGTGTTTCAACTCGGTAATACCTGGATTCCGGAGTTCGTGGCCTTGCGCGCCATCGAGCCGTTGGACGCGCGATTGAAAGCTTGGCCGGAAGCGGCGCTCAACGATTATTTTCCCGGCATTCTTGCCACTAATCGGTTGGACGGGCGTACCTACGCTCTGCCGTGGTACGTCGATACCCGGTTGTTCTTTTACCGCACCGATCTCCTCGCCGCTGCCGGGTTCGCCGAGCCGCCGACCACTTGGGCGGATTGGCTGCGCGCGATGAACGCGCTCAAGGGCGCGGCGGGTTCAGAGCGCTACGCTATCTTGTTGCCGATCAATGAATGGCAGTTGCCGGTCATTCTGGCCTTGCAGCGCGGTGCGACGCTGCTGCGCGATCGTGATCAGTACGGCAACTTCCAGGAACCGAGCTTTCGAGAAGCGTTCGCATTCTATCTGAGCCTATTCACGCAAGGTTTGGCGCCTCCGGTGAGCAATGCGCAGATGGCCAATCTTTATCAGGAATTCGCCAACGGCAAGTTCGCGATTTACGTCAGCGGTCCCTGGAACATCGGCGAGTTCGGGCGGCGGTTGCCGGCAGCGGTGCAGCCGCATTGGGACACTGCGCCATTGCCGGCGTTCGCTGGCGCAGCGGGCGTATCGCTGGCTGGCGGCGCCAGTCTGGCTCTCAGTCGCACCTCGTCCCGCCAGGAAGCAGCCTGGGCATTGCTGGCGTTTCTGGCCGAACCGGCGCAGCAAGCGCGCTTCTATCAGCTGACTGGCGACCTCCCAGCTCGGCAGTCGGCTTGGCGCGATCCGGCATTGGCCGGCAATCGTCATGCCCAAGCGTTCTGGCGTCAGTTGCAGAATCTACGAGCGACCCCGCCGATACCGGAATGGGAACGCATCGCCAACCGCATCGCCTATTACGCCGAATTGGCGGTTCGCCAGGACTTGAGTCCCGACGACGCCTTGGCCGCACTGGATCGGGACGTCGATCGGATTTTGGAAAAGCGGCGTTGGTTGCTGAGCCGAGGCGTGACGCCGTGAGCGGTCCCGAACGGCATGCCGCGTTGACCGCCTGGGTTTTTCTGGCCCCAGCTCTATTGCTGATTACCGTATTTTTCTTCCTGCCGGTTTTTGCGGCATTGCTGTTGAGCTTTACCGATTTCGATATCTACGCGCTGGGGGATCTCGACCGGTTGCGCTTCGTGGGGTTCAGCAATTATCTGCAACTGTTGCAAAGTCCGCTGTTCTGGACGGCGCTTGGCAACACCTTTTATTTCGTGGTGGTGGGCGGCCCGTTGTCGGTGGCGGTGTCGTTGGGCGCGGCGCTGCTGGTGAATTCGCGCCTGACCCGTTTTCCGGGATTTTTCCGCGCCGCTTTCTTTTTGCCGGTGGTGACGACGCTAGTGGCGGTGGCGGTGGTATGGCGCTATCTCTACCATCCCCATTACGGCATGTTGAATTACGGATTGCGGTTGCTCGGCATCGCCCCGATCGATTGGCTCGGCGATCCGGTCTGGGCGATGCCAGCCATCATTCTGTTAGCGGTGTGGAAGAATTTCGGCTTCAACATGATTATTTTCATCGCCGGTTTGCAAAATATCCCGCCGCAGCTTTACGAGGCGGCGCGCATCGATGGGGCCAGCGCTTGGCGACAGTTTCGTTACCTCACCTTGCCTTTGCTGGGTCCGACCTTCCTGTTCGTCGCGTTGATGACCATGATCGGTTACTTTCAGGTCTTCGCGGAGCCGTATGTGATGACGCAAGGGGGGCCTGCCAACCGCACGCTCAGCGTGGTGTTGCTGATGTATGAGGAAGGCTTCCGCTGGTGGAATATGGGCTATGCTTCGGCAACAGCCTTCGTCCTGTTCGCGTTGATCCTGGCGGCGACCCTGTTGCAATTGAAACTGCGGCGGCGAAATGCCCTGGAGCGCTGACGCTTCGAGATCGATCGAACGCATTGGCCGCCGGCAGTTTTGCCTGAACCGCCGAGAAGGGAAGCGTTCGCGTAGCGAGCGGGTTGAATGCAGGTTTTAACGGTCCAAAAATGCCAAACTTGATGAATCGAAGGGGGAAATCACCATGTTCGAGCGCCTATCCGCACTGCTCTGTGCCAGTCTATTGCCGCTAGCCGTGCAAGCGGCCAGTTATGATTGCACTCGCGCCGAAACGGCCGCTGAAATCGCCGTGTGCAGCAATCCCGGTCTCAATCGCATGGATGAAGATCTGGCGGTCGAGTATCGTTCTTTGTTAAACCAGCTACCGCCGCGCCGGGCTGAGTTAGTGCGACAGGATCAACGTTCTTGGCTGAATGCGCGCGACAGTTGCGGAGCGGATGTCCGGTGTCTTCGCGCCCGCTATCAGGAGCGTAGCGCCCGGTTGAACCAGTATTGAAAATGGGTTTTGAACGTTCATCCATCGAACGGTCATAAAATCGCTTTTCTTCGCTGACCGAGAGGGAAAACGCAGCTCTCTCTGAAATTCTTACCTCCTGAAAAGGAGGATGCGGTATTCAAGACCAATAAGAAACCGTCGTCGTCTTCGCAAAGAATGCCTGACGCATTACCCGCCTCGCCGCATTCGTCCACCTGTTGTTTCAACCCATCCAGAACCGGAACATACCATGGCCGATCTGATCGTTTATTTCAAAAAACCCACTGACTGGGCCAATACCTTACACATCCATTTTTGGGACACTCGACCGCCAGTGACACTGATCGACTGGCCAGGTATGCCGATGAGTGCTACCGAAAACGATTGGTTCGTCTATCGGTTTAGTGGGGTCAGTACGTCGCGTCTTTTGTTTCACGACGGTCAAGGGCGGCAAACGATCGATTTACAGCGGGATCATCTCGGTTGGTATACCCTTGAAGGCGGTTGGTTCAACGACAATCCCGATGCCTCGTCGCCTCCGGGCGAATCCGGCGCGGGGGGTGGCGGCCCTTCTGGCGACAAGCTCACCGTCAAGACACAGAATCCACAACCGGCGGTTCTGACCGGCAAGGATTTTCGGGAAGAAACCATCTATTTTCTGTTGACCGCCCGTTTTTATGAAGGCGATCCCAGTACCAGCTTCTTTTGTCGCGACCGGATCAAATTCAATCGCGAAACCGGCCAGCCGGAAGACCCGCACTGGCGCGGCGATTTCAAGGGCTTGATCCAACGCTTGGATTACATCCGCGATCTCGGCTTCACCGCCATCTGGATCACGCCGCCGGTGGAAAACCGTAGTGGCCTCGATTACCACGGCTACCATGCCTACGATTGGACGCGGATCGATCCCCGACTGGAATCGCCGGATGCCACCTATCAGGATTTGATCGACGAGGCCCACAAACGCGGCATCAAGATTATCCAAGACGTGGTGGTCAACCATTCTTGCCAATACGGCATTCGCGACAAGGTGCATATCGACCATTTGCCGATCAAATACTACGTGCCGCAAGGTTCGGAACAGGGTCGGGTCAACCACGGACCGTATCAGGGCAGCCTCGGCAATTACGCCTGGCCGAACCGCGACGATATCGACAATCCGGTTGCGCCCGAATGGTATCGGGAGCGGCACGCCATGGACCCGGAAGGCAAGATCCCGCTGGTCGATCCTAAAACCGGCGAGACCGTGCCCAAGCCCGGTTACAATCCCGGCCGCTTCTTCGGCATCGACGCCAACAATCTCGACCCCGAATGGTACATGCAGCACGGCTTCATCTGCGGCGGCGACTGGGAAAGCGCGGCGGTGCAGTTGAAACACATCGCCGGCGATTGCATCAACCTGGCCACCGATCGCCAGAACGTCAAGGACTATCTGATCGGTTCCATCAATCATTATCTCGACATGGGTGTGGACGCGCTGCGTATCGACACGGTCAAGCATGTGCCGCGCGATAACCTGCTGGAGTACGTCAACGCTTGGAAAGCCCACAAACCGGGCTTGTTCGTGTTCGGCGAAAATCTGGTGAAAGGCTATGGCTTTGGCGATCTGGGCGGTGGCGACAATGGTCCATCCTTCATCCGTCCGTGGTGGTACACGCGGCTGGGCCACGATCCGCGTGATCCCAATTCCGGCGGCGACTCCGGCTTCGCGGTGCTGGATTTTGGTCTGTTCTCCACCTTCCGCGACAATCTCAGCCGGGGCAGTTTCGGTGGCGTGAAGGCCGTGCTGGACATGGATTGGATTTTCGGCAACCCCTCGACCCTGGTCACTTTCCTGCAAAACCACGATGTTGGACCCGGACAACGATTTCCGTTTCCGCTTCAAGGGCGACCAGTGGATGGCGGCGTCGGCCTATAATCTGCTGTGGACGGTGCGCGGTATTCCCTGCCTGTATTACGGCGAGGAAATCGAGTTCATGAAGGGTGCGCCGCAGGATGTGATCGGCAACGACGATACGCTGGATCAAACCGGCCGCGCCTATTTCGGCGATCATCTGACCGATGAACGGATCGGCCAGACCCAAAATCATCCCCTCTATCAGCACATCAAGCGGCTGAATCAAATTCGCCGCGCTATCCCCGCGTTGCAAAAAGGGCCGATGAGCCACGTCAACGAGTGGGGCAGCGGCCTCAGCTTCGTCCGCGACCACAACGACGGCGAGAGTTATGCCGTGGTCGGGCTAGCCATTGGCGGTGATCAAGGGGTCAACGTCGGCGGCATCCGCAACGGTGTTTATCGCGATGCAGTGAGCGGCAACGAAATCCATGTGGGCAATGGCCACCTTTCCTTCCATGTGCGCGGTAACTCCGCCGGAATCTATGTGCTGAATGGACCTGGCAAGATCGGCGTGGATGGGGTTTATTTGCGTTAGGGGATGCCGCGACTTTTTGTAATATAGTCGTGACAATTATACGATGGTTGGCATATGAAGTGTGCGCCAAATCCAATCTATATTGTTGCGACTATTTAATTTTTATAACCATATTGATAATGTTTAAATAAAATGATACTATGTCTAAATAATTCAACTATTTGTAGGTGAAAATTTTCGAAAATCAGGATACGGCAACAATAAAATTTAAGTTCTAAAAGATCGGATCAAACCATTATGAGTAATGAAACAATGGACAAGCAAAAAATGACCACTACTAGTCTTGCAAGTCGTTTTCGCAGATCGATCATTTGGCTTTATATTGCTACCGTGATCGTGGCTATTCCAATTACTTATTTTCTTACAAAATATCAAATTTATGCAGAAGCGAACAAGGAGCTTTCGCTGTTAGTTGATATGGTGGCTTCTGTTCGAGAATATATCGCCAAGGATGTCCGTCAGGATTTATTAGACGCAAAATTGTTTCAATCGCCCGCTATTTCTGGTACGGTCACAACCAGCTTTGTTGCCAATCATTTTCTAAAAAAGCAACCTGAGTATTATATCAAGATCGTTTCTGATAATCCCCTAAACAAAATGAACCTGCCTGAACCTCTCGAAACGGAGTTTTTAACGCAATATCGCGCTGACAAAGAACTAAAGCAAATAACCCAGGTAGGGGAAATAAAAGGCAAAGATTTTTTAATGTCCTCCCGTCCTGCCATTGCACATCAAGAATGCATGATGTGTCATGGCGAACCTACAGAAGCTCCAGCGCCGATAACGGATAAATACGGTACGACTAGCGGCTATCATTACAAGCTTAATAGTGTCGTTGGTACCATTGGCGTTGGCGTGCCTTTGGCTGATATTAATACCTTGGCAGTACGGCACGGTATGATCGCGGTGGGCTTTATTACCCTCATTTTTGGCCTAATCTTTGTCATCATCAATGCATTAGTTAAGAAGAGTATTCTTGAGCCGATCACGGACATTACGCAAGCTGCAGTCGCCTTAAGCAAAGGCAACCTCGACCAGGAAATCAATATCAAACAAGATGGAAGTGAAATAGGCGAACTTGCGAAATCCTTCGAGTTGCTAAGACGCAGCCTAAAGTGGACGATGAACAGGCTAAAGAGTAATAAGCTATAGCGAGCCGAAAGTGACTGTGGTCGTGTGCGATCATGCGCTAGGATAGGTTGAACTGTCCTTGTCGAGATGAAACTCAGAGGATCATCATGCAAACCCAGTTTATCGTCGCGATCTTTTCGGGTCTTTTGGTGATTTCGAATTCAGTGATGGCTGAAGAGTGCGGTAGTCGATCAGGGGATTCTGTTTATGTCATGGATTGCATTGCAGAGCGTTATAGAGCGGCAGATCAAGAATTAAATGAAATCTACAGCGAGGCGCTGAAATCGCTTTCAGACGAAGGAAAGAAAAAACTCGAAGACGCTCAGAAAGCATGGTTTCGATATCGCGATGTCAGCCTTGCCTTCATCACGGAAGTCAATCGAAAAACCGGGTCCACCGGTAATGTGATCATCGAAGATTACAGAGTCACGCTGACGAGAAAACGAGTTGCGGAACTGAGATATGTGCTGAAAGGCCCCGAGGCGGGTCCAGCCGAATGGTAGCCGGTATCGGTTTATCCCCGTCGGGGAATCGCTGATCCGTCCCACTGCCGGGCGAGCGACCCGAGTGTAATGGACATCGAACCCGGCGACATATAGCCTTCCGTTTTCATTTGTGGAAAACAAACTATAATGGTAACAAACAAATTCGTTTTTATTGATGGTTAGCCCATGTTAAAACTCGAAGAGATGATCGATGTCCCGGAAGGCCGAGAAATCAAGAGAGCGATAGCGGTCAAAATGATCATTCTCGGCTTCAAAACCTAAGACATTTGCGATGTACTCGATGTGTCCGACTCGTTTGTGAGCAAATGGAAAACGATTTACGAAAACGAGGGTGCCGGTGGGCTGCGGTTGCGCTATAAAGGCACCCGACTCAGGGCAATCGTGCTATGCGGGGGGTTGACAGGAGGTGGACTGCCGGGGTAATGGGGACGCGATTGATCGGATGGATAAACCAGATGCTGCCCCAGCGACTCGACCCGCGCCCGTATTCTGCCAATCGGCCCGATCCGCGCCGCGAGACGCGGAACAAGCTCCACAAACTCCATGATATTCTGATGATTGTCCTCTGTGCGGTGTTGAGCGGGGTGGAGGACTGGGTGGGGATGGAAGCCTTTGCCGAGGAGAAGGAAGCCTGGTTGCGGGGGTTTTTGGAACTGCCCCCTAGCATGACGCGGTGACCGGCAATGAAACCACCGTCGATTACGGCAGCATTTTTCCATGTGCGTGCCTAGTCTGCCGGGCTCTATGCGCCGAGCAAACTAGGCAAGATCGTTTGGACGAGGTTTGCTCGATCACGCAGCCCGTGGAGTTATGCCAACCGAATCCAGCAGCATTCGACCGCGCATAACCTGGCATCCAAGGACTTCAAAAATGACCAACTCACTCATCATAATGAGCATTTATCCGATGGCTCCGCCCTTAGAGGCATAAAACTTAGTCCCCATCATGGCCTTTACCATTGTCGTTCTTGTCCGCCACAAGCGATACGGGCAATCGAATGCGCAGAAACTCGGTATCGTCCGAGGCCAGTTCTCGACCACCGCCATAAGGGAAATTATTATCGTTGGCCACCAGCAGCGTGCGCGGGTCGAGTATTAACACATTCTCGATGGTGACATAGGGGAAGGTGAAAACTTGGCTGCCATCGCCATCAAGGTCGAATGGATCAGCGAGGTTCATCAAGTCGACCAACTCCATCTTGCGCGCCACGCCACCGTCGGCAACGTCTTCAATGTCGATCAGATAGACCTTCTTAAAGGGAGCTGGGGTCGAGGCAGTGGCGGTACTGCCGTTACGCTCCAGCACGACGAAGCGTTGATCGTCAACCGCAACCATGTCACCGATATTAGTCCCGTTGGCGTCCAGCTTGTAAATGAATTGCCGGCCGGTGTATTGCTCGCTGGAAATATCGAATTCGTCGATGCGTAGGGTTTTGTCTGGATCGCCGGTCACGGTGCCTTCGAGTAGCGTGTAGAGTTTGGTGCCGCTCTTGTTGATCGCCATTCCTTCGAATCCGCGCGAGCTACCGAGGTTGGCGACTGCTTTTCCGGCCAGAATGTCCTTGTTCTGCGGCGCATAAACGCCCGGTAGCGGAATCTCGCTACGCAAGACGGTGCCATTAGCATCGGTTTTGATCAAGTAGGGCCCGAATTCGTCGCCGAACCAGTAATTGCTCCAACGATCGCGCCGGAAGGATTCAATGTCGAAATCCGCGCCGGTCAGTAGACGACCCGCGCGGATTTTCGCATCGACTGGAGGATTGGCGGGATTGTTGTAGTAATTGGCATAGTCGGCCTGAATGGGTACGGTGAGTTTATGGCGCGTATCATTGAGTTCCAGTCGGGTACGGGCGTTGAATGTTGATCGTTCCCTGCCGCTGTTCCAGTCCGCCGGATTGATGGTGCCCGTACCGCCCTCTTGAGTATGCCAATTGATCTTCAGCGTGTAAGCACGAAGCATGGCATCTGCCGAATTGTTTTGAGCACCAAAACCGTTGTCGACCAGAAAATGGAAGACATCTTCGTGTGGTCCCGCAAGTACGCCCGAGAAGCCCTGTACCGGTTGGCGATTCACGAAAGGCGGCGTGTTGGTGCCGTAGGGGTTGGGTGCAGCGAACTGGCCCGAAGTAGGACCATCTGCAAAAGTGGCGGCCGGCATCCGTGCCCAGCCTGTCAACATCTGGGCATGGGTGGTGCCTGTGAAGAGCAGAAGCGAAGCAGCCAACGGAGCTAAGGTACAGGATAGGGACGGCATGGTGCGCATGGTTTTCCTCTTAACGGTTATCCAATCGCGGTATTTCTGTCTAGGCAACGCGCTGTGAGCGCTTGAGCCGATACCGGCAATCTACAAAAAGGCTATACGACCGATCCCCCGATGTTCCTTACAGATGACCGATGGATTTCGACTAGCTTTTACTGAGGATTGTGCCGATGGATCGTTACAGAACCGTTGCAGGAAAACGCGACAGCATTGTCGAGGATGATCCGGAAGATGGAGAGAAAGGCCGCGATCGTTGAATGAGCTGGAAACTCGTCTGGGAGCACGCCCTAGTTCGATTGAACGAGAGCGGATCTTGATTCGAGGGAATGTCGGTTGGTCCGCATAAAAGGCCGGAGGAGTCAGTCAATAGCATTTTATGCCGGCAACCTCACTCACTATTTACGGCAACACATCCTCACTACGCAGATGCGATTCCGGTAGCTGTGGCCCTGGTGCGCCAAGCGGCTCATTGACAAACAGCGGACACGGCCGCTCGCTGGCCTGCCAGCAGTCGATGAATTCGCCCCAATGCGGGTTTTGCTCCCGGCCTGCCGCGAGGTAATCCAATAGATTTTGCACGCTGGCGTTGTGGCCGCGTGGGCTGAGGCGTGTGTTCAAATGTGCCCAGCGCAGATAAAGCACATAGGTATTCAGCACGTCGCCTTCGCAGTAACGGTCGATCGCGGTGTAATCGCCGGCGGCGACCAAATCCGCTACCTCATCGCCGTGACCGTTCCATTTTCCCGGTAGGCCCAAGGCTCGCGCCGCTTCATCCAAGCCCAAGCGCGGCGACGCGCCGTAATCGCAAAGCGTATCCATCAAATCGCAGTGCCAATGGGTTTGAAAGCGGTAGTCGTAACCGAAACGGGGGTCGGTGCGATGCCAGTTGTAAGCGGCCAAACCGTGCACCAGCGAGCGCTGTTTGAGCACGGCGACATCGAAACCACGCCCGTTCCAGGTCACCAAACGCGGCTTGTTCCGATCCACCATCCGCCAAAACCCGGCCAGAATGTTTCGCTCGCCCCGATCGGCGATGCTGGCCGAACCTACCTTGCGAATGACATAGCGCTCGCTTTCGCCATCGTGCTCGATCCGCGCCAACAGAAATCCGAGCGTGATGATTTCGTGCTGGATCGGTTTGGGAAATGCCTCCGGGTCGCGGTCCGCTGGCAGGAGTTCCACATCGGGACGGGTTTCGAGATCGATGACGAGGAGATGGAGAGGAATAGCCATGCTGGTTTACTGGCGTCGCTGTTCGATGGTGGAGATAAACCGAGTTATTCGTAGTCCTCGACATGGGCAGTCTGGAGATTCTCCCGATAGAACTGCTCCAGTTCCGATTCGAAGAAAAATTCATTTTCGCCGAAGGCTGGCTTGAGTTCGCTCAGCCAGGTCGCCTGTGCGTCATATTCGGCGAAGAACGGCCGGTGTATCCAGTCCGGGTTACGGCCCTGGATGAAGCGCAGCACGATCACCTGTTTCCCTTGCGCCTCGCTCACCCCCAGTACCTGTATCTTACCCGGGTTGGCGGACATACTGGGTCCGCGCACCGTGCGGCATAGGCCGCTCACTCGTTGGTAGGCCTCGCGGAAGATTTCCCAGGTGCGGACCAAAGGCACGGCGAAGTAATGTTGGGCGCCGGTGTCCCGGGCCACGAACATGTAATAAGGGATACAACCCAGATCGACCTGGGTATTCCACATCTCGGTCCACAGAACCGGATCGTCGTTGATATGGGCCAGCAAGGGTGACTGAGTGCGAATGATAGCGCCCGTCTCCCTGACCCGGGCAATGGCTTGGCGCACCGGCTCGGGTTCCAGCTCTCGCGGGTGGTTGAAATGAGCCATGATGGCCAGGTGTTTGCCGCAGTCGCCGATCTTGCGGAACAAGGCGAGCAGATCCTCTGCCTCACCGTCGGCGAGAAACTTGTAGGGCCAGTATGAAAGCGCCTTCGTGCCGATGCGGATATGCCGCAAATTGGGCAGATCGGCTGTGAGTAGAGGTTCGATATATTCCGCCAAATGATGGACGGACATGATCAGCGGGTCGCCGCCCGTGAACAGCACGTCGGTCACTTGGGGATTAGCCTGTAGATAGGCCACCAGCCGATCGGCTTCGCGGCTCGCGAACCTAAATTCGGACAGGCCCACGAATTGGGGCCAGCGGAAGCAGAAACTGCAGTAAGCATGGCAGGTCTGGCCCTGGCGAGGAAAAAACAGCACCGTCTCCCGATACTTGTGTTGCATGCCGTCCAGGGTTTCGCCCTCCAGTGTCGGGAGATTATGGCTGACCTGGCCGGCTGGATGCGGATTGAGTTCCATGCGGATGCGGTTGGCCGTCTCTCGGATGGTGGCGTTGTCGGCGCCGCCTTTCATCAGCTTGGCGATGTCCTCGTAATGGTGAGGCAGCAACATCTCGCGCTGGGGAAAAGTGAGAATGAACAAGGGATCATCTGGCGCCCGATCCCAATCGATTAGATGGTCGACGACAAAATTGTTGGTTTTGAAGGGCAGGACTTGGCCTACTACTTCGATGTCGAACTTCAGCTCCTCGGACAGACGCGCCATCTGGGGGATACTGCGAAAGTTGCCGAGCGCGTAGGCCTTGTATGGGTTGGTGTCGGTCATGGGTTCGCTTTCTCATACGGCTTGTCGTTGGTAAGGCGGTGCTGATACGCTGGTTAGGCAGAAGTGTGTTCCCGCGTGGCAAGACAGAGCAATCTTACGGCATCCTACGAGGTGCACAATGGCACGGCGTCATTCTCTCTCCCCCAACGTTCACCTGAACCTCAACGTCAGGGGGCTGAAGCAATCCGCTACCTTGGCCATTAACGAGAAAAGTGCCCAGCTCATCAAAGAAGGACGACAAGTCTATCGACTGGGTCTGGGGCAATCCCCTTTTCCCGTTCCCCAGCCGGTAGTGGACGAGCTGCGGGCTAATGCTCATCAGAAAAACTATCTGGCGGTACGTGGGTTGGCTGGCCTGCGCGAGGCGGTAGCGGCCTATCATCGGCGCATGCACGGTATCGAGCGTGACATCGATGACGTGCTGGTCGGGCCGGGCTCCAAGGAGCTCATGTTCATTCTGCAATTGGTCTATTACGGTGATTTGGTCATCCCTACCCCCAGCTGGGTATCCTATGCTCCCCAGGCTAAAATCGTCGGCCGGCAGATTCGCTGGGTGCCTACCTTACCAGAGAATGACTGGCGGCTCATGCCCGATGAGCTGGACCGGCTCTGCCACGAAGACCCCAGCCGGCCTCGCATCGTCATGCTCAACTATCCTTCCAACCCGACCGGCGACAGCTACACTCTGGAGGAACTCAAGGCTCTGGCGAGAGTGGCGCGGAAATACAAGGTGATTCTGGTCTCAGACGAGATTTATGGTGAGCTGCATCATCGCGGTCAACATGTTTCCATCGCGCGTTTCTATCCCGAAGGTACCCTCATTAGCGGAGGGTTATCCAAGTGGTGTGGAGCAGGGGGTTGGCGGCTGGGCACTTTCACCTTTCCACATTCCCTGCGCTGGTTGCTGGAAACCATGGCGATTGTAGCCAGCGAAACTTACACCTCCACCAGCGCGCCGATTCAGTATGCCGCCATCCGCGCTTTTGAGGGGGGAATGGAGATTGAGCAGTATCTAGCTCAATCCCGCCGGGTATTGCGCCACCTCGGGCGCCATGTTTGGCGTCGTCTTCAGACGTGCGGAGCCAGGGTGTCCGAGCCGGTGGGTGCCTTCTATCTTTTTCCTGACTTCAGCGCGCTACGGGGGAAGTTGGCGGAACGGGGTATCCGCGATAGTGCCAAACTGTGCACAACCTTGCTGGAGGAAACGGGGGTAGCCACCCTGCCGGGAGTGGATTTCGGCCGTCCCCTCGATGAATTGACCTTGCGCCTCGCCTATGTGGATTTTGACGGTGCCCGGGCCTTGGTCGCTGCCCAACAGCTCCCGCCCGGCAAGGAGCTGGATAAAGCGTTTCTGGAGCTTTACTGCCCCAACGTAGTTCATGCCATGGAAGCCCTCAGCCGCTGGATGCAGCAATAGATTGGACCGTTTTGCGCGTCGCGCCGCCCATCCAGTGAGAGAGCATCCAGTAGCGGGAGGCAAATGCTCAATCCGCCAACCGCCAGCGCACAGTTTCCCCGGCCCGCAGGGGAGTCAACGTATCCGTACCGAACGGAAAGCGATCGGGAACCGACGTTGGTTGGCGGAGCAGGGTGAGGGTTTTGGTGTTGCGCGGCAAGCCATAGAAGTCCGGGCCGTGGAGGCTGGCAAAGGCTTCCAACTTATCCAGAGCGTCGGCCGATTCAAACGCTTCGGCGTATAGCTCCAGTGCGGCGTGGGCGGTGTAGCAACCGGCGCAGCCGCAGGCGGTTTCCTTGCCTTGACGGGGATGCGGAGCGCTGTCAGTGCCAAGAAAGTATTTTGGGTCACCGCTGGTGGCGGCTCGAATTAAGGCTTGGCGGTGATGTTCGCGCTTGAGGATCGGTAGGCAGTAATAATGCGGCCGGATGCCGCCTTGGAAAATGGCGTTGCGGTTGTAAAGCAGGTGATGGGCGGTGATCGTGGCCGCGATCGTGGCCGGCGCCGCGCGTACGTACTCCACCGCGTCTTGGGTGGTGATGTGCTCCAACACGACCTTTAAAGCGGGGAAGTCGCGAATTGTTGGCATCAAAACCCGTTCGATGAAAACCGCCTCACGGTCAAAGACATCCACTTCCGGATCGGTAACCTCGCCGTGAACCAGCAGCGGCAATCCGTGCGCCTGCATCATCTCCAGCACCGAATAGATGTTGCGAACGTTGGTTACGCCGGAATCGGAATTGGTCGTCGCGCCGGCTGGATAGAGCTTGCAAGCGACAACGTGATTCGAGTCCTTGGCACGGACGATTTCGGCGGGTGACGTGTTATCGGTCAAATATAACGTCATCAACGGTTGGAATGTCGATCCAGCCAGTATCGCATCTAGAATCCGCGCCCGATAAGCTAAGGCCTGTTCGGTGGTGGTCACCGGCGGCCGCAGGTTGGGCATGATGATGGCACGGGCGAATTGGCGGGCGCTGTGCGGGAGCACTGCGCGCATCGCATCGCCATCACGCAGGTGCAGATGCCAGTCGTCGGGACGGGTCAGGGTCAAGGTGTCCATGGGTGGATTTCATTGAGTTTGCAGGGGTGAAGCTGCGCGGAATTATACGCTCGCCACGCCTTGACGCCCGAAGGCAAAACCTTAAGCTAGCGGCTTGCGGTGGCTCGGGCCGATTATGGTTCATGGTTCCGGCCGCTCTTGTCGGCTCGCCCGCCTGATCGGTGGGGGTGGATTGAAACATGAGGAGCGTTATGTCCGATATCAAGAAAGTCGTGCTGGCCTATTCGGGCGGGCTGGATACTTCGGTGATCCTGAAATGGTTGCAGGATGTCTATCAGTGCGAAATCGTAACCTTTACCGCCGATTTGGGGCAAAACGAGGAATTGGAACCCGCGCGGGAAAAAGCGCTGAAATTCGGCATCAAACCGGAAAATATTTTTATCGATGACCTGCGCGAGGAATTCGTGCGTGATTTCGTGTTTCCCATGTTCCGGGCGAACGCGATTTACGAGGGCGAGTATCTGCTGGGCACTTCGATCGCCCGGCCATTGATCGCCCAGCGGCAGATCGAAATCGCGGTGCAAACCGGCGCCGATGCCATCTCTCATGGCGCCACTGGCAAGGGCAACGATCAAGTGCGCTTCGAGTTGGGCGCTTATGCCTTGAAGCCCGACATCAAGATCATCGCCCCTTGGCGGGAATGGGATCTGTTGTCACGCGAGAAGATGCTGGCCTATGCTGAACAGCACGGCATTCCGGTGGAAATGAAACGTGGGACCAAATCGCCGTATTCGATGGATGCCAACCTGCTGCATATTTCCTACGAGGGGGGCGTGCTGGAGGATCCGTGGAGCGAGCCGGACGAGGCGATGTGGCGCTGGTCGGTGTCGCCGGAAAGAGCGCCCGATCAGCCGCGCTATGTCGAACTGGAGTTCCGCAACGGTGACATCGTGGCCCTCGACGGCGAAGCCCTGACGCCGGCTGCGGTACTAGCCAAATTAAATCAACTGGGCGGCGAACACGGTATTGGTCGGCTGGATCTGGTCGAAAACCGCTATGTCGGCATGAAATCGCGTGGCTGCTACGAGACCCCCGGTGGCACCATCATCCTCAAGGCGCACCGAGCGATGGAGTCGCTGACCCTAGACCGGGAAGTGGCGCATCTCAAGGATGATCTCATGCCGCGCTACGCCAGCCTGGTCTACAACGGCTATTGGTGGAGCCCGGAGCGGAAAATGTTGCAGACCATGATCGATGCCTCGCAGGCGACGGTGAATGGCACGGTGCGGGTCAAGCTGTACAAGGGTAATGTGATCATGGCCGGTCGCAAGTCGGACGACAGCCTATTCGATATGAACATCGCGACCTTCGAGGACGACGCCGGTGCCTACGATCAGAAAGACGCCGGTGGATTTATCAAACTCAATGCCCTGCGGATGCGGATCGCGGCGCTGAAGGGGCGGCGGTAGTGGCAAGGGCCAGCGGGTTCCGAAAGGGGCCCGCCGGTTTCGTTCGCGATCCGGTGACGGGAGAAATGTCATGCGTATTCTGCATACCATGTTGAGAACGGGTGATCTGGACCGTTCGATCCAGTTTTACACCGAAGTATTGGGAATGAAATTGCTGCGCCGAAAGGATTATCCGGCGGGTGAGTTTACCTTGGCTTTCCTGGGCTATGGCGACGAATCGGATCATACGGTCATCGAGCTCACCTACAATTGGGGTGTGGATCGTTACGAGATGGGAACCGCTTACGGCCATATCGCCATTGAGGTCGACGATGTTTATCGAGCCACCGAGGAAGTCAAGAAGCGTGGTGGCAAGATTTTGCGCGAAGCCGGTCCAATGAATGCCGGAACCACGATCATTTCGTTTATCGAAGACCCGGACGGTTATCCAATCGAGTTAATTGGGGCGAAGTAGCATTACCCTACTCGCGTCGGCCTCGCTGGCGATTGGCAAGGGGGCTATGAGCGATGATCAGCAAGGCATTCAACAAGATTCAAATCAGCACGACCGGCGCCGCCATTTTTATGGAACATGGTGGCTCCGGTCGTCCTGTGCTGTTTTTGCACGGCTATCCGCAAACTCATGCGATGTGGCATCGGGTCGCGCCGCAGTTGACGAGTGAGTTTCGGGTGATCTGTCCGGACTTGCGTGGTTACGGCGATAGCTCCAAACCGAAAAGTACCGCCGATCACGGCGCTTACTCCAAGCGGGCGATGGCGCGGGACATGGTTGAAGTGATGGAGTATTTCGGCTACCGGGAGTTTATGGTGGTTGGCCATGATCGGGGGGCGAGGGTCGCGCACCGCATGGCGCTCGATTATCCGGATCGCGTCAAAAAAGCCTGCGTGATGGACATCGCGCCGACCTATCACATGTTCAAGCATACCGATCAGGCGTTCGCCACCGGCTACTATCACTGGTTTTTTCTGATCCAGCCCAACGGCTTGCCCGAACGGATGATCGGAGCCGATCCGGCTTACTATCTCACCGAAAAGTTAAAGCGCTGGAGTGCGCCGGAAGCCCGGTTCGCGCCGGAAGCGATATCCGAATACATTCGCTGCTTTAGCAATCCGGAAACGATTCGGGCATCCTGCGAGGATTATCGAGCAGCGGCCAGTATCGACTTACAGCACGATGAGGCGAGTCTCGGTCAAAAAATCCGTTGTCCGCTCTTGGTCCTGTGGGGAGCGAAAGGCTTTGTCCATCGCACCTATGACGTGCTGGCAGTTTGGCGGGAATATGCCGAGCAGGTAGAAGGTAGGACATTGGATTGCGGCCATTTTCTGCCGGAAGAGCAGCCGGATGAGGTGGTGGCGGTGCTGCGTGAATTTTTCGGAAAGGAATAGCGGTTTCCATAGGTTGGTCGCCTCTCGGAAATCCCAGCATCGAGCCGTCAGGTTGTGGGATAGAGTTCTGGCAATGCTGATCCTTTCGATCCATTTTTCATCCGATTTCGGGTCGGCCTCTTTTAGCAGGCCCGAAATCGTTCGATAAAAGTCCTCGCCGTTCCAAGGATGCTCATCGCCTTGATACAGGCAGTGATCGAGCTTTTCCAAGGCATCGCGCGTCTCTTGATGGTCAATTTGCTTGGCCACACCGAGCACCGATCGTGGCGGATGGTCCGGCCACTGTACCTTTGCCCAGTGTAAAAGCGCCTTTTTCGTCCACTCCGCGTCATTAGCCTGACATGCGCGTTTCAGTTCGCGCCATGCTTCGCGTTGGGATAGAGAACGCTGCTCTTGTTCGCCCATCGATTGCGCAATGATTCGCGCCTGGCTGATGCGCGTCCGCCACCAGAGCAGCAATGTTGCGATCCAGGCGATCAACAGTGTCAGGGCGACCCAAGGCCAATAGGAAGCCTGGTCGGACACACTCGCTAGAGATTGTGACGGAGGCGCCTTGGTTGTCGGGGCTGGCGATTTTGGAGGTTCAGGCTTGGCAATCGTGTTCGGCTCCGAGGAATCAGCCGGCGTTTTGGTCGCTTGCTGTGCTGGAAGCGACGGTTGGGCGGGTGTCGGTGAAGCCGCAGGAGCGCCGGTGACGGTGATCTTGCGGGCGGGGATAACCGCCTCGCGTGGCGCGTCGGCTTGGGTATCCCACCAGGGAATATGAATCTCCGGCAGTAGGAAAGTACCGGCGCGTGTGGGGACGATGGCGATTTTCTGTTCACGCTGACCCAACACGACCCCCGTATCGGATTTGGTTTCGGTCGTCGATTGATCCGGGTAAAGTTTCAAATCCGCTTGGGTGGGTAGCGACAACTCTGGGAGCTGGGCACCGGTCAATCCGCGAGCTTTGATCACCCAGGTGCGGGTGACCGGTTCACCAACCCGGAAGGTCGGCGGATCAGGCGACCAGGACTCCGTCACCGTCAAATTGTCCGCCGGCAACCAGGCCCCCGTGTTGGATTGCGGCGGACGCGCCTTAACCGTGACCTGGGCCGATTGGCCGCGTACCTGTACCGGGCGAGTGGCCTGGAATAAAGAGTTGAAAGCACTGGAGCCAAATGGGTCACCGCCCGGACCGAAGAAATCGTTATCGACCGATTGCCGGTTGGTGTCCGGAACCTGTGCGGAGAAAATCGGCGATTCGATGGTCAGCGTGCCGCTGCTCTGAGGAAAGATCGCATAATGCTGTTCGATGACTCCATAACGCCGGCCATTGCGCTGAGTCACATATTGCCGAGTATCGCCTAAGCGCTCGACGAGTGAATTCCCCGCCTTGGGATCGGTGAGCTGGGGTTGGCGTGGTGTCACCGCATAATAAATCCGCACCACATCAGTCACCTGTTGCTGCACATAGGCGGAATTCGGTTTGATTTCCGACTCGATGAAAATATCGGGTGGCGCCCCTCCCGTGTGGGCCGTGCCTGCTTTGGTGACCTTGATGATGATCGGTTGGGTGTGCTGATTGCCCACCGTCAACGCCGGAATGGTGAGTGATCCGGTTTTTTGCGGGGCCAGCGTCAAGGTCCAGCGGGTCTTGGCCTCTACGGTGCCATTGATGATATTGACCTGATTGGCCTTGGCTGTCCCTAGAACCTGGAAATCCGGGGACAGTGGTGATAGATCGGGTTCGCTGGGACTACGCGCCGATACCTCGATGACCAGGTGCATGGTTTCACCTTCGGCAACCGTGTCGCGATCCACGAACGCATTGGTCTCCTGGGCCCAGGCAGGAAAAACCCATAAACCCTGAACCAGTCCCAGCAACAAGATACAAAGCCAGCGCTTCATCATCATTCTCCTCTCCGCGCTGCCTGTTGTTGACGACGCAAATGTTCCACCCAGAATTTTCGGCGCAGTAACCCACCCGGATCATCCGGTATGCGCTGTAACCACTGATTCATCGCTTGCTGGCTTTCCGATTGTGGCGGTGGTTCCTTGGAACCGACAGCGGCGGTCTGTCGATCGGAGTCTTGCGGTGGCTGCGACGCCGTCGGATTGGTTTCGGCCGGATGTTGAGCTTGGTCGTGATCGGGTTTCGGTTGTCCCGAATGGGCAGTGGAAGATTCAGAGTGATGATCTTCGGCTTTCGGTTGTTCCGGAGTGGATACTGTGGAATCCGATGGTTTTTCTTGCGGTCCTTGCTGATTCTGTCCTGATGGTTGATCAGCAGCCTGATTGGTTGATGCATTTTGGTCTGCGGATTTCCCGTTTTCCGGGTGTTCCTGCGGATCGCCCTGTTGGTTTTTTTTCTGGGATTCCTGATTATTTTTTGGGTCAGCCGACGATTGCTTGGATTGATCGGTAGATGGATTTTTCGGCGATTGCTGGCCTTGATCGCCACTTTGGTTGTGCTGATCCTTCGAACTTTTCTCGGATTGCTGTTGCTGCTGTTGCTGCTGTTGCTGTTGTTCAAGCAATTTTTCTACTAGGGCTTTGTTATGGCGCGCATCGGCGTTGGTCGGGTTCTGTTTCAACGCTTCATCGTAAGCAGCGACCGCTTCTTGCAATCGGCCCAGATGAGCCAAGGCATTCCCACGGTTGTAAAGGGCATCGGCGCCATCCAGCTGGCTAAAACTCTCCAGGGCTTTTTCGTAGTTACCGGCCCGATACCGCGCCGAGCCCTTCCAAGCGGGATCTTGAAACAGCTCAGCTGCTTGTTTCCCTTCACCGGCTTGCAGAGCCTGCATCCCCTGCTGATCGGGACGTACCCACCAATCTTGCCAACCAGAGGCCGCCGCCGGGTTCGGCACCGTCAATACATTGAGTAGCAACACGACTAGCCAACCACGTCGAAAGGCGAGGGCCGCCAACGGCAACATGATCAGCACCAGCCACGGCCCTTCTTCCCGCCAACGATCCATCGACTGCCGAGAAGAGGAGTCGGGTCGAACTTCGCGAGCTTGGGCTATCGTGTCGGATGACAGGGCATCGATGTCTTTATCATCCGCGCTGAGAGGCATGAAACGGCCATTGCCCTGATGCGCCAGTTCACTCAGCGTTGCCGGGTTAAGTCGTGGTACGACAATGGCTCCGGTAGCGTCTTTCAGGAAACCGCCATCGGCGAGAGGAATCGGTGCCCCTTCCGTCGTACCGACTCCCAATACGGAGATTCGCCGCCCATGGGCGCGTAGGTCGCTCACTGCTTCCAAGGTTGCTGCCGGATCGTCATAACCATCGGTGACTAAGACGATCTCTCCATGATCCTGAATCCCGGCTTGACGCAGTAATTCGTCAGCCATCCGCAATGCCGTGTGTGCGTGATTGCCGGGGGCCGGCATGAGTTCGGGGCTGAGCGTCGGCACCAGAGCGGCGATGGTTTTGGTGTCATCGGTCAAGGGCGAGACGACAAACGGTTCACCGGCAAATACCACCAGCGCGGTTTGTCCTTCCCGATAGCGTGCCAACAGGTCCAATACCTTGAAACGGGCACGGGCGATGCGCGATGGACGCAGATCGGTCGCATCCATGGATGGCGAGAGATCCAGCACGATGACGTGAGCGGCCTGAGTCCTGTAGACCGGTTGGGGCAGTTTTTGCCAAACTGGACCGGCTAACGCGACGACCGCCAAGGTCCAGCCGATCATCAACAAAACGAGTGGCAAGCGATGATGCTGGGCACGGTGGATCAATAGTTCCGCCAACAGATGAGGATCGCACTGTTTCTCCCAGGCGGACGCTCGACCTGTCTGATGCAGCAAGTGCCAAGCGATGACGGCCAACGGCAGCAGCGCCCACAGCCACTCCGGGCGCAGCCAGTGAAATTCGGACAACGCGTTCATTGGCTGACTCCGCTCCGGGTTGGGCCTGCTGCAATGTCGTTGACGCGCACCTGCGGTCACCAAGACAAACGGCGGGCGGCGAGGAGGATGGAAATCACTAACGCGAGGCTGAGCGGCCAGATGAATAAGGATTGATGCGGTCGAAAATACTCGGTATCGTGGGTGGTGGGTTCTAAACGGTCCAGCTCTTGATAGATCGATTCCAGGGATTCGGTGTCGGTAGCGCGAAAGTAGCGGCCACCGGTGATTTCGGCGATGGCTTTCAGGGTCGCTTCGTCTAAATCGGCCGAGGGGTTAATGACTTGGGGACCGAAAAAGGTATCGCGGCGCATCGGTTTGGCGCCGAGCCCAATGGTGTAGATGCGCAAACCTTCCTTAGCCGCCAGTTCAGCGGCTTGGCGCGGCGCTACTTCCCCAGCGGTATTCGCGCCGTCGGTCAATAGAATCAAGACCCGGTCCTTGGTGCCGGCTGCTCGCAAGCGCTTCAGCGCCAGCCCGATGGCATCGCCGATGGCGGTTTTCTCTCCCGCCAGCCCGATCACCGCTTCGTTTAACAGGGTGGCCACAGTATTGCGATCGAAGGTCAACGGAGTTTGCCGGTACGCTTGTGAACCAAACAGAATCAGACCCAGTCGGTCGCCCGCGCGCCGCTCGATGAAAGTTCTAGCGGCTGCCTTGACGACTTGCAGGCGATTGGCCGCATGTCCGTCGAGCATGAAATCTTCCGATGCCATACTGCCCGAGATATCGACCGCCATCAGCAAATCGCGCCCACTGACCGGCAACGCAACCGGTTCGCCGAGCCACTGGGGTTGCGTCGCCGCGAACACCAAGAACAACCACGCCAGCCACGGTGCCATTTTCAGCCAGCGGCGTTGCAAGGATTTTCGTTGGCTGGGTTCGTTGCCAAGCGCTAGAACCTCCTCCAGAAAGGGAACGCGCAGCGCTGGGCCGTCGTTAGCGGGAGCAGGCGGCAATCCACGCATCACCAACCAGGGTAAGGGTAGGGCGAGTAAGGCCCAAGGCCATGCGAGATGAATCATGAGGTGGTTGCTCTTTGCTTACCGACACCTTTGATCCAAGCTTCGGCGACGTTCAGTAATGCCTCGATCTCCAATGTTTCGGCAAGTCGATAAGGTGCTCGGATCAACGTGCGTCCGGGTCCTGCGCTGAACTGCTGGCCACCACCGGTGCGATCCAGAAATTGCAGCCATGCGTCACCGACCAGACCGGCTACTTGGTTTCGGGGAAAGTAGGCCAAGGCCAAACGACGTAGCAACGCGGAAATTCCTGCCGCGACTGCGGTTCCATCGCTATCGCGTTGAAAATCGACTCGAAGCCGCGCCAATTCGGCGAGTGCTGCCCGTCGAGGTGTCTGCCGCTGGCGATAACGCCATAACCCAAACAATCCGGCAACGACGATGAGCGATAATAGGGCTAACAGCCACCAGCCTGGCGCGGGTGGCCACCAGGAAACCGGTTCGGGGAGATGAATATCCCGCAAGTCTGCTAAGGGGTTTGCCGTGGGCATGGGACTACGGCCGAGTCACGCGGGCGCCGGGGCGCCGATGATGAACCAATAATCCACGGCGCAAGGTTTCGGGTACCGATTGGTTGGTCGCCAGCGTTAGGAAATGGCCACCGTGGCGATGACACAATGCACGCACCGCATCGCGTCGGGATGCGAATTGATTGCGGTACGCCTCGGCCACCGTTGAGTCGCTGGTATCCAAGACGGCAAAGCGTTGGCCGTCACCGAGCGGGTAACGATTGGCGGGCGGCGCGGCAGCTTCGATGGGATCGAAGACTAAAATGGAGATCACGTCGTTGTGAGCGGCAAGACGGGCGAACGATTGCTCGGCCTGCTTGGGTAATAATCCATGAAAGTCACTCAGGAGATAGATCAGACTGCCGGGGCGGACGGTACTGCTCAGTCGCCGCAGAATGTCTATCCAGTAACCGTTCCCTGTTTCCGTCGGCATGCCGCTGGTGGGTTGCATGTCGACCAGCGCCTTGAAAAAAGGCAATAGACCTCGTTCCCGCCCTGCGGGCCGCAGTTCCCGATGTTGCTTTCCGGCAAACACGATTCCACCGACGCGATCACTGTTGTCGCGGGCGGCCCAGGCCAGTAGCGCGGCGGCGCGAGCGGCCACCACCGACTTGAAGGCCACCCGAGTACCAAACGCCATGCTTGGGCCTAAATCCACCAGGAACAGCACCGGCCGTTCGCGTTCTTCTCGAAACAGTTTGGTATGCGGCCGACCGGTGCGCGCGGTTACCCGCCAATCCATGTTGCGGATGTCGTCACCGGGTTGATAGGCACGCACTTCCTCAAATTCCATGCCTCGACCTCGATAGGGCGAAACGTAACCACCCGCCTGAGTCGATAACACCCGGTGCTGCGGAGAGAGACCGAGCCCCGCCGCTTGGTCGCGCAATCGCAGCAGCTCTTCGATGGAAACGGTGAGTCCCTGGGTGCCAGTCGGTGATGGTGGGATAGGGGATTGCAAAGCGGGCGAACTGCTCGCCATGAAACCTTGCTGGATGCGTTTGCGGATTTCTTTCAACATCGGAAGTAACCGGAGACGGAAAGAACGGCACGGTCGTGATCTCGGTTTTCGGCGTCCACGCTGCTCACGGCACGGGAACGCGATCCAGTAATTCGGCGATGAAGCGTTCGGTATCGATACCATCCGCTTCGGCTTCGAAGGTCAGTAACACGCGGTGACGCAGCACATCAGGAGCGATGGCCTGAATATCCTCGGGACTGACGTAATCGCGGCCTTGCAGCCAAGCATGGGCGCGAGAACAGCGATCCAGCGCGATGGTTGCTCGCGGGCTGGCGCCATACCGAACCCAACCGGATAGTTCCGTGCCATAAGGAGTTGGATTTCGAGTGGCCATCACCAGGGCGACGATGTACGACTCCAGTGCCGGCGCCAGATTCAGCGCCAATACCTCGCGCCGTGCCGCAAACACAGACTGTTGGGAAACGCGAACCGTGTTTTCGATGACCGCCTGGCCATTTTGTCGCGCCTGTTCGCGCGCGAGTCGCAGGATGGCGTGTTCGGTTTGAGAATCGGGATAATCGACGCGCACATACAGTAGAAAGCGATCCAGTTGCGCTTCGGGTAGAGGGTAGGTGCCTTCTTGTTCGATGGGATTTTGCGTGGCCATGACCAGGAATAATTCGGGCAAGGGATAGCTGGTGCGGCCTACGGTCACCTGGCGCTCGGCCATGGCTTCCAGGAGAGCGGATTGTACTTTGGCGGGCGCCCGATTGATTTCGTCGGCCAACAACAGGTTATGAAAGATGGGGCCTTGCTGAAACTGAAAGGATGCTTCTTGAGGCCGGTAGATCTCGGTGCCGGTCAAATCCGCTGGCAACAAATCCGGCGTGAACTGGACACGATGAAAATCCCCTTCCAGTCCGGCGGCCAGGGTTTTGATCGCCGTCGTTTTAGCCAGTCCGGGCGCGCCCTCGACCAGCAGATGCCCATCGGCCAATAAGGTGATCAACAGCCGCGTATTCAGCGCTTCCTGGCCGAGAATGCGTTGGTTCAGATGGTCGAGCAAGCCTCTGATATCCGGGAGAACCGAAGAACTCGTCGAGATTTGTGTCAGTGAAACGGTATTCATGGCGTCCTTCACATTTCTTTAGCTCGCGGAAAAACCGATGTTCGGCGGGGTCCGCCGACAGCGATTTCAATCTTTCTTTCGCTCGACAAACGCTCTCATCAATGCTTCATCGGCGGGTGGCGCGGCGATTCATCCGCGTGAATTCGCTAGATTTGATCGGTTATGAATAATAAGGTGTTTAACTTAAGGGAGCCTTAAGGTGCTGGTGCATTGACTTTTTCGGGTGGCGCTACAAGGGTGGTCTCGTGACGACGAGCGGCTGGCGATGGACAATAACAAACAGGATACTCGGGCGGCGCTGACATAAAAAAGCCGGCTTGCGCCGGCTTTTTCGTCTCTGCCTTCGAGAAACGCGACCCTGGCGGGCCGCGTTTCAAACGAAGTTAGGCGACTACCTTCCAGACTTCAGGCGCTTTTTCAACGCGCTTCCCAAACTCTTGACGCTGCGTTTCGAGTTCCGACGGCAGCTTCGCGCCAAACTTCTCGAAGAAGCCCTTGATTTCCTCGATCTCGCTGGCTGCTTCAGCACGGCTGATGTTGGTGATGGCTTCGAATTGCTCTTTGGTGAAGGTCAAGCCCTCGAAGTCCATGTCCTCGTAGCGCGGCATGTAGCCAAAGGGGCTTTCCGCCGCGCCGATATGACCGTTGACCCGTTCCACGATCCACTCCAAAACGCGCATGTTCTGACCATAGCCCGGCCAGGCGAACTTGCCGTTGGCATCCTTGCGGAACCAGTTGGTGCGGAAGATCATAGGCAACTTGATGTCCGGTCTTCTTGCCCATGTTGATCCAGTGTCCCCAATACGAAGCCATGTTGTAGCCGCAGAAGGGCAACATGGCGAAGGGATCGCGCCGGATGCCGGTCACGCCGATGGCCGCCGCAGTGGCTTCCGAACCCATGGTGGCCGCCATGAACACGCCGTGGTTCCAATCGTAGGCCTGATAGACCAGCGGGAAGGTCTTGGACAAACGGCCGCCGAAGATGAAAGCCGAAATCGGTACGCCAGCAGGATCTTCCCAGGCCGGGATCGATGGTCGGACACTGCGACGGCGGGGGCGGTGAAGCGGGAGTTGGCGATGCGCGCCCAGCCGGCCACAGTCCGGTGTCCAGTCGTTGCCCTGCCAGTCGATGCCATGAGCCGGAGGCTCCACGCCCATGCCTTCCCACCAGACGTCGCCATCATCGGTCAGCACGACGTTGGTAAAGATGGCAGTTGGCTTTGACCGATTCCATCGCCATCGGGTTGGAATCGTAGGAAGTACCCGGGGCGACGCCGAAGAACCCCGCTTCGGGGTTGATGGCGCGCAGCGTGCCGTCCGGCGCCGGCTTGATCCAGGCGATATCGTCGCCGACGGTCAGCGCTTTCCAGTTACCGAAACCCTTGGGTGGTACGATCATCGCCAGGTTGGTCTTGCCGCAGGCACTGGGGAAAGCGGCCGCGACATAGGTCTTGTCGCCCTTGGGCGATTCGAGACCCAGGATCAGCATGTGTTCGGCCAACCAGCCTTGGTCGCGCGCCATCACCGAGGCGATGCGCAGCGCCAAGCACTTCTTGCCCAGCAGGGCATTGCCGCCATAGCCGGACCCGTAGGACCAAATTTCGCGGGTTTCGGGATAATGCACGATGGCCTTGCGGCTGATGTCCGGCTCGCACGGCCAAGGTACGTCTTTCTGACCGGGGGCCAGCGGCGCGCCGACCGAATGAACGCACGGGATGAAGAAGCCGTCGCTGCCCAGCGTGTCGAGCACCTTTTGACCCATGCGGGTCATGATCCGCATGTTAGTCACGACGTAAGCCGAGTCGGTGATCTCGATGCCGATCTGAGCGATCGGGCTGCCGATCGGGCCCATGCTGAACGGAATGACGTACATGGTACGGCCGCGCATGCAACCCTTGAACTGTTCCTTGAGCTGTGCGCGCATTTCGGCCGGTGGCGCCCAGTTGTTGGTTGGGCCGGCGTCTTCTTTCTTTTCCGAGCAGATGAAGGTGCGGTCTTCAACGCGCGCCACATCGGACGGATGGGAGCGGGCGAGATAGGAATTCGGGCGTTTCTCCGGATTCAGTCGGGTGAAGGTACCACCTTGCACCATCTCTTCGCACAACCGGTCGTATTCTTCCTGCGAACCGTCGCACCAGCAAATGCGATCGGGCTGGGTTATGGCAGCTATTTCATCCACCCAATTCAACAATTTGGCGTTGCTGGTCCGGTTTTTACCATCATGAGCGATTGCCATCGATTAAATCCCCTCTAAATGTTCAATGCGTTGGGGTTGGGAAGCTATCAAGCGGGACGCTTCACTATCGTCCACACTGGATTTCGACCGGGCGCGACCCTTCCAGGGCCGGTTACATTACAAGGTGTTAAGGTTATCATTAAGCGGGTTTGGATGTCACCAATCCCACTGGATACTCCGCGATGTCGCACTCGAAATTTCCCTGGCGTGCGTGCCTAAAAATTTTGAGTTCACTGAGAGCCTTGGAAAGATGAAAGGTTTTTTGTAACCACTGCTATCCAGTCATCAGAAGTGATCCCGCTTATTTTGGGATGAAGCGGTTTGTCCCGGCATGGGAAAGCAAACCCTCTGTTCCTCAATTAATGTCGCCTGATGGTATTTGTTTTCCATCCCTGATTAGGAAGGCGCTCCATGAACATGAAAAGCAGCTTGCGCTTGCGCCATAGTACTTTCGACGGTGTGCGGGAGATCGGGGGATTTGGTCAGCCGTTGCATGCCCTATACCCCCAAATTCGAGCCATGCTCGCTAAAGAGCTTGGCGTCGATGGGGAGTCGTTGCTGGCCGAACCGGTGGTGGATCGCGACAAAAACCGTATTGATTGGTACGCAGAGAGCGATCCCGATGAAAAACCAGCGTTGTTGGTGGATCTGCCCGATAAGGAACGTCGGCTAATTCTCGATCAATTCCGTGACTTGCTCGGTCGTGCCCAGGAGCTGGCGGAGCGCTACGCCGCCTCCGACGATGGGCGCCAGGCGCAACTGGGGGCGATTTTGCGTGCGGTGCTGACCATGCCTGCCGAATCCGAGATATTTGTCGTCGAGGGGAAGCCGGTGATTACCGGATGGGGTTTTGCCTCGGACTCGCCTTGGGATGCGCCGGGTGGTTTATCGCGGCGCCTGCCATTGCCCGCCGAACCGATTGAACCCATGCGTGATGTCGTGGTGCCGGAGGTTGCTATCCCCGAGCTGGCCGCCGCGCCCGAACCCACTTCGCCAGCCCCGCTTCCCGTCGATACCGAGCCACGACCGAGTGAGCCCTCTTCCCCTCCGGAACCAGAGCCAGCGCCGAAACTTTTTGAACCATCACCCTCTTCCCCGGATGCGAGCATGCTGGAAGCAACGCCACGGCCAGTTGATTCTCGGCCGCCAGCCGAGTCGGTATCGGAACCGATTGCCGACATGGTCGAGCAGCCCGTTGCTAATAAATCATCAACATCTTTCCGTTATGTCGTGGTCGGCTCGCGATATTTTTGGACTGTGGCGATGATCGCCTTGTTATTGGTACTGCTGGCCGCGTATTGGGCACTAGGAAGAACAAGGTTGCCGCGCCCTATGATGGGCGAAGCGACGCTTTCGACAGCAGCCGGAAAACTCGATAGCGCCCTGAATCAAGCCCGACAAGATGAGGCCGGATTGAGAGTTCGGCTTGAACAGTTGTTGGTGCAATTGGCCGAGCGACACGGTCAATGTCGTGTGTCCGACCAATCGGCTGTTACGGCCGTCGTGCCGGCACCCAAAAAGGCTGATATGCCGGATCAGGTGCTTCCGTCAGCTGATCGCGACAGATTGTCCTCCTCGTCTGACGGGGTCGGTGCCAAGGGCGGGTTGCCAAACCGGTCTGCCGATCATGAGCGCGCGCCGCCGACTCTTGGTGGCGCCGATGGCAAGGACGCGACGCCAAGCCTGTCCCGTCAAGACCGTTCGCTGTCCGGTCCGGCTTCAAATTCCGATGGTCAACGAGGATCAGCTGCGCGAGATCTCCCAGTCGATCCAGCAGTCCTGGGAACCTCCCCGCAGGGTCAGGCAGCCGGTGCCATGCCTACCGAGACACCGACAACGGTGCCATTGGCCTCTGGATCAGCCGCCCCGTCTTCTGCAACCCGGCCGTCGGTGGGAGGGACTGTCAATTCCTCGAAGGCCAACGGTTCGCAAAGTGAGTCCCCTTCTCCCGCCTCGTCGGGCGTGGCGGTACCGGAGCGAACCTTGGAAGAAGTCCTGAGCGGACGCGATTCCGAGTCGACTACGCCGGCACGGCCGCAATCGCCAGCCGAACCCCCGGTCAAGGCCGAGCCTACGCCAGAGGAGCGTCGGGAGTTCGTCGATCGCATGTCGGCCACCGGTGCCACGACGGGTGAAATTACCGCGACTTTGCTGTGGAACGGCCGGGGTGATCTCGATTTAGTGGTACGCTGCCCGTCTGGACGGCAATTGGATTATCGCAGCCCCACCGAATGCGGTGGCACCTTGGATGTGGATGCCAATGCGACTCGCGGCGGTTTGAGCGACCGGCCAGTGGAAAATGCCTTTTGGCCGGCTGGCAAGGCCGGACCGGGTGTGTATGAGGTCGTGGTTCGCTATACCCCCCGCAAGGATGAGGAGCGTCCACGCGAGATGCCGTTTCAGGTGCGCTTGAGTCGGGGCGGTCAGGAGTCGGTTTTCAAGGGCACGATCCGACCTAACGCGGTGGTGCCGGTCACGACCTTCACGGTACAGCGCTGAGGCAAAACCCCATGACCCAACAGCAGCACACGCAATTCACGGTTTATGTGGATGAGGCAGCCGTTCCCCGCTACCAACGGGCTTGGGTTTGGGGCGTGGCCGCCCTGGCGATTCTGGCATGTGGTCTCGTTGCCGGTTGGCTATTCGGCGGCGGGGGCAGGGTTGTGAGCCGCGATCCGGGAGTGGCTATAAGTTCTACGGATGAGCAGGCGTTACTGATCCGGCAAGAGGCTGTCAACGAACAGTTGCGGGAACGGATCGCCCGATTGGAACGCGCATTAGCCAGCGATGCCTGCGGGCCAGCAGCTTTGGAAGCCTTGCTGCAAGACACCGGTAAACGTTGAGTTTCGTCTTTTGACCTGAATTGAGGAGGTGCGCGTATGTCAACCTATTCGATCGAGCTCGCCTGGCAGCGTACGACGCCGGATTTCGACCACAAGACCTTCGACCGTGGCCACATCTGGTATCTGGCCGGTGGTCAGACGGTGCTCGGCTCGGCGGCGCCAGAGTTCTCCGGCGACCCTGCCAAGAGCAACCCCGAGGAGGCTTTGCTGGCGGCGTTATCAAGCTGTCATATGCTGACGTTTCTCACGATCGCCGCACTCAAGAAGCTCGTGGTGGAAAGTTACGAGGACGAGCCGTTGGCCGAGCTGGGCAAGAACGACAAGGGTAAAATGATGGTGTCACGTCTGACCTTGAGGCCCAGGGCGGTTTTCAGTGGCGAAACGATTCCCGATCCCGATGCGGTATGGGAACTGCACCGTAAGGCTAAGGAAAACTGCTTTATCGGCAATTCCCTGCTCAGCTCGGTGATTCTCGAACCGCGATTTTGAAGGTGGTCCGGAGCGAACGCATGCGAACCGCCCGGCTTGCGGAGTCGGGTGACACCGGAGCCTTGCATCACCGGGGGTGCTGTTTTATAAAATTAGCCCCGAAAAAAACGGGAAAACCGTTGTTATCGTTCGACCGGCCATCCGATACACCTGAATGAAGAATCGAGCCGGAATCGAGAACGGGGTGATTGCAAAAACGGAAAGGGGTTTGATGATCGATATGCGGAATTTCAGCGCGCGAACGATTTTTATCGGGGGATTGGCCTGGCTGGTCTGCGCTTGCGCACCGAATAGCATCGAACCGACGACGGGGCTCCCGCCGGCCGGATACGGCGGAGCGCCGCGCGAGCCTTGGCTGCTTGTGGATACGCGGAAGGATATGCTGCTCGTCATGCAAGGGGACCAGCAGCTCAAGGCATTTCCGCAGGTTGCGTTCGGTAGCAGTGGCGTCGGTGTCAAATCCGGACGCGGCGACAATAAGACCCCTCTCGGTGTATTTCGGGTAGGCTGGATCAACGACCACAGTCGTTTCAAGACGTTCATCGGACTCGATTACCCGAACCTCGATTATGCGCAACGCGCCTTGCGGGAACGAAAGATCGACGCTCTAACCTACGAGCGGATCCGTGCAGCCTGGACGAATGGACGCACGCCACCGCAGGACACGCTACTTGGCGGGCAGATCGGCATTCATGGAGTGGGTTATGGAGACCCGACGATACACAAGGCTGGTATCAACTGGACTAGCGGTTGCGTGGCGTTAGATAACCAGCAGATCGCTACTCTGAGACCTTGGGTCAAGGTCGGTATGCGGGTCGAAATTCGCTAAATCCAGCGATTTGAATTGTCTCCAGTTCATATTTGCGTTATATAATTGCGTTTGTTGTGCTGGAGCAATAAGGTTGTGCTGTGGCAACATGCGTATTAGTGCGACACCCGAACTTTTGTTTTTTTGATACTTAGGAGCTGAAAATGTTGAAGACTTTGACCAAGGTTTCCGCGCTGGCCCTGATCGCTGGACTGACCGTTGGCTGTGCCAGCACCAGCGATGTTCAGAAGGCGCAGAACGATGCCAATGAAGCCAAGGCGATGGCTCGTCAGGCGCTTGATGCCGCCAATGCCTCCGCCGCTTGCTGCCAGGCGAACGAAGAAAAGTTAAACCGCGTGTTCAAAAAGTCGATGTACAAATAACATCGCGTTTTCGGTACGCAAAAAAACCCCGCGTGGTGAAACGCGGGGTTTTTTATCGCCTGCTCACAACCGATTTGCGGGAAGTGGATCCTTCACTCGTCGGCCGAGGTATTGCTGGCCGAGGGGAGAACCATAGGCGTCACGGGTTTGGGATAGGGCACGGGACTACCAGGTGGTACGGGTCGATAAGCCGGGGGCGTGGCGGATGATACCGCTGCTGCCGTTGCGGGTCGATTGAGGGGAGGCGGTTCCTCGTAGTGGGCGGCGCCCGGACTGCGAGCGGTTTGTGACGGAATAGGCGCCGAGCGATAGGCTGGCGTTTCGACCGGCAACGAGGTCGGAGCCGAGCGATAGGCCGGTGTGTCCACGGGCGCTGTATTGGAGGCGGGCCGATAAGTATAGGCCGGTGTGTCGACAGGGCGCGGGGTAGCAGACGGTGCCGGCCGGTAGGGCGGCTCTTCGCGGTCGGTTGCCACGCTAGCGTAAGGTGCGCGAGACGGTGCGGCCGGAGCCGGCCGATAAGCCGTCGGCGGCATTGAGGAGTTGGTGTAAGGAGCCGGATAGGCGCTTGAGGGTTGGTTAGCGGTCGGATGAGTCGAGGTGGAGCCAGTCGACGCGGTCGAGGCCGGAAGGTCGCGCTGTTCGGGTCGGTTGGCCGGATAAGCAGAAGGTGCCCGATTAGCGGTCGGATAGTTGGAGACAGGAGGCGGCGCGGTGGGTTGACCGATGGGAAGACTGGTGGAAGATCCCGGTTCCGTCGAAATTGAAACGGGCATTCCGCTGACCTGTTCCACTGCTGCTCGCAGGGCGGCTTGATCGACGCCGGCCATGTCTGGACCGACCTTGGCGATGACCGCTTTTTCCGCCTGTTCCAGCGTGACCTTCATCGGCAGCTCATCTTCTTCCAGCGGCTCGTGTGATTCGACCAGCAGTTCGCCGTTCAGCCGGCCGACCTTGACCGGTTGGTCGAGCAGGCGCACGGGTGTGCCTACGGGCACGAACCCGAACAGTTGCTCGATGTCCTCTGGGTACAGTCGGACACATCCGTGGGTCACCCGCATCCCGATTCCATACGGTTTGTTAGTGCCATGAATCAGATAGCTGCCCGCTACACCCAACCGCATTGCGAAGCGACCCAAGGGATTGTCCGACCCGCCGGGCACCACGTCGGGTAGCATGTCACCTTCGGCGGCGTGTTCGGCCTTGATCGAAGCCGGTGGCCGCCACGGTGGATCGACTTCTTTACCGACGACCTTGGTCAATCCCATCGGCGTTTTCCAGTCCATTCTGCCGATGCTGACCGGATAGGTGTGAACCACTCGCTCCCCGCTGGTACTCGGCGGAGGATAGTAGTACAACCGCATTTCCGCGATGTTGAGTACGATCCCTTCGCGAGGTGTGTCAGGCAGGATGAAGCGGGTCGGGAGTACGATAGGGGTTCCCTCGCCTGGTGCCCAGCGGTCTATCCCCAGGTTGGCGTGGACGATTTCGTCATAGCCGAGGTCGTGATCGCGCGCAATATCGAGCAGCGTTTCCTCCTTGCGGGCGTAAATCACCTTGATTTCTCCGATAACATCCGTATCGGGAGGAGGTAAGGGATAAACGGTGGCTTGCGCGATATTGGTGATCGTTCCTCCCAACAATAACCAGCGGAGGCGTTTCAAGAATAGGCTCAGCATAGAAAGCGTCTCGTCTCTAAAAAGATTCATAATGTGGATTCTGCCTGCTATTCCCCGTTAATGCCAGAGTCGATGCTGGTCGCAACCCATGGAGATTTGGGCCGCTAAGAACACGAATTCTGGCGTGGAGTTCTCCAGTTAGTTCGCCATGCCAGGCAGCGGTTCCCGACGGGTCCGAACGACTCGAAATTCGACGCCCTCCCTCGGTAAATGGGGGTAAATCGCCCGATTGCGCCGGGTGGTGTCACGATAAGACGGAGCACGATCCTATATCACGTCCGAACTTTCTGATAAGGTTATTAAAAACCAGATGACTCCGATGGAACCCGCCCCCATGACTTGTGATTTCCTCGCCTTGGCCGCTCCTGGCGTGCGCGCCTTGCAACCCTATCAACCTGGCATGCCCGAAAGCGAGCTACGCCGGAAATACGGTCTGAACGACATTATTAAACTGGCTTCCAACGAAAATCCGCTCGGTCCTAGCCCCAGGGCATTGGCCGCTGTGTGGGAGGCGTTGGGCGATCTGGCCCGTTATCCCGACGGCAACGGGTTCGAGCTGAAAACGGCATTGGCGGCTCAGCTCGGCGTCTCGATGACGGCGCTGACCCTGGGCAACGGCTCCAACGATGTATTGGAGCTGGTGGCGCGAGCGTTTCTTACGCCAGAGCACGACGCGGTGTTTTCCGAGCACGCCTTCGCCGTCTATCCCATCGTCACCCAAGCCATCGGTGCCACGGCCCGCGTTGCCAAAGCGAATCCGCCCGACCACCCGATGCCTTACGGTCACGATCTGGCCGCGATGCGATCGCTGGTTAGCGACCGGACCCGGGTGGTGTTCATCGCCAATCCCAACAATCCTACCGGAACTTGGCTGAAGACGGCAGAATTGCAAAGTTTTCTGGAATCAATGCCGGAACAGGTCATCGTCGTGATCGACGAGGCGTATTTCGAATACGTCGAGGCCGAGATGGATTGCCCCGATGCTCTATGCTGGCTTCGCGATTTCCCGAATCTAGTCGTGACCCGCACATTTTCCAAAGCCTACGGATTAGCCGGACTGCGGGTCGGCTATGCCGTGTCCCATCCCGAGGTGGCCGACCTGTTGAACCGGGTTCGCGAACCGTTCAATGTCAACAGCCTAGCCT
Source organism: Candidatus Competibacter sp. (assembly GCA_037045535.1). Lineage (GTDB taxonomy): Bacteria > Pseudomonadota > Gammaproteobacteria > Competibacterales > Competibacteraceae > Competibacter_A. The sequence continues at coordinate 181,633 of JBAOHI010000071.1, forward strand.
TGATTGGAGCGGCGGCGGCACTGACCGATTTCGAACATTTGGCGCGTGGCAAAGTGGTCAATCGCGCGGGTATGCAGCAATTGCGGGAGGCTTGTCGGAAACTGCATTTGACGTGCTTACCCACGGCCGGCAATTTCCTATGTATCGATGTCGGTCGATCTGGGCGGGAGGTGTTCCTGGCACTGCTGGAACGAGGTGTCATCACCCGGCCGGTGGACAATTACGGCTTGCCGCGCCATCTACGGATCAGCGTCGGTACCGAAGTGGAAAACGCCCGGCTGATCGAGGCGCTGACCGAGGCATTGAAAAACTAACATGACAGCGCAACCTTTGATCCGACGCCTGTGCGTGATTGGAGTTGGTCTGATCGGTGGCTCGCTGGCCCGCGCATTGCGCGAGCGGGGCGAGGTGGCCGAGGTGGTCGGCGCCGGTCGTCACGAGGAGAACCTGCGCGCGGCCGTCCGGTTGGGCGTGGTGGACCGCTATGATACCGATCCCGTCCGCGCGGTCATCGGAGCGGACATGGTGGTGGTCGCCGTGCCGTTGGGCGCTATCGAAGCGGTGTTGCGAGCCATTGTCCCCCGACTATCCCCGGACGCGGTAGTGACCGACGTGGGGAGTGCCAAGGGCAGCGTGGTGGCCGATGTCGAGCGGGTTTACGGCCAGATACCTCCCAATTTCGTGCCTGGCCATCCGATCGCCGGTACCGAAAAGAGCGGGGTGGAAGCATCGTTTTCGACCCTGTTCCAGCGGAGGCGGGTGATCCTGACGCCGTTGGCGGAGACGGCTGCCTTCGCCCATCAACTGGTCAAGCGAATGTGGGAGATCACCGGGGCCGAAGTGGTGGACATGGGCGTGCGCCATCACGATGCGGTGTTAGCCGCGACCAGTCATCTGCCACACATGCTGGCTTACACCTTGGTCGATACTTTGGCGCGGCTGGATGACCGGGCAGAAATCTTCCGCTACGCCGCCGGCGGGTTTCGGGATTTTACCCGCATCGCCTCCAGCGATCCGACGATGTGGCACGACATCTGCGCCGCCAACCGTGAGCAATTGTTGGAAATGATCGCGCTGTTCGGTGCCGATCTGAAGCGGCTGGCCGAGGCGATCCGCAACGATGACCGCGACGCGGTCCTGGCTATCTTCCAGCGCGCCAAGCGCGCTCGCGATAATCTCTATCTTGATTGATTCCGTCATGACCCATTTGACTTTCGTTGTCGAACCGGGCGGCGCTTTGCGCGGCCGATTGCGAGTTCCCGGCGACAAATCGATTTCGCACCGCGCCATCATGTTGGGCTCGCTGGCCGAAGGCACCACTATCATCAGCGGTTTTCTAGAAGGCGAGGATTGTTTAGCCACGCTACGAGCGTTCCGCGCCATGGGGGTACGGATCGATGGGCCGGATCAGGGACGGGTGACCGTACACGGCGTGGGTTTGCGCGGCTTGCGCGCACCGGCCGATCCGCTCAACATGGGCAACTCCGGAACCTCGATGCGGCTGATGGCGGGCATTTTGGCCGGGCAAGACTTCGATTCGATGCTGGTCGGGGACGCTTCGCTGACCCGCCGGCCGATGCGCCGGGTAACGGCGCCACTGGCCCAAATGGGTGCGCGGATCGAGAGCGCTGATTCCGGCACTGCTCCCTTGCGGATTCGTGGCGGCCAACGCTTGACCGGCATCGATTATCCTTTACCGGTCGCCAGCGCCCAAGTTAAATCCTGCCTGCTGCTGGCCGGTCTCTACGCCGAGGGTGTCACCCACATTACTGAACCGGCTCCGACCCGGGATCATACCGAACGGATGCTGGAAGGATTGGGTTATCCGCTGGTCCGCGAAAACGAGCGCAGCGTGGCTTTGACTGGGGGCGGGTGCTTGACCGGGACCGACATGGATTTACCGGCCGATATCTCCTCGGCGGCATTTTTCCTGGTTGGGGCTAGCATCGCCCCGGGCTCGGATTTGGTGCTGGAGCATGTCGGGGTCAATCCGACCCGCGATGGCGTGATCGAGATTCTGCGATTAATGGGTGCGGACATCGAGCGACTGAATCCACACTTGGCCGGCGGCGAGCCGGTGGCCGATTTGCGGGTACGCTATGCGCCCTTGCATGGCATTCGTATTCCCGAGGCGCTTGTGCCGCTCGCTATCGATGAATTTCCGGCCCTGTTCATTGCCGCGGCCTGCGCTCAAGGGAAAACCATCCTGACCGGAGCCGAGGAGTTGCGTGTCAAGGAGAGCGATCGGATTCAAGTCATGGCCGAGGGACTGAGCGCCCTTGGCGTTATCGCTGACCCGATGCCAGACGGCATCGTGATCCAAGGTGGCCCGCTGTCCGGCGGTAGCACGGACAGTCATGGCGATCATCGGATCGCCATGAGTTTTGCCATGGCCGCGCTCCGTGCCGGGGGCGCGATCCGGATCGAGGATTGCGCTAACGTCGATACTTCATTTCCGGGGTTCGCAAGCCTGGCTCGCGGTGTAGGCTTGGCGATTCAGGAGCAGGGACGACGATGAGCGCAGCAGCGATCCGGGTGCCTGCTCCGGTGATTGCCGTGGATGGCCCGAGTGGGGTCGGCAAGGGTACGCTGTGCCAGTGGCTGGCTACTCGGTTGGGTTGGTCTCTGCTCGATAGCGGTGCTTTGTACCGCCTGACGGCGTTGGCGGCGCTGCGGCGGAATCTCTCGTTGGAGGACGAGGTCCGCTTGGCGGCAGTGGCCGCCGGATTGGATGTGGAATTTCAAGCCTGTCCCGCTGGCGCGCCGCGCATCGTGCTGGATGGGGTCGAGGTCGGCGTCGAACTCCGCAGTGAAAGTTGCGGCGACGCCGCTTCTCGCGTGGCGGCCTTGCCGGCGGTACGGGCGGCGCTGCTCCACCGGCAGCGGGATTTTCGTCGCGCGCCCGGCTTGGTCGCGGATGGTCGGGATATGGGTACGGTGGTGTTTCCGGATGCCGAACTCAAACTGTTTCTGACCGCTAGCAGCGAGGAACGCGCCCGACGCCGATATAAGCAGTTGAGAGAAAACGGATTGAATGTTAACCTTAAAAATCTGGTCGAAGAAATCGATGCGCGTGACCGTCGGGATGCTCAACGAGCGGTGGCGCCACTCGAGCCTGCTCCGGACGCGGAGATCCTGGATACCACGCGAATGAGTATCGAGGACGTTTGCGATTGGGCTTTGACGCGTGCTGCTGAACGATTTGTCGTACCGGAAAACCGCTAGGCACCAAACTTTACGCCAGCGATGTCCGTGACTACGCTTATTCTTCGAACCGAGCGCCGAGACTGGGCGCTCTGGGTGCAAGCCTTGGATGTTCCCGTCGTAATGGGAGCGCAGTGGTCCGAAAGCCGGTTCGGGGATGCGGTACCGAACCTTACATACTCCAACTAACCTGTGGCGGCCCGTTCCGTCATTTTCGAGTTATACCCATGAGTGAAAGCTTTGCCGAACTGTTTGAACAGAGCTTGGCCGACAAGCAAATGCAGCCTGGCGCGATCGTCCAAGGATTGGTGGTGGAAATCCGGCAGGATGCCGTGGTTGTCAACGCCGGCTTGAAGTCGGAAGGGCTAATTCCGCTCGAACAGTTTTACAACGAGGAAGGCGTTCTCGACGTAAAAGTGGGAGATCAGGTTGAGGTCGCCCTGGATGCGTTGGAGGACGGCTTCGGGGAAACCCGGCTATCCCGCGATAAAGCCAAGCGTGCCCGGATCTGGAGTGCGCTGGAACAGGCCTTCGAAAAGGAAGAAATCGTCAAGGGTCTGATCAGTGGCAAGGTGAAGGGCGGCTTCACGGTGGATATCGGCGAGATCCGCGCTTTCTTGCCCGGCTCGCTGGTGGACGTGCGGCCGGTACGCGATGCTGGTTATCTGGAAGGCAAGGAACAGGAGTTCAAGGTCATCAAGCTCGATCGGCGGCGCAACAACGTGGTGGTGTCCCGGCGGGCTGTGGTGGAGCAGGAGTACAGCGCAGAGCGCGAGGCATTGCTGCAAAACCTTCAGGAAGGCCAGATCGTGGACGGCATGGTCAAGAATCTCACCGACTATGGCGCGTTCCTGGATTTGGGGGGCATCGATGGCCTGCTGCACATTACCGATATGGCGTGGCGACGGGTCAAGCACCCTTCCGAGGTGGTGGCCGTCGGCGATACTATCAAGGTCAAGGTGCTCAAATTCGATCGGGACCGCAATCGGGTGTCGCTAGGGCTCAAGCAGTTGGGCGATGATCCCTGGATCGCGCTGGCCCGCCGCTATCCGGTCGGAACCCGAGTCTTTGGCAAGGTGACCAATATTGCCGATTACGGTTGCTTCGTGGAAATCGAAGAGGGCGTCGAGGGCTTGGTCCACGTTTCCGAGATGGACTGGACCAACAAGAACGTCAACCCGAACAAGGTCGTGGCGTTGGGCGATGAAGTTGAGGTCATGGTGTTGGACATCGACGAGGATCGTCGTCGCATCTCCCTCGGCATGAAGCAATGCCAGCAGAATCCTTGGGAAGAGTTCGATCAGAACTACGGCAAGGGCGACCGCGTCTCCGGCAAGATCAAATCGATCACCGACTTTGGGATTTTCATCGGATTGGACGGCGGGATCGACGGACTGGTCCATCTGTCCGACATTTCCTGGAACATGCCTGGCGAGGAAGTGGTGCGCCAGTATAAGAAAGGCCAGGAAGTCGAGGCGGTGGTGTTGGCGGTGGATCCTGAGCGCGAGCGTATCTCGCTTGGGATCAAGCAGCTCGATAAGGATCCCTTCTCCAACTTCGTCGCCGATCATCCCAAGGGCAGCGTGGTCAAGGGCAGAGTCGTTTCGGTGGATGCCAAAGGCGCCATGATCGATTTGGGCCACGGCATCGAGGGTACACTGCGCGCTTCCGAGTTGACCCGAGAACGCATCGAGGACGCACGCTCGGTATTGAAAGAGGGTGAGGAAGTCGAGGCCAAGTTTATCGGCGTTGACCGCAAGAACCGCACCATCACGCTCTCCATTAAGGCCAAGGACATGGCCGAGGAAGCGGAGGTGTTGCAGGACTACAGCCGCAAATCCAGCACTGGCGCGACCTTGGGGGATATCTTCAAGGAGCAGATGGGCGCGCAGGACGACTGAGGTTTATGCGTTTGGCGGGTTTACCGTCGTATCTTGGCTGCCGCGATCCGTTGGGATCGCGGCAAAATTTCCCCGAATTTCGAAGATTGGCGGCGCCGACAGCGGTGGGTTGCCAGCGGTTATAGGGAGATATGATGACGAAGTCAGAATTGATCGAAATTCTCGCGCGCAAGCGGAGCGATATCCCCTATCGGGATGTCGAGCAAGCGGTCAAGGCCTTGCTGGAACAGATGAGCGAGTCGTTGTCCAGCGGCGAGCGGATCGAAATCCGGGGGTTTGGTAGTTTTTCGCTGCATTTCCGACCGCCGCGAGTCGGGCGTAACCCCAAGACGGGTGATGCTGTGTCCCTGACCGGTAAGTATGTGCCTCACTTCAAGCCTGGCAAGGAACTCCGCGAGCGAGTGAACGAGCATCGTGGAGTGGCCGATGATTTGTTGTGAGGCTCGAATTTTTCCGGCAGGCGGGCCGTTGTCGTATTCTGTTCAAGAACCCACGGTATAAAGTGGGTTTTTTGGTTGGAAAACGGGGAGGATATGACGAAATCGCCGGGTAGCCCTTCGGGGAGGTTGTCTTATTTCCTTTCCTAGGTAACGAGAGGAGTGGGAATCGTCGGGAAGGCTCGAAGCGGCGATTCCGCTGTATCGGGCGGGATCGGCGTGTTTTGTGCGATCACCGTTTCTTGAACGCTCGTTGTTCGGGTTTGTTGCTGACTTCAGATCGTTCGGGTAGGGGAAACCGATGTTTTGGATCAAATTCATTCTGATCGCTGCGATTCTGTTGGTCGTTCTGTTACTGGGATTGGAGTTTTCCACCTTGAACACCAATGCCGTCACGGTTCGCTATTTGTTGGGTACGACCACGCAACCGCTATCACTGGTGGTGATTTGCGCCTTTTCGGTCGGAGTGTTCGTGACGGCCTTGGTGGGTGCTTTCGTTGTACTGCCGCTGCGCTGGCAGGTTGCCCGACTGCGGCAAGCCGTGTCGAGCAAAGATCAGGAGATCAACTTGCTGGCTAAGAAAGCGGGGCGGTAAGTTCCGTTGACGCGACCGGGCGCCGCTGCTGGATTATGATGGAGCTATTGTGGCTGCTATTGCCGGTCGCTGCCGCTTCCGGTTGGTGGGCAGCGCGACGAGAGATCGCGAAGCCGAATAGAGCCGCCGTCCGTAGCGCCGATTATTTCAAGGGATTGAATTACCTGATCGACGACAAGCCCGATCAGGCGATTGAAGTATTGACCCGCATGGCCGACGTGGATCGGGACACGGCCGAAATCCACCTGGCGTTGGGCAATCTCTTCCGTCGCCGTGGTGAGGTCGACCGGGCGATTCACATTCACGGTAGTCTGATCGCCAGAACCAATCTGACCGCTGACCAGCGGCGGCAGGCCGTGATGGAGCTCGGCGAAGACTACTTGCGAGCGGGCCTGTTTGATCGGGCGGAGGCATTGTTTCGGGAATTGATGGAGCAACCCGATCACATGGAAGTCGCCATATCCCGGCTGATCTACATTTTTCAGCAGGAGAAGGATTGGCGCCAGGCAATCGAGTACTGCGATCGTTTGGAACAGATCGGCGGAGGGTCCAAAAGAAAGGAAACCGCGCATTTTTGCTGCGAACTGGCTGAGGTGGCGAGTTCGCGGCCGAAAGACGCGGAGGCCAAGGCATGGCTGTTGGATGCGCTGGGGCGTGATCCCGATTGCACGCGAGCCAGTCTATTGCTAGGGCGTTTTGCCATGCGGATCGGAGATCATCAAGCGGCGATCGAAGCCTTTCAAGCTGTCGAGCGGCAGGATCGAGGATATTTTCCGGAAGTCATCGCGCCTTTGGCTCAGTGTTTCAGCACGCTGGACCGTCTCGATGACTGGGTGCGTTATTTGAGGGAAGTTCAAGAACGAGACCATAGCGGCCGCGTCACGGATGCCCTAGCGGAATGGTTGCTGAAACGGGAAGGCGAGGAGGCGGCACTTCAGTTTTTGGAGTGCGAACTGCGCGATTATCCCACCTTGCTGGGGTTGCGCCGGCTGGTTGAAATCAAGCTCGAACGGGGCGAGGGCGCGGAATACGCGGATTTGCGAGCGTTGCACTGCATCAGCACGCAGATGCTCAACAGCGCCGCCCGCTATCGCTGCGTCAACTGCGGATTCGTGGTGAAATCCCTGCATTGGTGCTGTCCGAGTTGCCAGCAGTGGAACGCCATCAAACCGATGCCCGACTTGGTGATCAAGACGACAGCCGGTTGAGAGCCCCGCTGTTTTCTGGTTCCGCCACTGAGCGTTTGATTTGTCAAGAATAGCGCTTGCATTATGACCGGTCGGCTCTTATGGTTCATGGTGCTGACAGATGGCTCCTGCTAGCGCACGATACCCGAACTAAGGAGACAAAAGATGAAGAAACGCTTCCATTTATTGCTTGGCCTGATCCTGATTCTATTTTCTGCCGTGACCTTCGCCCAAATGATCGATATCAATACCGCGACCGCCGATCAGTTGGAAAAAGGCTTAAAAGGAATCGGCCCTTCGAAAGCTGCCGCGATCGTCAAATACCGGCAGGAACATGGTCGCTTTAATTCCGTGGAAGAGTTGACCAACGTGCCGGGTATCGGTGACAAGACCTTGGCCGGCATCAAAGATTCGGTGACTGTAGGCAGCGGAACTCCGTCGATCCCTGCGACTCCGGGTAAATCGACCCTACCGGCAAAGCCCACTGCGCCGGCTGTTCCCGCCGCGCCGGCTGTTCCCGCCGCCCCAACCAAGCCTACGCTTCCGGCCGCGCCGCCCAAGCAGTAAAAGCCCACGCTTTTCGGATTCCGCGACGGATCGTGATTGGCCGCCCTCCGGGCGGCCAACGCTTATCGGGCGGCCAACGCTTTATAATGGCGCGCTTTTCGGTAACCGGCATTATCGCCAATCGGGTTCGTGCTCATGTTTCGTCCCTTGGAGTTGTTTATCGGCTTGCGCTACACCCGCGCCAAGCGTCGCAACCACTTTATCTCATTTATTTCACTGAGTTCGATGTTGGGCATCGCCTTGGGCATTACCGCCCTAATCACGGTGATATCGGTCATGAACGGTTTTCAGGAGGAAGTGCGCGGCCGGATTTTGGCCATGACGCCGCATGCCACCATCAATCGCTGGAATGGGGTGCTGGATGACTGGCGCGTGGTGCGGGATTGGGCACTGGAGGATCATCGAGTGGTCGGTGGTGCGCCTTACATTCGCGGCGAGGCGATGTTGAACCATGCTTCGCTGGTCAGCGGTGCGTTAATTCAGGGCATCCTGCCGGCCGAGGAACAAAAAGTGTCCGATATCAGCAGCAAGATGGTCCAGGGAACGCTGGATGATCTCCAGCCTGGTGGGTTTGGCATCATTCTCGGCCAGGCGCTGGCCAACGTACTCGGGGTTACGGTCGGTGATAAGGTGACGGTGATTACTCCACAGGCCAGCGTGACCCCGGCGGGCATCCTGCCTCGCTTGAAGCGCTTCGAGGTGGTGGGTCTATTCAAGGCCGGCATGTACGAATACGACCGGGGCTTGGCGCTGATTCATGTCGATGACGCGGCCAAGCTGTTTCAGTATCCCGATGGTGCGGTCAACGGCGTCCGATTGCGGTTGCGCGACTTATTCATGGCACCGCGATTTGCACGCGAGTTTGCCAATAAGTTGCCGGAAACCTTCGTGGCACGCGACTGGACCCAGGACCATGCGACCTATTTTCGCGCGGTGCAGATCGAAAAAACCGCGATGTTCGTGATTCTAACCCTGATCGTAGCGGTCGCCGCCTTCAACATCGTCTCGATGTTGGTGATGGTCGTGACCGACAAGCAGGCCGATATCGCCATCTTGCGCACCTTGGGCGCGACTCCGCTGGCCGTCATGGGTATTTTCATCGTGCAGGGGGTCACCATCGGCCTGATCGGTACGCTGTTGGGGCTGATCGGCGGCGTATCGCTGGCGACCCACATCGATGTGGTGGTGCCCTTCATCGAGCACTTGTTCGGTATCAAGATTCTGGCTCCGGATATTTACCTGATCAGCGATATTCCCTCGAAAGTGCAATGGGGGGATGTGACGACCATTGGGCTGGTCGCGTTCGGGCTGGCGACGCTGGCGACGCTCTATCCAGCGTGGCGGGCGGCGCGAACGCAACCGGCCGAGGCGCTCCGCTATGAATGAGGCAATGCCGACGATGGAGACGACGGTGGTATTGGAGTGCCGCCAACTGGCCAAGACATTTCGGCAAGGCGACGAGCGTCTGGAAGTGTTACGGGATATCACCCTTCCGGTCCAGCGCGGCGAGCGATTAGCGGTGATCGGCAGTTCGGGCTCGGGCAAAAGCACCCTGTTGCATTTGCTCGGCGGACTGGATACGCCGACTGCGGGTTCAGTGTGGGTGGCCGGCCAGGAGTTAAGTCGGATGAGCGATGCGCGTCGGGGTCGGTTGCGCAACCGCTGGCTGGGATTCGTGTACCAGTTCCATCACCTGTTGCCCGAATTCTCGGCGCTGGAAAACGTGGCGATGCCACTGCTGATCCGTGGCAACGCGCCGAAGCAGGCTAAAGATCAAGCGGCGGCCTTGTTGGAGCGGGTTGGGTTGGGCCAACGGCTGAAACATCGGCCAGGCGAGTTATCGGGCGGCGAACGGCAGCGAGCAGCGGTGGCGCGGGCGCTGATCACCGAGCCGGCTTGCGTACTGGCTGATGAACCGACTGGCAATCTGGATCGACATAGCGCCGAACAGGTATTCGATCTGATGTTGGAGTTGAATCACGATCTGGGAACCAGCTTCGTGATCGTCACTCACGACCTGGTGTTGGCAGCCCGTTTGGAAGCGATGTGGCGGTTGACGGATGGGGTGTTGGTTCGGGAACGCTGAGCGATCGGCGACTGCCCATGCGCCTTGGGGCCATCGTCTTTCTGGTCGGGATTTTGCTCCTGCACGCGTTGCCGGAATTGCCGACTCGGAGTTGGACGCTGGTCTTAGCTGGTGATAGGGCTGGCCGCGATGTGCGTTCCCCGCTTGCGATTACTGGCTTGGGGGGTGGCCGGTTTCGGGTGGGCCTTGTGGTGGGCCTTACCGTCGGCGGTACTGCCGGCAGAGTTGGAAGGAACCGATCTGTGGCTCGAAGGCTGGATCGCCTCCATCCCCGACCGCGAATATCGCAGCGTCCGTTTCGAGTTTTCAGTGGATCGGGTCATCCACGGCGGCCAACCGGTCACGTCGCTGGCCAGGCAGCGGTTGCGTTTGTCGTGGTGGGACGATGTCGAGGGCGATGACGCCGCTATACCCGAGTCGCGACCCGAGTTGCGAGTTGGTGATCGCTGGGGCTTCGCCGTGCGGTTGAAACGGCCGCGCGGGCTATCGAATCTTGGTGGCTTCGATTACGAGCGTTGGCTATACGCGAAGGGCATCGTCGCTACTGGCAGCATCCGCGCCCAACCGCCCCCCCGTCTGCTCGCTCAGGCGGAGCGCTATCCAATTGATCGCTACCGCCAGCGGGTTGCCGAACGTTTCGTCCAGCAGCTTCCCGGCAACCCCTTCAACGGTGTTCTGATCGCATTGGCGGTGGGAGAAGAGAGCGGCATCGCGCCCCACCAATGGGACGTGTTCAACCGCACGGGAGTCGGCCATCTGATGTCGATTTCCGGTTCGCATGTCGGCTTGATCGCCGGCATGACGTTCGCGTTGATCTGGGGAGTGTGGAGCCGGGTTCCGAGGCTGGTACTGTGGTGGCCCGCCACCCGGGCAGCGGCGCTCGCGGCGTTGTTGGGGGCGAGCGGCTACACGTTAATATCCGGTCTGTCAGTACCGGCCCAGCGTTCGTTTTTAATGCTGGCGGTGGCCATGCTGGCACTCATCGCCCAGCGACCTGCCACACCCAGCCGGATTCTAGCCCTTGCCTTGCTGGTGGTGCTCCTTTTCGATCCGAGCGCGCCGTTGCTGGCGGGATTTTGGCTGTCATTCGGTGCGGTGGCGGTCATTCTCTACACCGTCAGCGGCCGCTGGCAGACGCACCACTGGCTGGGTCAGGCTGTCCGCTTGCAACTGAAGATCACCTTGGCGTTGCTGCCGCCGACGCTGGTGTTTTTCCAGCAGTTTCCCCTGTGGTCGCCGTTGGCGAATCTGATTGCGATTCCCTGGGTCGGTTGCACCGTGTTACCGCTCAGTCTGTTGGCTGCCTTGGTGGGGCCGCTGAGTTCGACGGTCCAATCCGCGTCGCTGACGTTGGCGGCCCTGACCATGGAAGGATTATGGCGGATTCTGGTTGGGCTGGACCAAGTGCCCAACATGGTGTTGTATCGACCCGCGCCGCCGCTGTGGACGTTGGTGTTCGCGCTACCAGGAATGGCGCTATTGCTGGCTCCGCGTGGCCTGGCGGAGCGCTGGCTGGGATTGCCGTTGTGTTTGCCGTTGCTGTGGCCACCCATGGTCGCGCCGGAGCGGAATGGATTCTGGTTCACCTTGTTGGATGTTGGCCAAGGGCTGGCGGCCGTGGTGCGGACCCGAAATCATGTGCTGGTTTACGATACCGGTCCACGACTCGGCATGACGCTCGATGCCGGTCGAGCGGTGCTCGTGCCTTTCCTGCGCCAGCAAGGCGTGACTCGGGTGGATACCTTGCTGGTCAGCCATCCGGACAAACAGCACGAGGGTGGCGTACGATCGTTGCGGGAATTCCTGTCGGTGGAGCGGATTCTGACCGCTTCCCCGGATCAAACGCCCATTGAGGGCGCCGAACCGTGCCGGGCCGGCCAGGCGTGGGAGTGGGACGGCATACGATTCAACATTCTGCATCCACCGGCAAATGGGTTTTCGGGCAATAACGCATCCTGCGTGCTGCAAGTCGTGGGCGAAGCCGGCCGAGTGTTATTGCCGGGCGATATCGAGACTGCCGCCGAAACCGCTTTGTTGGCGACATATGGCACTGAGCTGGCGGCGGAGGTGCTGGTCGCCCCGCATCACGGCCATCGCAATCTGTCCATTCCCGCGTTTCTGGACGCTGTACACCCTCGATATGTCCTGTTCGCGACAGGCTATCGCAACCGGTTTGGCTATCCACGCCCGGAAACCGTGGCGCGCTATCGAGCGACCGGTGCGATCTTGCTCGATACCGGCCAGGAGGGGGCAGTGACGTTTCAACTGGAACCGGATCGGCCGCTGACCTTGAATCGCCAGCGACGCGACAACCGGCATTACTGGACCATGCCTTGATACGGAATGATTCCTGAAATCCAGTATCATACCGACCACTGGTAGAGCGAAGCGACAGATACGAACGGTGGAGTGTATAGAGTGATCAACCTGATCGAGGCTGGGGGCTGGCTGATGGCGCCGATCCTAGCCTGCTCGTTGGCAGCGACAATCATCATCTTCGAGCGGCTGTTGGCGTTACGGCGGGCGCGAGTGTTACCGAAACAGCTGGTGCAGACCCTGCGCGGCTGGGTGGAACGCGGCGCTATCAATCAAAGCGATGTAGCAGCGCTACCGCTGGCTTCGCCGCTGGGCCGGATCGTAGCCGCAGGGTTAGCCAGTCGTGGCTACAGCCGGGAAATCGTGCGCGAACGCATCGAGGATACCGGCCGTCATGTGGTGCATGAGTTGGAGCGATTTCTAAACGCTCTGGGGACCATCGCCGCCATCAGTCCCTTGTTGGGGTTGCTCGGCACCGTGGCGGGCATGATCAAAATCTTTCAGATCGTATCGACTCAAGGCAACAGCAATTTCAGCCTGCTGTCGATCGGCATCGCCGAGGCGCTGGTCACCACCGCCGCCGGGCTGACCGTCGCGATTCCCAGCGTGCTGTTTTATCGCTACTTTCATGCTCGCGTGGATGAATTGGTGGTGAATATTGAGCGGGAATCGCTGGAGTTGGTGGATTTGCTGAATGCTGGCGTTTCGGCTGAGGAAAAAACATGAACCTTCGCCCGCGCCGCCGCGAGGAACCCGAGATCAATTTGGTGCCAATGATCGATGTCGTGTTGGTATTGCTGATTTTCTTCATGATCGCCACCAGCCTGCGGCACCCGTCGGAACTGGAAATTCGCTTGCCCGAAGCCTCGGGCAAGCCGATGCCGGGCGATGTGGCGCAACTGGCGGTGGAGATCGATGCCGCCGGCCGTTATGCCGTCAACGGGCGCGTGCTGGAATCGACAGATGCGGCGACTTTGAAAGAGGCGTTGCTGACCGAGACCAAGGGACGCCTGTTGCCGCTGACCATCAGCGCCGATGGCCGAACGCCGCATCAGGCCGTTGTCACGGTACTGGACGTCGCCGGCCAATTGGGCATCAGTCAACTGGCTATCACCACGGCGGGCGAGCCGAATCCATCCCCTGATCTCACGACCAGCCCCGCCGTCTCGCCATCTCCGAACCCCTGATCATGCACTGGCTCGACCGTTACGGATATTCGCTGAATCTGGTCGCGGTATTGCTTTGGCCGCTCAGTCTGCTGTTCGGGTTGGTGGCGCGGATACGACGCTTTCTGTATCGAAATAATGTCCTGAAAAGCGTGGGTCTGAGCGTGCCGGTCATCGTGGTCGGCAATATCAGTGTCGGCGGTACGGGTAAGACGCCGCTGGTGGCGCAACTGGTGGAGTTGCTGCGGGACGCCGGTTACAAGCCCGGCGTGGTCGGTCGTGGCTACGGTGGCCAGTCGACCCAATGGCCGCGCTCCGTCATGGCCGATAGCGATCCTGTCCAGGTTGGCGACGAGCCGGTATTACTGGCGCGGCGATGTCGCTGTCCGGTGGTGGTAGGGCCGGATCGAGTGGTGGCGGCACAGCTGTTGTACGAAACTTACGATTGCAATGTCATCATCAGCGATGATGGTTTGCAGCACTACCGACTGCGCCGCGATATCGAAATTGCGGTGGTGGACGGGTTCCGCCGGTTCGGCAACGCTGCCTGTTTGCCCGCCGGACCGTTGCGGGAGCCGCCCTCTCGGCTGCGCGAAGTGGATTTCGTGGTGAGCAATGGCGCGGCGCGCGGTCAGGAATATCTAATGTCATTGTGCGGTGAGATCGCGCTCAATCTCCACGATCCCTGCATCACGGCGACGCTGGTCAGTTTTCGGCAAAGCACCGTGCACGCGGTAGCCGGCATTGGCGATCCGTGGCGTTTTTTCGATCATCTGCGGCGTGCCCGCTTGCGGCTGATCGAACATCCGTTTCCGGATCACTACGTGTTTCGCGCCGGGGATTTGCATTTCCGGGAGGATTTGCCGGTGTTGATGACCGAGAAAGATGCGGTTAAATGCCGTGGCGTCGCGCCCGATAATGGTTGGTATGTGCCGGTCATTGCCCGCCTGGACCCGGAGTTTGAGGATAACCTGCTCAAGCGGTTGGCGATGGTTGCCATGGCCAAGGGCGTGCGCCGGCAGCCGAAAACGGTTTCTCGCCGCCCGAGCCCGAATTCACAACCCAACCTATCCCCGTCAGGAGGTGAACAAGATGGACAAGAAACTACTGGAAATCTTGGTGTGTCCGGTCAGCAAGGCACCGCTGATCTACGACAAGACCCGACAGGAGTTGATCTGTCAGGAAAGTCGGCTGGCCTATCCGATCCGCGATGGCATTCCGGTGATGCTGGAGGCGGAGGCACGACGGCTGACGGATGAAGAGGTTGCCTAGGTGAGCGGGATCGATCCCCGGTTCCGGGTTGCGATTCCTGCCCGATATGCCTCGACCCGACTGCCGGGCAAGCCCCTGCGAATGCTTGCGGGGCGAACCCTATTGGAGCGTGTCTATCGGCGGGCGCTGGCTAGCGGAGCCCTAGAAGTGGTGATCGCTACCGACGACCCGCGTATCCGCGATGCGGCCGAGGGTTTCGGTGCGCCGGTTTGCATGACCTCGTCGGAACATCCGTCCGGTACCGACCGGCTGGCGGAAGTGGCGGCGCGATACGGCTGGCCGGATGAAGCGATCGTGGTGAACGTCCAGGGTGACGAGCCGCAAATGCCGCCGGCCCTGATCCGCCAGGTGGCAGCCGAGTTAGAGGCCCACCCGGCGGCGGGTATTGCCACGGTCTGCGCGCGAATTCACCAGCCCGGCGAGCTGTTCGATCCGAACGTGGTCAAGGTGACGCGAGATCGCGAGGGCTTCGCGTTATATTTCAGTCGAGCGCCGATTCCCTGGCATCGCGAGGCGTTTCGGAGCGTAGAGCGAGAATCAGTCGGGCTGCCCGATGATACTGTTTGGTTCCGCCATATCGGCCTCTACGCTTACCGGGTGGCGGTGTTGCGGCGCTTTCCGCACCTGGAACCGGCGCTGATCGAGCAAGCCGAAGCGTTGGAGCAGCTGCGTGCCTTGTGGCATGGCATCCGCATCCAGGTCGTGGAAGCGACCGAGGCCCCGCCACCGGGCGTGGATACCGAAGCGGATCTCGCTCGGGTAGCGGCGGAATTGGCGATTTCAGATGAGTAGATCGAAGGTGGCCAGTTCCGGTAAGTCGGGATTCAAGCCCGTGCCTTGGGTATCGAGCACAGCCACGGTGAAGATTCTGGGTAGCCGCTCGCCGGCATCGCCGTACTGGTTGGCCTGGATGATCCGGCAATCTTGCCGGTCGCGCAGCACCAGCGCCGGATCATCGGCCAGAATCTCAATGACCCGGCAAGGTATTCCCTGATAGATCAATGTCCGATCCAGTAATTTTTTCAGTTTCTCGGAATCAATGCGCAGCATGGGTGACGGCCAAGTTGATCGGATCCAAAATCGTACGGATGTTTCCCCCACTGCTGAAATCCCGGCGGAAACGGCTTGAGGAGGCGAAGGCTAAAGCCATGGTCAGAGTTTTGTTCGTTTGCATGGGCAATATCTGTCGTTCTCCGGTGGCGGAGGGTGTGTTCCGGCGGATGCTGGAGGGAGTCGGCCTGACCGGAAAGATCTATGTCGATTCAGCGGGCACCCATTCCTATCACACCGGCGCACCGCCCGACACGCGCAGCCAAGCCACCGCTATGCGTCGGGGTGTCGATTTGCGGGACATCCGGGCTCGCAAGGTAACGGTAGCGGATTTTGCCGATTTCGACTATGTGCTAGCGATGGACCGCGACAATTTGCAGCATTTACTGGCATTGTGTGAAGAGCCGGAGCTGCAACGCCGTGTCCAACTGTTCATGGACTATGCCCCGGATCTTCCTGAGCGCGAGGTGCCAGACCCCTATTACGGTGGCCCGCACGGCTTCGAGCGGGTGATGGATCTGATCGAGGAGGCGGCAGAAGGGCTGTTGCGCAACATCCGCCAGCGTTATCGGTTTTGAGGCTGCCTGCCCTAGCGGGATAGTGTAATGATGGGGCTGGAATTCCAGCCCCATCGCATTTATGGCGGCCCGTTCAACTCGCTGGAGACTGTTCGAGATCGGCTTTCGGGGTTATCGGCGGCGCCTGTTGTTCCGATTCCGCAGGAGTGAGCATCGGTTCAGCACTGATCGATTCCGTCGGGATTGGCGGCTGGTCGAGAGGCATGACTGCCTCAGCCACTGCTTCGGGTTCGTCAGGCAATTCGGTTTGCGCAGCGGGTGGCGGCAAAACCGGGGATTCCGAAGTGGCGACCACGGGTTCGGAGGCAGTTAAATCAGCACCGCTGGCTTCTCCCGTTTCCGGAGCGGGTTCGGCTGATTCCATCACGGGTTCTGCAGGGGTTGCCAAGCCTATTTCCGGAGCGGGTTCGGCTGATTCCATCACGGGTTCTGCAGGGGTTGCCAAGCCTATTTCCGGAGCGGGTTCGGCTGATTCCATCACGGGTTCTGCAGGGGTTGCCAAGCCTATTTCTGGAGCAGATTCGGCTGATTCCATCACGGGTTCTGCAGGGGTTGCCAAGCCTATTTCTGGAGCAGATTCGGCTGATTCCGCCACTGGTTCGGCAAGGGCTTCCAAAAGAACGGGTGTGCTTGGCGCATCCGGCTCCACGTCAACCAAGGTCGCAATGACAATCGCTGGTTCTGTCCCGACTTCGGCTTCCTCATCGCCGGGATACTCCAGGGGTGACGGTGGTGGCGGGGCGGGTGGTTCGACCGGTTGGGTGGAAGGAGGAGGCTCGATCATTGTTGCCGATGATTCGGTTCGGGCAGCGGCTAGCATCTCCCGAGGAAGGCGTGGGCGACCACTGCGAATCCGCCGGTGGGGCAGGTGAGACGGCGCCGAGGTTGGTTGAGCGTTGGTGGAATTGGGAATCTGATTGGCTGTCGGCTCTTCCGTCTGGGTGGCTATCGGGTTCGAGTGGTCGAGGGACATTCCCGCGCCAGGTTCGTCGATCGACTCTGGACTCTCCGGAACCGCATCGGTCGAATTCGGAGTATCGCCACGCCGCCGCCGCCGACCGCCACGCCGACTGCGCCGGCTGCGAGGGGTGGCGGCTTCCTCCTCGGACTCGAAAGCGGTCGCTAATTCGCCGTTCTCTTCGCCGGTGGCGGAAACGGGTTCGGCGGCGGGTTCGGCGGCCGGTCGAACCGCCTCAATCGGTGGCTCCGGCGCGGCTGGGCTTGGCTCCGGCGCGGCAGCGGTTTTGCCAATGAGCGGTTCCACCTGGGATTCCGCCTCTAGCCGTTTGCCGGGCCGGTCCCGTCGGTGCCGTTCTGGCTTGGGAGGGCGGCTACTACCGGGTTTGGCGGGACGTTCGGCTCCTTCCTTGGCCGCGTCCGATTGGCCGAACAGATTGCCCCACAGCCAGCGGAAAAAGCTGGAATTGGCTTCGGGCTTGGCCGCTAGCACCGACGGTGTCGGCGCTGGAGTCGCCGGAGCAACCCCCTTGACCGCCGGTTCCTCGCTCGAACCCCGAATCGTTGCGGTTGGTTGGGCTTCGAACTGTTCCTCGAAATCTTCGGCCAGTGAGTACGAGAGCCGTTGTGCTTCCGACAGTTCGTCCATGCGTAGCCGGTTGAGTTTGAAATGCGGGGTTTCCAACGACTCGTTGGGAATCAACATGACTCCAACTCGGTGTCGCTGCTCGATGGTGCGAATCGTCTCGCGCTTTTCGTTAAGCAGAAAGGTAGCGACTTTGACCGGCAGCTGAACCACAACCCGACCGGTCTTGTCCTTCATCGCCTCTTCCTGGATTAGCCGTAACACGCTCAATGCCAGAGATTCGATATTACGGATGGTGCCTTGACCATTGCAGCGCGGGCAGATGACATGACTGGCCTCATCCAGCGAAGGGCTCAGCCGTTGCCGCGACATTTCCAGCAGGCCGAACCGGGAGATGCGGCCGACCTGCACTCGGGCCCGATCCATTTTCAGAGCTTCTCGTAGGCGGGTTTCAACCTCGCGCTGGTTGCGGGCCACGCTCATATCGATGAAGTCGATGACGATCAGACCACCGAGGTCGCGCAGCCGTAGCTGTCGGGCAATTTCGTCGGCCGCTTCTAGATTGGTGGTCAGCGCCGTTTCTTCGATATCGCTGCCCTTGGTGGCGCGGGCTGAGTTGATATCGATGGATACCAACGCCTCGGTATAGTCGATCACGATGCCGCCGCCGGAGGGTAGGCCAACCTCGCGCTGATAGGCCGTCTCGATCTGGGATTCGATCTGGAAGCGGGTGAACAGAGGGATACTGTCCTGATACAGCTTGAGCTTGTTCAGGTTGTGCGGTATCACCTGTTGCATGAAATCCTGAGCTTGGCGGTGGACGGCGGGGTTGTCCACCAGAATTTCGCCGATATCAGCGCGCAGGTAGTCGCGCAAGGCGCGAACGATGATGTTGCTTTCCTGGTAGATCAGGAACGGTGCTTTTTTCTGAGAGGAGGCGGTCTCGATAGCCTTCCACAGATGCAGCAGATAATCCAAATCCCACTGCAATTCTTCCTGCGAGCGACCCACGCCCGCAGTGCGGACGATCAGGCCCATTCCATCCGGGATATTGAGGCTGCTCATCACCTCGCGGATTTCCTGGCGATCCTCGCCCTCGATCCGCCGCGAAACGCCGCCGGCGCGTGGGTTGTTGGGCATCAGCACCAGATAGCGACCGGCTAGGCTGATGAAGGTGGTCAACGCGGCGCCCTTGTTGCCACGCTCTTCCTTTTCCACCTGGATCATAATTTCCTGGCCTTCCTTGATGGCCTCGCGGATGCTGGGGCGGCCGCCCTCGGCGGCCTGGGGATCGAAGTAGCTGCGGGTAATTTCCTTGAACGGCAGGAAACCGTGGCGCTCGGCGCCGTAGTCGATGAAGGCCGCTTCCAACCCTGGCTCGATGCGGGTGACGCGGCCCTTATAAATGTTGGATTTTTTTTGCTCCCGAGAGGGAGTTTCGATATCGAGGTCGTAGAGTTTTTGGCCGTCCACGAGGGCCACGCGCAACTCTTCCTGCTGAGTCGCGTTAATCAGCATGCGTTTCATGGCAAAATTCCTCGCGCTCAACCATTGCCGAGGGTGACGCGGTTGTCGCCGGGGCGTCGCTGGAATGGGGCTAGCCCGAAGGATGTAATCCGGGTGGGGGCTGGCCGGCATGCGCCACGGAACGGTGACCGGTCGGCTGGGAGCGCAGTCAAAAGCCGCTCGAAGAGGATGGGTTGAGCGGCGAACAAACCCGTAACATAACCCACTCGCCGGGCAACTGGCGCGCAGGTGCGAAAACCGATAGTGTATTCATCCAGTTTCGCCGGCCTCTCGGGCCAATCGGCGACAACGCCTTTAACTATATCAGTCCAACCGATCCGCTTCAAATGATGCCTGTTTCGACTGTCCCTAGCAGTGTGCGCCATCTGGAAATCACGCCGGCGCATGCGGGCCAACGCCTCGACAATTTTTTGCTACGCGAACTCAAGGGTGCGCCCAAAAGCCTGATTTACCGTATCCTGCGCAAGGGCGAGGTGCGTTTGAACGGAGGTCGGGTTCAGCCGAGCCAGCGCCTGCAAGCGGGTGACGTGCTGCGCATTCCGCCGGTGCGACTGGGAGTGGCGGAGGAACGGCTAGGGCGACCGCCGTCAGGATGGGTTGAGCGACTCCGCGACGCGGTGCTATACGAAGATCGTGAGGTGCTGGTGCTCGACAAGCCGGCCGGTCTGGCGGTACACAAGGGTAGCGGGCTTGATTATGGCGTAATTGAGATCTTGCGAGCATCGCGGCCCGATGAACCATTTTTGGAGCTGGCTCACCGGCTAGATCGCGAAACCAGCGGTTGTCTGCTATTGGCGCGGACATCCGGCGCGTTGCGCGGGATTCAGAACGCGTTGCGGGCCGGCCAGGTCGAAAAACGCTATCTGGCGCTGGTGCGCGGTTACTGGAATCATGGACCGCGCGAGGTCAATTTACCCTTGCGCCGTAATGTGTTGCGCGGCGGCGAGCGGATGGTCGAGGTGCTGGACGATGGTAAGCCAGCCCTAACTCGCTTTCGGCCAGTTAGCCTGTTCAAGCCGGCTTCGTTGTTGGAGGCCAAGATCGTTACCGGTCGCACCCATCAGATTCGCGTACATGCCGCTTATGTCGATCATCCCGTGGCCGGGGACGATAAATATGGCGATCCTGCTTTCAACCGGATGATGGGCGAATGCCATGGCTTACACCGGCTATTCCTGCACGCGCACAGTTTGATCGTGCCGCTGGGCGGTCGGGAAATCGCGGTCAGTGCGCCGCTGGGCGCCGAATTAAAAGCAGTCTTGGACAGTCTCGGTGCACGAGCGACTGGCCCGACCCGCCAGTGAGGAAACCATGAACGAATCCAATCCAAATTCGAGTCTGCCCGGCGATGACCGTTGGGCACGCGATGCCCTGACCAAGCTGGCGTTTGCCGCCGTGACCGAGCAACGACGAGCGCGACGTTGGGGGATTTTCTTCAAACTATTATTTTTCGCGTACTTGGTCGCCGTGCTGCTATTGGCTTGGCCGGACAACCTAGGCACTGTGACCGCAACTGCCGTCAAGGCCCACACGGCGTTGATCCGGGTGGAAGGTTTGATTTCTAGCGGGGCCGAAGCCAGTGCCAAGAACGTGATCGAGGCGCTGCGCAAGGCGTTCAAGGATCGGAACACTGTCGGTGTGATCGTGGAAATCAACAGCCCTGGCGGCAGCCCAGTACAGGCGGGCGAGATATACGATGAAATCCAGAGGCTGCGCCAGCAGTACCCGAAGATTCCCATCCACGCGGTGGCGAGCGATGTCTGCGCTTCGGGCGGCTATTACATCGCGGCGGCGGCCCAGAAAATCTATGCTAACAAAGCCAGCCTGATCGGTTCGATCGGGGTCCGCTTGGACAGCTTTGGTTTTGCCGATGCCATCGCGAAGCTGGGTATTGAGCGGCGGGCCTACACGGCGGGCGCCAACAAGGATTTTCTGGATCCATTCAAGCCAGCTAATCCTGACGAGGTCCAGCATCTACAGGGAATGCTGGATGCAATTCATCAGCAATTTATCGGAGCGGTCAAGCAAGGCCGAGGTGAGCGGTTGAAGGATAATCCCGATCTGTTCAGCGGCCTGATGTGGACTGGCGAGCAAAGTGTCGGGCTGGGTTTGGTAGATGCGTTGGGCAATAGTCGTTACGTAGCCGAAGAGGTCATCGGCGAAAAGAACGTGCTCGATTATACCCAGCACACCCGTTGGTTAGATCGCTTGTTCGACGGGACCGAGGCTAGCGCGATGCTCGCAAAAATGCTGAGCGGGGATGGAACAACACAATGGCGATAGATGGCGCAGTGCTCAGGCTCTCTTAATACATTGAGTATCGCCCGGTTTGATGACGGTTGACGAGTATCTCGCTTTCGAGGAGTGTGGCAAGATGCAGCATAAGGACGTCGATGGCGAAAGTTTGGGACATGGCAGGGGCTGGCACTCAGCACAATCGCGGAATTTCCAGGTAATCCGTTTGCCGCGAGCCTGAAAACCTCCTTACAGCACCGCCACTCCCGCTGCCTCCAGCATTCGGGTCAGCCGGATCAGGGGCAGACCGATCAAGCCAGTCGGATCATCACCTTCCAACCGCTCGAACAACGCGATCCCTAGCCCTTCGGATTTAAAGCTGCCGGCGCACTGGTACGGTTGTTCGCGGCGCAGATAGCTGTCAATCCAAGCCGGCATCAGCTTGCGAAATACCACTCGAAACGATTCCACCGCGATTTGGCGGTATCCACTGGCGCTATCGAGCAAGCAGAGTCCCGTATAAAAGGTCACGGTTCGGCCCGATGCTCGAAGTAATTGCGCAACAGCCTGTTCGTGGTTGCCCGGTTTGCCGATGATGCCCTCGTCTAGCACCGCCGCTTGATCCGAGCCGATGATCAAGGCTGCCGGTTCATGGCAAGCGACGGCACGGGCTTTGAGTTCAGCCAGTCGCGCTACCAGTTTCGGCGCGTCTTCGCCGGGGAGGCGGGTTTCCTCGGCCTCCGGCGCTCGCACCTCGAACGGCAGGCCCAGTCGTGCCAGTAAGTCCCGACGGAACGAAGATGTTGAGGCTAAAATGAGACGACGCTCGCCGAGCGAGGGGGTGGACATGGTGCTTGCTCGTTAGGCTGAAGAATAGGGGCAGCGTGCTAGCTGTTGGAGTGCGGGTATATTTTGACAGAAAACCAACGAGCTTATATTATTCCGCGTCTTATGCAGGCTCCACCGTTCCCCGATAAAATTAATCCCTGGCGGCTGGCCGCCGGGAACGGTCGGCTGGAAGGCGAACTGATGCTGGCGGCAATGCCTCGCTTGGCAGCGGTGAGCCGCGCCGGTGGTAAAGCCAGTGTATCGCTGGTGGCGGGAGTGGATGAAAACGGGGTGCACTTCATCAAGGGCGAGATCCAGGCCGATATCGAAGTGGACTGCCAGCGCTGTTTAGGACCGCTGCGCTTGCCCTTAAAGGTCGAGGTGGCCTTGGGTGTAGTGAGTGCCGAGGCGGAGGCCGGCCAGCTATCGGACCCATACGAACCGTTGTTGGTTCGGGATGGAGACGTTGCAGTCGCCGACTTGGTGGAGGAAGAACTGTTGTTGGCCTTACCGCAGATTCCCCGTCACGAAGATCTTCGGGAGTGCGAGGCCAACGGCTATGCAGCACCCGATCCTGCAATGCCCGATGTGGATCGTCGCCAACCCTTTGCGGCATTGGCCTCCCTGTTATCCGATTCGAAAAGGAGTACTTGATTCATGGCTGTCCAGAAAAGCCGTAAAAGCCCTTCCAAGCGGGGCATGCGCCGCGCTCACGATGCCTTAACACCGGCTACCTTGTCGGTGGATCGAACCTCCGGTGAGGTGCATCGGCGCCACCACGTCACTCCGACAGGGTTCTATCGGGGCCGCAAGATCATCATCAGCCAACCCACGGCAGACGAGACTGAAGAATAAGCGTGGCGCGCTCGTGCGCTGATTCATCCGCTACCCCAATTTCCCATGATTTGCTTACCGCCATGACAAGGCCACTCACCATCGCCCTGGATGGGATGGGTGGCGATATTGGTCCCGACGCGGTCGTGCCCGCCGCGTTACGCGTGTTGAGAACCGCCGGCGACTCGTTGCGCTTGATCCTGGTTGGTCAGGAAGACGTGTTATCGAGCCAGCTTGTCCGGAACAAGGCCAAGGGTGACCCGCGACTGCTGATCCGTCATGCCTCGCAGCTGGTGAGCATGGACGAATCTCCCGCGCAGGCGTTGCGGGCTAAGAAAGATTCCTCCATGCGAGTGGCGATCAACCTGGTCAAGCAGGGCGAGGCCGATGCCTGTGTCAGCGCCGGCAACACCGGTGCCTTGATGGCCACCGCCCGTTTCGTGCTCAAGACCCTGCCCGGAATCGACCGCCCGGCCATTTGCACCACGCTACCGACCGTGCATGGCCATACCCGCATGCTGGACTTGGGCGCCAACGTCGACAGCAAGGCCAAGCATCTGTTGCAATTTGCGGTTATGGGCTCGGTCTTGGCTACTGTGAACGGGATCGACCAGCCCCGCGTTGGCTTGCTTAACATCGGTGAGGAAGACATCAAGGGCAACGAGCAGGTCAAGGAAGCCGTCCGGCTGCTGGCCGCGAGCGATCTCCACTACATTGGTTTCGTGGAAGGCGACGGGATTTTCCTGGATGAAGTGGATGTGGTGGTCTGCGACGGTTTCGTTGGCAACGTCGCGCTCAAAAGCAGCGAAGGCGTGGCCAAGCTGATCCGCCATTATATGACCCAAGAGTTCAAGCGAAACCCGCTGACCCGCTTGGCCGGTCTGGTCGCGTTGCCGGTCCTGCGCGCCCTCGGGCGTAAAATCGATCCCCGCCGTTACAATGGTGCCAGCCTGCTCGGCTTGCAGGGCATCGTCGTCAAGAGCCATGGCGGCGCCGACGCCCTGGCCTTCGCCAACGCCATCCAAGTCGCGATGCTGGAAGCCGAGCGGAAAGTGCCCCAACAGATCGATGCGCATCTGGCCGCCCTTCACGCCGAGAGACAAGCCCTTTGAACTACGCCCGAATCATTGGAACTGGCGGCTATCTGCCGGAAAAAGTCCTCACCAACGCCGATCTCGAACGGATGATCGACACCACGGCGGATTGGATTGTCGAACGGACCGGTGTTGAGGAACGCCATGTCGCCGCGCCGGGTGAAACCACCTGCGACCTGTCCGAACAGGCCGCGCGTCGAGCATTGCAAGCGGCTGGTGTCGAGCCGACGGATATCGATCTGATCGTGTTGGGTACCACCACCCCCGATCACGTTTTTCCCAGTGTCGCCACGCAGCTACAGCACCGGTTAGGTTGTCATCCCGGCCCGGCTTTCGATGTGCAGGCGGTCTGTACCGGATTCGTCTACGCTCTGGATATCGCCAACCGCTTTATCCGCACTGGCGCATCCCGCCGGGCACTGGTGGTGGGCGCTGATACCTTCACGCGCATTCTCAACTGGGAGGATCGCGGCACTTGCATCCTGTTTGGCGACGGGGCCGGCGCGGTGGTATTGGAATCGGCTGATGAACCCGGCATCATCGATAGCCGTCTCGGCGCCGATGGTCGCTACAAGGAACTGTTGTGGGTGCCGGCCGGCGTGTCCAGCGGCTACGAGCGGACCCAGAAAAACGCGGCGTTCGTGGAAATGCGAGGCAGCGAGGTGTTCAAGGTGGCGGTTACCACCCTCAAGGAAATCGCCGAGCAAATTCTGGCCGCTAACAATATGACCATCGCCGACATAAATTGGCTGATTCCGCATCAGGCTAACCGCCGAATTCTCGCCGCTACCGCCAAACGGCTAGGGCTGCCGGAATCGCGGCTGGTGGATTGCGTGCGAACTCATGGCAATACATCGGCGGCGTCGGTGCCATTGGCCTTGGACGTGGCAGTACGCGATGGCCGCATCCAGCGGGGTGATACTCTGTTGCTGGAGGGCTTCGGCGGCGGCTTTACCTGGGGCGCGGTGCTGCTGACCTATTGAAACGCGGAAGGGAGAGTTTGAGATGACGAGGCTGGAAGGCGAAATAGCCCTGGTGACGGGAGCCAGTCGCGGCATCGGCCAAGCCATCGCCCACGAGCTGGGACGGCGGGGGGCGGTCGTGGTGGGTACCGCAACGACGGAGGCCGGAGCCGAGGCTATCGGTCAGGATTTACGTCAGCATGGCGCCAAGGGGTGTGGTTTGTGCTTGGATGTCGCCGATCCCGCGTCCGTGGACGCGACGATCAAGGCTGTGATCCAGGCGTTCGGCGCGCCGACCATCCTAGTGAATAATGCCGGCATCGCCCGCGATAACCTGCTGCTGCGGATGAAGGAAGAAGACTGGATCACCGTCCTCGATACCAATCTGTCCTCGGTCTATCGACTGAGCAGAGCGGTGTTGCGAAGCATGATGAAAGCCCAGCACGGGCGAATCGTCAACATCGCTTCGGTGGTGGGGGCGACCGGCAATCCCGGTCAAGCCAACTACGCGGCGGCTAAGGCCGGCATGATCGGGTTTACCAAATCACTGGCGCGCGAGGTCGGATCGCGTAACATCACCGTCAACGCTGTCGCGCCGGGCGCCATCGATACCGATATGACCCGCGCCTTGCCGGAAGCGCAGCGCGACGCCGTGATCGGAACCATTCCGCTGCAACGTCTGGGCAAGCCGCAGGATATCGCCAACGCCGTGGCGTTTCTCGTGTCATCGGAAGCGGCCTACATCACCGGCGAAACCTTGCACGTCAACGGCGGGATGTATATGCCCTGATAATGGCGGACGGCTAGAATTGATGGCATCCGCCCCGCTGTTTTCCATACAATACCCCGCGGGTAGTGCCGCGGTTGTTTGGGGCTCACAACGAGGAAACAAATCATCATGACTGACATCAGCAACATCGAAGCTCGCGTCAAGAAAATCATCATCGAGCAATTGGGGGTCAAGGAAGAGCAAGTGACCAATGAAGCCTCGTTCGTCGAGGATCTGGGAGCTGACTCGCTGGATACCGTGGAACTCGTGATGGCGTTGGAAGAGGAATTCGAGCTCGAAATCCCCGACGAGGATGCCGAGAAGATCACGACTGTGCAACAGGCGATCGACTACATCGCGACGCATTTGGGGTAAGAGTGTCAGTCACCAGCGGATCGGATATGTCTGCCGCAACCGCCGTCGGGGGTCGCGGCTTTATTTTGTTGGCCCAGCGAGGAAGAGGGTAGTTCCGTGGCCAAGCGGCGAGTGGTAGTGACGGGCATGGGCATCGTGTCCCCGGTGGGCAATACCGTGGAAACGGCCTGGGCTAATATTTTGGCTGGCCGCAGCGGAATCGGCCCCATCACCGCCTTCGATGTCAGCGGGTATCCGGTGCGCATCGGCGGGGCGGTGAAGGATTTTCAAATCGAGCAGTACCTGAATCCCAAGGAAGCCAAGAAGATGGATACCTTCATTCATTATGGCATCGGTGCGGCGGTACAGGCGGTTCGGGATTCGGGGTTGGAGATCTCCGAGGCCAACGCCGAGCGTGTCGGTACGTTTATCGGTTCTGGCATCGGTGGCCTGCCGGGGATTGAGGAAGGCCATTCGGCCTTCCTGAGAGGTGGTCCTCGGCGGCTGACCCCGTTTTTTGTGCCGCGCAGCATCATCAACATGGTTTCAGGTAACCTGTCGATTCTATACGGAATCAAGGGCCCGAATTTGGCTGTGGTCACGGCCTGCACTACCGGTACGCACAGCATCGGACTGGCGGGTCGGTTGATCGCCTACGGCGATGCTGACGCGATGATCGCGGGCGGCGCGGAGATGGCCACGACCCCGACCGGGCTGTGTGGTTTTGCAGCAGCGCGCGCCCTGTCGGTCCGCAATGACGAGCCGGAGAAAGCCAGCCGGCCTTGGGACAGGGATCGCGATGGCTTTGTGCTCAGCGACGGTGCCGGAGCGCTATTTCTGGAAGAATACGAACACGCCAAGCGGCGCGGTGCTCGCATTTATGCGGAATTGATCGGCTTCGGCATGAGCGGCGATGCCTATCACATGACTCTGCCGCCGCCCGACGGCGACGGTGCCCGTCGGGCGATGGCCGGCGCCCTGCGCGATGCGGAACTCGACCCTGATGCGGTCGATTACATCAATGCCCACGGTACCTCGACGCCGGCCGGGGACAAGATCGAAAGTGACGCCGCCAAGACGGTGTTTGGCGAGCACGCCCATCGGCTGGCGATGAGTTCGACGAAGTCGATGACCGGCCACCTGTTGGGCGCGGCCGGCGGGATCGAAGCCATCTTTTCGATACTGGCGATCCGTGATCAGGTCGCGCCACCGACCATCAACCTGGATGATCCAGAACCCGGTTGTGATCTGAACTATGTGCCGCACTGTGCGCAAGAGCGGCCGATCAAGGTTGCCCTGTCGAATTCCTTCGGATTTGGTGGCACCAACGGGACGGTTGTGTTCCGCGCGCTGGACTGAGGAACGCCTCCCCAACGCAGGGGATAGGGGTGGCGCTTGGCGATGGATGGCAACCCTCCCACTTCCACACCACCTGGTCCGCCGTTCAGGGCCAGGACTGGATGGCTAGCGTTAACAGCGTTGATCTTGATCCTGGGGCTGGCCCTGGGTGCCGTTTACGCCGATTATCGCCTTTTCCTCGATACACCTTGCGGTGTGCCACCGGAGGGATTGGTCCTGGAAGTAAAACCGGGGATGGGGGTCGGCGATATCGCCCGGAATTTGCAGGAGCGGCCCGGCGTGCTCCGATCAGCGTTTTATCTCGAAAGCTTTGCCCGCCTGAACGGTTTAGCCTCCAAGCTTAAGGCGGGTGAATATGCGATCGTGCCTAGCACGACCCCGCGCGGCTTGATCGAGCAGATCGTGGCGGGGCGGGTTATCCAGTATGCCCTGGTCGTGGTGGAAGGATCGACGTTCCAGCAGTTGCGGCAGGCGTTGGCCGGGCATCCTAAAATCGTCCAAACCTTTCAAAACGCTAGCGATGCCGACATCATGACCCAGCTGGGCCGACCCGGCGAGCATCCCGAAGGAC
The DNA here is from genome assembly GCA_037045535.1 of Candidatus Competibacter sp. Classification (GTDB taxonomy): domain Bacteria; phylum Pseudomonadota; class Gammaproteobacteria; order Competibacterales; family Competibacteraceae; genus Competibacter_A. The sequence goes on from JBAOHI010000071.1 coordinate 210,068, forward strand.
GATTTTTCCCGGATACCTATCATTTTCCGGCGGGAACCACGGATGAGGCGTTTTTGCGACGGGCGCTCGTCATGATGGATCGGCGACTTGACGAAGCTTGGAGCCGCCGCGCGCCAGATTTACCGCTGAGTGATCCCTATCAAGCGCTGATTCTGGCTTCGATTGTCGAGAAGGAGACCGCGCTGTCGGCGGAACGACCGGCCATCGCTGGCGTGTTCGAGCGCCGCTTGCGGAAGGGCATGCTGTTGCAGACCGATCCAACCGTGATTTATGGGTTGGGCGCTGCGTTCGATGGCAACCTGCGCCGGCGGGATCTCATCACCGATACGCCTTACAACACTTACCTTCGCAAGGGGCTGCCGCCGACGCCAATTGCCTTGCCGGGAGCAGCATCGTTGGCGGCGGTCATGAACCCCGGTCCCGGCGACGCCTTGTATTTCGTGGCGACCGGTGAAGGTGGCCACGCGTTTTCCGCAACGCTCGAAGAGCATAATCGAGCGGTCAAGCGATATCAGATGAAGGAACGATGAAATGTCGGGAAAATTCATCGCCGTCGAAGGGAGCGAAGGGGCCGGTAAAACCACCCAACTGGTTTTCATGCGCGAATGTCTGGAGCGGGCTGGCCGGCAGGTAGTATCGACGCGCGAGCCAGGCGGAACGGCGCTGGGCGAGGCCATGCGTGACCTGCTCCTCAGTCACCGACACAATGGCATGGCGATCACCACCGAAACCCTGCTGATGTTCGCCGCTCGCGCCGAGCATCTAGACAAGGTCATCCGCCCTGCGTTGGCTGCTGGTCATTGGGTGTTATGCGATCGGTTTACCGATGCCACTTACGCCTATCAGGGCGGCGGGCGCGGATTAGCGCTGGAAAAAATCGCGGTGCTGGAAAAGTGGGTTCAAGGAGAATTACGGCCCGATTTGATTCTGCTGTTCGATCTGCCGATTGAAGTGGGATTGGAACGAGCGGCGCGGCGTGGTGCGACGGACCGATTCGAGCGAGAAGACAGGACATTTTTCGAGCGGGTACGGGCAATCCATCTGGATCGAGCCCGCCGCGATCCCGACCGCTACCGAATCGTGAAGGCCGACCGACCGATTGACGTGATCCAGATTGAAGTGGAAGCCATTCTCACCGACTGGCTGGAGCGGTTGAATGAATGAGCGGCTGCCTTGGCATGAACGATCATGGCAGCAGCTCCGGCAACGTCTCGCCGCCGGTCGCTTGCCTCACGCGTTGTTGCTGGTCGGTCCGAGTGGATTAGGGAAGTGGGCTTTTGCCCGGCGATTAGCAGCAGCCTTGCTTTGCGCTACCCCAGCTACCGATGGGGATGCCTGCGGGCGTTGCCGGGGATGTCACTGGTTCCAGGTCGGTAGTCACCCCGATTTCAGCGTTGTGCGGCCTGCGGAAGACGGGAAGGTGATCAAAGTCGATCAGATTCGCGAGCTCCGCGATTTTCTGGGTTTGACCGCCCAATATGGCGGCCGCAAGATTGCCCTGCTGGAGCCAGCCGACCGGCTCAATCTCAATGCTGCCAACAGCTTGTTGAAAACGTTGGAAGAACCGCCGGGCGACAGCTTGCTGCTGTTGGTGACTTCCCAACCGGCGCGACTGCCCGCCACCGTGCGCAGCCGTTGCCAAGTGATGCGCTTCGATATCCCCCCGTCCGAGGAGGTCTTGCCTTGGCTGACCGCTCGGACGACTGGCGGGCTGGAACCGAGAACCTTGCTCGATGCCGCTAGGGGAGCGCCCTTGACGGCTTTGGCGTTTGCCGACGGAGAACGCTGGAACCGTCGCCGCGCGCTGATCGAAAGTTATGATCGCATATTAGCTGGCAAAGCCGATCCGGTGCGAGAGGTGGAGCGTTGGCTACAAGGTGATCTCGCCGAAAATTTGCGTTGGCTGATCGGTTGGCATACCGACCTGATTCGGCTTAAGATGGATTCCGAACCGCCCCACCTGGGTAATCCTGACCTGCGTGCCGTTCTGCGTCGCTGGGCCGATCGTCGGCCGCTGAAAGTCCTGTTCGAGTACCTGGACTCGGCAATTCGGTTACATACGCTGTACTCGACTACTCAGGTGAATGCTCAGTTGTCGCTGGAAGGATTTTTCGGTGACGGCGCGGCGGGACAGTGAATCCGATGTTTTCCCAGTGTCTTAGAGAAGGTTAAAGCGTTATGTCGGCTCCACGACAAGGCGTCATCTCCATCGCGATCAAGGATAAGGCAATGCTGCATTCCAGCTATATGCCTTTCGTCAAGGGCGGGGGTATTTTCATCGCCACGGAAAAATCGTTCGAGCTGGGCGATGAGGTATTTTTGTTGCTGACCTTGGCCGAGGACCCCGAGCGGTTTGCCATCACCGGCAAAGTGGTGTGGATCAATTATCGGACCACGCCGGGTGGGCGCCAGATGGGGGTGGGCATTCAGTTTAGCGGCGTGGAAGGGGCCAATCTCCAAAAGAAAATCGATGCGATGTTGGGCGGTTATACGCGTGCCGACCAGCCGACCAATACCATGTGACTGCCGATAAGCACCCCCATGCTCGCGGATTCCCATTGCCATCTGGACCGTCTCGATCTCACCCGTTTCGAGGGGGGCCTCACGGGAGTGATGGCGGCGGCGGCGGCGAGTGGCGTGACGCAGTTTTTGAGTGTGGCTACGGATCTGGAAAGCTGGCCGAGGCTGGCCCGAATGACCGAACCACATCCGCAAGTTGCCTTGTCGGTGGGCGTCCATCCGAGCGAGGATGACGGTCGTGCACCGACCGTGGCGGAACTGGTCGCGCTCGGCAGGGAACCACGAGTGGTCGCCATCGGCGAAACTGGGCTGGATTATTACTATGGACGCGACAACGTCGCTCGTCAGCAAGACTGGTTCCGCATCCATGTCGCTGCCGCGCGCGAACTTGGCAAGCCGTTGATCGTGCATAGCCGCGATGCCCGTGTGGATACCCTGCGCATTTTGGAGGAAGCAGGCGCAGCCGATGTTGGCGGCGTGCTGCACTGTTTCACCGAGACTTGGGAAATGGCGGAGCGGGCTTTAGAGCTTGGTTTTTACATCTCGTTTTCCGGTATCGTGACCTTCAAGAGCGCCGCGCAGATTCAAGAAGTCGCTCGACGGGTGCCTGCCGAGCGAATGCTCGTGGAAACCGATTCACCCTATTTGGCACCCGTGCCGCATCGTGGTAAACCCAACCATCCGGCTTGGGTGCGACATGTGGCGGAATTCGTTGCCCGGTTGCGCGGCGAATCGTTAGAGCAAGTGGCGGTCGAGACCACTGCCAACTATAGCCGGCTGTTCAAGGTGGGGGCGGGATCGACGTGAATCACGCGGAAATACGTGACCGGATTCGCCATTGCCTGCATTCCACGCATCAAGTGGAAACTATTACCGGCGATCATGCGGTGGCCGGCATGGCGCGCGAGGAGCGGACGCTGATGCCGGCTGCGGTGCTCATGCCCTTGGTTGAACGGTCGGAAGGCTACACGGTGTTGCTCACTCAGCGGACCGCCCATTTGGAGCACCACGCGGGACAAATCAGCTTTCCCGGTGGTCGGGCCGAAGAGGAGGATGCCAACCCGGTCGATACCGCGTTGCGCGAGGCAGAGGAAGAAATCGGCCTGCAACGCCGGCATGTGGTGGAAATCGCCGGTTTTCTCGATCTGTATCAAACGGTGACCGGCTTTCTGATTACGCCGGTGGTGGGATTCGTGACCCCGCCGTTCGAGTTGGCGCTGGACGCATTTGAAGTCGCTGAGGCGTTCGAGGTGCCGCTGGATTTCATTCTCGATCCTCGAAATCACGAATCCCGTAGCATGTTCTACAAGGGCCAGCACCGGCGCTATTACGTGATTCCCTACGAGGATCGTTTTATCTGGGGGGCGACTGCCGCCATGCTGGTCAATTTCGCCCGCCGGCTAGCCGAGCATCCGCTGCTACCCTGAAAGCGAGGCGTCGCTCGCCGCACCCCGGTGGTAAACGAACTGCCGCAGCAGAAACTCCTCGTCCCGGGGCGTCAGATCGAACATCAGGCTGGCCTGTTCAATCGCTTTGAGGTCGCAATGACCTTGCTCGGCAAGCCACTGAAAGGCCCGACGCAACGCCTCACCTTCGGGGATGAGGGGTTTGAGCATGGCAATCTTTTTCCGGTGGCTAGGTGGCGGGTCAACTTGATGATCTAGAACCGGAGACAGCAGTCGATAAAGCGCTCAAAGAGACAATCTCCTGAAAACAAACTCCGGTATGGATTTGATTAATTGCATGATTGCCCACCAAAATCCCGGCGTATAAACCACATCCTTTCCGTTCTCCATCGCTCGAACAATGTCTCGCGCTACCCGCTCCGGCTTGGCCCAGAGCAGACCCTTTGAGAAATCCCGCGTCATCGGTGTATCCACGAAACCGGGCTTGATCGTGACCACCTGCACGCCGGATTTGTACAAGCGCTGCCGTAACCCACTTAGGAACGTGCTGACCGCTGCTTTGGCCGTGCCATAGACATAATTGCTCTGCCGTCCCCGGTCACCGGCGACCGACGAAATGACTGCGATCGTACCAACTCGTTGCGCTTCAAAATGGTTGGCGATCAGCGTCAGCAAGGCGATCACGCTCAAGGCGTTGGTGTGCAGTTCTTGGAAAGTTAGCGCGACCGATTGTTGGCACGCCGCTTGATCCGACAGTGTGCCGTGCGCGATGAGCACGGTGTCTAGGCCGCCTAGCGCCACATCCGCGTGGTCCAGTAACGCGGCATGTCGTTCGATAGCGTTGGCGTCCATCGCCTCGGTTTGCACCCGCGCCGCGCCGCGCACCCGCAGATCAGCGGCGATCGCCTCCAGCGCCTCCGCCCGCCGCCCCACCAGATATAGTAAATCGCCCTGTGCTGCCAACAACCGCGCCACGGCTTCGGCGATGGCCGAGGTGGCGCCAACAATCAATACCTTTCGCATCTCACTCCACCATCACCCGCCGCCAGAAACTGGAGGAAAACCGAGGGTCGATATATGCGTTGAAACGCTGCCAATTTGGAAAAAACGCTCGGAATCGGACTCCATTCATCCGGGCGTCCTTGGCGGGGTACACCGCGCCACCCGCCACTGCCACTATCGAATCAAGCGTATCCAGCAACTTGAAGGTTGCCGTGCCCTGGTTGGGAAAATCCAGCGCCAGCGTCACGCCGGGCCGGGGGAACGACAGCTGCCCGACCGCTGGAATCTCACCGAAGACTTTCAGCACGGCTAGAAACGATCCCATACCCGAGCGGGTGATGTGTTCCAGCATCTCGCGGATCGCGGCAGGGCCGTGAGCGTGCGGGATCGCGCACTGATATTGTAAGAAACCACGCCGTCCGTAAATCCGGTTCCATGCCAACACGCTATCGAGCGGATAAAAGAACGGCGCGTAATGTGTGATGCTACGCGTTATCTCCGCTCGTTGCCGGTGGTAATAAAGCGTGTTGAACGCCTTGAGGCTCCAATGATTGACCAGCGAGAGTGGCGGCGTGAATGGCACGGTCAGTCGTCCCACCGGCGACCGAGGCCGCGCGGCGCATAACGCCGGCGCATGGTTGCCGCGCATGAACAAACCGCGTCCCAGAGCAGCGCCGCGCGAGGTGCAATCCAGCCAGGCCACGGTGTACTCGTAATCCCGGTCGGAGGCCGCCGACACCGCGAAGAATTCCTCCAAGCCACCAAAACGGATCGTTTCGCTGGCAATCCAGGGATTAGCGATCCGGCGGAGCTGAATTTCCGCCCAAGTGATCAAACCCGTCAGGCCCAGGCCACCCACGGTTGCAGCGAACCAGTCGGGGTTTTCGGTGGGTGAGCAGCGGCGGCGACTGCCGTCCGAGCGCAATAGCTCGAAGCCGCGAATCCATGCGCCGAATGTCCCGGCACGATGGTGATTCTTGCCGTGCACGTCGTTGGCGATCGCACCGCCCACGGTTACGAACCGTGTACCCGGCGTCACCGGCAAGAACCAGCCTTGCGGCACGATGAGTTCCAGAATCTCGGACAGCAAGACGCCCGCTTCACAACGTAACATGCCAGTAGTGGGATCGAAGGCGATGAAACGGTCCAGCCCGCGCGTATGTAGTAGCGCGCCGCCGTCATTCAGACAGCTATCACCGTAGCTGCGGCCATTACCGTAGGGCAACAGCAGAGCGCTCGATTGCGGGCAAGGTGGCGTGGCGGTCATGGTAGCGGATCGTCGCCTGTCTGGTGCGCGGGTAGCGACCCCACGAGAGGGTATCGGCCCGTTCCGTCAGAGTGCCAGCCATACGATCACCGCGCTGATTCCAATGAGCATCTGACTGACCCGATCCTGGATCGCGAAAATTACCGGATCGTCGTGCATATCGCCCCGGTGGGTCTTGAGCCACATCCGGCTGATCCAGTACAGCAACAGCGGGCAAAGCAGCCAGATGACTTCGGGATGCCGGTACAATGCCGGGTTGGCGCCATTGTTGATATAGAGGGCCAGCACCAACACGCTCGAATAACCGCTGGCGCTGCCCAACGCTTGTAGCAATTGCAAATCCCCTACCTGGTAACCACGTCCTCGTGCGGCGTTTTGTCCCATGTCCTGCATCGCCAGCAGTTCGGTATGGCGCTTGACCAAGGCTAGACTGAGAAAAATAAACATCGAGAACGCCAGCAGCCAGAAGGTGGGAACGATCACGGTGGCCGCCGCGCCCGCGATGATTCGCAGCGTGTAGAGCGCTGCCAGTGCCACCGTGTCCAGCATCGCGATCTGCTTGAAAAACAGCGAGTAGGTTAGCGTTAGTACGAAATAGCTCAGTAGAATGCCGGCAAACAGCGGTGGCAGAGCGATGCCCGCCAGCAGAAAGGCCAAAATCAGCAGGGCGGGAACTGCCAACGCCCCCGCCAGCACCGGCAACGTGCCGGCGGCGAACGGTCGCAGCCGTTTGCGCGGATGTTCGCGATCGATAGGCAAATCCAGCAAATCGTTCAATAGGTAGACGCTGGAGGCGCATAGGCCGAAGGTGAGATAGGCTAAAGCTGCTTGCAGCAATAGGGCGGGTTCATGGACGCGGTGCGCCGCCAGTAAGGGGACGAATACCAGCACGTTTTTCAACCACTGGTGCAAGCGCAAAGCCTTGAACCATGGCTTGAGCGTTTTACCTTGGCGGTCATCGAACTCGGCCGCGATCTCGGTAACTTGCGCCGCCTGGTCACGCACTCTATGTGCCGGATTGACTAGAATCGCTTGGTGAGCATGTGCCCAGACGGCCACATCCACCCGTCCATTACCTGCATAGTCGAAGCCGCGTTCGCCAAAACATTGGCAGAGCCGTTCCGCTTTGCGTTGACCGGAAAGATTGGCGTCGTCGGTGGTCGCGATCACTTGGGAAAAAATGCCCAAATGATCGGCGACTTGGCGGGCGAAGGTCTCGGCGGCAGACGTCGCCAGGACCAGGTATCGTCCCCGTGCGTGTTGTTCGCACAGCCAGGCCAAGAAAGCCGGATGATAAGGTAACGTCGCGACATCCAGTTCGACTCGGCGGGCAAGCTCCTGTTTGAGTCGTGCCTTACCGCACAGCAGCCAGAAAGGGACGAGCAAGACAACTAGCGGGTGCGTTTTGAGCAGCAGGAAAAACGATTCGATCAGCAGGTCCGTTTTGATCAGCGTCCCATCGAGATCGACGCAGAGGGGGGGAGGTGTGGAGTAGGCCATGGCGACGACGATTGGTTTCCCTGTTTATGTCATGACCTTGCCGTGCTTGCGGAAGCCACGATTATGACCCCAAACTTTGGTTGGTCCTGAGTTTTTCCTGCTTCCAGTCCCAGAATCGCGAGTAGGCCGATCAGTACGGCGAACCAGAGGGTGGTGAATCGGCACAGCAGTGTGGCGGCAATCGCTGTGCTGGAGCCTACGCCGGCCAGCATCAATAACAATCCCATAACCGCCTCGGTACCTCCCAAGCCGCCGGGTAGGAAGGACAAGGCGCCGGCCAGAACGCTGACCGCGTAAATGCCCGTCGCCGCAACGACAGGCAACGACGCGCCCATGCCTCGCACAATCAGGTACAGCGCGAAAGCTTCCGCCGCCCAGGCCAGCAGGCTGACGGTGAGGCTGGCATAAAACCGGCCGGGTGCGAACAGGCAGGCCGACGCTCGCAATAGGCTGGCCAGGTGTTGCAAAACCCGCGGGGATTTCCCCGTGGCTTGACTACACCTGGCCCAATGATCCAGGCGGCTTGGCAGTTCGGGGCGGACGATGAACCAGGTGAATGTGCCAATGCCCAGGCCTGATAGCCACACGAAAGCGCGGTAGTCCGGAAACAACCAGGCACCGCTGATCGCCAGCACGGCGATAGCGAGCATATCCAGCAGGCGTTCGGCGAAAAAGGCCGCCAGGCTTTCCGCATAGCGCATGCCATGCGGTTTCAGATAGATCGAACGCACCGCTTCCCCGGCCTTGCCCGGCGTGACCGTGAACGCGAAACCGGCCAGGTAGTAGGCGAGATGTCGCCGCCAGGGCACGGTGTAGCCCAAGGTGGCGACATAGGATTGCCAGCGCAGGAAGCGCAGGGCGTAGTTGAACAACGACAGCCCCAGGATCAGTGCCAGTTGTGGTCCGGTAATCGCGGTGAGCGTTGTACCGACTCGCTGGGCATCACCCACGAACGCGGCGAGCAGATACAACACTATTGCTAGAGTGACGACTATCGCCAGTGGGCGCAGGTGTTTTTGGAGAGACATGGGGATGCGCCAGCGACGCCATGGCGCGCTAATTTTACGCCAACTTTCGGTATTTGATCCGGTGTGGCTGGTCAGCCTCCACGCCCAGCCGCCGCTTACGGTCGACTTCGTAATCCGCGTAATTACCCTCGAACCACACGACTTGTGAATCGCCCTCGAACGCCAGAATGTGGGTGGCGATGCGGTCCAGGAACCAGCGGTCGTGGGAGATGATCACGGCGCAACCAGCGAAGGCCAGTAAAGCCTCCTCCAACGCCCGCAGCGTTTCCACATCCAGATCGTTGGTCGGTTCGTCCAGCAGCAGCACGTTGCCACCGCTTTTCAGGAGCTTGGCCAGGTGAACCCGGTTACGTTCACCGCCGGACAAATCCTTGACGAATTTTTGCTGGTCCGGTCCCTTGAAGTTGAAACGGCCGACGTAGGCACGAGAATTGATCTGGTAGCTGCCGATGGCAATCATATCCAGCCCATCGGAAATTTCCTGCCAAACGGTTTTATCGGGGGCGAGACTATCCCGTGATTGATCGACATAAGCCAGCTTGACGGTGTCCCCGACCCGCAGAGTACCGCTATCTGGCTGCTCTTGGCCGACCAGCATCCGGAACAGGGTGGTTTTGCCCGCGCCGTTGGGGCCGATCACCCCGACGATACCGCCCTTGGGCAGTTTGAAGTCGAGGTTTTCGATCAGCAAGCGGTCGCCGAAGCCTTTGCGCAGCTGCGTGGCTTCGACCACCAGATCGCCCAAGCGCGGCCCTGGTGGGATGTAGAGTTCCTGGGTTTCGTTGCGCTTCTGAAATTCCTGCGATTCCAGTTCCTCGAAGCGGGCGACGCGGGCCTTGCTCTTGGCGTGGCGGCCTTTAGGGTTAGCACGCACCCATTCCAGCTCCGCCTTCATGGCTTTGGTGTGTGCGGTTTCCTGCTTCTCCTCGATTTCCAGTCGCTTCTCCTTCTGCTCCAGCCAGGAAGAATAGTTACCCTCCCAGGGAATGCCCCGACCCCGATCCAGTTCCAGAATCCAGCCCGCAACGTTGTCCAGGAAATAGCGGTCGTGGGTGACGGCGACCACGGTGCCGGGATAGTCTTGGAGAAACCGCTCCAGCCAGGCTACGGATTCAGCGTCGAGATGGTTGGTCGGTTCATCCAGCAGCAGCATGTCGGGCTTGGACAGCAGCAGCCGGCACAATGCGACCCGGCGCCGTTCGCCGCCCGAAAGAGTGGCGACATCCGTTTCCCACAACGGTAGGCGCAGTGCGTCGGCGGCTACGTCCAAGGTCCGGTCCAAGTTGTGGCCGTCGGTGGCTTGCAGGTAAGCTTCCAGATCGGCTTGTTCGGCGGCCAACTTCTCAAAATCGGCTTCCGGGTCGGCGTAAGCGGCGTAGACCTCGTCCAGCCGGGCCAGCGCGGTTTTGATCGGTTGCACGGCTTCCTCGATATTGCCGCGCACGTCCTTGGTCGGATCGAGCTGCGGTTCCTGGGGCAGAAAGCCAATTTTGATGCCGGGCTGCGGGCGCGCTTCGCCGAGAATGTCGGTATCGGTGCCGGCCATGATCCGCAACAAGGTGGATTTGCCGGAGCCGTTTAGCCCCAGCACGCCGATTTTAGCGCCGGGGAAGAACGATAGAGAGATGTCTTTCAGGATTTCCCGCTTAGGAGGTACGACTTTCCCCACGCGGTTCATAGTAAAAATGTATTGGGCCATTGCGCTTTATGTCGAGTGATGGGCGTAGGGCGGCAATCTACCGATTGGGGGCCATGCCGTAAAGGGGAACGATCCAGCACGATGAGAGCGCCGCCCTGGGACAGGCCAAATAGCCGCCCTGGGACAGGCCAAATATTCGGGTATCCGCTGAGAATCTGCATGGCCCCCTGCTGCTCAATGCAGCAGGGGAATGGGCCGGTGACCGCGCAATGCTCAACTTTTTAGCAGCGACCGAATCGTCGATGAGGTCATCACCTTGCCCTCGCCTCGATAAGCCTCGTGGTTGGCTTCGATATCATCAAGCTTGTAGAGGTAGTTCACCATCATGCCCGCCGACTGGCTGATACCCTTGGCCGAAGTGTCGGCCAACCAATTCAGCCGCTCGATCCGTGAGCCATTCGAGAGGTGAAAGTGAGCGACCCGATCGCGGGCGGTGCCGCCCTCGCGTTTTTCCTTGGCCAGGTAGCGGGCGCACAGCCGTTGCAAAGGATGTTTCAACGCCTTCGCCAAGTCCGACTGCTCAGACCAATCGGGTGTTTGCAGCAAAGTTTTCAGCGAGACCGGCTCGGTTCCGGTGTTGGCGGCGACGGCCAGCGCCTTGCGATCGGTTGGAGTCAACAGCTCCGCCTCGATATCTTTGCCGGGTTCGTTCAATTTGGCATCGAGCCAACCGCGAAAGCCGGGAATTGGTGACAGAGTGGCGAAGGTTTTGAGATTCTTGAACTCGTGGGTCAGTTCATCTACCACCCGCTTGATCAGGAAGTTGCCGAAACTGATACCAGACAATCCCTCGTGGGCGTTGGAGATGGAATAGAAAATCGCCGTGTCGGCGGTACTGGGATCGAGTACCGGCGCCGCTTCGTCCAGCAGGGTGTGAACGTTGTCGGCGATACCGTGGACCAACGCAACCTGGACAATGATCAGCGGTTCGTTGGCCATGCGCGGGTGGAAAAAGGCAAAGCAACGCCGGTCGGAGCTGAGCCGGTTTTTAAGATCGTCCCAGCTCTTGATCGGATGCACGGCTTCGTAGGCGATCATTTTCTCCAACAGCGACGCCGGTGAATCCCAGGTGATGCGCCGCAATTCCAGAAAGCCGACATCGAACCAGGATACCAGCAGCGACAGTAGATCCCGTTCCAGCGCCGCCAGCGCCGGATCGTCCTTGCGCCATTCCAACAATTCGGCACGCAGGTCCACCAGAAAATGAAAGCCCTCGGGTAGCGCGTTGAGCTGCGCCAGCAGGCGCCCTCGCGGTGGTTGCAGCGCTTGGCGCAAGGCCCGCTCGGCTTTGGCGCGCTCCTCGATGTTGTCGCCGGCCTGCTGGAGCTTCGCGACGGCTTTGTCGGTCGCTTTACGGTCGATGTCGAATTCGGTGGCGAGGATCTTGAGGAACCGCTTGCGGCCCTTGGCGTTTAGCGACAGATAAAACCGTCCCAGATTGGCAGCGCGGGCGCGGGCTGAAACCTCGCCGCCGCGCGCTTCCAGACAGTCTCGCATCTGGGCTTTGAGCGACTCCGCATCCTTTTCGGGCAGATTGGGGTTGGGCGTGGTGGACAGCAAACCACCCCGCCAGTCGGCCACCTCGCGCCACGCCTCGCGCAGATTTTGCATGGTGCGGTCGAGCAGGCTAGCCCGGGTGGTGATTTCGGGTTCAAGAGTCGTGAGTTCGGTCATGACGAAATACCACGGAAATACTGAACGGATGAGGTGGCCACGGCGGTCGGAGGTAAATTGCCGGGCGCTGGGTTACGCTTAAAGTATAGAGGTTTGCCTCGGGCAAAGTAGGGCTTTCTGGGTGGGTATTCCGAGCGCTCGGAGCGCGCCCACCTATTTCCTTGCCCGTCCGGGGGTAGGGTGTCCGTGTGGCTTCTCAAAGCTGGCTAGCCATCGCTGCGCTGTCCTCAAGCAGGATCTCCAGTTCGGCCATGGGAATTTCCCCGAGCCCGAGCGCTTGCCCTTCCACCGTAGCGGCCAAGGCGATGTGAGGGTCATGATGCAGTCCGATCCCGACTTTGTCGCAAGCTTGATCGATCAAACGGACGAAGACCAGCAAGTTGTTGTTGGGGTCGCAGGGTTCTCGGTGGTGATCGCGCACCACCACACAGTAATCGTCGGGCAGATTCCATTGCTTGGCCAGTAGATAGCCCTGATCGGTGTGCATGTCGCTGTTGAGAATCTCGACGATCAGGCTGGCCGACAGATCGAAGCCGATGCTGCCGGAGCCGTCCAGATCCTCGATGATTTTCAGCAGCGCCAACTGGCCGATGTTGTGCAAGAGGCCAGCCATGAACGCGCTTTCTGCCTCGCTGCGATAGCCGGATCGCTCGGCTATCCATTTACAGCCTATAGCCGAAACAAAGGCATGCAGCCACAGTTTGCTCTGATAATTCAGGAATCGATTGCTAGGCTTTCGATAGAGTTGTTGGAGGGCGACGACCAGGGCGAGGTGGGCCACCTGCTCGATCCCGAGCCGGATGATGGCCTTGCGGATCGTGGTGATCTGTTGCAAGCCTTTATAAAAGGCCGCGTTGGCGACACGCAAAATCTGGCTGGCCAAGGTTTGGTCCTCGACGATCATACGTTCGATGTCGGCGATTTGAGTGGCCTCGTTTTGCAGAGCTTGCTGGAGACGCAGTGCGACGGGATTGAAAACGGGCAGCTTGACTTCGTTGGAATCGACGAATTGGACGATGAGATCGTATAGGGAATGGTTATTGGCTGTCATGTGATTCCCACCAGGCGTTTGATTTCGGTGAGTGATCGCGGTCGATCAAGACGGGGTAGAAAGCGGAATATTTCGGCCAGGGTGGTTTCGCCCTTGGCAGCCTTGGCCAGCCCGTCTTCCAACAGGGTGACCATGCCCGAGGTTTCCAGGCTGATCCGTCGGATTTCGTGCGAGGTGCATTTTTGCAGGATGGCGTCTTTGACCATCATGTTTAATACCAGCAGCTCGAAAATACCCACGCGGCCTCGATAACCGGTGTGGCGACATTCGGAGCAGCCGCGCCCCTGCCGGAAGGTGATGCCTTCCAGATCCTGGTGTTTATAGCCCAAGCGCTGCATTTCGGTGGTGTTAGGCCGGTAGGGTTCGGCACAGTGTGGGCAGACTCGCCGCAACAACCGCTGCGCCAGCACCGAAACCACGGTCGAGGAAATGAGGAAGGTTTCGATGTCCATGTTCATCAGCCGGAGCAAGCCGCCGATAGTGTCCTCGGTGTGGAAAGTAGTCAGCACTTTATGACCGGTAAGCGCAGCCTGGATGGCTGCATCCGCCGAGTAGCGGTCGCGGATTTCGCCAAGTACGATCACGTCCGGATCCTGACGCATGATATACGGCAGCGTGTTTTCAAACGTGACATCGATTTTGGGGTTGAGGGAGCATTGCGTGATGCCTTCGATCACATATTCGACCGGATCTTCCACTGTAGTAATGCAGCGGTCGATGCTGTTGAGATAGTTAACGCAACTGTACAGAGTCGTGGTTTTGCCGGTACCGGTCGGGCCGGTGATCATGACGATACCACTCGGCAGATCAAGCGCGTCCTCATAAAATCGGCTTAAAGTTCGGGGAAACATCCCGATGTCGTCGAGCGGAACCAGTTGGGCCCTGCGTAGCAAGCGCAAGACAATCTTTTCGCCGTAAATAGTGACGTAGATCGAAACTCGGATGTCGAGCTGATGTCCGGTTTTAGGGTCTTCGAAACTGATATGGCCATCCTGGTGCCGTCGCCGTTCAGCGATATCGGCCTTGCTCATGATTTTGATACGGTTGATCAGGGTCGGGGCCAGTTTTTTGTCGAAGATCTTGTGGATGCCGAGCACGCCGTCGCAGCGAAAGCGGACGCGTACTTGATCTTTCATCGGCTCGATATGGATATCACTGGCGTGGGCTTGAATGGCATCGCTCAGCAAGGTGTTGACGATTTCCACGACCTGGCTGGTTTCATCCATCTTGGCGGTCGGGGTCAGGATGTTCTGGCTGTGGCGCTTGTAGTTTTCCAGCGTTTCGCGGATGGCACGCTTGCTGGCAATCAGCGGTACCAGATCCGGCCCGAATAGCCGGGCGGCGTCCTGGCGGACGCGCTGGTCCAAAGGATCGGCAAACGCGATCAGAACCCGCTTGTTCTCGGAACGAATCGGCAAAAAATGCCGTTGCAGGAACCAGTTCGGGTTAGCTTTTTCGAGCAGTTTCCGATCCACGTCGCCCAGTTCGACCGCGATTTGAGGGAACCCCAGTTGGTCGGCGAGTACTTCGATCAGCTTGTTTTCCTCGATGAAATGGTTTTCCAACAGGATATCACCCAGCTTTTTTCCTCCTCCGGATTCTCGTTGCAGTGCCAACGCGGCCCGCAAATCCTGCTCCCTCAGATAGCCTAGTTCCACCAACAGCGCACCGATTCGCACCGAGATTCGGTGTTTGCGCAGAGTGTTGCGCTGTTGCTCCAGGCTGATCAAGCCGATTTCGTTGAGGATGCTCAACAGAGGTTTTTCCGTGCTGAGCTTGGATCGGACCCGAATCGCGTAAGCCAGTTGTTCCTCGGTGAGGACGCCATCCTCGATTAGGAACTTGGCGATTTCCAACCCACTGTCGAGGGAAGGGGAAGCCGATATCGACTGTTGGTCGAGGCGAGTGGTCAGCGGTTCGGCCGCCTGAGACGGCGGGCTGGAAGTTAGGGGAGTCGTCCGAAGCGTAGTGTCTTGGATAGGATTCGGCTGCAGTTGTCTCGTCGTATTGGGGGCGTAGGTGGCCGATGAGTTTTTGGAGTCGTTGTCGCTGTGCTGGGTAAGTGAGTCTCCAATCTGGTCCGATGCCGTGGTAGATTGACCAGATGGATAAGGAGGTTGCGCTGATTGGGACATGATTGGCCTGATGTTCTGGTGGTGGTGCTGGCGGTGACGGGAGCCTCTATATTATTTTTATATGGCAATGACCAGACAGTTACTGTGTTCGCTGTTAAGTCATATGAGCTTAACATTCAAGCGGGTTGTAACGTTCTGTTATTGATGTATTTATTCGATAAACCGGATGAATGAATCATAGAATTAAACATTAGAAATTACAATTAAAATTGTTATTTTAGTGACTTTGATGGCGGCGTTAAGGCATTGAATATGCCTTTTATTTTTAAATAAATTGTAGATTAACAACTAATATTGTTAATAGTCGATTTGAGTAAATTAATAACATATGGTTATCAATGCTTTGATTATGGCATGTTGTATGCAATTTTGATAGAAACAATTTAAAAATCTAGGCTTTAAGTACAACGTAAATAAAAGTTCTTTGATTCATTCAATGAAAGGATTTTCTCCAAATATTCAAATAAGAATTCTGCCGGATGTGTTTGTAATGTTGCCGGTTCTGTTTGCGCTTGGATCGGCAGTGATTTTTAGCATCGATGATATCCGTGTCTAAGGCCCGGCTAGCTGATGGAAACGATGCAAGTCGAGTGCTTTTCCACTGTATGATCAAGGAGAGAAGCATTACTTATGTATCTCATACCTATGAATAACATTGTCGATAACAGTCAATACTTGAAACGATTAATTGACGAACGCGGTGACGTTCGGGAACCGAAATACGATGACGACGATAACGATGGAACTGACAGTCAATTTGGGAACAGTACAGTATCGAGATCCGACCGACGCGATCCAGCTTCTGCCCGATTTTGGCACACCGTGAATACCGCATTGATCGATGGAATAGTCGCGCTTGAAGCTCGTGCCACCGTGTTGCTGAACGTAGATTGCCTACTCGGGATCACGGAATCGTTTGGCCTGATTGTCGCTGATCAAGGTCGGTTGGTCGCATAGCGCGAGCTGTCAAGATTTTCAGGCGGTTTTGGCGATGGAATCGGCTCCCTATTCCCACCACCCAGTGCTGGTAGTGGACGATGACGAGATCAGTTTGCTGCTGACCCGCGAAGCATTGCTGCGAGTGGGTCTGAGTGACATCCGCACTTGCCAGGATAGCCGACAAGTGCGGGCGATGTTGGCCCGCGCGCCGGTCGAGATCCTGTTTTTGGATCTGACGATGCCCCATATCGGCGGTGAGGAACTGTTGAGCGTTGTTAGCCAGGAATATCCCCGGATGCTGGTGGTCATCCTCACCGCTACCGAGGATGTGGAAACCGCGGTGCGTTGCATCAAGCAGGGCGCTTTCGACTACCTGACCAAACCCATCGATTTGGGGAGGCTGGCCACGGTGGTCAAAAACGCGTTGGTTTTTCGGGAACTTCACCAAGAGAACGCCGTACTCCGGCAACGGGCGATTGCCCGCAGCCCACACCGGCCGGATCTGTTTGCCGGGATCGTGACCCGTAATCCCCAGATGCATTCACTGTTTCAGTACGCGGAAACCATTGCACCGACCAACGAATCAGTCCTCATCACCGGCGAGACCGGCGTCGGCAAGGATTTGCTTGCTCAGGCCATCCACGTAGCCAGCGGACGCCGGGGGGATTTCGTAGCGGTCAATGTGGCTGGATTAGACGATACCATTTTCGCCGATACGCTGTTCGGACACGATAAAGGCGCGTTCACTGGCGCCGAGCGAGCACGGCAGGGGTTGGTGGAGCGGGCAGCGGCTGGTACGTTGTTGCTGGACGAGATTGGCGATCTAACCGTTGCGTCCCAGACCAAGCTATTGCGTCTGCTTCAGGAGGGCGACTATTTCCCGTTGGGTCAAGATTCGCCTCGGCGCAGCGCGGCGCGGATCATTTCCGCCACCAATCAGGATCTCTGGCAGGTGGTTAAGCAGGGATTGTTCCACAAGGATCTGAATTACCGGTTGCGTACACACCACTTGCACTTACCACCCTTACGGGAACGGCTGGATGATTTGCCGCTGTTGCTCAACCACTTCGCCGAGGAAGCGGCCATGCCGCTCCGCAAGCCTAAGCCGCGCGTGCCGGAGCGACTAACGCGGCTACTGGAGGGCTATTCGTTTCCCGGTAATATTCGCGAGTTGCGCATGATGGTGTTCGAGGCGGTGAGCCGGACCACCTCCAAAACGCTTCTGCTCGAACCGTTCGAGCGCTATATCGACCAGCAACAGGTTAAGCAGGGGTTTTCACCCGATCTCGGAGATGCCTTGGCGCCGCTTCAGCGCTCGGCGGCCCTTCCGACCTTGAAACAGGCTACGGAACAATTGGTTAGAGAAGCGCTGCGCCGTTGCAATGGCAATCAGACAGCTGCCGCCCGGCTGCTCGGCATTTCCCAGCAAGCGGTGAGCAAGCGATTGAAGCGCCTGTCACCGTGAAGCCGGTTTACATACGCCCTCTCCTACTGGGAGAGGGCTGGAGAGGCAGTTTCTCTTCAGTTCGTCAGCTGGCGAAAGAGCGCGCGGAACTCATGTCAGAACTCCTCTTCGGGCAGCGCCAGGATCGAGATGCCGCCATTCTTGATCGAGGCGCGCAAGGCGCCAGCCTTGGGCAGGATGTGCTCAACGTAGAAGCGGGCGGTAATCAGTTTAGCTTCGTGGAACAGCGGATCGTCGCCAGTCCTCAATTTGCCTTGAGCCACCTGCGCCGCGCGGGCCATCTGCCAACCGCCACAGACGAAGCCCGTCAGCATCAGATAATCGACAGATACCGCCATGACATGTTCGGCACTGGGCGCGTTTAGCATCCAATCGGTGGCGTCGGCCAACGCTTGAACGCCCTCGGCCAATCCGGCGCGAATCACGGCCAAATCATCGCCCGCGCCCCGGCTCAGTTCCTCTATGGTCGCCTCGATTTCAGCGATCAGCGCCCGCATCGCCGCGCCCTTGTCCATGCTCAGTTTGCGTCCTGCCAGGTCGGCAGCTTGAATGCCGGTGGTTCCTTCATAAATGGTGGTGATGCGGGAATCGCGCAAGTGCTGGCAGGTACCGGTTTCCTCGATGTAGCCCATGCCGCCGTGGGTTTGCACCCCCAGCGAAGCGACCTCGATGCCGATTTCGCTCGACCAGCCCTTGACCACTGGAATCAGCAGATCGACACGAGTCTGCTGGCGCTGACGGGTCGTAGGGTCAGGGTGGTAGCGAGCTAAGTCCATATTCTTCGCAACCACATAGGCCAAGGCACGCATCGCCTCGTTTAAAGCCTTCATGGTCATCAGCATCCGCCGCACGTCGGGATGGTGGATGATGGCCACTCGATCGCCGCTCTTAACTCCGATCGGACGGCCCTGTACCCGGTCCTTGGCGTACTCACGGGCGGCCTGATAGGCGCGCTCGCCGATGGCCAACCCTTGCAGGCCGATCTTGAAGCGGGCTTCGTTCATCATGATGAACATGTAGGCCAAGCCCTTGTTTTCCTCGCCGACCAGATAGCCGATGGCGCCGTCCTTATCGCCGAAGGCCATCACGCAGGTCGGGCTGGCGTGGATGCCCATCTTATGCTCGACGGAAACGGCGTGGACGTCGTTACGGTTGCCCAATGAACTGTCCGGATTGACCAAGAATTTGGGCACGATAAACAGCGAGATACCCTTGACGCCTTCCGGCGCGTCCGGAGTGCGGGCGAGCACCAAATGAATGGTGTTCTCCGTCATGTCGTGCTCGCCCCACGTAATAAAAATCTTCTGGCCGAAGATCCGATAATGATCATTCTCGGGCACGGCGCGGGCGCGCACCGCCGACAAGTCGGAACCGGCCTGCGACTCAGTCAGGTTCATGGTACCGGTCCATTCACCGCTGATCATTTTTGGCAGGTACAGCGCTTTCTGCTGCTCGGAACCCGCCTGGCTGATGGCCTCGATCGCGCCGGCGTTCAGCAGCGGGCAGAGCGCAAAGGACATGTTGGCCGAGTTCCACATCTCCTGGGTGGCGGTATTGATCAGCTCCGGCAGTCCCTGGCCGCCGTGGTCGGTGGAGCAGCCGATCCCGTTCCAACCGCCTTCGACGAATTTCTGGTAGGCTTTGGCAAAGCCATCGGCCGGGATGACGCCTTTGGGTCCGATCTTGACGCCCTGGACATCTCCGGAGTGATTGAGCGGAGCCAGCACCCCGGAAGCGAGCTTGGCGGCTTCCTCCAACACGGCTTCTACCAGTTCCGGGCCGACCTCCTGCTCGGCGAACGCCGGCAGAGCGGCGACCTCGGCCATTTCAGCCAATTCATTGATCACAAACTGCATGTCGCGGGTTGGAGCGGTATAGGCGGTCACGAACGCCTCCTCAATATCAAAATTTTATTTGATTGTTCGAACGGTGTGGGAACAGACAGATAAGGCGCCGCCCGGACGGTGGGCGGCGAGGAATCGTCGAAGGGCGTTTGTTTAACCGGTGGCCTTCAGTTGGTCCAGTTCCTTGGACATCTCGGGCATGGCCACAAACAGATCGGCGACTAGACCGTAATCGGCGATTTGAAAGATCGGCGCTTCTTCGTCCTTGTTGATGGCGACGATGACCTTGCTGTCCTTCATGCCGGCTAAGTGCTGGATGGCGCCGGAAATGCCGACGGCGATGTAGAGATCGGGGGCAACCACTTTCCCGGTCTGGCCGACTTGGTAGTCATTGGGGACAAAACCGGCATCCACGGCCGCGCGAGAGGCGCCTACCGCTGCGCCCAGCTTGTCGGCCACCTCTTCCAACAGCTTAAAGTTTTCGCCGTTGCCCATCCCGCGTCCACCGGAAACGATGATCCGGGCGGCAGTCAGTTCCGGCCGATCGGATTGGGTCAACTGCTGACCAACGAAGCTGGAGGCGCCAGTGTCCGCCGCCGGGGTCACGGTTTCGACGACGGCGAAGCCACTGCCGACAGTGGCTGCGGGGAAAGCAGTGCCGCGCACGGTGATGACCTTGATCGGATCCTTGGACTGTACGGTGGCCAACACGTTGCCGGCGTAAATCGGCCGCACGAAGGTGTTGACGCTTTCCACTTTGATGATGTCGGAAATCTGGGCCACGTCGAGCAGGGCAGCCACGCGCGGTAATATATTCTTGCCGGCGGCAGTGGCAGGAGCCAGGATATGGGTGTAGCCGCCGGCCAAGCCGACCACCAGCGCAGCGACGTTTTCGGCGAGTTGGTGGGCATAATGCGGGGCGTCGGCCAGCAGGACTTTCTTGATGCCGACGACCTTGGCGGCGGCCTCGGCGACCGCGCCGCAGTTGTGACCGGCCACCAGAATGGTGATGTCGCTACCCAGCTTGGCGGCAGCAGTGATGGTGTTGAAGGTGGCCGCCTTGAGAACGGCGTTGTCGTGTTCGGCAATGACCAGAATGCTCATGATTCGGTTCTCACGGGCTTAGATGACGTGCGCTTCGTTGCGGAGCTTGTCCACCAGGGCGGCGATGGTATCGACCTTGATGCCGGCCTGGCGCTTAGGCGGTTCCTGCACCTTTAGGGTGATCAGTCGCGGCGCCACGTCCACGCCCAAATCCGCTGGTTTCAGCACGTCGAGCGGTTTCTTTTTGGCCTTCATGATGTTGGGAAGCTTGACGAACCGCGGCTCGTTCAGACGTAGATCGGTGGTGACCACTGCCGGCAGTTTGAGCGCCACGGTTTCCAGACCGCCATCGACTTCACGGGTGACCTCGATCCCTGCACCGCCGATCTCAACCTTGGAGGCAAAGGTGCCCTGCGGCCAGCCGAGCAGCGCGGCCAACATTTGCCCGGTCTGGTTGGCATCGTCGTCGATAGCCTGCTTGCCCAGGATTACCAAGTCAGGTTTTTCTTTTTCGACGATGGCCTTGAGCAGTTTGGCGACCGCTAGGGGCTGCAGTTCGGTGTCGGTTTCCACCAGAATGCCGCGGTCGGCGCCCATGGCCAGCGCGGTACGGATGGTGTCCTGGCAAGCGGCAACGCCCAGGGACACGGCCACGATTTCCCCGGCCTTGCCAGCTTCCTGCAAGCGGACCGCTTCTTCGACGGCGATTTCGTCGAACGGGTTCATCGACATCTTGACGTTGGCGGTTTCCACGCCTGAACCGTCAGCTTTCGCCCGAACCTTGACGTTGTAGTCAACGACCCGTTTTACGGCGACTAAAATTTTCATTGTTCACCTTATATTATGGGATGGCTTGGGTGTTGAGGTTTTGTTGTTGGGCACGTTGTTGAGCGCGCACCGAGCAGGACTGGCCATCAATTCCCCAGTTAACTCCTGTCAAGTTATGGTATTTAGTCCCCACTGGCGATGCAATGCATTTGTTGGCTCCGCCACGGTTTTCACGGTGCCAATCCATCGCACCGATCCATTAATCCCATGATGAGCACGACGATTTTCGAGGAGTAAGCACTATGACGGATCCGACAACTTTCAGGGCACTGATACTGGATCAGCGGGACGGGCAGACTGTTGCCGAGCTGACCCGACTGACCGACACCGATCTACCGCCTGAGCCGGTGCTAGTCGCAGTCGATTATTCTTCCCTCAACTATAAGGACGGGTTAGCGGTGACCGGTAAGGGCAAGATTGTTCGCCGGTTTCCGTTGGTACCTGGCATCGATTTGGCTGGGACGGTGCTGGAGTCGGCCAGTTCCGCCTATCGATCGGGCGACCGGGTGGTGCTGACCGGCTGGGGGGTGGGTGAGAGTTTCTGGGGAGGTTACGCGCAGCGGGCACGAGTTAAGGCCGAGTGGCTAACGCCGTTACCCGACTCGTTGGGCACTCGTCAGGCCATGGCCATCGGCACCGCCGGCTTCACCGCCATGCTATGCGTGTTGGCCTTGGAACAGGCTGGCGTCAAGCCGGATGGGGCCAAGCCAGTGCTGGTGACCGGTGCTAGCGGCGGTGTCGGCAGCGTCGCCGTGGCTTTGCTCGCTCAGCTGGGCTACCGGATCGCCGCCGTGACCGGCCGGCTGGAGAACGAGGCGTATCTGCGCGAGCTGGGCGCGACCGAATTTATTGATCGCGAGACGATGAATCAGCCCTGTCGACCGCTGGAGGGGCAGCGCTGGTCCGGCGTGGTGGATACGGTGGGTGGTCGAGTGCTGGCCCGGGCGCTGGCGGAAACCGACTACGGCGGCGCGGTGGCGGCCTGCGGCTTGGCCGGCGGGATCGATCTGCCCACCACGGTCATGCCTTTCATCCTGCGCGGCGTGAAGTTGCTGGGAGTAGATTCGGTGCTGTGTCCACCTGAACCGCGCCGGGTGGCCTGGGCACGGCTGGCGCGCGATCTCCCTGCCGCCGTCCTGGAACGGATGACCGAGGTGGTCTCGCTGATGGAGGTGCCGCGCTTGGCCGAGGCGATTCTTGCGGGCCAGGTTCGGGGCCGGGTCGTGGTCGATCCGAACGCCTAGATGATGAACTGAATTTCCCACTGGCGCACTCGGTCGTGTAGGCTATGCGCCCTTTTGGCGTCGGGAGATGCCGGGTAACCACCCCAACCGGAGATTTAATGAATGTACTCCACTCACGAAGGCTATAACGATAGTATCCACGGTTACTATCTGGAGGATTTGAGCGTTGGCATGAGCGCGTCTCATGCCAAGACCGTCACCGAAACCGATGTGGTGATGTTCGCCGGCCTGACCGGTGACAACAACCCCGTCCATTGCAACGAGGTGTTCGCTGCCCAGACCCGGTTCAAGGGTCGCATCGCCCACGGCATGTTTTGTGCTGGCCTAATTTCTTGCGTGGCGGGTACCCGTCTGCCTGGACCTGGCGCGGTGTACGTGGACCAGAAGTTGCAATTCGTGGCACCGGTGCGCATCGGCGATACCGTCACCGCCGTTTGCACCATCCAGGAGATCAATCAGGAGCGCCGCCGGGTAGTGATGAACACCGTCTGTACCGTGCAGGACAAGATCGTGGTCGAAGGAAATGCCACTTTCCTGGTCAGTCGCCGCAACCCAAAAACTTGAGCCCAGAGAGGGATGCGAACGACTCCAGGTCGCTTCACTCTTCCATGACCACCCGAAACCCGGTCATCGTGTCGCGATAGTCGGGTTTTCGGGACAGACGTTTGGCCGAGCGCAAGTCACCGGGGCCGTTGTTCCAGGAACCGCCCCGGACCACCCGCAAGCCCTCGTTGGCAGTCCTGTCCGAACAGCCCTGTTCCTGGCCGCTGTAGTTGCGATCGTATTCCGAACAGGTCCATTCCCAGACATTGCCAGCCATATCCGACAGTCCAAATCGGTTCGATAGGTAACTGCCGACCGGCGCGGTAACCGCTTGGCCATCGTTCAGACTCTGGACGGACGCGCCGGACGGATCATTGCGATCGGAGAAATTGGCATAGCGCGGGTCGATGTCGTTGCCCCAATAGTAGCGGGTGGTGGTGGTGGCGCGGGCGGCATATTCCCATTCGGCCTCGGTAGGTAACCGAAAACGTTTGCCGGTGCCCGCTTCCCATGACAGCCACTCGGTAAAGGCTTTTGCGTTGTTCCATGTCACGTTGATGACAGGTTGGGTATCGCGGTTCAGGGGGCGCCCTTGAAAGGATCCGCTGTCGTGATCGGATTTGAAGCGCCGATATTGGCTGTTGCTGATTTCCGTGGTGCCGATCCAGAAACCTTTGACGCAAATCTGATGGAGGGATTCATCGCTGCCACGATCCTGTTCAGTGGGCGGACTACCCATGTTCGCGCAGCCTCCATCGATCCAGATTAACTTGATGCCCGTCTTTTCTTCGGTCCAGGATTTAGCATTGATACCTTGCTCTTGAGCCGCGCGAAATTCTGACCGGAGGAGTTCCAGGGCCGGGTGGTTGGGATAGGCTTCCGCCATTCGTTCCAGATTCAGTTCGGCGGCGATCAGGTTTTTGTTGGCGAGGTTACTCCGGAATTTTTGAGTCCGATCGGCGATATCCGCTGCCTGACGCTGGGCCTCCTCTCGAGCGTGCTGCTCGATATCTTCCTGCTCCTGCTGCTTTGCGGTCTCCAGCCGGCGCTGTGCTTCTTGGGCAGTCCTGGTGTATTCGTAGTAACTGAGGAGCGCAATGCCTGACAGGGCCGAGACCACGCTCGCGACGATCATCACCCACTTCCAGTTGATCGGCCGACGGTGGCCGTACACGATAGCGTCAAGTTCGGGCACCGCTTGAGCTTCGGTTTGTAGCGGCGGCCTTTCGCGGTTGGATTCTTCGAAACGGTTGATCAGCTTGGAGGCGGGTAGGGGTGTCTCCGGTCGGGCCAATTCGGTTCGAATAATCGGGCTGGACTTGCTCGAGGAAACTGGTTTCGACGGCTCCACCACAAGACGAGATGGACGATCGGGCGAAAGATCACCGAGTTGGGATCGTGGCTGGCTGAGCGGGTGTTCTTCAAGGGGGGGCGGTGCTGGTTGCGAGGCCGGTCGATCCAGCTGGTCCCAGACATCTTCCAGCATGGAGAGAGATGCTTCGTGTCCCTCGGATGCGAAACGTTCGGGCGCGGGCGCGGGCGCGGCGGCGGGGGCTGGGTTTTGGGTGTCGAAATCGGCAAGCGTCCATCCGGAGAGCTTTTCGCTGGGCGCGGAAACGCGCTCGGCCACCCGGTTTGAGGGCTGGGAGGGCGTAGCGGGGGATAGGGCGACCTCCTCGAAGCGCCAGTGCGACTGGCGCTCCATTCGGCCGACGTCACTCCATGGGTCGTTGGCTCCCGATACTTCTGGGGGTTTGGGGGGTTGGGATGGGAGATCGAGACGGAGATCCTCTCGCAACGAATTCAGGTTCAGCAGCTCTGACGGTGGTTGCGAAGCCTGGGGGAAATCGACGGGGTCACTTGACCGGCCCGCGATCCGCAAAGCTTCCCGCATGGCGGCGATGGTCTGGAAGCGATCCTCGGGACGGACAGCCAGAGCTTGGTCGACCACTCGCAGCAGCCCGTGGGAATACAGGCCGGCGCCACATTCGACAGCGGGCAGTACCGGGTCTTTGAGCACCCGGCCCGGCGCCTCGATGGGGGGGGCTCCGGTGATGCAGCGATACAGTACGGCACCGAGCGCGTAGATGTCAGTCCAGGGGCCGTAATCCTCGCCGACCGTGACGTATTGCTCAATGGGTGAATAACCCGGTGTGACCACACTCGTCACGCTGCGGGTGCGTTGTCCCAGAGCTTGGCGGGCGGCGCCGAAATCGATCAGCATGACGCGGGCGTCGGCCGAACGAATGTAGAGGTTGCTGGGTTTGAGGTCACGGTGCAGGTAGCCTTGCCCATGCACGGCTTCCAGTGCCGGCATCACGTCGTCCAAGAGATGGTGCAGTTCGTGTTCGGGGAGAATGCCGCCCCGCTGTAGCAGGGTGCTCAGCGACTCGCCTCCTTCATACTCCATGACGATGTAGGCAGAACCGTTGGCCGCGAAGTAATCGCGCACCCGCACAACGCCGGGGTGGTTGATCTGCACCAAAACCTTGGCCTCATGCAGAAACCGTTGCAGGCCCCACTCGTAACAGGCCGGTTCGCCGCTGCGGGCCGGGATCTGCCCTTGGGCATTGGGGCGAACGGTGGTGCCGTCGCGATCGCGATAGGCCCACTCGGCGGGGAAATACTCTTTGATGGCGACCTGATTTTGCAACGCTTCGTGGATTGCCCGATAGGTGATGCCAAAACCGCCTGCCCCCAAGACGCTTTCAACGAGGTAACGGTGTAGGCTAAAGCCCATGGGCAGCGCGTTGGTGTCTTCGGTCATCGGGCTTCCCTGTTTCGGTTTATTAAGCGCGGGTGCGAAAGTAGGGCGAAGTGGATCAACGGGGTACTAGCGGCGACCACGGTCGAACAGCGATGCGAGTCCGGTCGAAATTCGCTGTAGCCAACGCGGTGCGGTGCCGGCCTCGGTCTCTCTGCGAAGCAGGATTAAGGTAGCGTTATCGGCGGTGGTGCCGCCGCGCTGGACAGCCTGTTCGGCCAGGGAGTGGGCAGCGTCAACGGGGCCGTTGGCGAGCGTGGCGCTCCACAGTTCGGGCTCGGCCACATACTCCCAGACGCCGTCCGAGCATAGGGCCAGCAAGTCACCGGATTGGATCGTGAAATGCCCGATATCGGGCTTGGGATCATCTTCTCCCCCCAAGCAGCGGTAAAGGCGGTTTTGGGCTGGATGGTTCGCCATCTGGGATTCGTCGATCTCTCCCAGATCCATCAGCAATTGCACGGCTGAATGATCGCGAGTGCGCATCAGACGCCGACCACGTCGGAAATGGTACAACCGGCTATCACCGATATTCAGCCAATGCGCCTGACTGCCGTTGAGCCAGACCATGACCACGGTGCTGCGGGCTGTTTCCGATTGGTTGTTGATAGCATCGTGCATTCGCCGGCACAGTTGATTAAGGGCCGCCAACGGCTCGGCGCGTAGCGAATTGGCCGACTGTTGGGTGAAATGGCGCGCGGTGTCGACGACGATTTGAGCACCGATGGCGCCGTCGAGGTGGCCACCCATCCCGTCGGCTACGATTGCTAGCAAGCCTTTCTGGTCGGGAGGTTGAAATATACCCCATCGATCCTGCTGTTCGTGGCGTCCCCCTTGCTGGCTGGCAGCTCCTCGATTCCATTTGGGAGGGGTGACCGGGTTGGAGAAGGTCACATTGGTATCTCCAGCGGTTGGACAAACGTGGGGCCGGTGCCGGCCGGCGGGGGATCGGATATCGCAAGGAGCACCAGGAGCGAGCGAGTCCCGACCGTCTCAAGCAGAGCCGGTTTAGCAAGGTGGTGAGTGTCGCAGGCACATCGTCCGGGCATTCTGGACTCCTCGCCAATAGGTTGACAATAGGTAATGGGGCTATCGGACGTCGCCCGCCATTCGATTGACGCGAAACGGGACAAATGCGTTCGATCCTTGCGATATAGCAATTATGTTGCCAGCAGTAGGGGGAGGCAATCCGCCGAGCCGTCGTTTTGGCCAGCCAATCGCTGCTAAAGCCACTTGGCGTTGAGATTACAACAGCTTGAGGACTTCCTCCCCGTGATTGGCACAGTTTGGTGTATCAATGATGTGGGCGATGTGACCGCTCTCATCGATAATGAAGGTGATCCGGTTGGCCACTCCGAACAAGCTCTTTGCCAGCCCCGTCAAGCTGCTACCGCTGCCGATAGCACCGTAAGCTTGAGCCACGGCGGCGTCGGTGTCGGCTATCAAGGGGAAGTTGATATTGTATTTTTCGGTAAAGTCTTGATGTGACTTTACATCCTGGGTAGAGACGCCGAGTATGGCGGCTCCTTTGTCGCGGATTTCCGCACTGTGGTCGCGTAGGGAGCAGGCTTGTTTAGTACAACCGGGTGTATCGTCCATGGGATAAAAGTAGAGTATCAGCTTGGTGCCGAAATAGTCAGACAGTTTGATTGGACTGCCGTCGGTGGCGGTAGCGGTGAACATCGGAGCAGGATCGCCAATTTTTAATTTCATTGTCGTACTCTCGCGGATAATTACGGGTTGGTTTCGGGTCGTTTTACAAAAAGTGTAGGCTAAACTCGCTGCCGGTTCCGGCGTACGGATATGTCTGAACCGGTTTAATCACTTGGGAGGTGATCGCGCGAATTCCTACGTCGAGATTTGACCAGACGGTTGTAAAAAGCTCCCGAAATCGGTCTCGCCGCGGGCGTTGGGCAGGATAGGATTCGACGATACTACCAATAATAAGAGCTTATCCCATTGAGCCTGGTAGCCCACCACGTAATGATATAGCAGAGCCAGATGCGGCAGGACGAGAGGTATCGGCACGCTTCTCCAGCGGGCCAAAATCCGGGTCAATATGGCCGAGTCGATGCGGCGGATTTTGATGAGCCGCGTGTTGTCGGGACAGCACCCTGAGAATCCCGAAAAATCATGACCTGGCTAGAGGCGGTGGGGTGCAGCTGAAATAGAGCCCCTACTCCTTTCGAGTAGGGCGGCAAGCGTGCCGATCGGCGCCAGCAGGACTGGGAACGACGCCATCGCTTGGGCGGTTCCGGTACCGTTATGGGTCTGCCGCCTTCGTCGCAACCGGACGGCTAGTTATGGCGATGAGAAACCAAACGCCCCACTAGTCGAACCGCCCGCTCGTCTCGCCAGATCGGTTGCGGGGTCGTGGAGTCGGGGCTGCTTGGCCATGCCTGATGAAAGGCTGCCGGTTCTCATTAGCTCAGGTATTCGAGGCTGAGCTGCTGAAGCAGGCTTCGCGCTTCTCCCTTCAGAAAAGGCACGACCAGCGATAACACCTGATAAGCACCAAGTGCTAGGTTGGCGCTATCACCACCGGCAGTAGTGCTGGCACGGATGCCTTGAAAATTCAACCAATAGGTCGCAACCACCGCGATATTTTGGGCCAGTGCCGCGATTTCCTTCGGGCTGGCCTCCATGACGCCGGCGTCGGTCAGACCCTTGCAGATGGCGGCGGCTGTGTTGACCTTGCGTTCCAGAATGCGACGGAAGTGGGTCCGCAATTTTTTGTTACGATTCAATATATTGTCGAGATCGCGATAAAGGAAGCGATATTCCCAAATGTTTTCGAACACCAGGTGCAGGTAGAGCCACATATCCTCTAGGTCTGGTACCCGGCGTTCCGGCACTTGCAGAGCCGCTTCCATCCGCTGCTCGAACTGCTGGAACAGCAGCGAGATGATCTGGTCCTTATTGCGGAAGTGGTAGTAGAGATTGCCGGGGCTGATGTCCAGCTCATCGGCGATATGGTTAGTGGTAACGCGAGGTTCGCCGCATTCGTTGAAAAGTTGCAAGCTGGTTTGCAGGATGCGGTCACGGGTTTTCATGGGGCCAGCGCCGGTTCGGATGAAAGGCAGGAATCAATGCCATTTTCATTTTGACCGAGCATGGTCTATTTTCCAACAGATCGTCCCGATGATCAGAACCGGAACGCGAGCAATCTATTGAGGTGAGTGGCGTGGAAAAAATCTGGCTGAAGGAATATCCGCCGGGTGTGCCGGCCGAAATCGATCTGAATGAGTTTACCTCGGTAAAGGATATTCTGGAGAAAAGCTGCCAGCGCTTTGCCGATTCGCCAGCCTATTCCAACATGGGCGTTACCTTGCGCTATCGCGATATCGACCGGCTCAGCCGCGATTTCGCTGCTTTTTTGCAAGGGCTCGGTTTAGATAAGAGGGATCGAGTCGCCATCATGATGCCCAACGTGCTGCAATATCCAGTGGCGTTGTTTGGGGTGCTGCGGGCGGGTATGGTGGTGGTCAATGTCAATCCGCTCTACACGCCGCGTGAGCTGGAGCATCAACTAAACGACTCCGGTGCAGCCGTCATCGTTATCGTCGAAAATTTCGCCCACACCCTGCAACAGGTGTTGGATAAGACGATGGTGAAAACCGTGGTGATGACGCAACTGGGCGATCTGTTCCCATTTCCCAAGCGTACCTTGGTCAATTTTGTGGTCAAGTATCTCAAAAAGCGGGTGCCTGCTTGGAAAATCCCCGCCGCTGTCCCGTTCCGGCGAGCGCTACGGGCGGGCGCTGGTCAGACCTTGACCGATGTGCCGCTGAACCGTAACGATCTCGCGTTCCTACAGTACACCGGTGGTACCACTGGCGTCTCCAAGGGCGCCATGCTGACCCATGGTAACCTAGTGGCGAACTTGCAGCAGGCCTCGGCTTGGTTGAGCTCAGTGTCCATACCGGGCAAGGAAATTATCGTGACCGCTTTGCCGCTGTATCACATTTTTTCGTTGACTGTTAATGGCTTGACCTTCATGAAGGCGGGCGGCCACAATGTTTTAATCACCAACCCTCGCGATATGCCTGGCTTCGTCAAGGAACTGGGTAAAATCCGTTTCACCGCTATCACTGGTGTGAATACTTTGTTCAATGGATTGTTGGGCACGCCGGGTTTCGACCGGCTGGATTTCGGCGCCCTAAAACTGAGTATGGCCGGTGGCATGGCGGTACAACGGGCGGTGGCGGAAAACTGGCGGCAGGTGACCGGTACCCCGCTGATCGAAGGTTATGGCCTGACCGAGACCTCGCCGCTGGTTACCGGCAACCCGCTGGCCGTCAAGGAATATAACGGCAGTATTGGCCTGCCGCTGCCCTCGACCGAGCTGTCGATCCGCGACGACGAAGATCGGGAATTGGGTATCGGTCAGGATCAGGCTGGGGAGATCTGTATTCGTGGTCCGCAGGTCATGCGTGGCTATTGGAACCGCCCCGAGGAGACTGCCAAGATCATGACCCGCGACGGGTTTCTGCGGACCGGCGATGTGGGTTACGTGGACGAGCGCGGCTATGTCCGGATCGTGGACCGCAAGAAGGACATGATTCTAGTGTCCGGTTTCAACGTCTACCCCAACGAGATTGAGGACGTGGTCGCCTTGCATCCGGGGGTGCTGGAAGTGGCCGCTGTCGGTGTGCCGGATGAAAGATCGGGCGAGGTGGTGAAGATCGTGGTAGTGCGCAAGGATCCCGCCCTGTCCGCCGAGGCGTTGATCGACCATTGCCGCCAGCATTTGACCGGCTACAAAGTGCCTCGCCGGATCGAGTTTCGCACGGAACTGCCAAAGAGCAACGTTGGCAAAATTCTGCGTCGACTATTACGCGATGGCTAGGCAGCCTTCCCTGGCCTTTTGGAACGAAGTTGGGCGCGGGAGGTTCGCTTAGGCCATAGCGGCTTGCGACTGGCCCTCGACCACGCGTTCGGTCCAAGCCAGCAGATAATCCGCCACGTCGCGCCAGTTTGATTCCAGCATCATGGCGTGTGCCATGTTGGGAAAGATTTCGCATTCCGCCCGGTAAAAACGCGCGGTTTCCCGGACCAGCGCCGGCGAAACGAAAACATCGTTCTGCGCGCCTAGCACCAGCAGCGGCGCTCGCACCTGATCCGGTTTCAGCCGCAACGGGTTCAGGCCCATCATATCCAGCGAGACCACCTGCGACTCGGCCTGCACATAGTCGAAGAATGCGTGCAGCTTCGCGGTCGATACGTCCGGAGAGAACAGCAGGCGCCGCATCATGTCGGTGGAGCCGTAACTGGGGCCAAGCAGCAAAAACAGCACCATTTGCTGGAATAGGAACGGATGGCGCATCGCCATGTGTAAATTGGAAGGCAGCAGACCCTGTGGCGGTACTGAAGCCATCAGCACGACGCCCGCGATCGTCGGGAGCGTTTCCAGATATTTCTGAACCACCATGCCGCCCATCGAATGGCCGATCAATACGGGCGGCTGCGGCATGGCCGCGACGGCTTTCTCTAGATCGGCAACGTAGTCGGCCAGTCGCCAGGTGTGCAAGTATTGGTGACCTTCGCTCTGACCGTGGCCCCGCAGGCTGAACGCGTGCGCTTCATAGCCATTCCGCGCGAAGAAGGGCAGAAAGTATTCATCCCAGATGCGGGCGTCAGAGAACGAGCCGTGCAGGAACAACAGCGGGGGCGATTTGGGCGTTGTTTCCGGATAGCGGCTGACCATATCCAAGTGCATGGTAGGGTTTCCTGTCGGATGGTTGAACGGTCGAAGGAAAATACGATAGACGTTTACTTCGGTGAACGCTTGATGCCGATGGTTGTCCTGCGGTGCGTCGAGTCGATTTCGGTGTCGTCCGGCACCGTGCCTGGTGTTCCTGACCTCGGATCACGACCACATGGGATAGCGCGCGTGCAGGTACCGTTGCTCGGCGAGCAGGATGGAAAAGGGGATTTCCTTGGTGAGTTGCAACGCGACATGATCGTTTTGGATGCGCACCACCACCCCCTCGATTTTGATCTGCGTCCCGCGACGGAAGCGGAGGAGGCCAACGATGGGATCCTGTAGTTGGGGAAGTGGTTGTCCAGGCGCCGCACAGCGCAAGCCCCACGCCGAGACATCGATGACGGTAAGCGACTTCCCTTCATGCAAAAAGGTTGGCCGCTCCGAAATCGGAAATCGGATGCGGTGAAATTGGCGTAATTCTTGATTCAGTGGCGGAATCATCGGTAAATCGTTACTGACGAGGGAAGCTATCTTGCCCACATCCGATAGTGGTTAAGCAGATAGCGTTCCTCACCGCGCAGGATCGTGAAAGGGATCTCGCTATCGGGCATGTGGAGTGCGATTTCGCCGTTTTGGATGCGGATGACCAAACCCCGGATCGGTGCCTTGGCGTTGCGCCGGAAGTGCAGCCATCCCTCGACCAGTTCGCCAAGCAACGGTGTTGGTTGCTGGGTAATAACGAAGCGCAAGCCACGCGCCGAGCAGTCCAAGACCTGGTATTTCTGCCGGCCGACAACTAAACAGGGCCGTTCCGGGGGCGGGAATTTGAGTCGGTAAAATTCACGTTTTTCGGATTCTGCCAATGGCGCGGTCATGGAAGGGCGATCCTGAGCGATTAGCGGTGGAAAGATAGGCCTGAATCTGATGAGTCTAGCGCAGAAATGGCTTTGATTTCGCAGAGTAAGCGACCTTCGCTCAACAGGGCTTCCACGGACTCCCCGACGACCGCTTCGCGCGCTCGCAAGATCGCGCCGTCGGCAGGCCGCCGCAAGATCGCAAAGCCGCGATCTAGAGTGGCGAGGGGACTCAGTGCGTGTAAACTGCCGCTCAAAATTTTTATCTGTTGGGACGCCGCGTGCAAGCGGTGACAGGTCGCGGTGCGCAGGCGCTCGGCGAGCGCTTGAATGTGGCGACGTTCCTCGCGCAGGTGGATAGCGGGCGTTCGGGCGCGCAAGCGCCCCTCCAATCCAACCAGTCGGAGCCATTTTTGGTCGATCCGATGGCGCGATGCCTGTTGCAACCGCTGCTCTAGTTCGTCCAATCGCTGGTTATGATCTTGCAATCGGCGGCGTGGCTGCGAGCGGCTGAGGTGTTCCCGCAGTCGGTCGATCTCTGGTCTCCGCCGATTCAAGGCTTGTCGCATGGCCCGTTGCAGTCGCTCGTCCAGGGATCGAACGTTGCCCAGCCATTCCAGTCGGTCGGGGCTGGCCAGCTCCGCCGCCGCTGTGGGTGTCGCGGCGCGCAGGTCGGCGGCGAAGTCGGCAATAGTAACGTCGGTCTCGTGCCCAATGCCCGTCACCACCGGGATCGAGCACTCGACGATAGCGCGTGCCACGATTTCCTCGTTGAAGGCCCATAAGTCTTCCAGCGAGCCGCCGCCGCGTACCAGGAGCAACACCTCGCAATCCCGGCGCTGGGATGCCCGTTGGATCGCTTGGGCGATGCGTGCTGCCGCTCCCTCTCCTTGTACCGGCACCGGATGAATCAGCACCGGCAGGCCAGGACAGCGACGGCGCAGGGTGGCCAGTACATCGCGGAGCGCGGCGCCGGTGGGCGACGTGATGACCCCGATTTGGCGAGGGAAGCGGGGTAGGGGATACTTGCGTTCCGGTGCGAACCAGCCTGCCCGCTCCAGGCGTAGCCGCAACTCGTCGTAAGCCCGTTGTAGCGCGCCGTGGCCGGCTTCCTCGACATAATCGACGATGATTTGATAGTCGCCACGCGGTTCGTACAAGCTGACCCGGCCTCGCAACAGCACTTGTTGGCCATTGCGGGGACAGTCGCGGAACAGGAAGGCGCGGTTTTGAAAGAGCGCGCAGCGGATTTGAGCGTGGGCGTCCTTGAGTGAGAAATAGAGGTGCCCGGAGGAGGGGCGAGATAAATTGGATACTTCGCCTTCGACCCAAAGCATGGGAAGTTCGGCTTCCAGCAAAGTACGAACCGTTTGGTTAAGGCCAGAAACGGTATGGATGCAACCGGTGTCGCGCGGGGCGTTAGTCAGAATCATGGAACTATTTGCGATGCTTTTATCTATCTATTGGCAAAGTTTATACTTACCCGTTTAATCGAAAAGTTGCCTGGAGGCACCGCCCGCCATGCGTATCGTTCAAGAAGCCCTGACCTTCGATGATGTCCTGCTTCTGCCGGCCTATTCCACGGTGCTGCCTAAGGACGTGAGCCTCAAGACGCAACTAACCCGCGCCATCACCCTGAACATCCCGCTGCTGTCGGCAGCGATGGATACCGTCACCGAATCGCGCTTGGCTATTGCTCTGGCGCAGGAAGGCGGAATCGGTATTATCCACAAGAATATGCCGGTTGATAAACAGGCGCAGGAAGTTCGCCGGGTCAAGAAATACGAAAGCGGGGTCATCAGCGACCCGATCGTAACCACGCCTGCGACCACCATTCGCGAGGTGTTGGCGCTGACTCGCGCGCATCATATTTCTGGCGTGCCGGTGGTGGACGACGAGCATCTGGTCGGCATCGTCACCAGCCGCGACCTGCGTTTCGAACACAACATGAATGCCCCAGTTAGCGCCATCATGACGCCCAGGGAGCGGTTGGTGACGGTGCGTGAGGGCGCCGGCCGCGAGGAAATCGTGGCGCTGCTGCACAAGCACCGCATCGAAAAGGTGCTGGTGGTCAACGACCACTTCCAGTTACGGGGCATGATCACGGTCAAGGACATTCAGAAGTCCAGCGATTTTCCCCACGCCTGCAAGGATGAGTGGGGTCGACTGCGGGTTGGGGCGGCGGTCGGCACCGGTGGCGACACCGAGGACCGGGTATCGGCCCTGGTGGGCGCCGACGTGGATGTGATCGTGGTGGATACCGCCCACGGCCATTCCCGCAACGTGCTCAATCGGGTGCGCTGGATCAAGGAGCGCTTTCCACAGGTGCAGGTGATCGGCGGCAACATCGCGACTGCCGCCGCCGCTCGCGATCTGGTGGAGGCGGGCGCCGACGCGGTCAAGGTCGGCATCGGCCCCGGCTCGATCTGCACCACCCGCATCATTGCCGGCGTCGGTGTGCCGCAGATCAGCGCCGTGGCCAACGTCGCCGAAGCGTTGCGCGACTGCGATGTGCCGGTGATCGCCGACGGCGGTGTCCGGTATTCCGGCGATCTGGCCAAGGCCGTCGCCGCCGGCGCGCACGCGGTAATGATCGGCAGTCTGTTCGCCGGTACCGAGGAGGCGCCCGGCGAAATCGAGTTGTTTCAGGGGCGTTCCTATAAGTCCTATCGGGGAATGGGCTCGATCGGGGCGATGACGCAGCAGCACGGTTCCAGCGACCGCTATTTCCAGGAAGGCAGCGCGGTCGAGAAACTGGTGCCGGAAGGCATCGAGGGTCGGGTGCCCTACAAAGGCAGCGTGCTGGCTATCATCAACCAGCTGACCGGTGGCTTGCGCTCCAGCATGGGTTACGTCGGCTGTCAGGACATTGCGGAGATGCGCGTCAAGCCTGCGTTCACGCGAGTGACGAGCGCCGGCATGCGGGAAAGCCACGTCCACGATGTCGCCATTACCAAGGAAGCGCCGAATTACCGGGCGGATTGACCATCCTATCCTCCTCTTCTTTCCCTTCCGACCTTCCCTCGCCAAGAGGGAGGGGAGTGCAGCTCATGACCGCCCGTGACATTCATCTCGACCGCATTCTTATTCTCGACTTCGGCGCCCAGTACACTCAGTTGATCGCCCGCCGGGTGCGGGAGATCGGCGTCTATTGCGAAATTTACCCTTACGACGCCGATCCGGCCGCGATCCGCGCTTTTCATCCGCACGGGATCATTCTGTCCGGCGGCCCGGAATCCACCACGGTTTCGGAGGGGCCGCGCGCGCCTCGAGCAATCTTCGATTTGAACGTCCCGTTGCTTGGTATTTGCTACGGCATGCAGACGATGGCGGTACAGCTCGGTGGTGCGGTGGAGTCTTCCGATCATCGCGAATTCGGTTACGCCCGCGTCCGCGCCCACGCCCATTCCACTCTGCTGCGCGACATCGAGGATCACGCCAGCCCGGAGGGTTACGGGCTGCTGGATGTGTGGATG
Organism: Candidatus Competibacter sp.; assembly: GCA_037045535.1. Lineage (GTDB taxonomy): Bacteria > Pseudomonadota > Gammaproteobacteria > Competibacterales > Competibacteraceae > Competibacter_A. The sequence goes on from JBAOHI010000071.1 coordinate 246,058, forward strand.
AGTCACGGCGACCGGGTGACCGTGTTGCCGCCCGGTTTCGCGCGTATCGCCAGCACCGAAACCTGTCCCATCGCCGGCATGGCGAACGAGGAAAAATGCTGGTACGGGGTGCAATTCCATCCCGAAGTAACGCACACCCGCCAAGGTGAGCGCATTCTGCGCCGCTTCGTGCTGGATATCTGTAACTGCGAGCCATTGTGGACCACCGGCAACATCATCGAGGACAGCATCGCGGCCGTCCGTTCCCAAGTGGGCGATGATGAAATCCTTTTGGGCCTGTCCGGTGGGGTGGATTCCTCGGTGGTGGCGGCTTTGCTGCACCGGGCCATCGGCGATCAGTTGACTTGCGTGTTCGTGGACACCGGCCTGTTGCGCTTGCACGAAGGCGACCAGGTGATGACCACGTTTGGACGCCACCTCGGCGTTCGGGTGGTTCGGGTGGATGCCGAAGCCCGATTCCTCGCTGCGCTGGCGGGCGTGACGGACCCTGAGCAAAAGCGCAAGATCATCGGCGGGCTGTTCATCGAGGTGTTCGAGGAGGAAGCGGCCCGCTTGCGCAACGTCAAATGGCTCGCCCAAGGCACGATTTACCCTGATGTCATCGAATCGGCCGGTGCGAAAACCGGCAAGGCCCACGTCATCAAATCCCATCACAATGTCGGCGGGCTCCCGGCGGCGATGCGACTGAAGCTGGTCGAGCCATTGCGGGAGCTGTTCAAGGATGAGGTGCGCCGATTAGGGATGGAGCTGGGATTGCCCTCCGAGATGGTTTATCGCCATCCCTTCCCAGGTCCGGGGTTGGGGGTGCGTATTCTCGGCGAAGTCAAAAAGGATCATGCCGACCTGCTCCGCCGAGCCGATCACATTTTTATCGAGGAATTGCGCCGCCACGATTTATACGACCAGACCAGCCAGGCCTTCGCGGTGTTCCTGCCGGTCAAGTCGGTGGGGGTGATGGGCGATGGTCGTCGTTACGATTTCGTGATCGCGCTGCGAGCGGTGGAAACGGTGGATTTCATGACCGCTCGCTGGGCGCATCTGCCCTATGAATTCCTCGATTTGGTATCGCGACGGATCATCAACGAGGTGCGCGGCATTTCCCGAGTGGTTTACGATGTATCCGGTAAGCCGCCGGCGACCATTGAGTGGGAATGATTCCGCGTCTGGCACAGCCAGGCACCTGATGGCATGAAATGCCGCTAAGCCCGCGTAATTGCGGGCTTTTTTTTGTTTGTGTTTGGCACGATCTGGCAACGGGAGGAAGCGCCAAGCACCGTTTGAGCATGGCATTAAAGCTGGTATTATGGTTTGGCGATGCCATGATTGATGCCGATACCATGCTGCGTTCTTTTGTGTGTTCATGGTATTAATATTCTATAAGTTACTGTTTCGTAAGAAAAAATACGATAAATTCGAGATTTTTTCAGCATGGTATCGGAGACGAAGAAGGACAAGGTACATGCTGACCGATACCAAGCTGCGCAATCTCAAGCCCAGGGACAAACTCTACAAAGTGAATGACCGGGAAGGTCTCTATGTGGCAGTGACTCCAGCCGGCTCCATCTCGTTCCGTTACAACTACTCAATCAACGGTCGGCAGGAGACCATCACCTTTGGGCGTTATGGTGTCGGTGGCATCACCCTGGCCGAAGCCCGCGAGCTGTTGGGTGACGCCAAGAAGATGGTTGCGGCGGGCAAGTCGCCGGCCAAGGAGAAAGCCCGAGACAAGGCGCGGGTGAAAGATGCAGAGACGTTCGGTGCCTGGGCGGAGAAGTGGCTGCGTGGCTACCAGATGGCCGACTCCACCCGCGATATGCGCCGCTCGGTTTATGAGCGTGAGCTGAAGCCGAAATTCAGCAATCAGAAGCTGGTGGAGATCACCCACGAAGACTTGCGGGCGCTGGCTGATGCCATTGTTGAGCGAGGCGCACCGGCCACCGCCGTTCATGTGCGTGAAATCGTGTTGCAGGTATTTCGCTGGGCCATCGAGCGTGGGCAGAAGGTCGAAAACCCGGCAGAACTGGTGCGCCCAACAAGCATCGCTCGATTCGAGCCACGTGACCGAGCGTTGACGCCAGAAGAAATTGGGCTGATGTACCAGTACATGGAGCGAGTGGGCACAAGCCCAACAAACCGTGCGGCGGCCAAGCTGTTATTGCTGACGATGGTGCGCAAGAGCGAGCTGACCAATGCGACCTGGAGCGAGATCAATTTCAGCGAAGCGTTGTGGACGATTCCAAAGGAGCGGATGAAACGCCGTAACCCGCACCTGGTATTTCTGTCCCAGCAGGCTCTGGATATTTTCATTGCCATGAAAACCTTTGCCGGTGGTTCCGACTTCGTTTTGCCATCACGGTACGACTCGGATGCGCCGATGAGCGCTGCCACACTTAACCAGGTGCTGACGCTGACTTACAAGGCGGCGCAGAAAGATGGGAAGTCACTTACCAAGTTCGGACCGCATGATTTGCGGCGCACAGCCAGCACGCTGTTGCATGAGGCCGGCTACAACACCGACTGGATCGAGAAGTGCCTGGCGCACGAGCAGAAGGGCGTGAGGGCTGTCTACAACAAGGCTGAGTACCGCGAGCAGCGGGCGGCGATGTTGCAGGATTGGGCCGATATGATTGATGAGTGGACTTCGGGAGGCAGTAAGGGTTGATGTTTTTGCTATCTTTGATAGCATTGAAGTTGATGCCGTGAATTTATAAATAAGGCCGCCATTGGCATCGGGCAGGTCAATTACCGATTAGCTGCTTCGCGCAGCTACTCGATGAATAGCAACTATTCATTTGAGAGGTATTGACCCATGCAAAATATAAAGACCCTCATCAACAGGAAGAAGCTCCTGGAGATGATCCCGCTTTCGACACGAACAATTTATAACCTGGAGCAGCGAGGGGATTTTCCACGCCGTATCGCGTTAACCAGTAGAAATGTCGCCTGGGATTTGTCAGAGGTCGAAGAGTGGATTGAGGCACGTAAATCATCGGGTGATCAAGCTGCGCGACCTGGCCCTATAGAGGGCTAGTTATATGGCTCTTGATCTTATGGCGGCTTTCACGGAATTGCCGCCACCCATTGATTATGTTCTGCCTAATATGGTTGCTGGCACTGTTGGTGCTCTTGTGTCGCCTGGTGGGGCTGGTAAATCCATGTTGGCCCTTCAATTGGCTGCACAGATTGCAGGCGGGCCTGATTTACTTGAAATAGGCGAGTTTCCCACCGGGCAAGTGGTCTATCTGCCTGCTGAAGATCCACCGGCCGCTATTCACCATCGTCTGCACGCCCTTGGGGCACACCTCAGCGCAGCGGAACGGCAAGCCGTGGCTGATGGTTTGCTCATTGAACCCTTGATCGGTAAATGCCCAAACATCATGGCTGCTAGCTGGTTCGATGCTCTCAAACGAGCCGCTGAAGGTCGTCGCTTGATGATCTTGGACACTTTGCGGCGCTTCCACATTGAGGAGGAGAACGCTAGCGGGCCGATGGCGCAGGTTGTTGGGCACATGGAGGCCATAGCCGCTGATACAGGCTGCTCCATTGTGTTTCTGCACCACGCGAGTAAAAGCGCAGCCATGATGGGGTCGGGCGATCAACAGCAGGCCAGTCGTGGATCGTCCGTACTGGTTGATAACATCCGTTGGCAATCGTACCTATCCGGCATGACGCAAGGCGAGGCCGAGATACTGGGGGTCGATGATTGTCAGCGTGGGTATTTTGTCCGCTTTGGCGTCAGCAAGGCCAACTATGGCGCACCTTTTCAAGAACTCTGGTTTAGACGGCACGACGGCGGCGTGTTGAAGCCTGCTGTACTGGAGCGGCAGTGCAAGGTGAAAAGGAGACAGCGTGAAGAAGCCTAAGCATGACCTGACCCACGTCCGACATGATCCCGCGCACTGTTTGGCACCTGGCCTGTTCCGCAGCCTCAAGCGTGGCGATCGCAAACGCTGCAAGCTGGACGTGACCTACACCTTTGGCGAGGACGAATCCATGCGTTTCGTCGGATTCGAACCTCTCGGGGCCGATGATATGCGTCTTTTGCAAGGCATCGTGGCCCTTGGCGGCCCGAACGGCATCTTGCTAACCCCGGAACCGACCAGTGAGACGGGGCGACAGCTACGGCTATTCCTTGAACCCCGTTTCGAAGCCATTGAGCAAGACGGCTTGGTGGTTCGTGAGAGCCTGACCAAACTGCTCTCAGAAACGGGCATGACGGATAGCGGCGACAACATCAAGGCGCTCAAAGCCAGCCTGCTGCGCATGTCGAACGTCACCATCCTTGTGACGAAGGGACGGCGGCAAGCCGCGTTCCACCTGATGAGTCATGCTTTTGACGAGACGGACGGCAGGCTATGGGTTGCCCTGAATCCGCGTATTGCCGAAGCGATCCTGGGGCATCGTCCATATGCCCGTATCGACATGGCGGAAGTGCGGGTGCTACAGACTGATCCGGCACGGCTGATGCACCAACGGCTATGCGGCTGGATCGACCCCGGCAAATCCGGGCGCGTGGAACTGGACACGCTTTGCGGCTATGTCTGGCCAGATGAAGCCAATGCCGAAGCTATGAAAAAACGCCGTCAGACTGCCCGGAAGGCACTGGCCGAACTTGCCGCCGTGGGTTGGGTAGTGAACGAATACGCCAAGGGAAAATGGGAGATCAAGAGGCCTGGCCCCACGGCAACTGCACCCGTTTACCGTCGTAACGTTCCCTTGTTACCGTCGTAACGCTCCCCTTCTGCCGTCGTAACGTTCCCCGTCCCAATTTGGAAAACCCAGACGGTGCGCTGCTTTGCGGGCAGTTTGGGAAATCCATCCAAGATTATCTAAAGATAATCCATCATGCGCGGTGCAGCTCGCGCCTTGAGGGCGCGTTCTGACCTTGCCAATAAAGCCCTGGCGGGCTTTATCAATCGGCCATAGGCCGATGGTTTAACGCCAAGAAGAGAAGGCGGCTTCAGTGGCCGCTGAAACGCCTTGTGAGAGGGGAAAACAACCCGGAGTCCCTTATTCCATGAGCTGAAGCAGAATCTGCGTCTAACGGTGCTGGAGGGCCGCTGTGTGCACTTGTAGTTATCTGTACTGAAACCTTGGCTCGAAACGTGAAATGGCTAAGCAGTGCCCATTCGTTCGGTAAGAATAATAAGAAGATTATTATTCTTATTATTACCAAGCAGGAATGAGCCGTGTGTGTTGGACGCCCATAACCAGTAACCTGCGTGAAGGTGTCAACATCAGGAAAGGTTGCCCCTCAAGTATCAATACGTCGCCTTAGTGGTATGACGGGAGGGGAGGCAAATTTCTTGTGTTCATTGACACTTGAGGGGCGGGTTATGCCCTTCTTTTTTGGCGTCCAACTCGCCCCATCGGGGCGAATGGTTTGTGTCGATTGTTGGCATTTTAGGTTCCGATTTAAAGCCGATTGAGCAGCGATTTTGAAGCGACTATGTCGATTGCAGGCCGATTTGGTGACGATTACGGTTATGTTGCCAAGAATCGGTGTTTGTTTGACGATAAAACGCTTTACGTTCGATATGCGCTAGATTTTCAATAGTGGGTGAAATGCGGGCAGGATGGGTGAAGTTAGCTAACCGGCAAGCCGGTTATCTATCTTCACTGTCCCTTATTCGCGCCGGGGGCACTCAACGGGAATCCTGCCCTGCGGGGCTGATCGGCTACCGCCGGTTGCAAGAGTATAGGTCTTGCTATTTTTAATATCTTTGATAGCATGGTTGTCGGGTACACCAAAAGGGTATTGATATGGCAAATGTGCTTATCAGGAATTTACCCGCCGAGGTGCACCGTGCGTTGAAAGTTCGAGCAGCGCTCAACGATAGGAGCACCGACGCGGAAATACGCGAAATACTGACGGCGGCAGTACAGCCGCTAGAGCTTGAAGAGATTGGCCGGGAAGTTGGCTTGTCCGAAAGCGATAAAAAAACAGAGTAGTTTTACGTTTGTAAGTCCGGGCCTCAGCGCCAAGGGCAATACCGATCAGCTAGTGGCGTAGCTCTTCGATGAAACGTTGCCGAGAACAAGCACAACGCTTGGTCAAGGCAATGCCTTCTTTTCATCGACGGAGTACGACCATGAAGTCCAAAATTTTAGCGGCTAAAAAAACCGCTCTAGCCGTTGCACTCGCAACCGGCTTTATCACCACTACCACCGCCCCTGTGCAAGCTGGTATCCCCGTCATCGACGGCGGCAACCTGGCCCAGAACATCATGACGGCCATCGAGTCGGTGGCGCAGACGCTCAAGCAGATTGAGCAGTACCAGACCCAGTTGCAGCAGTACGAAAATCAGCTCCAGAACACGATGGCCCCAGCCGCGTATATCTGGGATCAGGCGCAGACTACGATCAACCGGCTGATTGCCGCGCAAAACACGCTGGCCTATTACGAGAACCAGCTAGGCAGCCTGGATCGTTACCTGGCCAAGTTTCAGGACGTGGCCTATTACCGCAGCTCGCCATGCTTCAACGGCAGCGGCGGATGCACGCCGGCCGAAAAGGCAGCGATGGAAGAGAACCGCCGCCTGGCGTCAGAGTCGCAAAAGAAGGCCAACGATGCCCTGTTCCAGACCGTTGCCGACCAGCAAAAGGCTTTGAAGGATGACGCCCGTACCCTGGAGCGGCTGCAAGGCGCGGCCCAGGGTGCAACTGGCCAGCTACAGGCCATCGGCTACGCCAACCAGCTCGCCAGCCAGCAGGCCAATCAGCTCTTGCAGATTCGCACCATGTTGACCGCCCAACACAACGCGGAGGCAGCCCGGATTGCAGCAGAACTCGATGCCGAGGCGCGAGGTGATGCCAGGGCCGAGCAAATGCGTACCTGGACGTTTCGCCCGAGTCCGGCAGACAACTACTAGGGAGGCGGTGAGATGAAAAAAATCTTTTTTACTACCGCGGCTACGTTGCTGTTGTTGGCTGGATGTGAACAGGAAAGGATGCCCGAACCAAATGCGGCGACGTGTGCCCCCGATGCGTTCCAGGCAGCACTGAATGAAATGCGCAGCGAAGCGAACCGAGAGGCCTTTACCGAGGAATGCAGAGCATTCCAGAAGGCCAAGCAGATGCGTCAGTGGGAGTTCAAGCCCAGCCCTAAAGATGATTATTGAGGTGGTCGCCATGAGAAAGAAAATTGCTCTAGGTGGCTTGATGATGGTCGCCACAATGGTGCTGGCTGAACCTGCAATGGCGCAGGAGCTAAGTAGCAGCGGTGTTATGAATGATGTGCTCAAGCGTTTTCATGATGCTGCCGCAACATGGGGGCCAGCTATTGAGTCCGCTGCATCGCGTTTGTTCTGGACGCTGGTTGTGATTTCGATGGTCTGGACATTCGGCATGATGGCTTTGCGCAAGGCCGACATTGGCGAGTTCTTCGCGGAGTTCGTTCGCTTCACGATCTTCACCGGCTTTTTCTGGTGGTTGCTGACGAATGCGAACCAGGGCATGAATATCGCCGGTACGATTGTTCAGTCATTGCAAACTCTGGGCGCGCAGGCGGGGGGACTTTCCAATAGCAATCTTGGGCCCTCCAGCATCCTTGATCTTGGTTTCGAGTTATACAACCGCACAGTACAGGCCACCTCGGAGCTGGGATGGCGGCAGATGGCAACTGCTCTGGTCATGGAGCTAATGGCCCTGGCTGTTTTGTTTGTCCTGGCGTTGATTGCGGTCAACCTGTTGCTGTTGCTCGCATCAGCCTGGATTCTGTTGTATGCCGGTGTGTTCTTCCTTGGCTTTGGTGGAAGTCGTTGGACTTCCGACATGGCGATCAATTACTACAAGACCGTGCTGGGCCTGGCCGCACAGCTTATGGCAATGGTGCTTCTGGTTGCGATTGGCAAAGAGTTCATCAATCACTACTACACGCAAATCAGCGAGAACATGGCATCCCAGGAACTGGCCGTGATGTTGGTTATATCGGTCATCTTGCTTTTCTTGGTCAACAAAGTTCCGCCGATGATTTCTGGTCTTGTGTCTGGTGGTGGTATTGGCGCAGCCGGTGGAATTGGAAACTTCGGTGCGGGTGCGGCAGTTGGGGCGGCGGTGACGGCGGCCAGTATGGCAACTGGCGGCGCTGCCCTGGCAGGTAAAGCGGTTATGGGTGCCGCAGCCGGTGCAGCCGGAGGTGCAAGTGCACTCCAAGCGGCTTTTCAGAAAGCATCAGCGAGTATGGAAACCGGCGGTGACATGTCCAGCATGGGGTCAGTTGTCAGCAGTGGCGGAAACGGTGGTGGTGAAGCGGGTACTGCTGGCAGTAGCCCATTCGCCCAAGCGGCTGGCTTTGGTGACAGCGGCAGTAGCTCAAGCGGTGGCGGCTTTGCCAAGGCCGCGAAGCTGGCCACAGGCACGGCCTCCGAGTTAGCCAAGGGTGTCGGCTCTCAAGTGAAGCAGGGATTCCAGGAGCGAGTGAGCGAAACCACAGGCGGAAAACTGGCTGCTTCGATACGCGAAAGCATGGAGCCGAAAGAAGCAAGCCAATCTGGCCAGTTCGAGGGCAATAGCTTGGGCGCCGATTCTGGCCCAGATAGTAACGAAGTCAGGAGTTAGCACGATGACGACATCAACATACATGGCCGCATTGGCGGCCCTGGATGAAGCGCCAAGGGAAGAAGTCAGCCAGGTATTTATTTCGCCGCTGGGTGATCAATCGACCGAGGTCGATGCAGAGACAGAAACAGCCGCTTTTGTATCACGGCCAGACCCTATGAGAGAGAGCGAAACTAAGCCGATAAGTATTGAGGTTAATGGCGGCAGGAATGAGCGGTCAGCATTCGCGGAGGCGGCGGGGCTGTACCTGTAGGCGCACCGGGCTGGCCACAACCAGCCCGGCACTTTCAATCAACACCTACTGGAGAGGTGAATTATGACAACACAACATATTATCGAACCAGGGCAAGCAGTGCATCAAGCAGCGGCTATTCTTTCTTCTTTGGAGTACATCAACCAAGCGGAAGCGCGGAGCCTTGGGCCATTGGCCGAAGCCGTCGCTAATGCTTTTATGGTGGTGTACTACCAAGCTGAAACGGGCCGGGCGACACAGGCTGATTTTCAAGAAGCAATGAACGCCTTGCGCCAAGCGTGCAGCTAATGACGAAAGGGCGGCCACTCGAACTGGCCGCCTTTTTCAATCTTCACTGTTTGGCCATTCCCGACCCACAGACGGCGCATCCATCCATTCGCGTTCCTCCGGCGGCAGCGGGTAAGCCCCGGATGCTTCCGCGTCGGCCAGTAGTTCGGCCAGTGTGTAGCGCACCCGACCAGTGGAAACGGCGCGGGCCGGGTCGGCCTTCTCATGCAGCCTGTTCTCTAGGTTCTTTGGGTCTGTCATCGGGCGACCTCAGCAAGCATGGATACTAGGTGTTCCAGGTCAGTGATCGAATGCGCCAGGAAGCGGCCGGCGCGGCAATCTGCAATCATTTCCTCAGTTTTTTCCTACTCATGTTCAACCTCGTTCGTACCAGCTCTTCGAGCGATTCACCACGCGCACGACCAGCAGCATCACCGGCACTTCGACCAGGACGCCGACCACGGTTGCCAATGCAGCGCCGGAGTGCAGACCGAACAAGCTGATGGCGGCCGCCACGGCCAGCTCGAAGAAGTTGCTGGCACCGATCAGGGCCGAAGGACAGGCGACAGAGTGCTTTTCCCCCGCCCGCTTGTTCAGCCAGTAGGCTAACCCGGAATTGAAGAACACTTGAATCAAGATCGGCACGGCTAGCATGGCGATCACTAACGGCTGCCGGATGATGGCCTCGCCCTGGAAGGCGAACAGTAGAACCAACGTCAGCAGCAGCGCGGCCATCGACCACGGCCCGATCTTCTGCATGGCCCGTTCAAAGGCGGCCTGTCCTTGCTTGAGCAGATGCCGCCGCAAGAGCTGCGCCAGGATCACCGGCACGATGATGTAGAGCACGACCGAAATCAGCAGCGTGTCCCAAGGCACCGAGATCGAGGACATGCCCAGCAGCAGGCCGACGATGGGCGCGAAGGCCACGATCATGATGGCGTCGTTCAGAGCCACTTGCGAGAGCGTGAAAAGCGGGTCGCCGTTGGTAAGGCGGCTCCACACGAACACCATTGCCGTGCAGGGCGCGGCGGCCAGCAAGATCAAGCCCGCGATGTAGCTGTCCAGTTGATCGGCCGGCAGGAACGGAGCGAACACTTGTCGGATGAACAGCCACCCCAGCAGGGCCATCGAGAATGGCTTGACGGCCCAATTCACGAACAGCGTGACGCCGATGCCGCGCCAATGCTCTTTGACCTGGTGCAGCGCCCCGAAGTCGATCTTGACCAGCATCGGGACGATCATTACCCAAATCAGCAGGCCCACCGGCAAATTGACCTGGGCCACTTCCATGCGGCCTATGGCCTGGAACACGTCAGGAAGGCCCTGGCCGAGCGCAACACCGGCGACGATGCACAGGGCCACCCACAGCGTCAGGTAACGCTCGAAGCCGCTCATCGGGGCCTGGCGCGGCTTCGCGGCGATGGCCTGTGCGCCGGCGCTCATGCTTCCTGCTCGGTCTTGCCGATGTTCGCCAGCTCGCGCTTGATGGCCGTCTGGTCAAGCATTTTGAGAGGCAGATTCACGAACAGGCGGACGCGGTTCATCATGTGCCGGAAGGTTTGTTCGAAGGCCCGGCGCTTCTCGGCGTCAGTGCCTTCGACGGCGGCCGGGTCTTCAAATCCCCAATGCGCCGAGATCGGCTGACCAGGCCACACCGGACACATTTCGCCGGCGGCGTTGTCGCAGACGGTGATGATGAAGTCCATCTTCGGTGCGTCGGGCGTGGCGTACTCGTCCCAGCTCTTGCTGCGCAGATTCTCGGTCGGGTAATTCACCGACTCCACCTTTTCGACGGCGAAGGGATTGACCTTGCCGGTTGGGTGACTGCCGGCGCTGTAGGCGCGGAAGCGCCCTTGCCCCATCGTGTTGATGAGAGCTTCGGCCATGATGCTGCGCGCCGAATTGCCGGTGCAGAGGATGAGGACGTTATAGATTCTTTCGGTCATGATGTTTCGCTTTCTGGTAGTGGCTGGGGAGCAATGGCGATGGATGAAAGATCGGTGGCCTCGTCGATGACGTGGCCGGCCGCTTTCCGTTCGGAATAGCGGTCTGTCAGTGCTTCACGGTGCGGCCGTACCAGCGCCGTGAAGCGCACCAGTTCTTCCATCACATCGGCTATTCGGTCGTAGTACGGCGAGGGCTTCATGCGGCCCGCCGCGTCGAACTCTTGGAACGCTTTGGCGATACTCGACTGGTTCGGAATGGTGAACATTCGCATCCAGCGGCCGAGCAGACGCAAGGTGTTCACGGCGTTGAAGCTCTGCGAGCCGCCGGATACCTGCATCACGGCCAGGGTGCGGCCTTGGGTCGGCCGGATGCCGGCCATTTCAAGCGGCAGATGGTCAATCTGCGCCTTCATGACACTGGTAATCTGACCGTGGCGTTCCGGGCTGCACCAGACTTGTCCCTCTGACCACTCGGACAGGGCGCGCAGCTCCTTGACGGCCGGGTGATCGTCGCTTTGCACTTGATCGGGCAACGGCAAATCGGACGGGTCGAAGATGCGTGTTTCTGCGCCAAAGAATTGCAGCAGCCGGGCCGCTTCCTCGACGGCCAGCCGTGAGAACGAGCGGGCGCGCAGCGAGCCATACAGCAGCAGGATACGCACCGGCGGGGCGTCGGGTGCCAGCCCGAGCGCCGGGCGCTCGATGGCAAAGGATTTGTCCAAAGCGGGCAAAGAATCGGGGTCGGAAAGATGGCGAAGTCTCATGCCAACACCTTCCCGGCTTCCGTGGTGCAAGACAGGTTGCACACCTGGCCGCCGCAGCAGTTTTCCGTGAGAAAGGCCACCAGGTTAGTGGCCGTCGAAAAGTTCGCCTCGTAGATCACAAATCGGCCTTCTTGCCGCGACGTGACCATGCCGGCGTGTGCCAGCTCTTTCAGGTGGAAGGATAGCGAAGACGGCGGGATGCCGGCCGCTTCGCTGATTTTTCCGGCGGCCATGCCGGCGGGGCCGGCCTGGACGAGAAGCCGGAACACCGCGAGGCGCGATTCTTGAGCGATGGCCGCCAGGGCGGCTACAGCATTTATCGTTTCCATGTTTCAATAATAGTCGAAATATGGAGTGTGCTCAATAGCTCATTTAAGCTGTAAAAATGAGCTAGGCGCATTTAGATCGATATGTGATAAATTGGCCTGCCAGTTTAAGATGGGTGCATTTGAGTATGCCCAAAGGAGCCCGCAAGTATGCGCAGGACGAAGCCAGTAGCCGCGCCGATGGTGGCGCGGGTCTATCTGCGCGTCAGCACCGACGCGCAGGACTTGGAACGCCAAGAGGCGATCACTACGGCCGCGAAGGCCGCCGGCTACTACGTCGCCGGCATCTACCGTGAGAAGGCATCCGGCGCACGCGCCGACCGGCCTGAGCTGCTGCGCATGATCGGCGACCTACAGCCCGGCGAGGTGGTCATTGCCGAGAAGATCGACCGCATCAGCCGCCTACCTTTGCCCGAGGCCGAGCGCCTGGTGGCCTCGATACAGGCCAAAGGCGCACGCCTGGCCGTCCCTGGCGTGGTCGATCTATCCGACCTGGCGGCCGAGGCCCAGGGCGTCGCCAAGATCGTGCTGGAAGCCGTGCAGATCATGCTTTTTCGCCTGGCCTTGCAGATGGCCCGCGACGACTACGAGGACAGGCGCGAACGCCAGCGCCAAGGCATTGAGTTGGCCCGCCAGGCCGGGCGGTACAAGGGCCGCCGTGCTGATCCGAAGCGCCGCGCCCAAGTTGTCGCGCTGCGCAAGTCCGGCTACAGCATCAACAAGACCGCCGAGCTGGCCGGGTACAGTGCGGCCCAGGTGAAACGGATATGGGCCGAGGTCAGCCAGGCCGAAGCGAAGCAGCACGGCGCGTTCGTGGAGGACGCATTGACGGAAGCCGATGCCCTGGCCGCTGTCGGCCAGGATGAGCGCCAGGAGGAAAGGGCATGAAGAAGCCGAACCAAGACGACGAGCCGTTTTTCATCACCGAGGAGATTGCGGCCGAAATGATCGCCGGCGGCTATGAGTTCGAGCTGCCGCCCATTCCTTGCACCATCCGCCTACGCGACGTGCTGGAGCGCATGACCGATGCTGAGCTAGCATTGCAGCCGGGCGAGATCGCCGACCAGGAGCGTGAACGCTGCCGGCGCAAGCCGTGTTCAACCTCATGATCTGGTCATGGTATTTTTCATGGCACTGAGCCTGATAGTTCTTGCAAATTGTTGTCACTAAAGGGTTTTGTGTGCTTGTTTACAATCGAGTGGGAGTGACGGGCACTGGCTGGCAATGTCTAGCAACGGCAGGCATTTCGGCTGAGGGTAAAAGAACTTTCCGCTAAGCGATAGACTGTATGTAAACACAGTATTGCAAGGACGCGGAACATGCCTCATGTGGCGGCCAGGACGGCCAGCCGGGATCGGGATACTGGTCGTTACCAGAGCCACCGACCCGAGCAAACCCTTCTCTATCAGATCGTTGACGAGTATTACCCGGCATTCGCTGCGCTTATGGCAGAGCAGGGAAAGGAATTGCCGGGCTATGTGCAACGGGAATTTGAAGAATTTCTCCAATGCGGGCGGCTGGAGCATGGCTTTCTACGGGTTCGCTGCGAGTCTTGCCACGCCGAGCACCTGGTCGCTTTCAGCTGTAAGCGTCGCGGTTTCTGCCCGAGCTGTGGGGCGCGGCGGATGGCCGAAAGTGCCGCCTTGCTGGTTGATGAAGTACTGCCTGAACAACCCATGCGTCAGTGGGTGTTGAGCTTCCCGTTTCAGCTGCGTTTCCTGTTTGCCAGCCGGCCCGAGATCATGGGGTGGGTGCTGGGCATCGTTTACCGCGTCATTGCCACGCACCTGGTCAAGAAAGCGGGCCATACCCACCAAGTGGCCAAGACGGGCGCGGTCACCCTGATCCAGCGTTTTGGATCGGCGCTCAATCTGAATGTTCACTTCCACATGCTGTTTCTCGACGGTGTGTATGTCGAGCAATCCCACGGCTCAGCGCGTTTCCGCTGGGTCAAGGCGCCGACCAGCCCAGAGCTCACCCAGCTGACGCACACCATCGCCCACCGGGTGGGTCGCTATCTGGAACGGCAAGGCCTGCTGGAACGGGATGTCGAAAACAGCTATCTGGCCTCGGATGCGGTGGATGACGACCCGATGACACCCCTGCTGGGGCACTCGATCACTTACCGTATCGCTGTCGGTTCACAGGCGGGGCGAAAGGTGTTCACTTTGCAAACTCTGCCGACCAGTGGTGATCCGTTCGGTGACGGGATTGGCAAGGTAGCCGGGTCCAGCCTGCACGCCGGCGTGGCGGCCAGGGCCGATGAACGCAAGAAGCTCGAACGGCTGTGCCGGTACATCAGCCGCCCGGCGGTATCCGAGAAGCGGCTGTCGTTAACACGAGGCGGCAACGTGCGCTACCAGCTCAAGACGCCGTACCGGGACGGCACCACGCACGTCATTTTCGAACCATTGGATTTCATTGCAAGGCTGGCCGCCCTGGTACCGAAGCCCAGAGTCAACCTAACCCGCTTCCACGGGGTGTTCGCACCCAACAGTCGGCACCGGGCGTTGGTCACGCCGGCAAAACGGGGCAGGGGCAACAAGGTCAGGGTGGCTGATGAACCGGCAACACCAGCACAACGGCGAGCGTCGATGACATGGGCGCAACGGCTCAAGCGTGTTTTCAATATCGACATCGAGACCTGCAGCGGCTGCGGCGGCGCCATGAAAGTCATCGCCTGCATTGAAGACCCTATAGTGATCAAGCAGATCCTTGATCACCTGAAGCACAAAGCCGAAACCAGCGGGACCAGGGCGTTACCCGAAAGCCGGGCGCCACCGGCTGAGCTGCTCCTGGGTCTGTTTGACTGACGAGCCTGAAGGCCAACGATACCAATCAAAATGCTGCGTTCACAGCGCCGCGGCAGGGATCCGCCGTGCTGGTTGTCGGAAAAGGAGCCGCTAGTGGGAAAGAGGAGGGTAAATTTTCAGCGTTGCTGGCTCCCCGTCAGCCGGATTGGGTTGCATCGCAGGGGTGTCGAAAGAGTCAACTGCGGTCCAAAGCTGTTGGACTTGGGTGAAAAGGGCGTTTATTCTTCCTATACGTTGTCGGCAGCGGGCCAAAAAGGAATACGTCCATGCCCATCGAGGTGAAACCGGCTGTGAGCGCGGGTTCAAGCATATAGCCCGACAGGCGCGTATCCTTGCCGATCACGACACGATGGCGGTGGTCACCGCGACGAAAGACACGGCCAGCCGCCATGCCGACGCGCAAGGCGGTTTCCGCCGTCATCGCGCCTTCGTTGGCTTTGCCACGAATACCGTCTGTGCCGAAATATTTGCGCACCATAAGGTCGATTATCCTGTCGTCGGGTCGCCCTCAAAGGGGACATGCCTGCTGAACCGCGAATATAGAGAAATATCCCGAATGTGCAGTTAACGAATTCTTGCGGTTTCTTTCAGCGCCGCCAATACCGCCAGCCCGTCGCGCAAGGGGCGCGGCTCGTGTGTGCGGATGAAGTCAGCTCCACCTGCGGCGGCGGCAAGCTCTGCAGCGAGTGTCGCGGCCCCGACATCCCCCGGACCACGGCCTGTGAGCGCGCGCAGAAAGGATTTGCGCGAAACAGACAGAAGCACCGGCAAATCGAAGCGCAGCCGCAATTCATCGAACCGCGCCAGCACCGAGAGCGAGGTTTCGGGAGCAGCCCCCAGAAAAAACCCCATGCCGGGATCAAGGACAAGGCGGTTGCGTTTGATACCGGCACCCGTCAGCGCCGCGATGCGCGCGTCAAAGAACGCCGCAATGTGATCCATGATGTCGCCAGCGGGTGCCTCGCGCCGATCTGCCTGCCCGTCTTGCACCGAATGCATAACGACGAGTTTGGCAGATGATTTCGCCAATTGCGGATAGAACGCAGCGTCTGGAAAACCGCGAATATCATTGAGATAGGCCACACCACGCGACAAGGCATAGGCTTGCGTCGCGGGTTGATAACTGTCGAGCGAGACGGGAATGCCATCTGCCTTGAGCGCGTCCAGCACCGGCGCGATACGCGCGATTTCTGTGTCGGACGAAACAGGCGCGGCGTCGGGATTGCTGGATGCCGGACCGAGGTCGATCACATCTGCCCCCTCGGCCATCAGCTTACGCGCCTGCGCAATGGCTGCGTCTGGCGCCAGATACCGGCCTCCATCGGAGAAACTGTCCGAGGTTATGTTGACGATGCCGAAAATGATGAGCGATTTATTCATGGGGGCTTCTATAATAATAATAATCGAGCATGAGTCTCATACGGATGCTCGGGTCGAAAGGGAATCCCCAGGCGAGTAACCTGTTTGCGGTGATCCATTAGCTGCAGGAGCAGAAGAGCATACATCTGGAAGCAAAGCCAGGAAAGCGGCCTATGGAGCTGTGCGGCAGCGCTCAGTAGGCAATTTTTCAAAATATTGTTAAGCCTTTTCTGAGCATGGTATTTTTCATGGTATTACCAATTAGCAGGAAAATAAGCCATTGAATATAAAAGATAAAAATGTCTTGTTTACAATAGAGTGGGAGTGAATTTACGTCCTTCGAGGACTATCGCCAGCTATCGAAAAACTGACGTGATGTATTGATTTATAAATAAATACGTCACGAAGGCTATCGGTGGCTATCGCCGGCCAGCAAAATAAGTTGGTGGTAGAGCTGACGGTAAAAATCTAGGCCGGATTAAGACACTCTCGTTCACCATTCAGGCTTTTACCGTCTTTGACGGTAAAAGCCTTCTCGGGAAAGCTTGTTTTATGGGGCTTTCCGAGCATCAGCAGGTCTCCAGGTCCCTGACGGTAAAACCTGACGGTAAAGCCGTCAAAAGCCGGAGGAAACCTCGATGCTGACCGACGCTGCACTACGCAATATCAAGCTTAAGTCAAAGATTTATAAGGCTTCTGACCGCGATGGCATGTACGTAACGGTATCGACCACCGGTACTGTCACCCTCCGCTACGACTACCGTCTCAACGGCCGGCGCGAGACGCTGACCATTGGACGGTATGGGCCGTCCGGCATTTCGCTCGCGATGGCCCGCGAAAAGCTGCTGGATGCCAAGAAGGCCGTCGCCCAGGGCAAGTCCCCGGCGCATGAGAAGCAGCGCGAGAAGCGCCGTCTGACTGCCGCCAAGAACTTCGGCGACATGACCGCCCAGTGGCTGGCCAATGCACGGTTGGCCGACAGCACCCGCGCCATGCGCAAGCACATCATCGACCGGGACATCTTGCCGGTCTTCCAGAACCGCCTGCTGACCGAAATCCAGGCCGAAGACCTGCGAGCCTTGTGCAACAAGGTCAAGGAGCGTGGGGCGCCGGCTACGGCTGTCCAGATTCGGGACATCGTGAAGCAGGTTTACGTCTATGCCATCGCCCACGGCGAGAAGGTGAACAACCCAGCCGACAGCGTGGGCGCGGCCTCGATCGCTACCTTCGTGCCGAAGGACCGTGCTTTGTCGCCGTTGGAGATCCGGCTGTTCGTGCAACAGATGGAATCGGTGGCGACCTATCCGACCATCAAGCTCGCGCTGCGCTTGATCCTGCTGACGCTGGTACGCAAGAGCGGACTCATCCAGGCCACTTGGGATGAGGTCGATTTCGAGAGCAAGACCTGGACGATCCCGAAGCAGCGAATGAAGGGGCGCAACCCGCACGTGGTCTATCTGTCGCGCCAAGCGCTCGACATCTTCGTGACGCTGCACGCCTGCGCAGCAGGCTCAAGGTTCGTTTTTCCCTCTCGTTACGACGCCGAGCGGTTCATGTCCAATGCGACCTTGAATCGGGTCACGCAGCTCATCGCGGAGGCGGCAAAGACCAAGGGGCTGCCGCTGCAACCGTTCACCGTCCACGACCTGCGCCGTACCGGCTCGACGCTGTTAAACGAAATCGGCTTCAACCGCGACTGGATCGAGAAGTGCCTGGCACACGAGGATGGCCGTTCCTCGCGCTCGGTCTACAACAAGGCTGAGTACGCTGAGCAGCGGCGTCACATGCTGCAAGAGTATAGCAGAATCGAATAAAAGTGATCATATTTGATTGGAGCGAAAGAGTTCGTTGACGGAGCAAAGGGATTGCTTGCGGATGGCTTTGGCCTGCGCCCATTTATGCTCGATGGGATTGAGATCGGGGGAATAAGGCGGCAGGTATTCCAGGGTGTGGCCGGCTTGGCGAAGGGTGTTTTGAACGTCGGCGCGTTTGTGGAAAGCGGCGTTATCGAGGACGATCACGGCGGCGGGCGGCAGTTGAGGAAGGAGCACGCGGTGGGTCCAAGCGAGGAAGACCTCGGCGTTGACGCTGGATTCAAAAAGGCCGACGGCGATGAGCTGGGAACCCCAAAGGGCACCGATCACCTTAGTGCGCCCCTTGGCGTGCCAGTCCCAGCGTCCGTGGCAGCGCTGCCCGACGGGGGCATAGCCGTACCGGCGCGGCATGTCCTGGGCAAACCCGCTCTCGTCGATCCACACCAGTGTTCGTCCGGCCGCCTCATACGCCGCCCGACGGGCTTGAAAGGCACACCGCGCGGTGGCGTCCGCGCGCGGATGCGCCAGCGTTTTTTTTATAGGAAACCCGTAGCTTGTTCTTCAGCGCGTAACAAATCGCATTTTGCGTGACCCCCAACCGCGCCGCCCGTTCGTATTGGTAGGCATCCGGATAGTCCCGCAGGTCCGCCGCCAATGCCTCCACGTCCAGCTTGCGCCGCCGAAACCCCGACGGCTTGCGCTCGATCCGCTTCAGCCAGCGCATCACGCTCGCTTTCCCTACCGCAAAACGTTCCGCCACCTGGGCAATCGATAACCGGTCCCGGTCCCGAACCTCTAGCACTTTACGACGAAAATCCAGTGAATAGGTCATCCGTTTATAATAATCAAATCTATTTTGTTATGCTATAGGCCAACCTGGTTGATGCCTGGGGTGGCGGGCAGACCTACGTGCCAACGCTGTTGCCGAAGAACGTAGTCGTGCCGGCATTGAGCGCGGTGGCCTGAAATGGGGCCAAGGTTGTCACTTGACAACCTTGGCGATCATTCCCATACTGGAGACTGTTGATGGCCCGGACCTCTCATCCAAAGAAAGAAGTCGAGGAAGCACTCAGGCACGCCGAAGGGCAGGGCTGGCGCGTGGAAGTTGGCGGCAGCCACGCCTGGGGGCGGATTTATTGTCCGTACAACGATGCGGAGTGTCGCTGCGGCGAGTTCTGTATCACCAGCGTGTGGAGTACGCCGAAAAACCCTGGCAACCATGCGCGCGCCTTGCGGCGTGTCGTGGACAACTGCACGACGCACCGCAAGCAGCAGGAGGCAGCCGACGATGCCGAGGAGTAGCACGATGGAATACACCTTCACCCTGAAATACCAGCTCGCCGACGATGACCGTGACCCGGATGCGCTGGTTGAGCGCCTGGGCGAGGCCGGCTGTGACGATGCCTTGGTTGGCATCGGGCAGCCGGGGCGGCTCGCGCTGGAGTTCACCCGCGAAGCGGACAGTGCGGACGCGGCTGTACGCAGCGCGTTGGCAGACGTGCGGAGCGCCGTGCCGTCGGCACGGCTGATCGAAGTCGCACCGGATCTGGTCGGGTTGACCGATGTGGCCGACATCGTGGGCGTGTCGCGGCAGAACATGCGCAAGCTGATGCTGGCCCATCCGGGCAGCTTCCCGGCGCCGGTGCATGAAGGCAGCGCGTCGATCTGGCACTTGGCGGATGTGCTGGCCTGGCTGCAGGCCAAGGGTAGCTACTCGCTGGCCGTGGACGTTCTGGAGGTGGCGTGCGTTGCCTTGCAGGTCAACGTGGCCAAGGAGGGGCGGCGGTTATCGCGTTCGGCTTCCGAGGAGCTGGAAGCTCTCGTCGGATGAAGGCGGTGAATTGATCCGCACCTGCTCGTCGAATAGGTACGATGATGCCGATAGTTTCTAGGCACTGTAGTCACGAGATTAAAGATATGAGAGAATCATGGAGTCAAAGAATGGGAGGCTCCATGAAAGAGACGGTTCCTGCATACCGTCGCCACGACATTTCAGATGAAACCTGGGCCTTGCTGGAGCCGCATCTGCCGGGGCGTGAGGGTGTTTGGGGCGGCATCGCTAAAGACAATCGATTGTTTATCAATGCGGTGTTCTGGATATTGCGAACGGGTGCGCCGTGGCGAGATTTGCCGCCAGGCTATGGTGGTTGGAGCAACACGCACCGCCGCTTCATCCGCTGGCGGGACAAGGGGGTTTGGGAGAAGCTGCTGGAAATGCTGATCGATGAGCCGGACTACGAATGGCTGATGATCGACGCCAGCCATTGCAAGGTCCATCCCCATGCCGCCGGAGCCAAAGGCGGAAACCAGGCCATGGGCCGCACCAAAGGGGGCTCAATACCCAGATACATCTGGCCGTGGATGCGCATGGCATGCCGGTCAGAATCGTTATTACAGAAGGTTCCCGGGCGGATTGCACGCAGGCAGGCCGCCTGATTGAAGGGATCAACGCCGATCATCTGATCGCGGACAAAGGGTACGATACCGACGCCATTCTTGAGCAGGCCACAGCGCAAGGGATGAATGCCGTGATCCCGCCGAAGAAAAACCGCGTCACCCCAAGGTCGTACGACGAAGATCTGTATAAACTCCGCCACCTCGTCGAAAACGCGTTCCTGTCCCTCAAAAGATGGCGCGGCATCGCCACAAGATACGCCAAAAACAGCAAATCTTTCCTCATCGCCGTCCAAATCAGATGCCTCGCCCTCTGGCTCAACACCTCGTGACTACAGTATCTAGAGAGGCGATGAATGACTGAGGGAGAGCAAGAAAAGAAGGTATCGCCATCGGAGTTCATGCGCCAACTGCGTTCTGAACTCTACTCAGATACGAGCGACCGCACGACCTACCTGCTTGACGCAACGACGCTTGAGTACAGCCTCGACACCATTACCGCACGCAACCAGACTCACGACTTTGAGCTCTTTTGCCGCAAGCTGTGTGAGCGCACGATTTGCCCAAACCTGAAACCTGCCACCGGACCCGAAGGGGGTGGGGACAGCAAGGCTGATGCCGAAACCATTCCGATTGCTGACGAGATCGCAACTCTTACCTATGTGGGCGAACCGAATTCCGGTAAGGAGCGTTGGGCGTTCGCCTTCAGCGCTAAGAAGACGTGGGCAGAGAAAGCTCGCAACGACGTGGCAGGCATTGCGGAGACGCAGCGTGGCTATCAGAAGGTCTATTGCGTTACCGCACAGTTCGCCCGTGCGAAGGACCGCGCTCGGGTCGAGGACGAACTCACCAAGAAATATGGCCTGACCGTCACCATTCTTGATCGGAGCTGGGTCGTTGAGCAGGTCGTTGGTGGTGATCGCAGGGACCTCGCTTTTAACTACCTCGGCGTTGGACAGGAGATTACCGACGCACGCCGACTGGGTCCGACGGACTATTCTCGCTCCCGGCAGCTCGAAGATATAGAGAAGTTGATCGGTAACCCGGATGCATTTTTCGGGATGGAAATGCAGCGCGTGACAGAGGCTCTGGTTGCGGCCAAACTTTCGCGCAATTTGGAGCGTCCGAGAACAGAAACGGATGGGCGGTTTGCACGCGCAGTTCGATTGGCCGAACGAGATGGCACTTCACGTCAGACGCTCAAAGCACACTACGAATGGATCTGGACCGCCTTCTGGTGGTTTGACGATGTCGCGCACTTGAACGCCAGCTACGATGCCTTCGAGAAGCTCGTGATCGACACGAATCACGCCAAGAACCTTGAGCTTCTGTGCAACTTGGCTCAACTGCTATTCAACTCGGTCATTCATCAACATTTGACTGCCGATGAGGCCAGGCTGGAGGAGCGCATCGCTCGACTGAGCGACAGATTGAAGTCGATGGTGGCGGAACATGAGCGACCAAACAATGCTTTGGAGGCTCGGACCTCACTGCTCGTCATCGAAGTCAATCAGGCGGCGCTCAAGAAAGATTCTCAACGGCTCAGCTCACTTTGGCCGCAGTTTTCTGAGGTGATCAAGCAAGCAAATGGTCTTGGCGAATTTGCTGCCGAGCGCTTGACCAAAATGATTGAGGTGTTTGGCAACGTCGCGGGAAAGGATCAGGGCTATACTCGCCTTGTCGACGACGTTGCGGCGTTCGTGTCGGAGCGCACTGGCGAAGCTCAGGGAGCACTCGTACTCCTCAGGCGCGCTCAGCAGCTCGATTTCGAAGACAACTTCGAAATGATCAGGTTGCTGGGCAAGGCCGCGCGACAGCTCACCAAGAAAGAGTATGCCGATGCACTGATCGAGGCGCTGCAACTACTCACGCTTGCCTATCGTAGTGCCGGTCTGCTATGGGCCGCACGCGCAAGCTGCATTTTTGCAATGGCTTCGATATTCATCGAGGCTGAAGAGGATAGTGATCTTCCGGCCTCAATCGTGCCTACAGTCATGATGCTTGCTTGGATCGCTGTCGAGCTGCGACATTTGCCGGATTCCCTCGAAGCCGTTCGATTGGTTCGAGGTTGTGCGGCAGGGCTTCCGCTCGACGACGCCTCCAATGAGCGTGTCGCGAAGCGCCTTATGGAGTTCGATCTCATTCTTGGAAGCCAAGTGCTGAATTTCACGTCAGCAGAGCTTGAGCAAGTTATTCAACTACCCGACGTTCTTGATCGGCTTGGCTTGCATCAGAGTCGAAATTCGCTGCTCTACGCGCTCGGCTATGAGGCAGTGCTCCGCGAGGAGGGTTCCATACCGAAGGAGGAAACACCAGAGAGTATTGCAGAGTTCTTCACATTGCTCGCCAGTCAACCAGTATCCGACAACTTGCATGGGCCAGTCGTCTTCAACGAGTCAGATTCGCACTCTTATGTGTCGAGAGTGCAGGGCATGCGGATCGTGGTTCACTACCAGATGTCGGAGACCTCGATTCTTGTGGCCGAGTCGGTTGTTGGGGTCATCGAGGCGCTTTTTGCGACGGCTCCTGGGATTGGCGCTGCAGCGCACACTGAAAACTTCCGTATCTGGATTCAAGAGGGTGCTGACGTGCTTGCACCTGACTTCACGGTTGACGAGGAAGGGATGACGGCGACTGTTAACTGGCCTGCAGGCTTGGCGCCGGCTACATACGGACGACAAGATGAGGTTCAGCGGACATTGATTGGTTTGGCTGCGACGATCTTCGCTGCCACCTGCTTTGTGAAGGATTTGCAGCAAGCAGTCGAACGCTTCTTTACGAACGAAGCTGTACTCGATCGGGTGTCGATGATTGTTGTAGCCGGGAACAGCCGCCAGCGCATCTTTAAGAAGGCTGTATCAAAGCTCGGTGATTGGGCACAGTTGGCGACGACGTCATTCCCGTTGGTGCCATCGCGCCCGTGTATCCGTCGCCGCGCGCTGGGTGCTGCTGTAGAGAATGACGATGCTGCGGCAATCGATACGCGCAGCCCCTCTTGGCCGAAAAATCACCGCGACCTTGGTGTCCGATCAGTCATCGATTTGCATCTTTGGAATCGCGCTGGGTGGACTGGAGCGGCATTTGCCGACTGGGGGCCGGCTTATCCGCCCGCGATCGCCCTGATGTTTACGGATGGGGATGCTGCAAGGAAGATCTTTCAGCGCTGGCATGAACGTTTTGGAGCGATCGACAAGGACGGCGATATCTACATTGCGATCGTGCGTGGCATTTCTGCTGAGAATCCCGCTCACTATCGCGTACTCATCACCTCGCGGCTACCCTCCGAAGATGACCGTTCTGGTAATCGGTCATTGATGGTGGCGTCACGAATTCAAACAATGCACGCGGAATCCGATGCCAACCTCATGCGCTTTCTAGATGCGTATGGGCGGTCGCAGGCTTATTTGCTTGTACCTGCGATACTGCAGGGAGGGGGCGCACCGCAATTCCTGTTGGAACTTGCTATCCTGAAGAGGAAGCTGAGCGTAAAGAAAGCTTCCGAGGTGGGGGAGCATGAGATAGAAATGATGGCGCTTGGACCCGAGAAGTATCGAGATCGGATTCAGTGATTTGAACGGCAGCACCAGCTACAGGATTAGATGGGGGCATCTGGCTCAGTTGTGAGTCTGTGAATGGGGCGTGTTTTACGCTGTCTGACATTTGGCCCCGTTGTGACGTTTGTGGAACAGGTGCGCGAAGCTAGTTTGCGCGCCTCGATCCAGGCATCTACTTCGGCCAGGTCCCATACCAGGGCGATTGCATCATCCCATACTCGACTTCTGTGCTACCGCTCCAGCGTCACCCCACGCTGCACGTGCCACGCCGACACCACATGCGTCATGTCCGCCCCCGCCCCGTGCGAGCCCCTCAGACTCTTGCCGTCGATCGCGATGCTCTGCCCCTGCAGCCCCGGCACCAGCCTGTGTATCCACCTCACAAAGCACGCCTCGAACTGTTCCGGATCCAGCAGCCCGAACAGCCGGCTGAACGCGTCGTGCGACGCCACCCCCTGCTCGAACGGCAGCCACTTCCTCAACCACTCCAGCTTGTGGCGCCCCCACTCGGCCACGTGCATCCAGTCGTCGGCGTCGTTGCACACCGCGCACAGTGCCACCAGCAGCATCTCCCGCAACGGGTACAGGCACCGATCCGACTGGCGCGGGTCGTCCAACTCCTCGAACCCTTGCAGTATGCGGATCTGCCTGATCGCTTCGCTCATGGGTTCAGTGATGATGGTTCCGAGGTTGTCCATCTATCACGTCTTGGCGTCATGAGGTCATGCAATCGCCCTGATCCAGCTACGACCCAACGAGGTATCTCAAACACGACTGATGGTCGGCAGCAGGGCAGGGTGGAGGCTGCGTGGGAAGGGCGTGATTTGCTGAACAGCAAAAATGGCGATTTGGCCGAATATTCTGTACGGTTGCTGCAGCGCCGTGGTGTTCGATTCCTACGGACTGAGCCAGTCTGACCACCTCAAGCCAAAGCCAGTTCGACCCGACAAGAAACGCGAAACCCCGTGACCTCCGCCAAAATTGCCGACCGATTCGCGTTGCATCGCGCCACGCCTCAGATCACAGTCGACGAGCACGCGCGATGCCGAGTCATCGAACTCGGCGAATGGGTGATGGCACGAGATCGCATCTACCTCGACAAGTGCTTCTGGATTTACCTGCGGGGCGCGCGTATGCAGGCGCCGAGCCCACCAGGCGCGTCGGATCTTCTGGACACCCTCGTTGCAGGTGTCGCTGCAGGGCGGCTGGTTTGTCCCATCAGCGATGCACTGTTTCTTGAGCTAATGAAGCAGTCGGACCCAGTAACCCGGGGTGCAACGGCCGAACTGATTGACGAGCTGAGCTGCGGCATCACGCTTAGCCCTGAACCGACGCGCGTGGCGACGGAGGTGGCGCATTTCCTCCACGCTAATGTTGGGCACAGCGTTCATCCATTGGAACACTTGGTCTGGACCAAGGTCCCGTACATCCTGGGTGTCCAGCATCCGGTGGCCACAGCCTTCCCAGAGGATGAGCGACTCGTCATTCAGAAGGCGTTCTTCGACCACCTCTGGGAGGTTTCTTTATCGACGATGGTTGGGACCATCGGAGACGCTCGGCCGCCCGCCTCGCCATTCGTCGACATTGCCGATCGGCTGAATCGTGACAACACGGCGCATGCTCCGTCGATGAAGAGCTTCGTACAGGTCTACCGCGACGAGATCAATGGCGTGCTGGAACTCGCAGCCCCGATCGCCGCCGAGGTGCTGCACGACATGGCCGTGAAGTCGCTCGGCCCTGGCATCCAACCTTCAGCAGATGAGCGGGAAGGAATCACGAGGCAGTGTCTCGGCTTGCTACGGGCAGCAGTCCGGAAGCCAGTCGGTCGGCGGGCTCTGCGCACGCTGCAAGTTGGTGCTCTGTTGCATGCGGCGCTACGCTGGAACCGCACGCAGAAACTGAATGCCAACGACATATTCGACTTTCATCATGCCGGCGCCGCGTTAGGCTACTGCGATGTCCTTTTGACGGACGGGCCTATGCACACGCTTCTGATGCAGCGGCACTTGGGCATCGAGCGCGATTTCCCGTGCCGAGTCATGTCCTCCGTTGAGGAGGCTGCCGACTGGGTTCGGAACCGTATCGCGTGATGCCCGATGACGGCCGTTCTCGCCAGCGGATTGCGCCGCGACGCGAGGGCTGAAGTTTTCGCCCTTGTCCGGTATCATGTATGCCGATTGACTCTGGTGTTGCCAGAGTCGTCGCCCCGCAAATCGCTCCATCTCCCGCGCCAGCAAAAGATGCGCGCTTCTTACGGTAAAAGTGACGGTAATGCCCTATGTTGATCACAGCCAATCCCTTTAACCACGCGGGTTTAGGCGACCTGTTGATGATCGAGTGGGAATAGCTTCCCGAACTCATGATCTGCCTGCCTTGACCGGGCGGGTGAATTTCAGTGGTTTTTTCGGATTCCGCAGCGGTCAGCGCGGGTTCGCGTCGTTGGCGAGAGCCGCTTTGAGCGGTTTGAGCGAATGCGCCGAGCTTTCGTCTCGATCCGGTTCCAGATCGGAAGATCGGATAGCTTGCTGGGTCTTCTCAGCCGTTGGTGTCCACCGACCCGCCCATCGCTCCAGATAGAGATAGATCACTGGGGTGAGATAGAGGGTCAGCAGTTGTGACAGCAACAGGCCGCCGACGACCGCCAGTCCCAACGGCCGGCGTACTTCCGCGCCCGCGCCGATGCCCAGAGCGATGGGCAAAGTCCCCATCAACGCCGCCATCGTGGTCATCATGATCGGTCGGAACCGAATCAGGCAGGCTTGGAAAATCGCTTCGGCGGGCGCTATTCCCTCGTTGCGCTGTCGATCAAGCGCGAAGTCGATCATCATGATCGCGTTTTTCTTGACGATGCCCACCAGCATGATAACGCCGACAAACGCGTATAGGCTGAGATCCTCCTTGAACAGCAGGAGGGTCAGCAAAGCGCCCAGTCCTGCTGAGGGCAGTCCCGACAAAATGGTCAGCGGATGGATGAAGCTCTCGTACAGAATGCCCAGGACGATGTACACCACCAGCACCGCTACCAACAGCAGAATCCCGAGACCTTGCAGCGAAGCTTGAAACGCCTGAGCAGTGCCTTGCAGGCTGGTGGTCAGTGACACTGGCAGGCGCAGTTCGGTTTCGAGCGTCTTGATCCGATCCACTGCGGTGCCGAGCGATACCCCCGGCAGCAGATTAAAGGAAATCGTGACCGAGGGCAGTTGGCCCTGATGATTCACGGTCAGCGCCTGGGTTTTGCGAGTCACCGAGGTCACGGTATCCAGCGAGACCAGCTTGCCGTTGCTCGATCGGACGTAAATCCGTGCTAGCGTCGCCGGGTCGGCCTGAAATTCGGGGGCGAGCTCCAGGATCACCTTGTACTGGTTGTTGGAGCCGTAAATCGTGGAGATCTGTCGGGCGCTGAAAGCGTTTTGCAGAGCGTCTTCCACTTGGCCGAAGCTCAACCCGAGCGCGGCCAGTTTGTCGCGATCCACTTCCAGCGCCACCGCCGGACTGCGATTGTTGAGGTTGCTGGTCACATCCACGAAACCCGGCAATAGTCGGAATCGGGCGAGCAGCGTGTCCGTCCAACGATAGAGTTCTTCCAGGTCGGTGTCTTGCAGGGTGTATTGATACTGGGCGGCAGTGGTCTGGCCGCCGATGCTGATCGGCGGTGGGTTTCGCAGATAGACGTTGATGCCAGGCACCACCGCCAGTTTCGGACGCAACACCCGAATCATTTCGTCGGCGGACAATTGTCGTTCCCGCTGGGGTTTGAGGCGGATGAACAGGCTACCGGTGTTGGCGGTAGGCCGGGGTCCGCCAGCACCGACCGACGACATGAACCCTTCAATGTTCGGGTCTTGCGCCAGGATCGCCGCTACCGCCCGTTGGCGCTCGATCATGGACGCGAAGGAGGCGTCTTGGGCACCTTCGGTAAAGGCCGTGATCCGACTGGTGTCGCCGCTGGGTAGAAAGTCCTTGGGTATCCGGTCAAACAGCCAAAGAGTGGCCAGGAGCGTTACGATGAAGATCAGCATCATCGTTTTCGGCCATGCCATCGCCCGGCGCAGGGTGCGCTCGTAACCGGCCAGCAGGCTGGCGAAGAAACGCTCGAACACCCGATACAGCAGGTTGTGCTCATTGGGGTCGGCGTGCCGCAGGTAGCGACTGCACAGCATGGGTGTCAGCGTGAGCGACACGAAGCCGGATACCAGAATCGCCGCGCAGATAGTGACCGCGAATTCGTGCAGCAGTCGCCCCACGATGCCACCCATGAACATCACCGGAATGAAAACAGCGATCAGGGACAGCGTCATGGAAAGGATGGTGAAACCGATCTCTCGCGCTCCGGTGAGCGCTGCCTGGAACGGCGGGTCGCCGCGCTCGATATGGCGAACGATGTTTTCCAGCATCACGATCGCGTCATCCACCACGAAGCCGACCGACAAGGTCAGTGCCAGCAGCGACAGGTTGTCGAGGCTGTAGCCGAGCGCGTACATCGCCGCGAAGGTACCGATCACCGAGATCGGCAGGGCCAGGCTGGGAATCAGGGTGGCCGACAGATTGCGCAGGAACAGCAGGATCACCAGGATCACCAGGGCACCCGCCAGCATTAGGGTGAACTGCACATCGTCGATCGATTCGCGGATCGATTCGCTCCGGTCGTACAACACCTTGAGTTCGATGGAGGCGGGGAGATTCGCCTGGAACGCCGGCAGCACGGCCTTGATAGCATCCACGGTGGCGACGGTGTTGGCCCCCGGCTGGCGTTGGATGGCCAGCACGATGGCCCGCCGATCGACGTACCAGCTGGCGACCTTGTTGTTCTCGACGCTGTCCAGCGGTGTTGCGACCTCGTTTAAGCGCACCGGCGCGCCGTTGCGGTACGCGACGATCAGCGGGCCGTAGGCAGCGGCAGTTTCCAGTTGACCGTTGGTCTTGATCGCGATGCTTTGCTGGGGTCCGTCGAAGGATCCGACCGGCTGATTGACGTTGCCGTCCTGAATCGCCTTTTGCAGCTCGTCCAGGCCGATGCCGCGCGCGGCGAGCTGATCCGGATCCGCCTGGATCCGCACCGCGAATTTCTGCGAGCCGAACACCCGCACCTGCGCGACCCCGGTGATGGTGGACAGACGCTGGGCCAGCATGGTTTCGGCGTACTCGTTCACCACCGACAGCGGCAAGGTCGGCGATTGCATGACGATGTAGAAAATCGGCGAGTCCGCCGGATTGACCTTGCGAAAAGAAGGTGGGAGTCGGCATGTCGGCCGGCAATTGCCGCTGAGCGGTCGCGATGGCGGTCTGCACATCTTGGGCAGCGGCATCGATGTTGCGGTCGAGCGCGAATTGCAGGGTGATTGAAGTCGAGCCCTGAGCGCTGGTCGAACTCATCGAATCCAGGCCGGCGATGGTCGAGAACTGACTTTCCAGCGGGGTTGCCACCGCGGCCGCCATGGTTTCGGGCGAGGCGCCTGGCAGGGAAGCCGACACCGAGATGGTGGGAAAATCCACGCTCGGCAGCTCGCTGACCGGTAGGGCGTGGTAGGCCAACACGCCGAAAATCACAAAAGCCGCCATCAGCAGTGTGGTCATCACCGGACGGCGAATGCACAGTTCGGGCAGTTGCATCGTGTTTTCTCAACTGTCGCTGGTCTTGATCTGTACTTTCGCGCCAGGTGACAGCCGCAATTGTCCGTCGGTGACGACGGTTTCGCCCTCCCGCAAGCCTTGGCCAATCACTGCGGTATCCGCTTGTAGCAGAGCGACCGTGACCGGACGGGTTTCGACGGTGGTGTCCGGCTTGACGACAAACACGAAGCTGCCCACCGGTCCCTGCTGCACCGCTACCGCCGGAATGGTCACGGCGGTGGGGAGAGTATCGAGCGTGAGCCCGATATTCAGGAATTGGCCGGGCGTCAGAGTTTGGGATTCGTTGGGTACCGTGGCCTTCATCTGAATGGCGCCAGTGGTCGGATCGACCGCGTTGTCGAGAAACCGCGCCACGCCAGGGAACCGTTGCCCGCGTTCGCCCGGCACCGTCACCGTCACCGGCAGCGGTTCGACTCGCAAGGCGGCCTGCAAGCGGGGCAGATGGCGTTCGGGAACGGCAAAGGTGACATAGATCGGCTTGACTTGGTTCAAAACCGCCAGCGCGGTATCGTTGGCCTTGACCGCCGCGCCCGGCGATACCTGCTTGGCGCCAATGATGCCGGCGAAGGGCGCCTTGATCGTGGCGTAATTCCGCTGCAAGCGCGCGGATTCGACGGCCGCTCGGTCGGCACGCGCCGTGGCCGCCAGCGCGTCAACGGTGACCCGAGCATCCGCCAACTGTTGGTCGGATACAAAGCCACGCCCTTTCAGGGACAAGAGGCGATCCACATCGCGCTCCGCCTTGGCGAGCTGGGCTTGGTCGCGGGTCAGATTCGCCTCGGCCTGTTGCAGGCGGGCGTTGAAATCCGCAGGATCAAGTCGCACCAGCACGTCGCCCGCCGCGACCGCTTGCCCTTCGAGGAAAGGCAGGGCCGCGACTTGGCCATCCACCCGTGCCTTGAGCGTCACGCTTTGATAAGCCTCCGCCCGCCCGACCAGCTCCAATACCCGCGCCACGTCCTGAATTTGGGCCTTGGCGACTAAAACGGGAATCGCCGCCGCTGTCCGGGTCGCTTTCCCCGAGTTGGCCGCCGCGCGGGGGAAGAAATACTGGAACGCCGCTCCACCGATGGCCAAGGCGATGGCGATGAGAATGAGGCCGTTCCGCTTGTTCATCTGTGATCCCAATTTGGGTTGCCGGTCGTCGCGGTATTCACCGATGGGGTTTGCTCTATCCGCCGTGCAGGCGGGCGAAATTTTAGAACGCAATGCGACAACCCCTCCGAGAGAGTGGATGTTCCAGCTCTCCCGAAGAGATAAGGGAAGTTTTCTGCGGCTGCTCAGGCCGCCATGCTCAGTTCCAAAATCCGTCGGCTCGTACTGAGATCGACATCTTGATGCTCGCCCAGTTTGGTCATTCTGTGCCGCTCCAGTTGCGCGAGCAGAACCGGCACCGCGTCGGGACCGACGCCATAATCGCGCAGATAGGTCCGCACGCCCATCCGTTCGAAAAATTCGCGGGTTTTGGCGATGGCGCCGTCGATGCGTTCCTCCTGATCGCCGCTGGAAAGACCCCAAACCCGCTCGGCATATTGCAGTAGCTTCGCTCGTTTGCTGTCCCGTTTCACCGCCATGACGCTGGGTAGCACGATCGCCAGGGTCTGGGCGTGATCGAGACCGTGCAGCGCGGTGATTTCGTGGCCGATCATGTGAGTTGCCCAATCGCCGGGCACGCCCGCGCCGATCAGTCCGTTCAGCGCCAGGGTCGTACACCACATGATGTTAGCGCGCACGTCGTAATCGTCCGGGGTCGCCAGCACCTTCGGGCCTTCCTCGATCAGCGTCAGCAGCAGTCCCTCGGCGAAACGATCCTGTATCGGCGAGTTGACCGGATAGGTCAGGTATTGCTCCATGATGTGGGTGTAGGCATCGACCACGCCGTTGCCGACTTGTCGGGATGGCAGGGTGAATGTGGTGCTGGGATCGAGCACCGAGAAGTGTGGGTAGACCAGCGGATGCATGAATGCCAGCTTGTCTTGAGTGGCGCGGCGCGTGACTACCGATCCACAGTTCATTTCCGAGCCGGTAGCGGGTAGCGTGAGTATCGAGCCTAGCGGCAGCGCCTGTTGGATGCGGGCGCGCTTGGCGAGAATATCCCAAGGTTCGCCTTCGAACGGCACAGCGGCAGCGATGAATTTTGTGCCATCGATCACCGAACCGCCGCCAACCGCCAGCAAAAAATCGATGTTTTTCTCGCGCGCGATTCGAACCGCTTCCATCAGTGTCTCGTAGGTCGGATTCGGCTCGATTCCGGGAAACTCGAACAAAGTTCGACCGGCCAGTGCCGCCATGACCTGATCGTAAACGCCATTCCGTTTGATGCTGCCGCCACCGTAGGTGATCAGGATGCGTTGGTCCTCGGGAATTTCCTGGGCGATAGCGGCGATTTGGCCCTTGCCGAATAGGATTTTAGTGGGGTTGTGGAACGTAAAGTTGAACATGGCGCGGATTCCTGAAGAGTGGATCAGTCAGCGATCTGGAGAACGATTTTGCCTCGGGCGTGTCCGCCTTGGCTGATGGCATGCGCCTGGCGGACTTCGGTCAGCGATAGTACAGTGTGAATGAGGGGTTTGATCCGACCTTGGTCGATCAGTTGAGCGATGGCGGTCAATTGTTCGCCGCTGGGGCGGATGAAGACGAAAGCGCCACGCGCCTTATGGGCGGTGGCGGCGGCTTCCGACGGTGGATTGACGACCGAAACTAGAATCCCGCCCGGTTTCAGAACCTGCCAGGATCGCTCCTGCGTGTCGCCGCCGACAGTGTCGAGGACCACGTCCACATCCTTGGCGGCATCCTCGAAACGGGTTTTGGTGTAATCGATGAATTGATCGACGCCCAGCCGCGTCACCAGCCCGATATTAACCGCCGAGGCGGTGGCGATCACCCGCGCGCCTTTCGCCTTGGCCAGTTGCACCGCCATACTGCCGACTCCACCGGCGGCGGCGTGAACCAGCACGGTCTGACCGGCCTGCAATTGCGCGGCATCTACCAGCGATTGCCAAGCGGTCAGCGCCGTCAACGGTACGGCAGCCGCGTTGATGTGATCCAAGGTAGCCGGTTTGCGGGCGGCTTCGCTGGCCTTGACCGCAATGTATTCGGCGTAAGCGCCGTCGCGCTCGATATCCGGCCGGGCGTACACTTCGTCACCGGCCTTGAAGCCGGCAACTTCGGAACCGACCTCCACCACCTCGCCGGATAGGTCCCAGCCGAGAATCAGCGGCAGTTTGTGCTTCAGGAAACCTTGCAGATAACCTTCCCGAATCTTCCAATCCACCGGATTGACCGCGGCGGCCTGCACTCGAATCAAGAGATCGCCGGGGCCGGGGGCGGGCATCGGTACCTCTTCGAAATGCAAGACTTCGGGGCCGCCGTAGGCGTGAATACGCACGGCTTTCATGGTCATTGTCGCCATTATAAAATCCTCTCGGCATATCAAGCTTGGAACGGTTCTTTTGACAGGATTCGGCGGACATCTACTCCGCACGGTCAACTTTTCGGATTTACCGCCAGGATCATCACAGGTTAAAGACAGGTTTTGAACCTACCCGATCTGACACCTGAAGATGATCAACCTGAACCTGACCGAAGCCCAATTGGACGAGTTACACCAAGAGGTGAGCGACAATCCTGGTTCACGGGCCCGAAGGAAAGGTTGGATCGTTTACCTCCGTGGGAAAGGCCATGCGTGCCAGGAGATCGTCGATCGGATGCGGGTGGACGGGAACACGGTCACGGAATACCTGCGGAAGTACGGCGCTGGTGGTCTGGCGCAGCTTTTGGCCGAGGACTACCGCCGGCCAGGTGGGGGTCTAGACAGCCCTGCGGAGCAACTCAAGGCGCTGTTCGGGAAGCAGCCCCCCCACACGGTGAACCACGCGATTGAGAGGATCGAACAGGAGACCGGGTTGCGCCTGCAACCTTCCGCCGGCCGTGAGTTATTGCACAAACTCGGCCTGAAACCCCGGTGCTGCGGATGGGTGCCCGGCAAAGCCCTGGAAGACGGCGCGCAGCAGCGCGCCCCACAGGAATTCCACGACCGAACCCGACAACCGATGTTGGAGGAGGCCCAGCGGGGCCAGCGCGTGATCCGGTTCGTGGCTACGGCGCATTTCGTGATGGGAGCTTTCCTGGGGATGCTGGGGTGCTTGGCGCGCCAATGGCTGCCGTCCAGCAGCGGGCGCCGACGTGACAACGTGTTGGGTACCGACGATCCGATCCGGCACGAGGTGATCACGCTGACCAACGACACGGTCGTCAACCCGGAGACGTTTTGCGCCTTGCTCGACAAGATCGCCACCGCTTATGCCGGCACCGGCCACCCTATCACCCGGGTACGGGGCAATGCGCGCCACCCGAAATGTCAGGCGGTATTTGCCAAGGCCCAAGCGCTGGGGATCAAACTCCTGTACCTGCCCGCCTATTCCCCCACCTGAACCTCAGCGAACGATTCTGGCGCTTCGTGAAAAAGCAGCTGCCCATACAAGCACCTGCTACAGCACGTTCGCCGCCTTCAAGGAAAGCA
Source organism: Candidatus Competibacter sp. (assembly GCA_037045535.1). Classification (GTDB taxonomy): domain Bacteria; phylum Pseudomonadota; class Gammaproteobacteria; order Competibacterales; family Competibacteraceae; genus Competibacter_A. The sequence continues at coordinate 280,260 of JBAOHI010000071.1, forward strand.
TCGACGGTTGTTTGCGCGACCTCGGCACCCGCTTCAAATGCCAGATGTAAACACTGATGACATCGAAATTCCAACTGTTTTCAAAATCCGAAAACTTGGCCGCGTGAAGTATAGGTGTGAGAAACCTTGAGTCTGCCCCTTTCTTACATCTCCTTCAATACGTTACTCGTTAAGTTGGCGTGTATGCCCCCACCGTCTCGCTGCCGCCTTCCGCGCTGGATTTGCGTGGGCATGGTTCATGGGCACAAAAATCAGGGAGTCTTCGCGATGAAACATTAACAAGCTGCTGTAGATCGTAGAGCCCGACACAGGATCAACTCAACGGCGTCGGCTTGATTTCATCGAGCAAATAATGGGGACGGGTCACATGCACGGTGCGCCCCGAAAAGCGGGCGATGCCGTCTTCTTCCAGTCGCCCGATGATCCGCGATAGGGTTTCGTGGCGAGCGCCGATCATCGAGGCCATATCCCGGCGCGAGAGTGGCAACTGCATCACTCGGCTGCCGTCGGTGGCGGTACGGCCGTGGCGGTTCATCAACACCAGCAGCAGGTGAATAAACTTGGTGCGGTTAGAAAAAGAAGCGTTCTGCAGTAGCTTGGCATACGCGTCGTCCAGATCGGCCGTGACGCGCCGCAAAAATTGCAGCCCCAAAGCGGGATTTCTATCGAGCAGAGTTCTAACGATCCGCTGATCTATGAAACAAACCTTACTGGGTCCGAGCGCCTCGGCGCTGGAGCGGCGGTTTTCATCCAGCAGCAGACCCCGATAGCCCAAGGTGTCGCCGGGATAAGCGAGCTGCACCAGCACCGCATTGCCGTCGGCATCGATCTTGCGGATGGCCACCGTGCCCGAGGTGATACAGTAAATACCGTGGCTTGGTTCGCCTTCGAAAAAGATCGCCTCGCCAGCGCGATACAGCCGGCATTTTCGGCTTTGCGCGAGGAGCTTGAGTTCTTCCTCTGCCAACACGCGCCACTCGTTGCGACGGCGCAATCGGCACTCAAGACAGTTAACGCCGGACACCGGTTTATGTCGCTCCACCATCAACACCACTCCTTAACTTTTTTATAGAGTGGCCCTGAATTCCGCATGGCCGGAGCCACAGGATAGAGCTGAAATTCAAGGCTATACTTATTCTACAATAGGATTTTCGCTCAGCCTTCTCAAGTCAGTCAGGCTGATAGACCTTTAATGAAAACTACGCCTGATAACAGCACGCGAAATACCAACTGTCAAAGAGAATAGTTTGTGCTTGGATTCCTTTCTTCCGATATGTTTTCCGAAGTCTATCCCGAAAGTGATTGTTTTTCGTGAGCCCGTCCGTTACCGGCGCCTACGCCCGAAAATCAATCGGATCATAGTCCGTCCCATCACTATGAACCACATTAATAACCCCGATCCCTTTCATCAAACCATGCTCATTTCTGCTATACTTGTATTTCACTAGCTCCATCACGCCATGACGTTTATCCTGCATGCTATCACCTACAATCAGATAAGAGCCGGGTCGGTTATTGATTAACGACTCGGCTATCTCCCCTACATCCCGCGCCGTGTTTCAGGATCGCCGCAAATAGTCATTGACCGCGTCGTGACTCATGCCCTCCAAGTGATTCGCCAGATTCGTACAGTATAATTCACCGGCGTGATAATTCACCGGCGTGCCAATCAAATACTGGATATACTGCTAGCCTGGTGAATATGTCAAAATTATACCAAAATAATCAATGGCCTAGAACTCGAAGCGAAAGTCCTATACAAATATAGTTCAAGAACGACAGGAGGAGGACAAATTGTGCACAAGCACCTGATTCAACTGATCCTGGCAATCGGTGGCGGCTTGTTGATCCTGGTGGCTTTGATATGGGTGATCGATCCCACCGTTGGTCTGTTCACTCTGATGACTCCAGCCTCGACCGAAGAAGAGCTTCGCTATGCGGTCAAACCGGTGGGCTTGGATGGACCCGCTGGGCAGTGCGTGGTCTGTCACAGCGTGGAAAAAGGTGGTCCGATGCGAGTTGCACCCAACCTTTGGAGCATCGTCGGCGCGCCGAAAGCGCGAGAGAAAGGCTATGGCTATTCCACCGCGCTGGCCTCGGCAGGAGGGGTGTGGACCCAACAGGATTTGAATGACTATCTCGCCGCTCCCGATAAATTTCTACCCGGTACCAAGAAGACCATTATCGGCTTGCCGAAGCCAAAGGAACGCGCCGAACTCATCACATTTCTAGCAACCCTGAAAGATTGAACCTCTGGCGCCATATCGCGCCGAGAAGCACATCCTCGATCAACGCATATACACTTTGGTACATTCCAAATCAAACCTCGTACAACTGTCTGGGAGATCGCTTATGCGGCAAGTACTGTCCGGTAAACATGGGTTACTTGCTTTGGCGCTGCTGGGGATGGGCGGTACCGTTCAAGCGCATACGCTGGGGTTGCCCCACATGGATTTCGCCACTGGACTGGGCCATCCCCTGACTGGATTGGATCATGTTCTGGCGATGGTGGCGGTCGGCCTGTGGGCAGCACAATCGGGCGGCCGCGCCTTGTGGTTGGTACCGCTAACCTTCGTGCTGACGATGGCCGCTGGCGGAGCGCTCGGCTTTATGGGTATCCAACTACCGATGGTCGAATCAGGTATCGCCGGCTCGGTATTGATTCTCGGCATACTGGTCGCGTTGGCTTCGCGATTGTCCCTCGCCGCAAGCACGGCACTGGTTGGCCTGTTCGCCATCTTCCACGGCTACGCCCACGGCGCGGAAATGGCGGTGGAATCCAGCGCGTTATGGTTCAGCTTGGGTTTCATGCTGGCGACCGCGATATTACATGGTGCCGGTATCGGTATTGCGCTGGTAGCGCGCCAAGGGATGACCGCACGATTGGTAAGGGCTGGCGGCGTAGCCATCGCAGCCGGCGGCGTATTGCTGTTAGTCGGATAATTTCCCCACCTCCCCGCCTTCTCCGTGCGCTGCGGGGAAGGGGCTTGGCCGGCTATCCCATCTTCCATGCACGAGTTTTCGCTGTGCGAAAGCATCGTCGAAACCCTTACTGCCTAAGTCCGCCAACAGGGTTTTACGCAGGTTCGGCGGGTATGGCTGGAAATCGGCGCACTGGCCAATGTTGAGCTGGATGCTCTGCGTTTCGCCTTTGAGATCATGCGTCAGAACACGGTGGCGGCGACAGCGCAACTGGGCATTATCACCCTACCGGGCCGGCCTGGTGCCTGGAATATGCGTTACCTGTGGTTGTGGCGAAAGCGAACCGGCCACCCATTCTTGTGACCATCCTCACGACGATCATCTTCATGAACACGGGCGTAGCCACCACGCCCACAGCGGAGCGCGGCTTGTCCGTCTCGAACGAGATGTTTTGGATAGTGTAGTCACGAGATTGGAAATGCGAGAAGACCATGGGGCCGAAGCTGGATCCTCCGCACGGGTGCACCGTGGCGGAACCTTCCGCCGGCCTATAGTGGCTGGAACAACATGCACCGCCGCTTCATCCGCTGGCGGGACCAAAGGGTTTGGGAAAAACTGCTGGAAATCCTGATCGATGAACCCGACTACGAATGGCTGATGATCGACGCCAGCCACTGCTAAGGTTCATCCTCATGCGGCCGGCGCGAAGGGTAGCAATCAGGAGATGGGCTGCGCCCAAGGGGGCTTAACACCCAGCTTCATGTGGCCGTGGATGCGCAGGGTCTGCTGGTCAGGGTGCTTGTTACACAAGGACCACGGCGGATTGCGCACAGGCTTCGAGATTGAGCGACGACATCGACGCCGATCATCTGATCGCCGACAAGGGCTACGATACCGACGCAATCCTCGAACAGGCCACAGGCCACAGGCCACAGGCCACAGGCCACAGGCCACAGGCCACAGGCCACAGGCCACAGGCCACAGGCCACAGGCCACAGGCCACAGGCCACAGGCCACAGGCCACAGGCCACAGGCCACAGGCCACAGGCCACAGGGCAAGGCATGAACGCCGTCTCATCCCGCCCGAGAAAAACCGAACCGTTCAAAGTCCCTACGACGAGAACCTCTACAAGCTGCGCCATCTCGTCGAAAACGCATTTTTTTATCTCAAACATATAGTGCAGCACCGCCACCCGTTGCGCCAAAAACGCTGCTTCCTTCCTTATCGCCGTCCAAATTCGGTGCCTCGCTCTCTGGCTCAAAATCTCGTGACGACACTATCTAGTCCGGTGGCGATCGCGCCATAGTGCGCCCGTGCGGATGATCCAGAAAACCGCGTTGATGAACAGCTGGTTGTCTTTCGCTACGCCACTCCAGACACTGGCGCGGCCCGGCAAATGCGGTTCCAGCAATGCCTATACTTCATCGGATATATCGTGTCTGCGAGGTGATGCCGTCATCCTCAACCTCCTACGATTCAACAGAATTCTAGCTCCCCTTATCTCGTGACTACGGTATCAAAAAACTCCAAAAAAATTGACGATCATCAAAGTGGCCGACTGATACCCAGCTAATTTTTAACCGTTTGGTTCGGTAACAAGGGGCGCGGAGTCATGGATCATTTGAGCGAAGTCGATCTCGAATCCTACGAGATCCAAAATCCCGACGGCTACGAAGGCGGACTGGGCGGACTTACCCGTCGCCAGTTCCTGAAATACTGCACCGGCGTTGCAGCGACTTTGGGTTTGTCGGCTCTGATGGGTATCCGCATTGCCGAGGCCGCGACATCGCCGCGACGCGACCGCCGGTGATCTGGTTGTCAGCGCAGGAGTGCACCGGCTGCACCGAGTCGCTGCTCCGCGCCTACCATCCGACGCTCGAAGCTTTGATCCTCGACATGATCTCCCTCGACTATCATGAAACCCTGTGCTCTGGAGCCGGCCACCAAGCCGAAGCATACAAGGCCAAGTCGATGAAGGAGAATTGGGGCAAGTTCGTGCTGGTGGTGGACGGTTCGATCCCGACCAAGGACGATGGCATCTATTGCATGGTCGCCGGCAAGACGCTTTTGGCAACCGTCAAAGAGGCGGCGGAAGGCGCGGCGGCGATCATCGGCATCGGTTCCTGTGCCTCCTGGGGCGGCATTCCGTCGAGCGATCCCAATCCAACCCACGCCAAGCCAGTCCACGAGGTGCTACCGGGCAAGACCGTAATCAACATTCCCGGTTGTCCGCCCAATCCCTACAACTTCCTCTCCACCATCCTCTATCTGCTGACCTTCGGTAAGCCACCGGCGCTGGACGGTAAGAACCGGCCCAAGTTCGCTTACGGCCGGCTGATCCACGAAAACTGCGAGCGGCGTCCGCATTTTGACGCCGGCCGCTTTGCCCTGGAGTTTGGCGATTACGGCCACCGCCAGGGCTTTTGTCTTTACAAGATCGGATGCAAGGGACCGGAAACCCACGCCAATTGCCCGGCCATCGGCTTCGGCGATGTTGGCGAAGGAAACTGGCCAGTCGGCATCGGTCATCCCTGTTTCGGCTGTACCGAGCAGGGCGTGGGCTTCACCAAGCCGATCCACGCGCTCGCCAAGGTCCAGACTTTCGCGCCGCCGACCGCCTTTCCAGCGGTGAATACGCCGAAGGGTGAAGGGATCTGAGCCCGGCCGCCGCCGCAGTCGTCGCAGGCGTAGCCGGATTGGCGGTGGGTGCGGGCACCATGGCCCTGCGCGGCATGGACGACAGGTCCGACTCCGGTACCGGCCCGCGCGACGATAGCAAATGAGAGGTGTGCCATGGTGGACCTAAGTCGCCGACACTTTTTGCAGAGTGCCGCCACAGCGGTCGCGACCGCCGCTGCTGCGCCCGTCGCGGAAGCCGCCGCGCCGTTCGCGCCGCGCGATCCGAAGCCGTTACCGCCCAAAGCCATTGGGATGCTGTATGACTCAACTTTGTGCATTGGCTGCAAGGCGTGCGTCAGCGCTTGCAAGGAGGCCAATCACATGCCGGTCGAGCAGCCGCAAGCCTTGGCCGGTTGGAATGAGGGGACTTGGGATACGGCGGAGGATATTTCCGGCAAGACTCTGAACGTGATCCGGGTTTACCAGAACGGAACAATGGCGGAAAAAGACCGCGAGGTCGATGGTTACGCTTTTATCAAACGCCATTGTCTCCACTGTATGGACCCTTCGTGCGTGTCGGTCTGCCCGGTCAGCGCGATGCAAAAAAACCCGATAACCGGCATCGTGACCCACAACCCGGACGCCTGCATCGGCTGTCGCTATTGCGTCTATGGCTGCCCCTTCAACGTGCCGCATTACCAGTTCGACGAGCCGTTTGGCCAAATATCCAAATGCCAGCTTTGCAATCATCTGCTCAAGGAGAATCCGTTGTTTTCCTCCAGCGACAACCTGACGGCTGCGGCGGAAGCGGACACCTCGGCTACATCCTTGTGGAAGCAAAGCCGAATACCGGCCTGCTGCGACGTGTGTCCGACCGGTGCATCGCTGTTCGGCTGGGTCAACGAGTTGCAGGTCGAAGCGGAGCGGCGGCTGGCGCTCAAACCTGGCGAGCTATACGAATTTCCACGTGGTCTGCTGGATGGTGAGCGAGCCGGGCAGGTGGCGCCGGTCGGTCACTATCAGCCGCACGTCTACGGAGAAAAGGAGGCGGGTGGGACGCAAATACGCTATTTGACTGGTGTGCCGCACGAAAAGCTCGGTCTACCCAAGTTACCTAATCATTCTTATGCCGCTATTTCGGAGGGGATGCAGCACACGATTTATAAAGGCATGATCGCTCCGCTGGCTTTGTTCGGCGGCTTGGTGATGTTGGCCCGGCGTAGCGTCAAGAACGACGACGAGAATAAGAACGATGAGGATCGGCCCTCATGAGCGCCATCGGCCATCGGCCGCTCGGCGGCAAGATCGTTACCAAGCCTTTCCTGATCCTCGGCCTATTCGTGCTGATCGCGGCTTATTTCATCGCGCGCCGCTTCCTGTTCGGGATGGGCGACGTTTCCAACATGAGTAACGGTTATCCCATCGGTACCTGGGTGGTGTTGGACGTGGTGATCGGCACCGCCTTCGGCTGCGGCGGTTTCGCCATGGCCTTGCTGATCTACATTTTCAACCGCAACGCCTATCACCCACTGATGCGTCCGGCCTTGCTCGGCGGCGTGTTCGGCTACACCCTGGGCGGTCTGGCGGTGATGATCGATTTGGGTCGCTACTGGCACGCCTTCAACCTGCTGCTGCCTTGGTACGCCCAGCCAAACTCGGTGATCTTGGAAGTGGGGTTGTGTGTGATGGCCTATGTCACTGTATTGTGGCTAGAATTTTGGCCGACCTTTTTGGAACGGATGCCGCTAGCGTTCAAGCAGCGTTACGGCTTGGACAAACTACAAGCTTTCTTGAAACGCTATATGTATGTGCTGGTCGCGCTCGGCGTGCTGTTGCCGACCATGCATCAATCCTCGCTTGGCACGGTGCTATTGATCCTCGGTTACAAACTGTCGCCGCTATGGAACACGCAATGGCTGCCGCTGCTGTTTTTGAGTTCGGCACTGGCGATGGGTTACGGCGTGGTGATGCTGGAAGCCACGCTCGTGAACCGGGCCTTCAAGACTCCGTCCGAGGTGGCACTGTTCGCGAAACTATCGCGAGTCGCCGCCGGCTTACTGATCGGCTATCTGGCGTTACGTTGGGGTGACTTGACTTATCGCGGCCATCTCGATCTGGCGTTTGCCGGCGATTGGGACGGCAATCTGTTCCTGATCGAAACCGCGCTGTTCCTCGCGCCCATTTTCATTCTCCTTTCCCGCCGCCGTGCCAGCCAGCGCTGGCAGTTTATCGGCGCGGTTTCCATCCTGGCGGCGGGTTCGTTGTACCGGCTCGATGCCTATCTGATGGCGGTGCGGCCCGGCAACGGCTGGACCTACTTTCCCTCCGCCCCGGAATTGATGATCACCATCGGTATCGTCTGTTTGGAAATCATGCTGTATCTGCTGTTTATCAAGACCTTGCCGGTATTGCAGGATACCGCCGAAGCCTATGGGAGACTGTCGTGACCCGAATCACCATCGATCCTATCACCCGTATCGAAGGCCATTTGCGCATCGACTGCGAGGTCAACAACGGCAAGGTGACCAACGCTTGGTCGTCGGGACAAATGTGGCGCGGCATCGAGATCATTCTCAAGGATCGCGATCCGCGCGATGCCTGGATCTTCGCTCAGCGCATCTGCGGCGTCTGCACCACGGTTCACGCCATCGTATCGGTGCGTGCGGTTGAGAACGCCCTGAATCTGGAAGTGCCGCTCAACGCCCAGTACATCCGCAATATGATCGTCGCCGCGCACGGCATCCACGATCACATCGTGCATTTCTACCAACTGGCGGCGCTCGATTGGGTCGATATCGTTTCTGCGCTGTCGGCCGATCCGGCGGGAGCGGCCAAGCTGGGCGCCACCCTGTCCGATTATCGGCGCAACGGAGTGGTGGAAATCAAGCAGACGCAGGAGAAGCTCAAGCAATTTGTCGGCACCGGCCAGCTCGGCGTATTCGCCAGTGGCTATTGGGGCCATCCGGCGATGAAACTGCCGCCGGAGGTGAATCTACTGGCCGCAACCCATTATTTGCAAGCGCTGGAATATCAGCGGATCGCCAACCGGATCGTCGCCATTCTCGGTTCAAAAACGCCGCACATCCAAAATCTCGCCGTCGGCGGGGTGGCCAATCCGATCAATCCGGATAGCCAGTCTACGCTGACTCTGGAGCGGCTGTTTGCCATCAAGGCCGAGATCGACAAGCTCGGCGAGTTCGTCAACAAGGCGATGATCCCGGATGTGGCCGCCGTCGGCGCGCTGTACGCGGACTGGACGAAGTACGGGGCGGGCGTCACCGATTATCTGTCGGTGCCCGATCTGCCGCTGGACACCAAGGGTACCCGCTTCGAGTTACCCGGCGGCTATATCGCCAAAGGCGATTTGGCCACGTTCAAGCCGATCACCAGCTATCAGGATGCTTTCTTCCGTGATGGCGTCAAGGAAAGCGTTAAGCACGCCTGGTATCAATATAAGGGCGGCGATGAGGCCCGCCATCCTTTCGCCGGCCAGACCCATCCCCATCACACCACATTTCAGGACGACGGCAAATATTCCTGGGTAAAAGCCCCTACCTTTTACAACCAGCGGGTTCAAGTCGGGCCGCTGGCCAACGTGCTGGGCCTGGTCGCCGCCGGTCACGAACCTACCAAGCGCCATCTCAACCGGGTGCTGGAAATCGCCGGCGCGGTCGCGGGAAGCCAAATTCCAGTCGCGGCTTTACATTCGACCATCGGCCGGATCGCCGCGAGGGCGGTGCGTTGCGCGGTATTGCTGGAATCGCTGCAAAACCAATGGCAACTGCTGATCGACAACATCGCCAATGGCGATTTCGATACTTTCAACCGTCCGGTGTTTCCTAAAGGCGAGATTCGCGGTTTTGGCTACCACGAAGCACCGCGTGGCGTGCTGTCGCACTGGACCGTGATCGAAAACGGCAAAATCAAAAATTATCAGGCGGTGGTGCCCAGCACCTGGAACGCTGGACCGCGCGACGACCAGGACGCCCTCGGCCCTTACGAGGCATCTCTACTCGATAATCCGGTCGCCAACGCGGAACTGCCGTTGGAAGTGCTGCGGACTGTGCATTCCTTCGATCCCTGCCTCGCCTGCGCTATCCATCTGGTCGATACCAAGCGGCGACCCATCGTCCAGGTGAAGGCACTCGGATGAAAGTGATCGTGCTGGGCCTCGGCAATATCCTGCTCCGTGACGAAGGCGTCGGGGTGCGGGTGGTCGAGGCGCTGGCCGCGCGTTACATCCTGCCGGCGGACGTCGAGGTGGTCGATGGCGGCACCGCCGGCATGGAGTTGTTGAATACCCTCGCCGGCTGCGATCACCTGCTGATTTGCGACGCAGTGCAAACCGACGCTCCACCAGCGACGGTGATCGAGCTGGTGAACACCGAAGTGCCAGCCTTTTTCCAAACGACCCGATTTTCTCCGCACCAACTTGGTTTGGCAGATGTACTAGCTACTCTCACCCTTACCGACGAGGCGCCGCGCACCGTAACCCTCGTCGGCGTCGTCCCGCTTGATCTGGAATTGGGCATCGACTTGTCGCCCGAAGTTGCCGCCGTCGTTGATCGGGTGGTCGATAGTCTGGCGGCGGAAATGCGCGGGCTGGGTTTGACTCTCAAACCTCGATCTCCAGTGTTTTCCCCATTATCCCCGATCCCTCTCATGCACGAAAAACGTTCAGGCTGCCCCGCTGCTTGCGGCGGGGGGAATGAGCGATCTGGATAGCGGGCTTAATGCCCTGTCCAGATCAGCTGGATCGGCTACAGTATCCGCGTGGTTCTCCGACGCACCTCTCATGCGGTCTACGATACTCTGTACCATCTGGTTTGGTCGCCCAAATATCGGCGCGGTGTTTTGCACGGCGAGATCCAACAGCGAGTACGGGAACTGTTTACCGATATTGCGGAGCAATATGACATCACTACTTGAGGAAATGGAGGGGAGTCCTGACCACCATATTTTTGCTCCTTCCCACCCCGGTACTCTATCGTCCAAGTCGTGACTTGTTGCAAGAGCCTGAGTGCTCGATCGATTTCCCAGGAGTTTCCGCGTATCAAAAGGCGCCTGTGGGGCGGGGAGCTTTGGGAGGATGGATATTTTGCCCGTACCGTCGGTGACAAGGTGACCGCCGTAGTCATCCGCCGATATATTCAACATCATCGCACCGAAAAGGTTGGAGATTCGCAGTTGAATCTCTACAGGTCCATTCCCCGCAACTTGCTGCGTTCTTTGGTAACCCAATACCCTGTAGCTTGCTGCGGGGTCGTTTATTCGGCATCGGGCGGTGGTTCCACCACCGGCACCATCGACCCATCCAGTTCGCCGATGAAGATCACGCCCGCCGCCATCCCAGGCCGGATCTCCCGCGTCGTCTCTTGTTCGTAAATCCGTTGGGCGTGCTATTCGGTGGTCCGTTGAATCATGCTCACCGGCCTTTCAATCCCGTAGTGTTCCTTTAGCTTGTCCGGCACTCGTCCAAACGCGGCAGCCGCCCCAAAATCCGTCGTCACCCGTTGCAACGGCAGCGAACTCCCCTGGCAACAGACTCCCGCCAAGGCGTTAAACGGCCGCTCGATACCCGTACCGGTCCGCTACAGCAGTTCTACCACCTTGATCCGATCCAAGGTCGTGTGCCAATAGAGTTTTTTACCTCCCGGCCGTCAATCCAGCTCCGCTTGGGCCACCACGATACTCTTCTCCACCCCACGTCCGCCCAGACCGTCAGCGCTTCGTTGCCCATCTGGCGCAATTCTTCGATCACGCGCCATTCCACCGCATCGGCCGTTTCCCAGTCGTCCGCCGCATCCTCGACCACCGCCAACAGGCTTTCCACCCGGGCTCGCAAAAGCGGATGACGATTCAGGCACTCCAATAAAACATTGAGCCGCGGTCAGTGGCAAGCATAGGGAAGCTCATCGAGCAATATCAGCAGGTTATGCGATATTATAGGGGTTGCATCACTTTGAATCACACCCGTTGCCAGCAGAAATTATTTTGCAACGCAACATTTTTATGGTAGACTATAACTCAGTTCAGTGGCACTTACATGGGTTGTAATTGCAGATTCCTGTTTTATGTCTGCAATGAATATCTCTTGAGCAATCGGGCAAAATGCCCCTTCGCTGATCAATCGAAACGCGAATCTCGCTGGAAGGTAGCGTTTCGGGGTAGGGCGGCTCTTTGAAATTGATGGGGTATAGAAGCATACCGATTGGAAGTAAAGCCGCCTGATACTGAGCTTCGGGTACGAAAGATGCTGAGGGCGTGCGCGGTCTTCGCTCAAGTGGCGAGGTTACTGCGGCGTGTAAGGTATGAAAGATATGAAAGATATCGTCAAGATCGCAATTTTTGCCATCTCGGTATTAGCGCTTTCTCCGTTCGCCGGATTTTGGATCGTCGGGTTGGTTGGAGGCGGGTTGCTATTGCTCCCGATGGTCGCCGCAATCTCAAAATTCTTGCCTAAAACATGGCAACACATTGAAAACAGTCTATTGGCTAAAACACACTTCTCACCAACCGCATGATCGCTTCTGCTAACATTGATCAAAAGCCCGGCTTGACCGGGCTTTTTTATGAACCTTCATGATGAAGGTCTGGATCAGTGGACGGATCGTCGCTTGTTTGGACATTCTCCAGCAGGTATTGTCAAGTTATTGGATCTCTACGGGTCCATTCCCCGCAGCTTGCTGCTGCGTTCTTTGGTAATTGTCGGGTCCCGCGAGATTATGTTGACATGAGGAGCCGCCGTTTGCTGGAATCGCGACGGTTCTTACACGATCTGCTCCTCGCGCTACGGAGACCCTGATGGAGGTTCGGCTGTACGCCAACGCCACCACCACGCCCAAGCAACGGGCCTACATCCAGCGCTTGTCGCGCCCGGCGGACGAACTGGCCGTGGAGATTGGGGTGAGCGAGACCACGATTCGTCGCTGGCGAGCGCGGGACACGGTTCAGGACCGTCCACACACGCCGCACCGCTTGGCAACTGCGTTATCCGAGCGAGCCACCGCTACGGCTGAGTGTCAATTTGTCGGCGCGGCAGTTTCGGCATAGCACGCTGGTAAGCGAGATCGGTACTGCGTTGTGCAATAGCGCACTGGAGCCGTTCGACCTGACGCTCGAAATCACCGAGAGCAATCTGATCCGCGATCCGGCCGGAACCATCGCGAAGCTTCGGAATTTAAAGGATCTCGGCGTGCGATTGGCCATCGACGACTTCGGTACGGGCTATTCCAACTTGGGCTACCTCAAGCAGTTTCCGGTCGATACGCTCAAGATCGACCGCTCGTTTGTCCAAGACATTGCGGTGAACCCACGCGACAAGGCTATTGCCCAAAGCGTGATCGCGCTGGCGGCGGCCTTCAATCTTGATGTAATCGGAGAAGGCATCGAAACTGGAGAGCAGGCCGCGCACTTGCGAACCCTCGGCTGCCAGCACGGGCAAGGTTATCTGTTCGCACCGCCACTGCCGGCCGCCGAGTTTGAAGCACTGCTGGCGAGAGAGCTTGGATTTTTCAAGTAACCAATGCCTGACCGAGAATACCGAATGTCCGCTACCACAATCCCCATCGAATTGTTATCGCCCGCGCCCGGTACGAAGCGAGCATTGTGGGTCCATCGTTACGGAACTCCCGGCGCCCGCCCGAAAGCGTATTTCCAAGCCGCCATCCATGCTGATGAAATTCCAGGCTTACTGGTCGCGCAGCATCTGCTGCGCGACTTGGAACAGGCTCAAGCGGAAGGGCGGATCGTCGGTGAGGTGGTGATCGTGCCGGTCGCTAATCCGATCGGTTTGGATCAACACCTCAACGGACGGCTGCTGGGGCGCTTTGATTTCGAGGGTACCGGGAATTTCAATCGCGGTTTTCCCGACTTGGCGACGCCGGCGCTAGAGTTGTTACGCGGTCGTTTGAGTGCCGATCCGATCGCCAATGTGGCGTTGATTCGCGAGACGCTGCGTGCCGTTTTAGCGGTGCAGGAGGCAATGCGGGAATCCGACGCGCTTAAGCTCGTGCTGCTGGGTTTGGCCGTCGATGCCGATTACGTTTTCGATTTGCATTGTGACGGGGAAGCGTTGCTGCATCTGTATGCTTCCCGCTGGCAGCGCGCCGAGGCGGAGGTGTTGGGGGCGGAACTGGGTACGGCGGCGATTTTGCTGGAGGAAGAACCGGGCGGCCATCCGTTCGACGAAGCGTGTGCCGGTCCTTGGTGGAAGCTTCGCGAATCCCTGGCGGGAGAAGGACCCGTGCCGCTGGCCTGCTTTGCGACCACGGTGGAATTACGCGGTCAGGCGGATGTGAGCGATGATCATGCCGCAACCGATGCAATGGCCTTGCTGCGATTTCTTGCAACGGCGCGGCATTATCGCCGGCGAACCAGGGCCGCTACCGGAATTGCGCTGCGAGCCGACCCCCTTGGATGGCGTGGATGTGCTGACCGCGCCTGCCGCTGGAGTATTGGTGTATCGCAAACGGTTGGGTGAATGCGTCGCAACCGGCGAAGTGGTAGCGGAACTGGTAGACCCGCTGGGTGAGCCCATCGGCGCGGCGCGGACACCGATTCGGAGCACTACCGCCGGTGTGTTGTTCGCCCGCATGACCGAGCGTTTGGCCCGACCGGGGCAGAAGTTCTGCAAGGTGGCGGGGCGGGAGCTGCTGAGCTATCGCCGAGCCGGCAAGCTGTTGGAGGATTGAAAGCGGTGAGGTGATTCAGCGCCTGCGTGAACATCACCTTCCCTTCGGAAAAAGAATCCGACGGAAAGCCTTGGATAAAAGCCGTTTAAAACTCATTTTGTGTCGTTCATTTTCCTAACCGTGGATTGGCCGACTCCCACCTAAAGCCGGTTTTCGGTATGATCGAATCTGTGTTTGCAACGGCGCGTGGGAGGAAGACCTTGGATCTGATTATATTTTTGCTGGTTGGTTTGATCGCGGGCTGGATCGCTACCCAATTCATGCGCGGAGGCAGCATGGGGTTAGTGGGGGATCTGGTGATTGGAGTGATCGGCGCGTTTGTCGGCGGTTTTCTGTTCCGGTTGGTTGGTCTCGCCGCCGTTGGCCTGATCGGCAGCCTGATCACCGCCACGGTGGGAGCCGTGGTTCTGCTGTATGTGGTGCGATTGCTCAAGCGCGCTTAGCAAATCCCTAAGGATTCGGTTCGTCCACGGCATTGCTCGATGGTTTGTTGCTCGTCCAGCGTCGCCGTCACGACTGAAATCCGCCCCTTAATTTTCAGCAGGAAGTTCCCCTGACTCATGGACCCGCTTTGGCTCGCACTTGCGTTTCTGTTGGGTCTGTTAGCCCGTCATCTGGGATTGCCGGCGCTGGTCGGCTATCTGGCGACCGGCTTCGCGCTCAATGGTTTGGGGGCGCAGAGCAGCGAACTGCTTGATCAAGTCGCCCATGCCGGCGTGCTGCTGTTGCTGTTCGGCGTCGGCCTCAAGCTAAGACTGAAAAGCTTGATTCGTCCGGAGGTCTGGGGCGCTAGCGGTTTACATCTGATAGTGAGCGCAGCGGTGCTCGGCTCGGGGCTGTGGGCGATTGCGACGCTGCCAGTCGGGCAGTCGCTGTTGCTGGCCGCCACGCTGGGTTTTTCCAGTACGGTGTTGGCGGCCAAGGTGTTGGAGGATAAGGTCGAACTGCGGGCTTTTCACGGTCGGCTGGCGATTGGCATCCTGGTCATTCAGGATTTGGCGGCGTTGGCCTTGATGGCGCTGGCAGGTGCGGCAACGCCGACTCCTTGGGTGTTGTTGGTTTTAGGGTTACCACTCCTGCGGCCGTTGGTCGCGAAAGTTCTGGAATGGAGTGGCCACGACGAGTTGTTAGTCCTATATGGACTGGCGCTGGCGCTGGTGGTTGGCGGTTTAGGCTTCGAACATCTCGGGTTGAGTTCGGAGCTGGGGGCCTTACTGCTGGGGGCCTTACTGGCGGGCCATCCCCGAGCCATGGAACTGTCCCGGTCTTTGTGGTCGCTCAAGGAGGTGTTGCTGGTCGGTTTTTTCCTGCAAATCGGGTTGATGGGCTGGCCGAGCCTGGAATCGCTGGGCTGGGCGCTGTTGTTGGTGTCGCTGTTGCCGTACAAGGCAGCGTTGTTTTTCCTGATCTTGGTCAAATTCCGATTGCGCGCTCGAACCGCATTTCTAACTGCGCTGGCGTTGGCCAGTTATAGCGAGTTCGCCTTGATCGTCGTGAAATTCCTAGTCGGTAGCGGCCAACTGCAAGCGGATTGGTTGGTGTTGCTGGCCTTGGCCGTGGCATTGTCGTTCGTGGCCGCCGCGCCGTTGAACCGATTCGCCCACGGTTTGTACGAGCGGCTGGAAACTTGGTTGGCACGCTTTGAACGATCCGAACACCATCCCGACGAGCAGCCGGTATCGCTGGGCAGCACTCAGATTCTGATTATCGGCATGGGCCACGCGGGCGCTGCCGCCTATGATTTCCTGAAAAAGCGGCAGAACATACCGGAAGCGCACAAGGTCTTCATGGTGTCCGGTATCGATTCGGACCTGGTCAAGGTAGAGCAGCACATCCACGAAGGGCGGCGGGTGGTGTACGCCGATGCCGAGGATCCCGGTTTCTGGCATCGCCTGCATTTGGATGGGATCAAGGCAGTGATTTTGGCCATGCCAGACCCGGAAGCCAAGCGCATCGCCACGACCCAACTGCGGCGACATGGCTTTCAGGGCTTGATCGGTGCGATCAGCAGCTATCCCGAGGAGGAGCAGTCCTTGAGAGAGGCCGGTGCCGACATGACCTTCTTGGCCTTCAACGAGGTCGGTGTCGGTTTGGCCGAGCACGTTTGGGAGGCGCTGGAGAAACGTCGGCTCATCGGTGGGATGCAGGAAGATCGATCTATTCGTCCCGTTGCGAGGGAGGCGGACTGACACCAATTCGAACGGCAGCGGTCTATGAAAACGGAATGGCCACCCGCGAGGAACGACGATGAGTTACAAGATCAGCAAGAGCGATGTCGAATGGCGCTCGCAATTGACCCCAGAGCAATATGCCGTGTGCCGCCAGAAAGGCACTGAACGAGCCTTTACCGGTGAGTATCACGATTGCCACGATCCGGGAGTTTACCGCTGCGCCTGTTGCGGCAGTCCGTTGTTCGATGCTACGACCAAATTCGATTCAGGCACCGGTTGGCCAAGTTTTTGGGAACCGGCGAAGGCCGAGAGCGTGGCCACCGCCGAGGATCGGAGCGGGTTCATGCGCCGCACCGAGGTGTTGTGCGCGGATTGCGGGGCGCATCTGGGCCACGTATTCGACGACGGTCCGCGGCCGACCGGCTTGCGCTATTGTATCAATTCGGCGGCGCTGAAACTGGAAACGAAGCCGCCGAATTCATCGGATTGAACGCTATTGGCCCCATGCCGTCTGGTTGTTCAGTATCGAATAACAGGCGGCGGGCAGATTGTCGGTCGATGGCGGTTTCGGTTTCTTGTACGGCTTGGGATTGCGCGCGGCTTGCACGATATCCCGCACCCAGTTGTCCAGATCGGCGTCACAGCCGTCGCCAAGCGGAACCGGTTTCTGCGGCTGGCACTGGGCGGAATCGGGTGGACAAGCCAGCCGGACATGAAAATGCGCGTCGTGCCCCCACCAAGGCCGTACCTTGTTCAGCCAGCGCCGGTCGGTTTCGCTGTCGCACAATGCCTGCTTGATGATGGCATTGACGAAAATGCGATCCACTTCGGGTGATAGTGCCGCCTGCCGCAACGTATCCCGATAGTGCGACGACCAATTCGCGTCATTCAATGTGCCGGCCGTGGCCCGGATCATCGACGGCGCTCCAAGCCGTTCAGTCTCCGGACGTGGCAATACCCGATCGCGCGATTGTTGCAGGAACCAGATATCGACATCGAGCCCGCTCTGATGGCTGCGATGGCCGTTCGGCATCGGACCGCCACGCGGTTGTCCTAAGTCGCCGATCAATAATCGATTGCCGCGCGCCACCGCTTGCCGGCTCAATCGCTCCAGAAACCGGACCAAGATCGGATGACCGTAATAGCGGTTACGACTGGAGCGCATCACCTGATAGCCGTCCCCAACTAATGGAAGCGCCGTGGCGCCGACGATGCAGCCGGCGTTGAAAGAGCCAATGACTTCAGGCGGCCCCGCCAAAGGATAGGCGACATCGCTCCAACCATTGCCGGCGTGGGTGGGCGTGAATCCCAACAGCGACAGCGCAGCGAAGCGACAGCGATAGCAGCAAACTGAATCGGGTTCTCATCGGGTACTCTCTCCCCGCGACATGGAATTTGACAAGCTTAACGAAGGAGCCGCTGTTTGGGCAGCTCCGACCTTTTTTAAGAAACTGAGAACGCTGTACGAAGCCGCTGGCTTTAGGTGGAAAGAATCCACCGCACTATCATGAAGAACGGGTGGCTTCGGTGAGACCGGGGCCGGAATGCGCGATGCCGCCATCGGCTGCATCCGTCGACAGGCTTGCCTGCGCGTTCAATGCCCAGACAACGTGTTCCCGCACCAGTTCCGATGGATACGTTGAGCGGTCCTGCAAAGCGGCGACTGTCTTGGGTGAGCGCGGTGCGTTGCCCAAGGCGACGGCGATGTTGCGCAACCAGCGTTCGTAGCCGATTCGACGCACGGCGCTGCCCTCGGTGCAACGTAGAAACTCTGCTTCGTCCCAGCCGAATAGCGCAATCAGGTCAGGCGCGTCCAATCCGTGCCGAGCACGAAAATCGGGTTCCACCGTCGGTTGAGCGAAGCGGTTCCACGGACAGACCAATTGGCAATCGTCGCAGCCGTAGATGCGGTTGCCGATCGCGCGGCGGAATTCCAGCGGAATCGAGCCGTGCAGTTCGATGGTGTGATAGGAAATACAACGACGGGCATCCACCTGATAGGGCGCGACGATGGCGCGGGTCGGACAAACTTCCAGACAGGCGGTGCAGCGCCCGCAATGGGCGGTCGTCGGCGCGTCCGCCGGTAGCGGCAAATCTACGTAAATTTCGCCCAGGAAAAACCAGGATCCGGCTCGACGGTCGAGCAGGTTGCTATGCTTACCAATCCAGCCCAGTCCGGCCTTTTCGGCCAGCGCCTTTTCCAGCACTGGAGCGCTGTCCGTGAACACCCGGTAACCGAACGGACCGATAGCGGCGGCGATGTGCTCGGCCAGCCCTTGCAGGCGACGCCGTAGGACTTTGTGATAATCCCGGCCCAGCGCGTAGCGCGAGATATAGCCTAATTCTGGGCGATGCAACACCCTCCACGGCGCGGCGGTTTCGGGAGGCAAGTAATCCATCCGTGCCGAAATCACCCGCACCGTCCCCGGGACCAGTTCCGTCGGCCGGCTGCGCTTGACGCCGTGTCGGGCCATGTAGCCCATTTCGCCGTGAAAGCCCGCCGCTAGCCAGTCGATCAATCGCGGCTCATGCTCGCTCAGGTTGATATCCGCAATGCCGATCTGCTGAAATCCCCATTGTCGTCCCCAAATCTTGATGGCGGCGGCGAGTTCGATGAGCTGGGAATCGGGTGGGGCAAGGTTCATAGCGGCGGTTGTCAGGTGAAGTGTTCAACGTGTTCAACGAGGATTAACCGAATGAGCGGACCGAGAAAAATTTCCAAAAGCCCATCGTCGAAATTCCTTTGATGGGCTCCATGGGATGAACGACCGCAAAAACCTTGCGGGCGTGTCGCCATCGGCGGCGGGGTCTGGTATCTTGTAGCGTCTTTGGCTATCCCCCATCCTGGCATGACCCGATTCATTTTCATCACCGGCGGCGTGGTGTCTTCCCTGGGTAAAGGCATCGCCGCCGCTTCGCTGGCCGCCGTGCTGGAAGCTCGGGGTCTCAAGGTCACCCTGATCAAGCTCGACCCCTACATCAACGTCGACCCTGGCACCATGAGCCCCTTTCAGCACGGCGAGGTCTTCGTCACTAGCGATGGCGCTGAAACCGATCTTGATCTCGGTTATTACGAGCGCTTCGTGTGCATGACCGCCACCCGGCGCAATAACTATACTACCGGTCGCATCTACGAAAACGTGATCCGCAAGGAACGGCGCGGCGACTACCTCGGTGGCACCGTGCAGGTGATTCCGCACATTACCGATGAAATCAAACGCTGCATTCGGCTGGGCGCCGGCGAGGCCGATATTGCAATGGTCGAAATTGGTGGCACGGTCGGCGATATCGAATCCCAGCCTTTTCTGGAGGCCATCCGTCAAATGGGCGTGGAACTGGGCCGTGAATTGTGCCTGTTCATCCACCTGACCTTGGTACCCTACATCCAATCCTCCGGCGAGTTGAAAACCAAGCCGACCCAGCATTCGGTCAAGGAACTGCGATCCATCGGCATCCAGCCTGACATCCTGCTGTGCCGCTCGGATCGGGAAGTGCCCACCGAGGAACGCCGCAAGATCGCCTTGTTTACCAATGTCGAGGCCAAGGCGGTGATCAATGTTCCAGACGCTGACACGATCTACCGCATTCCCCTGCTACTGCATGCCCAGGGGGTGGACGACATCGTTGCCCGTAAACTGCATCTGGAAAACCTGCCGCCGGCCAATTTGGCCGACTGGGAGCGGGTGGTGCGGGCCATCGAAAGTCCGGCCGACGCGATCGATATCGCGATGGTCGGCAAGTATGTGGACTTGACCGACGCCTACAAGTCCCTGAACGAAGCCCTGCTGCACGGCGGCATCCATACCCGGACCCAGGTCAACATCCACTACATCGATTCCGAGCAGATCGAGCGTGATGGTGTGGCCTGCTTGGAAAATATGGACGCCATCCTGGTGCCGGGCGGCTTCGGCAAGCGCGGGATCGAAGGCAAAATCGCTGCCGTTCGCTATGCTCGCGAGCACCGGATTCCCTACCTCGGTATCTGCCTGGGGATGCAGGTGGCGGTGATCGAGTTCGCTCGGCACGTTGCCGGCTTGGCCGGAGCGCATAGCACCGAATTCCGCAAGGACACCCCGCATCCGGTTATCGCCCTGATCACCGAATGGACCGATGAGGATGGCGCTTTACAACAGCGTCGAGAAGGCGGTGACTTGGGTGGCAGTATGCGATTGGGTGCGCAACCCTGCTGGCTGGTGCCCGACAGCCTGGCCCGCGCCACCTACGGCAAGGATGTGGTCACGGAGCGCCACCGCCACCGCTACGAATTTAACAACCGCTTCCGCGAACCTCTGCGCGCCGCCGGCCTGGTCTGTTCCGGCCATTCGCTGGATGGCCGGCTGGTGGAGATGATCGAGTTGCCCGGCCACCCCTGGTTTCTCGGCTGCCAGTTTCATCCCGAATTTACCTCCACGCCGCGGGCCGGCCATCCTCTGTTCCGGGGTTTCGTGGAAGCCGCGCGCCGCCAGCGCCGGGAACGGCTTGGAGAGGCCATCGCGGCATGATGAATCTGTGTGGTTTCGAGATCGGGCTGGATCGGCCACTGTTTTTGATCGCTGGCCCCTGCGTGATCGAGTCCGAGCAACTGGCGCTGGAGACTGCCGGCCAATTGAAGGACATCACCGAGCACCTCGGCATCCCGTTCATCTATAAGTCCTCGTTCGACAAGGCGAACCGCTCCTCCGGCCAGAGCTTTCGCGGCCCCGGATTGGCGGAAGGTTTGAAGATCCTGGAAACGGTCAAGTCGCAAATCGGCGTACCCGTGCTGACCGATGTGCACGAGTCCACCCCGCTGCACGAAGTCGCCGCCGTAGTGGACGTGCTGCAAACCCCCGCATTCCTGTGCCGGCAGACCGATTTCATCCAGAACGTCGCTCGCCAGGGCCGGCCGGTCAACATCAAGAAAGGCCAGTTCCTCGCTCCTTGGGACATGGGTAACGTGGTCGCCAAGGCGCGAGCCGTTGGCAATGACCACATTATGGTCTGCGAACGCGGGGCATCTTTTGGTTACAATAACCTGATATCCGACATGCGCGCTTTGATGGTGATGCGGGCCACCGGTTGCCCGGTGGTATTCGACGCTACCCATTCCGTGCAGTTGCCGGGCGGGCAGGGGAACGCTTCCGGCGGCCAGCGCGAATTTGTGCCGGTGCTAGCCCGGGCGGCGGTGGCGGCCGGTGTCTCGGGTTTATTCATGGAAACCCATCCTGACCCCGACCGTGCTTTAAGCGATGGTCCGAACGCCTGGCCACTGGGTCGGATGAAATCGCTGCTGGTTGCACTCAAAGCGTTGGATGCGTTGGTGAAGCAACAGGGCTTTCCCGAAACTGAACTGATTCCATAACCGATCCGCTAGCACGCGGATGCCACCCAGAGGAGTTCGTAAATGTCAAAAATTAAATCCATTCAGGGACGTGAAATCATGGATTCACGGGGCAACCCGACCGTCGGCGTGGACGTGATCCTAGAATCCGGCGCCAAAGGTACCGCCGGTGTTCCCTCCGGCGCCTCCACCGGTAGCCGCGAAGCGTTGGAGTTGCGCGATGGCGACAAGAGCCGCTATCTGGGCAAGGGCGTGCTGAAGGCGGTTGCCAACATTAACAGCGAGTTGCGCAATGCCGTGGTTGGCATGGAAGCGGTCGACAATCAGGCTGCTGTCGATCAGAAGATGATTGAGCTGGATGGCACCCCGACCAAGAGCCGCCTGGGCGCCAACGCTCTGTTGGGCGTTTCCATGGCTACCGCCCACGCCGCCGCCGCCGAGAAAGGCGTGCCACTGTACAAATATCTGAATCCCACCGGCCCCTATCATCTGCCGGTGCCGATGATGAACATCCTCAACGGCGGCGCCCACGCCGACAACAGCGTGGACATGCAGGAATTCATGATCATGCCGGTCGGCGCACCGAGCTTCCGGGAAGCGCTGCGCTGGGGCGCGGAAGTGTTCCATGCGCTGAAAGCCGTGCTGAAAAAGCAAGGCATGAACACGGCCGTCGGCGATGAAGGCGGCTTCGCCCCCAACCTATCCTCCAACGAAGCGGCGCTGGAAGTGGTGATGGAAGCCATCAAAAGCGCCGGCTACACCCCCGGCAAGGATCTCTACATCGCGCTGGACTGCGCCAGTTCCGAATTCTACAAAAACGGTAAATACACGCTGGAAGCCGAAGGCAAATCCTTCAGCTCCAACGAAATGGCCGACAAGCTGGCGGATTGGGTCAACCGCTATCCTATCGTCTCCATCGAAGACGGTCTGGACGAGAGCGACTGGGATGGCTGGGCGTATCTGACCAAGGTTCTGGGCAAGAAAATCCAGTTGGTCGGCGATGATCTGTTCGTCACCAACACCTCGATCCTCAAGCGCGGCATCGATCAGGGCATTGCCAACTCGATCCTGATCAAGGTCAACCAGATTGGCACTCTGACCGAAACTTTAGCGGCGATCAAGATGGCCGCCGACGCCGGTTACACCTCGATCTCCTCACACCGCTCCGGCGAGACCGAGGATACCACCATCGCCGATCTAGCCGTGGCCACCGCCGCCAGCCAGATCAAGACCGGCTCGCTCAGCCGCTCCGACCGCATCGCCAAGTACAACCGCCTGCTGGTGATCGAGGAAGAGCTGGGTTCCGCCGCCGTCTATCCCGGTAAGAAAGCGTTTAACGTCTTTCGGGATTGATCGCAATCCACCGCATTCGACCTGCCCGCCACTCGCGGTGAAAGCGGGCTGAAGCGGGATCCGAAGGCCGCGCTTTCGTCCCTCGTGCCGGCGACGGCATGAGGGTGAAGGTGCCCGCTTCGCCTGACGACGAAGCCGTGACACTCCATTTCTCAATCCTTGCAATCCAGTGAACCATGCAGATTCTGGTGGCGGCCCTGATCGCCTTGTTGGTGATGACGCAGTATTTGCTTTGGGTCGATGAGGACGGTGTTCGACAAACCTATGCCTTACGCATTTCCGTCCAGGCACAAACCGAAGAAAATGCGGCGCTGAATGAACGTAACCGAGCGCTGGAAGCCGACATCAAGGATCTGAAAACCGGATTGATGGCCATTGAGGAACGGGCGCGATCCGAGATGGGCATGATTCGGCGGGACGAGACCTTTTATCGGTTTCTGGAGCAACCCACGCCGAAATCGACGGAACGCAACAGCGCGCAGCAAACCGACTCGTCGGATGCGCCCAACCCGGCGCGGTCAACAGCCGCACGATCTCTCGCGCCACCGGCCAAATCGACGGCCTTGGCTCGTTCGGCCCGACCCGCGAAACCGACTGCCACCGCCAAATCAAGCACCCGAACTGACTCGGCACCCTCCGTACCGCCTGGTAAGGCGGGCTCGACAGCTTCCCACCCCTAAATGCTGCGCTTCGCGTTGAAGCCTCGACCATGAACACCCTGCATTGCTGGGCCGTGATTCCCGCCGCTGGTGCTGGCAAGCGAATGGGTTCAGCGATTCCCAAACAATACTTACCCTTGCTCGGTCGGCCAATTATCGCCCATACTCTGGCGATCCTGCTGTTTCACCCCCGCATCGACGGCCTGGTCGTTGCCGTGGACGCCGAGGATGAGTGGTGGTCGACAGTTGCCACCGCGTTGAACGCCACCAAACCCTTGTTGCGGGTGGTCGGTGGGGCGGAACGCTGTCATTCGGTGTTGAATGGATTGAAGGCGTTGCAAGAACGAATCGCGCCGAGCGATTGGGTGCTGGTTCACGATGCGGCTCGGCCCTGTTTGGCAACGGCGGATCTCGACCGGTTGCTGGCCGAGTTGGCTGGCGACTCGGTCGGCGGTTTGTTGGCGTCGCCGGTCCGGGATACCCTGAAACGAACCGATTCAGCCGAACGGGTCGTGACAACGGTGGACCGTTCGCGGCTTTGGCACGCGCTCACCCCACAGATGTTCCGACTAGGGATGTTATATGATGCCTTGAGCGCGGCGCTGGAACGTGGGTTGCTGGTCACGGATGAGGCGGCGGCGATGGAAGCAGCCGGTTTCGCGCCCCGATTGGTCGCAGGCCGGGCTGACAACATTAAAATCACCTGCCCGGAAGATTTGGCGCTGGCGGAGTTTTTTCTGTCCCGCCATACTGTTTCTACCGCCACTTAGATCCACGGACTTGGCTATTTCCATGCGCATCGGTCACGGTTTCGATGTCCACGCCTTCGGCGATGGCGAGTTCATCACGCTGGGCGGTGTTTGTATTCCGCACTCGCGCGGCCTGATCGCTCACTCCGATGGCGATGTGCTACTGCACGCGCTGTGCGATGCCTTGCTGGGCGCGGCTGGCTTGGGCGATATCGGCCAGCACTTTCCCGATAGTAGCGCGGAATTCAAGGATATCGACAGCCGAATTCTATTGAGGCGGGTCAACGCCTTGCTGGGAGAGCAAAGATTCGCGATCGGCAATGTGGATATCACCCTCATTGCCCAAGCGCCGCGCATGGCTCCTTACATTCCCGCCATGCAGGAGCACATCGCCGCTGATCTGGGTATCGTCCCGAACCAAGTCAATGTCAAAGCCACTACTACCGAACGGCTGGGTTACATCGGTCGCGGCGAGGGTATCGCCGCGCATGCCGTGGCGTTACTGTGGCTGGATGCCCGCTGATCTCAACCGGGAGAGTCCACGCGGCGCCCTATTCGTCCTATTCCGATCCGCTGGATACATTGGCGGATTTCGTGGAGCGATATCCGCGCCTGTTCGTGTTGACCGGCGCCGGTTGCAGCACCGATTCCGGCATCCCCGATTACCGGGACGCCAACGGTAACTGGAAGCATCGGCAACCGATACGCTATCAGGCGTTCATCGGCAGTGAGCAGACCCGGCGGCGGTATTGGGCGCGGAGTCTGCTGGGCTGGCCGACGTTCGCTCGTGCCCGGCCTAACGCTGCCCACCTCGCCCTGGCCCGGCTGGAAGCGGCTGGTTTCATCCATCAAATGGTCACCCAGAACGTGGATGGATTACACCAGCAGGCCGGCAGTCGGCGGGTGATCGATCTGCACGGCCGGCTCGATGCGGTGGTTTGCCTGAATTGCCGGTACCGGGGATCACGCGCGGCGTTCCAACATTCGCTGGTCGAAGCAAATCCCGACTTCGCAACGCTGGCAGCGGTTGCCGGTCCCGATGGGGATGCCGACTTGGAAGTCCTCGATTTCAGTGCGTTCCAAATCCCCGGTTGTCCGAATTGTGGGGGCATATTGAAACCGGCGGTGGTCTTTTTCGGCGAATCGGTACCCAAGCCGCGTGTCGAACGGGCCTGCCAACGCTTGGCCGACGCCGACGCTTTACTGGTGGTGGGTTCGTCCTTGACGGTGCTTTCCGGCTATCGTTTTTGCAAGCAAGCGGCCGCCCGTAACCAACCTATCGCCGCGCTCAATCTCGGCCGTACTCGTGCTGATGCCGAGCTGACGCTGAAAGTGAATTTGCCTTGTGGCGCGGCTTTGGACGGCTTATTGGAGCGATTGCGGGTTGCCTGGTAGCGGCCATGAGTAGATTTCGTGGTGGCCGAGGGTGCGTGTGCTCTCCGGGGCGACGTTGGGGCCGATGGTCGATAGCACTGGCATTGGCACTGGTGCTGGTCGTTTGCATCCTGCTCATGCTGGACCATGAGTTGCCGCCCCCGCTGGATCGGGCCTACCGAACCTCGGTGCTGGTGCTGGACGGGCGCGACCGCTTGTTGCGGGGGTTTACCGTAGCGGATGGGATATGGCGGCTGCCGGCGCGGCCGGAGGAGGTGGAGCCGCTCTATCTGCAAATGTTGCTGGCCTACGAAGACCAGCGCTTCGCCGCCCATCCCGGTCTCGATCCCTTGGCGATCACGCGAGCGTTGGGCCAATGGCTGTGGCATGGCCGAGTGGTATCAGGCGCTTCGACCCTGACCATGCAAACCGCCCGACTGCTGGAGCCGCATCCGCGCAATCTGGTCGGCAAAATCGGCGAAATGTTGCGTGCCTTGCAATTGGAGCGGCGCTACGACAAGAACGAAATCCTCGCCTTCTACCTAACCCTGGCGCCCTACGGCGGCAACCTGGAAGGCGTGCGGGCGGCGTCGCTGGCTTGGTTCGGCAAGGAACCGAGCCGGTTGACGGCGGCGGAAGCGGCTTTGTTGGTGGTGTTGCCCCAGGCGCCGTCGCGGTTGCGCCCAGACCGTTTTCCGGAACGGGCACGAGCGGCGCGCGACAAGGTGTTGCTGCGCATGGGCCAGCTGGGCGTTTTGACCGACCAACAAGTCGCCGAAGCTCGGCAGGAGCCGCTACCGACCCGGCGTCATCACCAGCCATTTCTGGCTCCGCACCTCGCTGGCCGACTCCGGGCGGCGCAGCCGGACGCGACGCTGCACCACACCTTCATCGACCGGGATTGGCAACAGACTTTGGAAACGCTGGCCCGGCAACAGCAGACCGCCTTGGAGCCAAATAGCAGCGTGGCGTTGCTAGTGGTGGCGAACCGTACCCGTCAAGTGCTCGCCTACGTCGGCGGCAGCGATTTTTTCGACTCGCGACGCGCCGGCCAAGTGGACATGATCCGAGCGATCCGTTCGCCGGGCTCGACGCTCAAGCCGCTGGTTTACGGATTCGGCTTCGACGATCTGTTGATTCATCCCGAAACCTTGATCGAAGACGTACCGACCCGTTTCGGCAGCTACAGCCCGACCAATTTTCGCAATACCTACGCCGGGCAACTCACGGTGCGCGAAGCGCTGCAACAATCGCTGAACATTCCGGCGGTCGCGGTGCTAGAGCAGGTCGGACCGGCGCGGGTGGCGGCGCGCTTGCGCGAGGTCGGCTTGCCGCCGCACTGGAGCACGGCCCATCCCCAACCAGGATTGCCGCTGGTGTTGGGCGGCGTCGGAATGACACTGGAAGAGTTGGTGACGCTATACGTCGGCTTCGCCAACGGGGGTTGGGTTGCGCCGTTGCGGTTCGAATCCGCCGACCCCGAACGGCCAGGCCAATCGTTACTGACGGAAACGGCTTGCTGGTATCTGACCGAAATTCTGCGTACCGCACCGACGCCGGGAGACGTACCGACCCCGACCAGCGTGGCTCGACCGCGCCCGATTGCGTACAAAACCGGCACCTCCTACGGATTTCGCGATGCCTGGGCGCTGGGTTTCGACGCCGATTATACGGTAGGCGTCTGGGTTGGGCGGCCGGACGGTTCGCCCAGCCCCGGCCATTACGGCCGCAACACCGCCGCGCCGTTGCTGTTCCGGGTGTTCGATTTGTTGCCAGACTCGGCGAGCCGGCCGGCCGCGCCGCCGCCCGGCGTGCTGCAAGTCGGCCGTGATCGGTTGCCCGAACGGCTGCGCTATTTTCGGACCCGGCCTTCGACGGAAACCGTCAACGCGCCGCCCCTTCGGATCACGTTTCCGGTTGGTGGCTCGACGGTGGAACTGTCCGGTCGCGACGGCGTGCTGGCCGAGTTGCCGCTATCCGCCAAAGGCGGCGTCAAACCGTTGCGCTGGCTGGTGAACGGCCAGCCGCTCGGAGAGGTATCGTGGCGGCGGGAAGCCTTTTGGCCGCCGGACGGCGAGGGTTTGGCGCGGATCACGGTGTTGGACCAGGTCGGTCAAACCGCCAACGTCGAGGTGTGGATCAGTCACAGTCCGTAGCTTTGAATTACGGTGTCGTCTTGGGCGGCGTGCCGGCCCAGAGCATGATCGGCACCGCCGTAACGGAGTTCTTCGGCGAACCTTCCACCAGCTTGTCGCTGTAGACCAGATACACGAGGGTATTCCGCGACTTGTCGAGAAACCGCACCACCCGCAGTTTCTTGAATACCAGTGAACGGCGTTCGGTGAACGCTTCCTCGCCATCCTTGAATTTTTCCTTGACGTTGATCGGTCCGACCTGCCGACAGGCGATGGAGGCGTCGGACGTGTCCTCAGCCAGCCCCAACCCGCCTTTGATGCCGCCAGTTTGGGAACGGCTGACGTAGCAGGTTACGCCGTCGATCTTGGGATCGTCGAAGGCCTCGATGACGATTTTGTGGTTCGGCCCCAACCATTGAAACGCGGTGTCCACGCTGCCGATTTCTTCGGCTTGAGACGATGCCAACGCCAGTGATCCCAAGACGCCGAAAAGCAGTCCAGATAGCGGAACGCGTTGCATGTGCGGTGTCTCCGTGCAAGAAAATCGAGCAGGAGCATACCGCAATTCAGAGCAAAAATTGCCAATCGCTAAACATGGCGGCCTGACCGCAGAACTGGCCGGTTTCGTCCAGCAGGTTCCAGAGCAGGGCATTGCGGATTTGGAAACGTCGTCCGCTCTTGGCAATGCGCACGCCCTCGTACCGATCGACGAATCCGCGCGCTGCCACGTCCGCGAGGAACCGGGCACGGGCGGCCTGTTCCATCGGTTCGGCCGAAAGGCGCGACGGCAAGCAGGTCATTGCCGTCCAGTCCATTTCCCAAAGCGCCATCGCGGTCCGATTGACGTAGGTGAACACCGGATCGGGCGCGGCATCGTGGGACAACAGGGCGAAAGGCGCCTCGAACAGGCGCCGCGCCTGCTCGGAAAGCGGCAAGGTTTCATCCACCAGTTCGCGCCCGGTCCAGTGGCGCAGGCTGGCTTGCAGGCGGGCGACGTGAGCGGCGAGGAAGTCGTTGGTTGCGCTCGGTTCGGGGAATCGGGACATGGAGCGTCTTTACCGTTTCAGTCTCCGGCGGCGGGCGAGTGAGTCGGCGCTGGCTGACGCGATACCGTTCCAACCCTCACTGATATTCCCGCCAATATTCCGGCTGCGGGTCGCGGCAACCGTGGGCGACGCGCTGATAGCGATTGACGAACACTTCGCGTTGAACGATCTCGCCTTCCGAGGTGATTGCCAGATTCTCCCGTTGGGTTTCTTCGGTATAGTAAAACAATGCCCGTTTCAGCTTGCACAGCAGGGTGTTGTCGAGATGATAGCCAAGTTCACTCAAAGCGGATTCGATCCCTTCCAAGGTAACTTGTCGCAGATCGTAGACCACTTCCAGGGCGTGCGGCGATAGCACTTGGACAGCTTGAATGCCCGCGACCCCCTGCAACCAGGTCGCTGCCGAGCAAACCTGATCCGGTTCGGGATGAAACCGACAGAACTGAATCGTGCGGTGTTTATACAGCGCTTCGGCATCGGCGCGCATGACGCCCTCCTGCAAGGCTGCTAAATCGTGGGGAATATCGTAACGAAAGACTTACCTACAACCGTAGACCTCGGCGACTCGGTTTTCAACCCGCCCAGCGCCCGCAACTGCTCCGGCTTACTCCGGCGGCATCTCGATGGTCGGTCACCTCGGTAAAACCCTGTCGCCGCAGCAACGCTGGCACTGTTTCGCCTTGATCATAGCCGTGTTCCAGCAGCAGCCATCCTCCCGGTGCAAGATAATCAGGTGTTTGGATGATGATGGCGCGAATGGCATCCAAGCCGTCCTCGCCGGCCACTAACGCGCCGGACGGCTCAAAGCGCAACTCGCCCTCCCGCCAGCGGGAATCGGTGGCGGCGACATACGGCGGATTGGAGACGATCAGGTCGAAGTGCTCGCCAGCCAGCGGCGTGCACCAGTCGCCTTCGCGGAATTCGACGTTGGCGATGTGCAACCGAATAGCATTGTCCCGCGCTACTGCTAATGTCGCCGCACTGCGGTCGGTGGCAACGATTTGGGCGCGTGGCCGCTCCTTCGCCAAGGCCAGGGCGATCGCACCGCTACCGGTGCCAAGATCGGCGATAGCGAGTGACCGATCCGCTGGCAAGCGTGCTAGCACCAGCTCCACCAATAACTCGGTTTCGGGGCGGGGGATCAAGGTATCGGGGGTCACGCCTAGTTCCAGCGACCAGAATTCCCGCCAACCGAGCAGATAGGCAACGGGTTCGCCCATCAGTCGGCGTTCCAGGCAAGCCGCAAATCGGGCGGTCTGCGCCGGTTCGGGAATCTGTTCCGGCCATGCGTACAAATGGCTGCGAGGGCGGTCGATCGCTGCCGCCAGCAAGACTTCGGCGTCCAAGCGGGGCGTGTCGCTGACGGTGGTCAATCGGCCAGCCGCATCCACCAGAAGTTCGCCGAGGGTCGCGGGGCTCACTCGGCCAGCGCTGCCAACTGGTCGGCCTGATACTCGTTGATCAGCGGTTCGATGATCGAGTCGAGATTCCCGGCCAGGATTTCGGTCAGTCTGTAGAGCGTGAGATTGATGCGGTGATCGGTGACCCGGCCCTGCGGGAAATTGTAGGTGCGGATGCGTTCGGAACGATCACCGCTGCCGACCAGCAATTTTCGGGTTTGGGCTTGGGCCGTGGTCTGTTTCTCCCGCTCCGTCGCCAGCAGCTTGGCCTGCAACAACGACATCGCCCGCGACCGATTTTTATGTTGCGAGCGCTCGTCTTGGCACTCCACCACGATACCACTGGGCAGATGGGTGATGCGGATGGCTGAGTCGGTCTTGTTGACGTGCTGCCCGCCCGCTCCGGAGGCACGGTAGGTATCGACGCGCAAGTCATTGGGATTGATCTCGATCTGTTCCACCTCTGCCAGTTCCGGCAACACTGCCACCGTCGCGGCCGAAGTGTGGATGCGACCTTGCGCCTCGGTCTCCGGTACCCGCTGCACCCGATGCGCGCCCGATTCGAATTTCAGCCGGGAGTAAGCTCCCTGGCCGATGATCCGGGTAATGACTTCCTTGTAGCCGCCATGCTCGCCGGGGCTTTCGCTAAGCGGTTCCAGCGTCCAGCCACGCAGTTCGGCATATCGAAGATACATGCGCAGCAGATCGCCGGCGAACAAGGCCGCCTCGTCGCCTCCCGTTCCAGCACGGATTTCCAGAAATACGTTGCCGGCATCGTGTGGGTCGCGCGGTAGTAACAGCACTTGCAGGGCTCGCTCCTGCTCGGTGCGGCGGGTTTCGGCCTCCAGTAGTTCGTCCTGAGCCAAGGCGCGCAGGTCGGGATCGCTGTCGCCAGCCATGTCATGGGCGGACGCCAGATCGTCCAGCACCCGGCGATAGGCCCGAAAGCTGTCCACTACGGGTTCCAGTTGCGCGTACTCCACCGACAGAGTGCGAAAACGGTCGTTGTCGTTGATGATGTCCGGTTCGGCCAGTAGGGCGCTCACTTCCTCGTGCCGGGTTGCCAGCTGCTCCAGCTTGGCAAGCATCGACGGATTCATCGACAGGATCCTCTACCGTCTAGCCGGTACAGACTTTTGATTGCGTTGAGCATTTCGGTGTCTCCCTGGAGCGCGGCCTCGCGCAAGCCGGCGCAGGGCGGATGGATCAGCTTGTTGGTGAGTGTGTTGGCCAGAATCCGCAATACCTCGGCGGGATCCTTGCCTCGGTCGATTTGCCGCAGAGCGCGCGCCACTGCTTCGTCGCGAACCGCCTCGGCTCGCTGGCGCAAGGCGTGAATGCTGGCGACGCCGTCTTGGGCACGCACCCAAGCCATGAAATGTTCGACTTGGTTATCGATGATTTCCTCGGCCTGTTCGGCGGCGGCTTGGCGGGAACGTAGATTTTCCTGAATGATGTCTTTGAGATCGTCCACGGCGTATAAGTAAATGTCTTCCAATTCCGCCACCGCCGGCTCGATATCGCGTGGCACCGCCAGATCGACCATGAGCATGGGCCGGCGGCGCCGCTGTTTCAGGCAGGTGCGGACTTGCGCCGCCGTCAGCATCAGGCCGGGACTGGCGGTGGCGGCAATAACGATATCGGCCTCGCCCAGATGGACGGGAATTTCATCCAGGGCGATGGCGTAGCCGGTGAGGGACGCCGCCAGTGCGTGCGCGCGCTCCAGGGTGCGATTGGCGACGATCAGTCGGCCAACGCCGTTTTCGTGCAGGTGGCGAGCGACCAGTTCGGTGGTGTCGCCAGCACCGATCAGCAAAGCAGCACGCTTGGGTAGATCGGCGAAAATCTGTTTGGCCAAGCCAACCGCTGCGAATGCCACCGATACCGGGCTGGCGCCGATGCGGGTGTCGGTGCGCACCTGCTTGGCCACCGCGAACGTGTGCTGAAACAGCCGCTCTAGCAACGTACCCAAGGTGCCCGCGCTATTAGCGGCCTGGTAAGCAGCCTTGACTTGGCCGAGAATTTGCGGTTCGCCCAGCACCATCGAATCCAACCCGGCGGCGACCCGCAGAATGTGGCGCACTGCCCGTTGTTCGATGTGCCGATACAAATAAGGTTGCAAATCTGTCGTCCGCAGCGTGTGATAATCGCCCAGCCATTCCACCACCCGGCCGTCGTCGCCTTCTTTCAGGCCGCAATACAGTTCGGTACGATTACAGGTGGACAGGATCGCCGCTTCGTGGGCGCCCCCGTGGTCGAGCAAATCCCGCAAGGCGGTATCGAGCCGGTCGGGCGAGAACGCCACCCGTTCGCGGACATCGACGGGTGCGGTCCGATGGTTGAGGCCAAGGGCCAGCA
Source organism: Candidatus Competibacter sp. (assembly GCA_037045535.1). Taxonomy (GTDB): domain Bacteria; phylum Pseudomonadota; class Gammaproteobacteria; order Competibacterales; family Competibacteraceae; genus Competibacter_A. Next base: position 313,060 of record JBAOHI010000071.1, read on the forward strand.
AAGGCATAAGATGGATGGAATTGGTCAGAAAAATAATGAAATTCTGCGGGATAAAACCGGCTGATGACAAGGTCTTATTTCTACTTGATGATCATGTTGACAATTATCCTTGCCGGTATGATGAGTTATCCCGCTACCGGTAAGCTGGCCCACCGACTTGGCATCGGTCTCGTTGCAGGTCGGTTTTCCCGACCGTCAAAGCCGAACGATAGATATATTTTGCCGATGAATAGACTTTTCAAGATATTAAGTTTTGGCAGCTTGCTGCTGTTGAGCGGCTGCTCCACAGTGGTGGATGCCCAGGCACCGACCGAACCGGAGTTTCTGATCCGGCCCCCATTGCAGTCGAGTCCGCGCGCTGAACTGATGTACGAAGTGCTAGCGGCGGAACTGGCCGGCAAGCGCAACCAGCTCGATGTGGCACTGAGTAATTACCGCAAGGTGGCAGCGGTTACCCAAGATCCTCGGATTGCCGAACGCGCTACGATGCTCGCCTTGCTTATGAAGAATGATGCCGCCTCCCTGGAGCTGGCGCGGCGCTGGCAAACGCTCGCCCCCGGCAGCGATCAAGCCCGACAAGCCCTGGCCTTGGCTCTGTTGCGCAATGGTCAAGTGGATGAGGTGACCGAATACCTGGAAACCGTCCGACGGCTCGCCAGCGCCAAGGACAAGCAGCAAGGATACGCCACGCTCGCCTCGCTGTTGGCGCAGGTAGATGACAAGCAGGCCGCCTTGCGGGTGATGCGGCAGTTCCGCGATCGCAATCCAAGCTCGGCCTTCGCCCAGTATTATCTTGGTTTGCTGGCGGCTGCTTCTGGCGATCGCGACCAAGCGCTGGCCAGCATTGATTTGGCCCTGGCCCGAAATCCGAGACTGGCTCCAGCCCACCAACTGCGGGTCCGCCTGCTGTTGGATCAGGGCTCCAACGAGGCCGCGCTGGCCGCGCTGACCCAAGCGCTGGCCAAGTTGCCACGCGACCGTAACCTGCGGATGAGCTACGCTCGTTTGCTGATCAACGCTGGCCAGCTGGATAAAGCCCGCCGCGAGTTCGCGATCCTGCTCAATCAGAACCCCCAAGATACCGAGTCCGTGTATGCTCTCGGCCTGCTGGCGGCGGAAACCCGCCAGTTCGATCTGGCTGAAAGCTATTTTCTGGATCTCATCAAGCGTAAGGTCCGGCTGGCGGATGCCTATTACGAGATGGGTCGGATCGAAGAACAACGAGGAGCTTACAAGAAAGCCGCGGAGTGGTACGGGCGAATTAAGGGTGAGGGCGAGAATCGCTACCTGAATGCCCAGATGCGGATGGGCGTGGTCTTGGCCAAGACCGAGACCGTTGCCACTGTCAACCGGCATTTCGATGCACTGCGCCGCGACAACCCGCAAAACGGTATCAGCCTCTATTTAGCCGAGGCTGAGGCACTGCGAGAGGCGGATCACAACCAGGACGCGTTCGACGCTATCGATCGGGCGCTGACGCTCCATCCCAACGACAAGGATCTGCTCTACGCGCGAGCGCTGGTGGCCGAACGGCTGGATCGGCTGGATATCTTAGAGCAGGATTTGCGCGCCGTTCTCGTCATTGATCCCAAGAACGGGCAGGCGTTGAACGCTCTCGGTTATACCTTGGCCGACCGTACCAACCGCTATCAGGAGGCACTAGGCTATATCGAACAAGCCTTGGTGCTGTTGCCCGAGGATGCCGCCGTGCTCGATAGCATGGGTTGGATACAATATCGGCTGGGCGATTATGCTAAGGCGCTGGAATACTTGCGTCGGGCGTATCGGCTCAACACCGACGCCGAAATTGCCGCGCACCTTAGCGAGGTGTTGTGGGTTAACGGCCAGCATGACGAAGCCAAACGCATCTGGCGGACAGCATCGGCCAAGCAGCCGGATAGCCGCCAGTTGCGGCAGCTCCAGGAACGATTTGGCTGGTAGGCGATGCGCGGACGACTTCACTGCCGGTTTTCCCCGAACCTCTTTTTCCTGCAGAAAAGGGGGAGCAAACGTCCTTGCTGGATGATCGCCGTATTGGTCCTGACCGGGCTGCTGGCGAGCTGCACCACGCCGCTGCCCACGACGCCTGTCGACCAAAATCCGGCCTGGACCGCCCGCCAGAAGGAGCTGACGCGATTGGCCCGCTGGGAGACCGCCGGCCGTATCGGCGTTGTGAATGGTCAGGACGGCTGGCACGCTCATTTCCAATGGGTACAACAAAACGCGGAATACCGCATTGACTTGATCGGTCCGCTTGGTCAAGGCCGGGTGTTGGTCCAAAGCGATGGCCGGGAAGTCAATCTGCAAACGCAAGACGGCCAGCGCTGGACCGCCCCCGACCCCGATACGTTGCTGGAACAGGCCCTCGGTGTGCGCTTGCCGGTCGGTGGTTTACGCTATTGGGTGCGTGGCCTGCCAGCGCCCGGTCCTGCCGCACCGCAGATCGATGCCGACGGCCGCCTGATTCGGCTGGAGCAAAACGGTTGGGTAATCGAATATCCTGCTTACGCTCCGACCCCGGTGTTCAACCTCGATCTACCAGAACGCATTGTCGCCCGACGTCAAGACCTAAGCGTCAAGTTGGTCATTGAGCAATGGATGCCATAGCACCCGACACCGACGCCTGGCCCGCGCCGGCCAAGCTCAACCGGATGTTGCGTATCGTTGGCCGGCGTCCGGACGGCTATCATCTCCTGCAAACCGTGTTTCAGTTCCTGGATCGTTGTGACTGGCTGTGGTTCGCCCCGCGCGGGGATGGTGTCATCCAGCGGGTGGGCGAAGTCACCGGCGTTCCAGCCGAAACCGATCTGATCGTGCGCGCGGCCCGCCTGCTGCAACAAGCCACCGGTAGTCGGTCGGGCGCGACCATTCGCATCGACAAGCGGTTGCCGCTGGGCGGCGGTCTGGGCGGCGGCAGTTCTGATGCGGCCACCGTGCTCGTGGCTTTGAATCATTACTGGCGAACGAGCCTGACGCCGGCCGAGTTGGCCGAACTGGGCTTGCGGCTAGGCGCTGACGTGCCCGTTTTCGTCCACTGTCGAGCCGCTTGGGCAGAAGGGGTTGGCGAACGGTTGACGCCCGTCGATTTGGACGAACCTTGGTTCGCGGTATTGGTGCCGGCCTGCCACGTCGCTACTGGAGTCGTTTTCAAGGATTCTGAATTGACAAGAAACTCGACTCCTGTCACAATGACCGACTTCATGATGGGCGCTGATGGCAATGATTGTGAAGCGGTGGTCTACCGCCGTTACCCCGAGGTTGCTGCAGCGGCGGCGTGGCTGGCGCGGCGTGGCCGGGCGCGATTGACCGGCACGGGTGCGTGCGTGTTTGCCGCCTTCGAGGATGAAGCCGACGCCAGTCGGGTATTGGACCAGTTGCCGCTGGACTGGACCGGATTCCTGGCCCGCGGGCGTAACGGTTCGCCGTTGCACGAACGATTGCAGCGAGAGCGCATCGCCTCTGCTTGAGGCGCTTCCAGTTTTTTGGGCCGTGGCCAAGTGGTAAGGCACCGGATTTTGGTTCCGGCATTCCCAGGTTCGAATCCTGGCGGCCCAGCCACCTTCCCAGAGCAAAACCGTCAGCGGGGAAACGCGCCATGTATGAAGGTCGAATGATGGTGTTCGCGGGCAATGCTCATCCGCGGCTGGCCCGCGATATCGTCGCTCATCTCGAACTGCCGTTGGGTCAGGCGGTGGTCGGTCGCTTCAGCGATGGCGAAGTGATGGTCGAGCTGATGGAAAACGTTCGCGGCAGGGATGTCTTCATCGTGCAACCTACCTGTTTCCCCACCAACGACAATATCATGGAGTTGCTGGTGATGGCCGATGCACTGCGGCGTTCCTCGGCGGTGCGGGTCACGGCAGTCATCCCCTATTTCGGTTATTCCCGGCAAGATCGCCGACCCCGCTCGGCGCGGGTGCCGATTTCCGCCAAGGTCGTCGCCAATATGATCACCAGCGTCGGTGTGGATCGAGTCCTGACGGTGGATCTGCACGCCGACCAGATTCAAGGATTTTTCGATTTGCCGGTGGATAATATCTACGCCACCCCCATGGTGCTCAGCGACATCCGCGCTCAAAATCTTGGCGATTTGATGGTGGTTTCTCCCGATGTGGGCGGTGTGGTGCGTGCCCGCGCCTTGGCCAAACGGCTGGACGATTCCGAGCTGGCGATCATCGACAAACGCCGGCCGGCGCCGAACCAGGCGCAGGTCATGCACGTCATCGGTGATGTGGAAGGCCAGCACTGCATCGTGGTGGATGATATGGTCGATACTGCCGGCACGCTCTGTTTGGCTGCCAAAGCGTTGAAGGAACGGGGTGCCGCCTCGGTACGGGCCTACTGTACTCATGCCGTGCTATCCGGTGCTGCGGCCGAGAACATCCGCAAGTCCGCGCTGGACGAACTGGTTGTCACCGATACCATCCCGCTGCGCCCCGAATCGGCGGCCTGTCCCAACATCCGCCAGATCAGTGTAGGGGGATTGTTGGCTGAAACCATGCGCCGCATTCACCTTGAAGAATCGGTGAGCTCCCTGTTTATGTAAGAGGTCGGCGATCCCGCCCCGATCAGTGGTGGGATTGTCCATGAACGGCGCTCTTGGTCGCGAGTTCGCCGTGTTTTTTTCATTTGATGGAGTTACTTGCAATGAGCGTCACGTTTGAACTCAAAGCCGAACCGCGCGGCGATCTGGGGAAAGGTGCGAGCCGCCGCCTGCGCCGCGCCGGCAAGGTACCGGCCATTCTGTACGGCGGCGGACAGGAGCCGCAACCACTGGTCTTGAGCCATCTCGACATTCTCAACCAGTTGAAAAACGAGGCAGTCTATTCGCACGTCCTGACCTTGAACTTGGGCGACCGCACTGAAAGCGTCGTGTTGCGTGATTTGCAGCGCCACCCCTTCAAGCCGACCATTTTGCACCTCGATTTTCTGCGGGTCAGCGCCGACCGCAAGCTGCGGGTCCACATACCGCTGCATTTCGTCAACGAGGAAACGTCTCGTGGCGTCAAGCAACAGGGCGGCGTTGCCAGCCGCTCGCTGATCGACATTGAGGTCACCTGTTTGCCTAATGATCTACCGGAATTCATCGAGGTGGATTTGATCGACCTGGGTATGGGCGAGGTTTTGCATCTCTCCCAGATTCCGCTGCCGACCGGCGTGGAACTGGCCGACAAGATTATTCCTGGCTCCGATCAGGATGTGGTCGTGGTCAGCATTCACCACGCTCACGGCGGCGACGAAGGCTCTGGCGCAACTCCAGCTGCGCCGGGAGCCTGAAGCTAGACGGAATCGGGCTTTGCCTTCGCCTCCCCTTGTCCCCAACGCCGCTCTCGCGCGGGAAGAGGGGAGTGGACGATCGCCGTCGCTCCGGCTGGTGGTGGGCTTAGGCAATCCCGGTCCGCAATATGCGGACACTCGCCACAACGCCGGTTTTTGGCTGATGGACGAGCTAGCCCGCCAGCACGCCGGGCATTTCCGCCCGGACCCGAAATATCATGGCGATATTTGCCGAATTGCGCTGGCGGATCATCAGGTTTGGTTGCTGAAGCCGATGACCTTCATGAACCGCAGCGGTCAGGCGGTCGTGGCGCTGGCGCGGTTTCACCGGATTGCGTTACCCGAGATCCTGGTGGTTCATGACGAATTGGACTTGCCGCTGGGCACGGTTCGGCTAAAGCGCGGCGGCGGTCCCGGTGGTCACAACGGATTGCGCGATTTAATCGGACAACTGGGCGGTAACGATTTCGCGCGCCTGCGACTCGGCATCGGCCATCCCGGTGACAGTCGCGAGGTTTTAGATTACGTACTGCGTCGCACACCCCGCGCCGAGCGGGAGCTGATCGAACAAGCCATTCTCGATGCGCTCCACGAACTGCCGCGCATCGTCGCCGGCCAGTGGGACAAAGCTGTCCAAACCTTGCACAGCCGGCGCGTCGAATCCTCCCCAACCACTTTATTGGCCGCTTCCGCGAATCGAGTATCGAAATAGTCCCATGGGCATCCAATGCGGTATCGTCGGTTTGCCGAACGTCGGCAAATCCACTCTATTCAACGCCTTGACCAAAGCCGGGATTCAGGCCGAGAACTATCCATTTTGCACCATCGATCCCAATGTCGGGGTCGTCCCGGTGCCTGACCCACGACTGGGGGCGTTAGCCTCCATCGTCAAGCCCCAGAAGATCGTGCCGACCACGGTCGAGTTTGTAGATATTGCCGGGCTGGTGGCCGGAGCGTCCAAGGGTGAAGGGTTGGGTAATCAATTTCTCGCCCATATCCGTGAAACCGACGCCATCGCTCATGTGGTGCGCTGCTTTGAGAATGACGACGTGATTCACGTCTCCGGCGGTGTGAATCCACGCGCCGATATCGAAACCATCAATACCGAGTTAGCATTGGCGGATCTGGCGACGGTGGAAAAAGCGCTGCTGCGCGCTGAAAAAGCGGCCAAGGCCGGCGGTCGGGAGGCACTGGAGCGCAAGGTGGTACTGGAACGGGTACAGGCGCATCTGAACACGGGAGCGCCACTGCGAACACTAGCGCTGGCCGCCGAAGAACGTGAATCACTGCGGGATATCTTTCTACTGACGGGCAAGCCGGTGCTGTATGTTGCCAACGTCGCCGAGGATGGTTTCACCAAGAATCCATTGTTGGATCAGGTTGCTGAAATCGCCGGACAAGAGGGTGCCGGCGTGGTGCCGGTATGCGCGGCCATCGAAGCGGAGCTGGCCGAACTGGACGATACCGATAAAGCCGAGTTTTTAGCCGACTACGGGCTATCCGAACCCGGTCTGGACCGGGTCATTCACGCCGCTTATAAGCTGTTGGGGCTGGACACCTATTTTACCGCCGGTCCCAAGGAAGTGCGTGCTTGGACCGTTCGGGCGGGTTCCACCGCCCCCCAGGCAGCGGGAGTGATCCATACCGATTTCGAGCGTGGGTTCATCCGCGCCGAGGTGATCGCTTACGCCGACTATATCGCCTACAGCGGCGAGGCCGGTGCCCGTGAGGCAGGCAAGTGGCGATTGGAGGGCAAGGAGTACATTGTCCAGGAAGGCGATGTGATGCATTTCCGGTTTAATGTTTGAAAAAATCGCGCGCTGAAACCCTTGCTTTATGCCCGTGACGGTGTTTCCGCGCTAGACGGGTCACTCTGATGCGCGCTTTGCAATCTTGCGAGTCGCATAAAGACGGATGGTTGGCTTGGCGCCATCCGGAAAGACGGTCCGGTCTGCTTCCCACCCTATCGCGGCGGTGACTTTTTCACTCGCCGATCTGTGGGTTTGACTATACTGGCTGCCTACTTCGTCACCGCACGCCTCTCCGCTCATGCCCACATCCCCGACTTCCCCCGCCCATTTCGCTCCCCTGCGCCTGCGCAAGGATGAAGACCGCCGCCTGCGCGCCGGCCATCTTTGGGTCTACAGTAACGAAATCGATGTCGAAGCGACGCCGCTGCGCGACTTCCAGCCCGGCCAGCCAGTGGCGATTCAAGCCGGCAACGGTAAAACGCTCGGCACCGGTTACATCAACCCGCACGCCTTACTGTGCGCCCGGCTGGTCAGCCGCGATTTGGATCATCCGCTCAGCCCATCATTGCTGGTGCATCGCCTCAACGTCGCGTTGAGCCTGCGCGAGCGGTTGTACGACCGGTCATTCTACCGTTTGGTCTATAGTGAGGGTGACGGTCTGCCGGGCTTGATCGTGGATCGCTATGGTGACTTGTGCGTCGCGCAGCTCACCACTGCCGGCATGGAGCGATTGAAGGACGACATTCTCGCCGCCCTGCAAAAAGTGTTGAAACCGACGGCGGTGCTGTGGCGCAACGACAGTCGGATGCGGGAAATGGAAGGATTGGAACGATGTGTCGCCGATGCGGTTGGCGAAGTCCCGGAAACCGTGACGGTTGAGGAAGACGGATTACGCTTTCAGATCTCGCCGCGCACTGGGCAAAAGACCGGCTGGTTCTACGATCAGCGCGACAATCGTGCCCGACTGGATCGCTACGTTCGAGGTCGGCGGGTGCTGGACGTGTTCAGCTATGTCGGCGCCTGGGGCGTGCGGGCGGCGGCGCGCGGTGCGCGGGAGGTACTGTGCGTGGATGCGTCCGCGACCGCGCTGGAGCAGGCCATGGCGAACGCAACATTGAATGGGGTCGGCGAGCGGGTCGGAACCGAAGCAGGCGACGCCTTCGAGGTATTGAAGCGTTTGCGCGAGGCCCGCGAGCGCTTCGATGTCGTAATTGTGGACCCGCCGGCCTTCATCAAGCGTCGCAAGGACTTCAAGGAAGGCGCGCTGGCCTACCGGCGACTCAACGAGATGGCGATGCAAGTGTTGGAGCGCGACGGACTGCTGATTTCCTGCTCCTGCTCGCAATTGCTATCGCGCGACGTACTGGTACAAACCCTGTTGCAAGGGTCACGGCATCTCGACCGCAATCTGGTGATATTGGAACAAGGCCGGCAAGGGCCGGATCATCCGGTTCCCCCAGCGATTCCCGAAACCGACTATCTTAAGATGGTGATCGCAAGAGTATTGCCGACCTGAAGAATTTGGGGATCAACCAAAACGGTCTTTTGCCATGCCCATGCACGACCAGGATTCGCAGCAACTGATTCGCGTTCTGGAAGAAATACGCGACAATCAAAAAACGCAGTTGGAACGCCAAGCCGAATCGCTCGCACTACAACGCGAGCAGTTTGCGCTGGTCCAGAAGCAAACCGAACGCGCCGAACGCCTGCAAGATCGTGCCGAGGAGCTCCAAGCCAAGGGCGCGCAACTCGTCACCGGCGCACGCAAGGGAATGGTGGTCGTCCTGCCTATCATCGTCTTGTTGCTCGCTTACTTGAGCTGGCTCATTTTTCGTTGAGCGAGCATGCCCATGATCCGATCCGAGCACGAAAAGATGTTGGCCAATGAACCCTATCGGAGTTCGGACCCGGAGCTGGTTCAAGCGAGAACGCGGGCACGACTGCTGCTCGCGCGCTTCAACGCCTCGTCCCCGCTCGTTCCCGACGCGCGCCGCGCCATCCTGCAAGAGTTGATCGGCGACTTGAGTGACGAAGTCTGGATCGAACCGCCATTCTATTGCGACTACGGTACCCATATCCGAGTGGGACGCGGGACATATTTCAACTTTGGTTGCGTGGTGCTGGATTGCAATCGGGTCGAGATCGGCGCGTACTGTCAATTCGGCCCCACCGTGCAGCTCTACACGGCCTATCATCCCGTCGATCCCGAGCAACGGCGAACCGGTTTGGAAATGGCGGCGCCGATCCGTATCGGAGAAAACGTCTGGGTCGGCGGCGGTGCCATCGTCGGTCCAGGCATCGAAATTGGCGCCGATACGGTGATCGGAGCCGGTAGCGTAGTGACACGCAGCCTGCCGGCACGAGTAGTTGCGGTCGGCAATCCTTGCCGGATGATTCGCGAATTGTGAACTTCGTGTGTAGCTAAAACCGACCAGTTTGATAAATAATTATTGTTCACCCATTTTGATGAGCTGATTAAGGAGGACCTATCCATGATGCAATTGAAGGAAATTTTGAAAAACAAGGCGGGCCTGCCGGTGGTCGTGTCTGAGGCCAGCACCGTCGCGTCGGCGATTCGGACCATGAACGAACATCATGTTGGTTCGGTGATGGTGCAAGGTCCCGGCGGCGAACCGATCGGCATCCTAACCGAACGCGACGTGATACGGCTGTACGCCGAAGGCGAGAGCGATTTCGAAACCATGCTGGTCAAGGACTGGATGACCACCGCAATGACCATCGGCAAGCCAGGCGATACCCTTAGCGAGGTGCTCGCCATTATGACCGTCAAACGGTTCCGCCACCTGCCAGTGGTCGAGGATGGCAAAATGGTGGGCGTGGTCTCCATCGGCGACTTGGTGAAGGCCAAGCTGGAAGAAACCGCCTTCGAGGCGAAGGTCCTGCGCGAATACATCACGACCTGATCGGCTCCGGGATGCGGTCCAGCATCCCTCATTTTGCTCTTTCCCCGCTTTCGCCATGAATGCTGCTCCTTTTTGGGAAACTAAACCCCTCGCTGAGCTGGCCTTGACCGAGTGGGAAGCGTTGTGCGACGGGTGTGGCAAGTGCTGTCTGCACAAACTGGAGGACGAAGAGACAGGCGAACTGTTCCACACCAACGTCGCCTGCAAGCTGCTGAATCTTGCCACTACCCGCTGCACACGCTACGCCGAACGCTTCCGCTGGGTACCGGATTGTGTGCAGTTGACACCCAGCCTGGTCCGGCAAGTGAACTGGTTGCCGCCGACCTGTGCCTATCGCCTGAGAGCGGAAGGTAAACCGTTGCCGGATTGGCATCCGCTGCGGACCGGCGATGCCGATTCGACGGGCCGTGCCGGCATGAGCGTGCGCGGCTGGGCCGTGCCAGAGCGGCGAGCGCGACGATTGGAAGACCATATCATCGAGTATCCATCATGAAAGTCCGCTGCATCACCTTGGGCGCATTCCAGGTTAACGCTTATCTGCTCGAAGACCCGGCTACCGGCGCTTGCGCGGTGGTCGATACCGGCGAAGGGCCGGATTTGGCGAACGCGCTCGTCAAGATGGAGCCCCGCCCGGATCTGCGGGCGATTTTGTTGACCCACGCCCATTTCGATCATGCCGGCGGCTTGGCCGACGTGCAGCAAGAATTCCCCGGGGCCGTTACTTATCTTCCGGTGCTGGAGCGGCAACTGTTCGACATGTTGCCGAACCAGGGTTCGCTTCTGTTCGGCATGGCGGAGTTCGACCGGCCGTGCGGACGAATCGACCAGTATGTCGAGGATGGCGATACCGTCGAGGTGGGGGAGTGGCGATTTCGCTTTTTGTCCACGCCGGGCCATACGCCAGGCCAGGGCTGCTTTTACGACGACAAGTATGTTTTCGTCGGTGACACGCTATTTGCCGGCAGCATCGGGCGCACCGATTTTCCGCTCAGCGATCCCGAGCTGATGTGGCAGAGCTTGCGGCGGCTGATGGCGCTGCCTGGCCATCTGCTCGTGTGCAGCGGCCATGGTCCTGTCACCACCCTGGAGGAGGAATTGCGCGGCAATCCGTTTCTGGATTACCTGCGCCGCGAGCGCGGGATGCCCAGCTTCGGCTCTGGCATGGCGCCCGGACCACGCTGGGGTTGAACCGGTAGGGAACGGCGGCGATGTGTGAGCTGCTTGGGATGAGTGCCAACATTCCCACCGATATTTGCTTCAGCTTCACCGGCCTGATGCAGCGCGGTGGCAAAACCGGGCCGCACCGGGACGGTTGGGGCATCGCCTTTTACGAAGGGCGTGGTTGCCGGACTTTCCATGATCCTAACCCCAGCGCCGAGTCGGAAATCGCCCGGCTGGTGCAGCGTTATGCGATCAAGAGTCTGATCGTCGTGAGTCATATCCGCCGCGCCAACCGGGGTCGGATCTGCCTGGAGAATACCCACCCGTTCAGCCGCGAGTTGTGGGGGCGCAATTGGGTATTCGCTCACAACGGGCAACTGCGCGGCGTGAAGCGGTTGCCGCTCGGCCATTATCGCTCCATCGGCACCACCGACAGCGAACATGCCTTCTGTTGGCTGCTGGGGCGGATCCGCGACCGATTTCCCGCCCCACCTCGCCCCGCCAGCCTGTGGCGCTGCATCCGTGAGCTGGCGTTGGAGTTGAACCCGCTCGGCGTTTTCAATTTTCTGATGAGTGATTCCACTTATCTATACGCCCATTGCGGCACGCAATTGTCCTGGTTGACGCGCCGGGCGCCGTTCGGCAAGGCTCGTTTGATGGACGCCGACATGATGGTGGATTTCCAGGCGGAAACGACACCCAACGATATCGTGAGCGTGATTGCAACCCGGCCACTGACCGATAACGAGTCCTGGACGGTGATGCGCCCTGGTGCGCTGGCGATTTTCTGCGCCGGCGAGCGGGTAGCGGAATTCAGCTAGCCGGAAAAACCGCTACTGCCGATCCGAGGGCCGACCATCGGCGGGTCAGTGCCGTCCAGGAACGTTGCGCCGCCGATCAGATGCTGTTGCCAGTAGCGCTGATTCAGATCGGTTTTGAGCACCCGGCGGGTGCTGGAAGAGGCATGGATCATTTTGCCTTTGCCCGCGTAAATTCCGACGTGGGAAACTAATCCATCACCGCCATGGAAAAACAGTAGATCGCCCGGCAGGACATGGCGTTGCGGGCGTCCAGCTCGAAGTTGGGCGGCTGCGGTGCGCGGTACCCGAATATCGGCCTGATGGTAGGTGTATTGTACCAGGCCGCTGCAATCCATACCGTCCGGCGATTCTCCGCCCAGCACATAAGGTGTCCCGATCAAGCGTTCAGCAGTGGCGAGAATGCGCTGACGGGCCGCACTCTGCTCACCGGTTCCAGTCGTGGGTGTGGTGCAACCGCTCAAGCCCAGCAACCCGACCAGCAACGGGAACAGGGGAAGCGCCCAGTGAATGCGTGAGGGGAAGTACATGGCGATGAATTGCCCTTGGTTGGCCTCGGTGAACGAACGGTTTTTCCGCTAATCCGCTAAGGATAGAAGAAAATGCGATTACAGAGGTAGGGGTCCGAAACTGATTGAAATTAGCCGGAATTGACGCTGATTGCGGCGGATGCCTCCAGGATGGTCTATAGTAGGACGCTAAATTTCAGCGAACAGGTGCGCTCATGAAAGCAACGCAAGGCAGGGTCGTGTCCCTCCACTATACCCTTACTGACGATCACGGTCTGGAACTCGATTCCAGCCGCGGGCGCGAGCCGTTCGCCTATCTGCACGGTTATGGCAACATCATTCGCGGGCTGGAAGTCGGGCTGGAAGGCAGCGAAGCCGGGTTTCTCTCGAATATTAAGGTGGCGCCCGCCGATGGTTATGGCGAATACAACCCCGAGGCCGTATTCGAGGTGCCGCGTGGGCAATTTCCGCCGGGTGAAGAGATCCAGGTCGGGATGCAGGTGCAGGGCGAGGGTGAACACGGCATGCTGAATTTTACCGTGGTGGAAGTGAACGGTGAGGGCGTGGTGCTGGACGCCAATCATCCGATGGCCGGCAAAAACCTCAATTTCGCTGTCGAGGTGCTGGAGGTACGGGAAGCGACGGCGCAAGAACTCGCTCACGGACACGTCCACGCTCACGGTCATGACCACTAATCGATACCGTCCGCTGGTTCCCACGAGTATCGCACGCATGTTCCCCAGCGAGGATTGCCGTGTAGAATAGCTCCGATAAACCTGCGTTCAGTCCGAGGTGTTCCCCGCCGTTATGCTGCTGCGATCCACTCATGCCGCCAACGAAGACCTCCTGCCCTTCGAACTCAAGGGCAGTTTGTTCACTCTGACCGTCTTGCATCTTTTTCGGCTGGATCGACCGGCGATCGAACGATATCTGGCGGAAAAAATTAAGCAGGCTCCCAGCTTTTTCAACAACACGCCGGTAGTGATCGATCTGGAGGGCTTGGCGGAGCCCAAGGATGGCGCGGACCTTAGGGGGTTGTACGAACTGCTGCGCGGGCACGGCATGATCCCGGTCGGCATTCGTAACGGTGGCCCAAAATTTCAAGCGGCCGCCCGTCTGGCTGGAATTCCGGTGTTACCGGAAAGCCGCGCTAGCGGCGCCGCCAAAAAACCCGAGCCGTCCGCCCCAGGGGCGCCACGGACCCGCATCATCAATCATCCGGTGCGTTCGGGCCAGGAAATCTACGCGCCGGACGGCGATTTGGTAATCTTGGGCGCGGTGAGCGATGGCGCCGATGTGGTGGCTGATGGCAATATCCACGTTTACGGGGCCTTGCGCGGCCGCGCCTTGGCAGGGGTCAAGGGGGATGTCGAAGCCTGGATTTTCTGCCAGAGCCTTGAAGCGCAGCTGGTATCGATCGCGGGCCGCTATCGACTCAGCGACCAACTCGATCCATCCGAGTGTAATAGAGCAGTGCAGATTCACTTGAAGGAAGAACGGCTGATCATCGAACATTTGGTTCGTTGATCCACCGTGTGTTGCGAACCAGGGGGTCGGTTCGGTCATTATCAACCTAACAGGGTAGGATAACAGCTTGGCAACCGTCATCGTCGTGACCTCCGGCAAGGGAGGCGTGGGCAAGACCACGACCAGCGCCAGTTTCGCCACCGGTTTGGCCCAGCGCGGCTACCGGACTGTGGTGATCGATTTTGATGTGGGATTGCGCAACCTGGATTTGATCATGGGTTGCGAGCGCCGGGTTGTGTACGACTTTATCAACGTTATCAACAATGAGGCTAACTTGAACCAAGCGCTGATTCGGGATAAGCGCGTGGAGAATCTCTACATTTTGCCGGCTTCGCAAACCCGCGACAAGGATGCCCTGACCAAGGAAGGGGTGGAAAGAATCTTGGACGAACTCAAACAGAGTTTTGAATACGTGGTCTGCGATTCGCCGGCCGGCATTGAACGAGGCGCGCTGATGGCGCTGTATTATGCCGACCAAGCATTGGTGGTCACCAATCCGGAAGTGTCCTCGGTGCGCGATTCTGACCGGATCCTCGGTATTCTCGCCAGTCGGTCGCGCCGGGCTGAGCAAGGCGAGCCTCCGGTCAAAGAACATTTGGTATTGGCGCGTTACGCACCCGACCGTGCCAACCGCGGCGACATGCTGACCGTGGAGGACGTTCTCGAAATTCTGGGCATCCCGTTGCTGGGCGTCATCCCCGAATCACCGGCGGTATTACAGTCTTCAAATGCTGGAGTTCCGGTGATTCTCGAAGAGAGCAGCGATGCCGGTGCCGCGTATGGAGATTTGGTCGATCGATTCCTGGGGAAGGATTTGCCCCACCGGTTTACGGAGATCCAGAAGAAGGGGTTTTTGAAGCGCCTGTTTGGCGGGGGATAAGCCATGGGTCTGTTTGACTATTTTCGCTCGCCTCCTAGTAAATCGGCGGCGCTGGCTAAGGAAAGACTTCAAATCATCGTAGCTCACGAGCGAGGCAGTCGCCGCAGCAGCCCCGATTATTTGCCGGCGCTCAAGAAAGAGTTGCTGGAGGTCGTGCGTAAGTACGTCCCGATCGATCAAAGCCAGGTCAAGGTTCATCTGGATCGCGAGGGTGGCTACGAGATTTTGGAGCTCAACATCACGCTGCCCGACGAGGAGCAACGCCTCGGCCAGCAACGATAGCAGGATTTTCGACCTGACGCCGTTCAGACAAGTGCCAGCCTCGTGACCCGTTCGGACGACCGCCGCGCCGCCGGTGAGGAAATTCGGGTTCGGCTCGACAAGTGGTTGTGGGCCGCGCGCTTTTTCAAGACACGCACCCTGGCAGCCGAGGCGATCATCGGTGGCAAGGTCCATGTCGGCGGCCAGCGCGCTAAACCCGCTCATGCAGTTCGAGTCGGTGAAACTCTGGGTGTGCGGTGCGGCCAGGATGAATACATCGTCGCGGTTAGGGCGCTGAGCGACCGGCGCGGTCCGGCCAAGGAAGCGGTGCTCCTGTACGAGGAGACCGCCGAGAGCCGCTCGTGTCGCGAGCAACTCGCCGAGCAGCGCCGCCTGCAACATCTGGCCTTTCCCCAACCTCTCGCTCGTCCCAATAAGCAGGATCGTCGTCGCATCGTCCATTTTACCCGCCGGAACGAACCGGAGGAATAACGCTGATAACGGTTCGCATGCCAGTTCCCGAAACGATATTCCCGTATCTTGGTAACATACTCTAATTTTATTGGCTAATGTTTTGAAAGAAATGATTTGCTAGTATCTTGCAACAAAATAGCCGGATGGCCAGCCGCTGATCCGGCTGCGAAAATTCAAAAATCGGGAAATACCAGCCAATCTTACAGGATTGCTTGAAGGTGCTCCCAGCCATGAAAACCAAATTGCTAGAAGACCCATCAGCCGGTAGCATTAAAGACATCGCTTGCCAAATCTGGCTGGCGGGGCTCGGTGCCTACGCCAAGGCCCAGGAGGAAGGCGGCAGGTTCTTTGAGACGCTGGTTCAGGATGGCCAAGCGATGGATGCGCGAATGAGAAAAACGGTCGAACGTGAGGAACCCATTCGGCACGAGATCAAGGCGATCAAAGGCAGGGCTGAGGAAATCCACGGCAAGGCAGCTGGAGCCTGGAACAAGCTGGAGGACGTTTTCCAGGCACGGGTGGCACGCGCCCTGTGCCGATTGGGCGTACCCAGTCGCGACGATATCGAGTACTTATTCAAGCAGGTGGAATTGCTTGGCCAGAACGTCCAGGCGTTGAGCCAGGTGGTGGAGGCGGAAGCCAAACCGCAAAAAACTCGCGCTGCTAAGCCGATCAAACCGGTCGAACCGACGATCATCGACTAGGCTCCCGACCTGGCGGTGTGAGCGGAGTTCAGACCGACCGCGAGTCGCTGAGTGTCAGCCGTTGATCCTGACCGGATAACTGATCGGCCAAAGTCAACCGCGTTCACCGTCCGTGATCGCCACAAAATTGACCGTTTGCCAACTGCAAGGTAACGTAAGCACTTACCTTAATCGGAAGGCAGGAATGACGGCCAAGAAGCATCCCTCCCCTATTCCCTTCGAAGCTGCCTTGGCAGAGTTGGAAGGACTGGTCGGGCAACTCGAACAGGGCGAACTGACACTGGAAGAATCGCTGCAGCGGTTTGAGCGTGGCGTCAGTCTGGTGCGAACTTGCCAGAATGCTCTGCAAGCTGCCGAGCAGAAAGTGGCCCAACTGACTGAACGGGATGGCGAACCGGAAATCCTGCCATTCAGTGAGCCGGCGGATTGATGGGCATGGTTGAGGAAACAATCCAGCAATATCGGGCTCGCGCCGGGCGGGCGCTTGACCAGCGACTGCCCGCTGCTGATCTCCACCCTGGCGATTTGCACCGGGCCATGCGCTACGCGGTGTTGGGCGGTGGCAAGCGCATCCGCCCGGTGCTGGTTTACTCGGCCGGCGCCGCGGTTGGTGTCGCGCTGGAGCTGTTGGATGGCCCCGCTTGCGCAGTGGAATTCATCCACGCCTATTCCTTGATCCACGACGATCTGCCGGCGATGGACAACGACGATCTTCGCCATGGCCAGCCCACCTGTCATAAGGCATTCGGCGAAGCGCTGGCAACTTTGGCTGGCGATGCCTTACAGGCGTTAGCATTTCAGGTGCTTGGTCAAGATCCGACGATGGTTTCCGATCCTACCATCCGCCTGCGAATGGTGGGCCTGCTGGGGCAGGCTGCCGGTTCCCGTGGCATGGTCGGTGGTCAGGCGATCGACTTGGCGGCGGTGGGTCGGGAGTTGACCTTAGCCGAACTGGAAAACATGCACATCCACAAAACCGGCGCCCTGATTCGCGCCAGCGTGTTGTTGGGCGCGTACAGCCGGCCAGAGTTGGAGCCCGCCACCCTGGAGCGATTGGATCACTACGCAAAGTGCATCGGTCTGGCTTTTCAGATTCGGGACGACATCCTCGACGTCATTGGCGACACTACTACGCTGGGTAAAACCTCGGGGGTCGACCGGGTGCTCAACAAACCGACCTACCCCGAGCTGTTGGGATTGGACGGTGCCCGCGAACACGCGCGCTCGCTGTGTCAGGAAGCGCTGGCGAGTCTGGAGCCACTCGGAGCCGAGGCTGCGCCCTTGTGCTGGATCGCCAACTACATCGTCGAGCGTGCTCACTGAAGCCGGCCAGCGCCGGTTGCTCGTAAGCCCATGGTAGCCATCATTCATCCTCTCATTCTATCGCTAGCCGGAACAGACCTCGCTGAGATGACGACCGGAACCGTCTTTCCTCTTCTGGAACAGATTGACACGCCCTTGGATTTGCGCCAATTGCCGGAGCCGCGCTTGCCCATCCTGGCCCACGAATTGCGCGAATATTTGATCCAAACGGTGGCAAGGACTGGCGGCCATTTCGCCGCCAATCTCGGTACCGTTGAATTAACCATCGCCTTGCACTACGTCTTCAACACCCCTGAGGACCGGTCTGGTCTGGGACGTGGGCCACCAAACCTACCCCCATAAAATTCTGACCGGGCGGCGTGTCCACATGGACACGCTGCGTCGCAAAGGTGGCGTCGCGGGTTTTCCCAAGCGTTGCGAGAGCGATTACGATACCTTCGGGGTCGGTCATTCCAGCACTTCGCTCAGTGCCGCGTTGGGGATGGCCATTGCCGCCGAGCGGGCCGGGAGTGACCGCAAAATCGTGGCGGTGATCGGCGACGGCGCTATGACCGCTGGCATGGCGTTCGAGGCGCTTAACCATGCGGGTGATCTGAAAAGCGACTTGCTAGTGGTACTCAACGACAACGAGATGTCGATCTCCCCGAACGTGGGCGCACTGTCGGCGCACTTGACCAAGCTGCTGTCCGGACGGCTTTTCTCCAGCGTGCGGGAAGGGGGCAAGCGGGTATTGAGCCATGTCCCGCCGATGCTGGAAGTTGCCCGCCGCGCCGAGGAGCATGTCAAGGGAATGTTCGCGCCGGGTGGTACCTTGTTTGAGGAATTGGGTTTTAACTATTTTGGGCCGGTGGACGGCCACGACCTTTCGACCCTGGTGCCGACGTTGCGTAACCTGCGGGCGCTGAAAGGCCCGCGTTTGCTGCACGTCGTGACCCGCAAGGGTAAAGGCTACAAATTGGCCGAAGAGGAACCGGTCGGCTATCACGGTGTCGGCTCGTTCGATCCTGTCTGTGGCCTGAAACCGGCTAAACCCAGTGGTGGGCCGACCTACACCCAGGTGTTTGGCGAATGGCTGTGCGACATGGCGGAGCGGGATGAGCGGTTGATCGGGATCACCCCGGCGATGCGAGAAGGATCAGGCTTGGTGGAGTTTGCCGAGCGATTCCCGGACCGCTACTTCGATGTGGCTATCGCCGAACAGCATGCGGTCACACTGGCCGCTGGTTTAGCCTGCGACGGCCTCAAACCGGTGGTGGCGATCTATTCCACCTTCCTACAACGCGCCTATGATCAGCTGGTTCACGATGTCGCCTTACAAAATCTGCCGGTACTATTCGCCATCGACCGCGCCGGACTGGTGGGACCGGATGGGCCGACTCATGCTGGCAGTTTCGATTACAGCTTCCTCCGCTGCATCCCCAATCTGGTGGTGATGGCGCCGGCCGACGAAAACGAATGCCGGCAGATGCTGTATACCGGTTTTCAGTTGGACCAGCCGGCAGCGGTACGCTATCCGCGCGGCAAGGGCACCGGGGTGAAACCAGTGCGGGAGATGCGGGCGCTGCCGGTGGGCAAAGCGGAAATTCGTCGCCGTGGCCGGGAGCTGGCCCTATTAGCGTTTGGCAACATGGTCTCGGTCGCCGAGACAGTGGCGGAACACTTGGATGCCACGGTCGTGAATATGCGATTCGTCAAGCCACTGGACGAGATTGCGGTGGTCCAATTAGCCGCTGAACACCGTTGGTTGGTGACGTTGGAGGAAAACACAGTCGCCGGCGGTGCTGGCAGCGCGGTGAACGAGTGTCTGGCGGTGCGAGGCATTCAGGTTGTGGTACGCAATATCGGGTTACCGGATCGCTTCGTGGAGCAGGGCGAGCGCGACGAACTGTTGGCCGAATGTGGGTTGGATGCCGATGGTGTGCTTCGGCAACTGGCGAATTGGGGGTTTGGCGGTTCCGCGCTATCCGAGGTCGATACCTGAGTGATATGCTCGGGAATTAACGGCCAGATCGATCATCAAAAGAGTGGCGGTTGCAGCCACCGCGACCGGTTGGAGCGGTGTGAAGTCTTGATATTGAACGAGGGCGCGCCAGGGCGTGCCGCTGAGAGGATTGCATGAAGCCTTTGACGATGAGTTCCGTAGCCATCCCCACGGTGGTTCCCATCCCCGATGTGCAAAACAGCGTTGATACCCGCCGGCTAGCGATCAATAAGGTTGGGATCAAGGATATCCGCCATCCGGTCAAGGTTCGCGATCGCAGCGGTGGCGAACAGCATACCATCGCCATATTCAACATGTACGTCAACCTACCGCACAACTTCAAGGGCACCCACATGTCGCGCTTTGTGGAGATCTTGAATGTGCCTGGACGCGAAATCTCGGTCGATTCTTTCAAGGATATGTTGACCGAAATGGCCGACCGGTTGGAAGCGGAAGCCGGCCATATCGAGATGACTTTCACCTACTTCGTCGATAAGGCCGCGCCGATCTCCGGAGTTCGGAGCCTGATGGATTACGAGGTGACGTTCATCGGCGAGATTCGCGCCGGCCGACCGGCTATGAATCTCAAGGTGGTGGTGCCGGTGACCAGCCTTTGCCCCTGCTCGAAAAAGATTTCCAAATACGGCGCGCATAACCAACGTTCGCACGCCACCGTCAACGTTCGCACGCGGGGGTTCATCTGGATCGAGGATCTGATCGACCTGGTGGAGAAGGAAGCATCCTGCGAACTCTACGGATTGCTCAAGCGGCCG
This sequence comes from Candidatus Competibacter sp., assembly GCA_037045535.1. Classification (GTDB taxonomy): domain Bacteria; phylum Pseudomonadota; class Gammaproteobacteria; order Competibacterales; family Competibacteraceae; genus Competibacter_A. The sequence goes on from JBAOHI010000071.1 coordinate 333,423, forward strand.
GACGAAAAATACGTCACGGAGCGCGCCTACGAGAACCCCAAGTTTGTCGAGGATATGGTGCGCGATATTGCCGCTAGATTGAACCGGGACGAGCGCGTGGCGGCTTATTCGGTCGAATCGGAGAATTTTGAATCCATTCACAACCATTCTGCCTATGCCATGATCGAACACGACAAGGAAGCCGCCACGGAATCGGTGCCGGAAAGGCGGATCTAAATGCCTTTATCGGCTGGATCGTTTGATCTAGGGTATTGGCAACCGATTTATAGGGTCGAGATCTTCGATGAAAGCCATCGTTTGCCATGAGTTGAGTGGTCTTGCCGCGTTGCGGTTGGAAGACGTGCCGGAGCCGTGTCCCAGGTCAGGTCAGGTACGGGTACGGGTGCGGGCTTGTGGGATCAATTTCGCTGATAGCCTGATCGCCCGCGGGCAATATCAAACCCAACCGGAGCCGCCGTTCAGTCCGGGCTTCGAGGTGGCAGGCGATATTCTGGACGTCGGCGAGGGCGTGACCGACTTCAGGGCCGGCGATCGAGTCATCGCGATTACCCCGCACGGGGGTTATGCCGAGCAGGTGGTGGCAAACGTCGATCGTTGCGTGCCGATGCCCGCGACGATGCCCTACGAGCAAGGCGCGGCGTTTCCCGTGGTGTTCGGTACATCCCATATCGCCTTGTGGCACCGGGCGCGGTTGCAAGCCGGCGAGACGTTGGTGGTGCATGGTGCGTCCGGCGGGGTGGGATTGACGGCGGTGGCCATTGGCAAACAACTGGGCGCGACGGTGATCGCCACCGCCAGCAGTCCGGAAAAATTGGCGGTTGCCCATGAACATGGCGCGGATTATTTGATCGATACCCGTCGCGAGGATGTCCGTTCACGGATCAAGGAGTTGACCGGAGGACGCGGTGCCGACGTGATCTACGATCCAGTCGGTGGTGAACTGTTCGCGGCGTCCTTGCGCGCCATTGCTTTCGAGGGGCGAATTTTGGTGATCGGTTTCGCGGGCGGTACCGTCCCGCAGATTCCCGCTAACCATCTCTTAGTCAAGAACGTGGATGTGATCGGCCTCAACTGGCCGGCTTACGCCGAACATCACCCGCAAGTGATGACCGCGAGTTTCCGCACTCTGATGGATTGGTATCTGACCGGTGCCATTCGACCTTACATTTCAGCGATTTATCCGCTGGAACGAGCGGTGGATGCGTTGGAACAGGTCGTCGCGCGCAAGTCGACCGGCAAGGTCGTGATCGCAGTGGGCGAATAAGGCATGGCGGCCGATCTGACGATTCAACATCTGGGACGGATGACGCGGGTTGTGGCGCGGGGCAGGGAGGCGAATTTGAAGAAATTGCGCAATGCGTTGCTGCTCAAGGAGTTTCGCGTCGTTGCCGAACGGGAGAATCGCTTGGCATTGCGCCGTAGAGCGTATGTGTTGCAGGACGATTGGCCAATGACGGTGGTCGTTGACCGTGACGGCGACCGGTTCGATATCCGCTATTCCCTGTTTATTCCTTGGGGCTGGATTGTGGGCTTGGTGTTCTTGACGCTAGTGGTGCTGCCGTTCGCCGGCATCCCAAACGCGCTACTGGCGTTCGGGTTGGCTACGGTGGTGGCGATTCTGGCGGTTTACCGGCAAAAGTTTGATTGCCGGCCCAATGCGCGCTTCTGGCAAGAACGACCTCGCAAGCGTTGGGGTGAGACCATGGAAGAAATCCTGCGGGAGGCCTTCGCTCGCCTATAGTTGGATCGCTTAGGCATCCTTGGCGCACGGCGGGAGGCGCGGAGAGTCATCGAACTGGCTCAAATGCGCTGCGTTCAGCACGCTGATGCGCTTACCTCTGACCGAAATCAGCCCAAATTCACTTAAGCTGTGCAAAATCCGCGATAGCGTCTCCGGCGTCAAATTCAACCGCGAGGCGATGACGTGTTTGTTGGCTGGCAACTCGAACTCGACTGGGCTGTCAGTAGCGGTGCCGGCCAATTGCAGCAGAAAACCGATTACCCGCTGGGTGGAAGAACGCAGGGAGTAGTTCTCCACATCCTGAATCAAACTGTGCAGGCGCATGCTCAATCCTGCCAACATGCGGCGGGCGAAAGCGCTGTCGTGACCGATGGCCGTGAAGATGCTCTGTTTGGCGATATATAACAGGCGGGAATCCTCCAACGCTTGAGCCATTACCGGACAGGACGTTTCCATGAACATCACCGCTTCACCGAAGCTTTGCCCCGGTCCAACGATGGAGACGACCTTCTCGTGGCCTTGCGGCGAGGAAAACGCCAGTTTGATCTGACCGTACACGGTCACGTAGAAACCGTCCAGCCAGCAGCCCTTCTGAAACAGAATCTGCCCTTTGCTCAGACCAATCTCGCGTGTTCCCGCCGCTAGGTTAGCGATCTCGCTCGTCGTGCAACTGCTGAAACAGCGGCAGGTTGGCCAGTACCCGACCGATATCGATTTGTTTGCTCACCTGCTGTGCTGTTCCTCGCGCTCGGTTAACGACCGGGTATTACCACACTCTATTTGATGCAATTATTCGGGAATTTGATGTAAATCAAGGCGCGGCAATGGCGGTTGTCGTATTTCATTAAGCAGTTCAAACGATAACCGAAGTCACGCTACCACCCGTTGCCTTGTAGAGGGGATGCACATGCTATACGTCCGCCCAAAAATAAAACAAGTGACTGTCGCTTTGGCTGTCCTACCGTTCACCGTCGGTATTGCCTCTGGCTACGGACCAGCCAGCTGCCAAGGATGGCCATAGCGGCGCCGAGGTTAAGTACCAAGCTGGCGGTTCGCCCCTGGCCGGCGAGGAGATGCATCAGAGCATCAACCCTAAAGCGCCGTCGATGACCGAAGCGGAGTTCCAAAAAGGCAAACAGATTTATTTCCAGCGTTGCGCGGGTTGCCACGGCGTGCTGCGCAAGGGGGCGACCGGCAAGCCGCTAACCACGGACAAGACTCTGACTAACGGTACCGAATATCTCAAAACCTTCATCAAGTATGGCTCGCCCGCCGGGATGCCAAACTGGGGGACTTCTGGGGAACTCACCGACCAGGAAGTGGACTTGATGGCGCGCTATATCCAACAGGAACCGCCCTTGCCGCCGGAATATGGCATCAAGGACATGGAAGCCACTTGGAAAGTAGTAGTGCCGGTGGATAAGCGTCCCACCAAAAAGATGAACAACTATAACATCGACAACATTATGTCGGTGACGTTGCGCGATGCTGGTCAAGTCGCGCTGATCGACGGCGACAGCAAGAAAATTATCAGCATTCTCCCGACTGGCTACGCGGTTCACATCTCCCGCATGTCCGCTTCGGGCCGCTACCTGTACGTCATTGGCCGCGACGCCAAGATCAATCTGATCGATCTCTGGATGGAAAAGCCGGATACCGTGGCGGAAATCAAGATCGGCTTGGAGGCCCGTTCGGTGGAAACCTCCAAGTACAAGGGTTACGAGGACAAGTACGCGATTGCCGGTTCTTACTGGCCGCCGCAATACGTCATCATGGAAGGCGACACCTTGAAGCCGCTCAAGATCGTCTCCACCCGGGGCATGACGGTGGACAGCGAGTATCACCCCGAACCGCGCGTGGCCTCCATCGTCGCTTCTCACTTCCATCCCGAGTTCGTGGTCAACGCCAAGGAAACCGGCAAGATCATGATGGTTAGTTACGAAGACCTCAACAACCTGAAAACCACCACCATCGATGGTGCCCGTTTCCTGCATGACGGCGGCTTCGATGCCAGCGGGCGCTATTTCCTGGTCGCCGCCAACGCTTCCAACAAGATCGCGGTGGTGGACACCAAGGAAGACAAGCTGGCGGCGCTGGTGGATGTCGGTAAGACACCACACCCGGGGCGCGGCGCCAACTTCGTCGATCCCAAGTTCGGGCCAGTGTGGGCGACCGGTCACTTAGGCGATGAGTCGATCTCGCTAATCGGCACCGATCCTGAGAAGCATAAAAATAACGCTTGGAACGTGGTGCGCACGCTCAAGGGACAAGGCGGTGGCTCGCTGTTCATCAAGACGCATCCCAAATCCAAGCATCTGTATGTCGATACCCCGCTGAACCCAGACCCGAAGATCAGCCAGTCGGTGGCGGTGTTCGATCTGGAGAATCTGGATAAGCCCTACCAGGTGTTGCCGATTGCCGAGTGGTCCGGGCTGGGCGAGGGCGCCAAGCGCGTGGTGCAGCCGGAATTCAACAAGGCTGGCGACGAAATCTGGTTCTCGGTGTGGAGCGCCAAGGACAAAGAATCCGCGCTGGTGGTGGTGGACGACAAGACCTTGAAACTGAAGACGGTCATCAAGGATCCCAAGCTCATCACGCCGACCGGTCACTTTAACGTCTACAACACCCAACACGACGTTTACTAAGCTAAAGGGGAACTGTCATGCGTATCAAATATCTCAGTGCGCTGGCTTTGGCTCTGCTGATCGCGCCAGCGGCACAGGCCAGCGAGGAGCTGGCGAAGAAATACAACTGCCTGGCCTGTCATCAGGTCGATAAAAAAGTGCTCGGTCCTTCCTATCAGGATGTGGCCGCCAAGTACAAGGGCCAGGCTGACGCGCCCGCCAAGCTGGTCGCTAAGGTAAAGGCTGGCGGCGTGGGCGTGTGGGGGCAAATCCCGATGCCGCCCAATCCGACCGTGCCCGATGCCGATCTCAATGCCTTGGTCACCTGGATTCTGGGAATGGCCAAATAAGATCAGACCACTCTGGCCGTCGCTCGTCGAGAGCGGCGGCGGGCTGGATATCGGTCACGATCCCCTGTCTGCTGCGACAGGTTCATTCCAACGACAACAATCTTGCAGTGCCTATTTGCCATGTGCCCTCGCCGATGGCCATTCAAGCGTTCGCCCCTCGATGCGCGATCAACTCGCGAGGGTGTTTTCTTTGTTGGGGGCCAGCAAATCAGCCCGCTGATTTGGCTGGTAAGTGGTTTTCTGTGCAGTTTGCCGGTGCTGGCGGACGAGCCGCTTGCGCCGTCGCTTGGAACGTAGCCGGGAGTTGATCCGCATGGTGCGACAGGACTGCGGTTCCTGTCACGGGTTGACCCTGCGCGGTGGCTTGGGGCCGTCGCTGTTGCCCGAAGCCTCTGCGCGATAAACCCCCCGCCGGTTTGAAATACACCATTCTGCTAGGTCGGCCCGGCACCGCCATGCCGCCCTGGAAACCCTTTTTGAGCGAAGCCGAGGCAGACTGGATCGTGGCGCAACTGCTGCACGGCTTTCCGGAGGAACCCAAATGACGATACTGAGGACGTTATTGCTCGGATGGTGGATGTTGCTTGACCCTGTCATCGCTGCTGGCGTGGGGCGGGGAGCCGGCGTTGCGCGGCACCGGGCGATCTCGGCGTTATCATCGAACGCGGAGCTGGACGTATCCTCATCGTCGATACCAGCGGCAACAACGTCATCGGCCGGGTGGACGGCCTGGGCGACCTGTCCCACGCCTCGGTGGTGTTCTCCCGCGATCAGCGCTACGCCTACGTGTTCGGGCGCGACGGTGGTTTGAGCAAGGTGGACATTCTGCGCGGCGCGCTGGAAAAACGCATCGTCCAGGGTGGCAACAGCATCGGTGGAGCAATTTCCCAGGACGGGCGATTGGTCGCCGTCGCCAACTACGAGCCGGGCGGCCTCAAGGTGTTCGCCGCCGACACGCTGGAGCTGGTGGCCGACATTCCCGCCACCTATGGCGATGGCAAGCTGTCGAAAGTGGTCGGCATCGCCGATCTGCCGGGCGGCCGTTTCATCTATTCCCTGTTCGACGCCGATCAAATCTGGATCGCCGACTTGCACGATCCCAAATCGCCCAAGGTCGAGAAGTTCAACAACATCGGCCGAGCGCCTTACGATGGATTGGTGACGCCGGACGGCCGTTACTATTTGGCGGGATTGTTCGGCGAGGACGGCATCGCGCTGCTCGATACCTGGCAGCCGCAGCAGGGCACCCAGCGCATTCTCGCCAGTTACGGCCAAGGCGAGGAAAAACTACCGGTCTACAAGATGCCCCATCTGCGCGGCTGGGCGGTTGCCGGGCATCAGGTCTATCTGCCGGCCATCGGCCATCACGAGGTGCTGGTGGCCGATACGCTGAGCTGGAAAGAAACCGCCCGCATCCCGGTACGCGGCCAACCGGTGTTCGTGGTCGCCCGGCCCGACGGCCGGCAAGTCTGGGTCAACTTCGCCTTTCCGGACAACGGCTTCGTGCAAGTCATCGACACCCTGACCGGCCGAATCATCCAAACCTTGGAGCCGGGCAAGGCCGTGTTGCACCTGGAATTTACCCCGCGCGGCGAAGCGGTCTGGGTTTCCGCGCGCGACGACAATCGGGTGGTGGTCTACGACACCGCCAATTTTGCCAAGCTGGCCGAGTTGCCGGCAGCAAGTCCCAGCGGCATTTTCTTTACCTCGCGTGCCCATCGCATCGGGTTCTGAGATGGATGCCGCCGATCTCGAATTGCTCAATCGCTTTCAGCGCGATTTTCCCCTGACGACTTATCCCTTTCGGGTGATCGCCGAACGCTTGGGATGGAGCGAAGCCGAGGTGTTAGCGGCGCTACATCGCTTGCAGGAAGAGGGCAAAATCAGCCGGGTAGGGGCAGTATTCGCTGCTCGCAAGCTCGGTGTCAGTACCTTAGCCGCGCTGGCGGTTCCGCCGGCGCGGTTGGAAACGGTGGCACGGCTGGTCAACGACTATTTCGAAGTCAACCACAATTATCAGCGCGAACACGAGTTCAATCTCTGGTTCGTGCTGACCGCCGCCACGGTGACGCGCCTGCGCGTGGTGTTGGCCGAAATCGAGCATCACGCCCGATTGCCGGTACTCGATTTGCCGTTGCTGGAAGCATTTCACGTCGATCTCGGTTTCGATTTGCGCGACGGTGGACGAACCCGATCATTCGCCTCAACCTTCTCGCTCATGCCTGGAAGGCAAGAGATTGATCCGGTGGATCTCGATGAGATGGATCGAAGCCTGCTGGCGGCATTGCAGGCAGGTCTGCCACTGGTTGAGCCGACCTTATCATCTCCTGGCCCGGCAGTTGGGCCTGTCCGAGCGAACGGTTCTGGAGCGGCTGCGGTACTGGCTCGAACAAGGCGTGATCAAGCGGCTGGGTGTCATCGTTCGTCATCGTGCGCTGGGCTACAGGGCCAATGCGATGGTGGTTTGGGACATTCCCGATGCGGAGGTGAGCGCGGTCGGCCGGTCGCTGGCGATGGAGGCTGGCGTCAATCTCTGCTACCGCCGCCCGCGCCGTTTGCCGCGCTGGCCTTACAACTTGTTCTGCATGATGCACGGTCGCGAGCGCGAACAAGTGCTGGAACGGGTCGGACAAATACAGATCAATCGGGGATTGGCGATCTATCCTCACGCCGTGCTGTTCAGCACCCGCTGTTTTCGGCAGCGAGGCGCGTATTACCTGCCGCTGGCAATGTCCGGACCGCGCGTTACCTTGCCGAAAAAAATGGAGGAGGGGCAGCAGCATTTGACTCACTTCGAGGCGGCAACATGGACGAGTTGAAGCGCCGCCTGATCGACGAATGGCAGGGTGGTTTCCCGCTGTGCGAGCGGCCGTTCGCGGTGGTAGCCGAGCGATTGAAATCGAGTGAGGACGCCGTGCTGCAAGCTCTGCGGGAGTTGCTGGCGGATGGCACGCTTACCCGCTTCGGGCCGCTGTATCAGATCGAACGGCTGGGTGGCGCCTTTTCTCTAGCGGCTTTGCAAGCGCCAGAAGCGGATTTCGACCGGATCGCGTCTATCGTCAACGGCTTTCCGGAAGTCGCGCACAACTACCGGCGCAACCATGCTTTCAACATGTGGTTCGTGCTGGCGACCGAGACACCCGTCGGCATGAACGATACAGTCGAGCGCATCGCGGCGGCGACCGGATTGCCGGTCTTCAACTTTCCCAAGGAACGCGAGTATTTCATCGAAGCGCGGTTTGCGGTGGGCGCACGTCGAGCGGAATCTTCCGAACCATCCACCGAACGCAAAGCCGCATCGTCCCTGTCATCCGAACAACTGACGGAATGGCGACCGCTCATTCTCGCTACGCAGGCCGGTCTGCCATTGGCTCCGCGACCCTATCACGCCCTCGCCGCGCAACTGGGTAGCGATGCAGAAGCGATCATCGCCAGCCTGCAAGCCTTGTTGGCTGCTGGTGCGATCCGCCGCATCGGCGTGGTGCCGAACCATTACCGCATCGGTTACGCCGCCAACGGCATGACGGTTTGGGATGTTCCCGATGAGACGGTGGACGAACTCGGCGCGCAAATTGGGGCGCTGGAATTCGTGACTCATTGCTATCGTCGTCCGCGCCACCGCCCGGATTGGCCCTATAACCTGTTCGCGATGACGCACGGCGCGAGCCGCGACGAAGTGACCGCCAAGGCCGACCGCATTGCCGGCATTTTGGGTGATGCCTGCCGTGCCCACGACATTCTCTACAGCACGCGGATTCTCAAAAAGACCGGCTTGCGCCTGCATGGTTGAAGGAGGTCGCTCATGTTCCGCATCACCCAATTCATGCAGGAAATCGCCCGGCCCACGCCGCTGGCGCCCAAGCGCAATCCACCCGGTCCGGTGGTGATCTGGAATCTGGTACGGCGCTGCAACTTGGCCTGCAAGCATTGCTATTCGATTTCCGCCGATACCGATTTCCCCGGCGAACTGGCGACCGATGAAGTGTTCGCGGTCATGGACGATCTCAAGCGTTTTCGCGTGCCCGTGTTGATCCTGTCCGGCGGTGAGCCGCTGCTGTGCCCGGACATTTACGCCATCGCCCGCCGCGCCAAGGACATGGGGTTTTACGTCGCCTTGTCTTCCAACGGCACGTTGATCGACAAAACCAACATCGCCCGCATCGCCGAAGTCGGTTTCGATTATGTCGGCGTTAGCCTGGATGGCATCGCCGAAACTCACGACCGCTTCCGCCGTCAAGCAGGGGCGTTCGCCGCATCGCTGAACGGTATCCGCCTATGTTGGGCGTACGGTATCAAGGTGGGCGTTCGTTACACCATGACCGAGGACAACGCTCACGACCTGCCGCGCCTGCTGGAGTTGCTGGAGACGGAGCAGATCGACAAATTCTATTTTTCCCATCTCAACTACGCCGGTCGCGGCAACCGCAACCGCAAGGACGATGCCCACCACTGGACGACCCGCCAAGCCATGGATTTGCTGTTCGAAACCTGCTGGCGGCTGGTGCGCGAAGGCCGGCCCAAGGAATTCGTGACCGGCAACAACGATGCTGACGGCGTGTATCTGCTGTTCTGGGTTCGCCAGCGATTTCCGGAATTGGCAGGGCACATCCGCGCCAAGCTGGCGCAATGGGGCGGCAACGCTTCCGGCGTGAACGTCGCCAACATTGACAACCTTGGCAACGTCCATCCCGACACCATGTGGTGGCATCACACCCTCGGCAATATTCGCGAGAGGCCATTTTCGGAAATCTGGCCGGATACCTCCGAGCTACTGATGGCGGGTTTGAAAGCCAAGCCGCGTCAAGTGAAAGGTCGCTGCGGCCAGTGCCAATACTTCGATATCTGCGGCGGCAACACCCGGGTGCGCGCCGAGCAACTCACGGGCGATCCCGTGGGCCGAAGACCCCGCCTGTTATCTGGACGACGAGGAAATCGGCATCGCAACGGGCGGCGAGCGGCTGACCGTAACCCCGTATCGAACCGCTCGCCGGAGCGTCGCATCATGAAGAGAAGCCTGTTGTTCGCCTGCCTGATGTCGCTGGGGATTTCGGCTAGCGCCGCGCCTGACCCCGCGCCGTTGTACCAGCAGCATTGCGTGGCTTGCCACGGCGCCGACCGTTTGGGCGGGATGGGGCCGGCGTTGCTACCGCAGAATCTGGAACGGCTGAAGAAGTCAGAGGCGCTGGCGGTCATCGCGTCCGGGCGGCCAGCGACGCAAATGCTGGGTTTCAAGGACAAGCTCAAACCGGAGGAGGTTCAGGCGCTAGCGGACTTTATCTACACCCCGCCGGCGGTTGTGCCGCAATGGGGCGAGGCGGAAATCCGCACCTCGCGGGTCGAACCGGTCAAACCGGGCAGCCTGCCGGACAAGCCGGTTTTCAGCGCCGATCCGCTCAATCTGTTCGTGGTGGTGGAGGCGGGCGATCACCACGTCACCATTCTTGATGGTGACAAGTTCGAGCCGATTCACCGCTTCCCCAGCCGCTTTGCCCTGCACGGCGGACCAAAGTTCACACCCGACGGGCGCTACGTGTTTTTCGCCTCTCGCGATGGCTGGGTCAGCAAATTCGATATCTACAACCTGAAAACGGTGGCGGAAGTCCGCGCCGGCATCAATACCCGCAACATTGCGGTGTCCAGCGATGGGCAGTGGGTCATGGCGGCGAACTATCTGCCGCATACCCTGGTGCTGTTAAACGCGGCGGATTTGAGCCTCGGCCGGGTCATTCCAGTGGTGAACGAAGCTGGCAAGAGTTCACGGGTGTCGGCGGTATACGACGCCGCGCCGCGCAAGAGTTTCGTAGCCGCGCTCAAGGATATTCCCGAAGTCTGGGAACTGAGCTACGACCCCAAGGCCGGGCCGGTGTTCAAGGGCTACGTTCACGATTATAAGATGGGTGAAGCGCTCGCCTCGCCGGGGATGTGGACGCCGCGCGTGACCCAGCTCGATGCCATTCTCGACGATTTTTTCTTCAGCCAGGATTACGCTTACGTGCTGGGCGCGGTGCGACCCGCCGATGGCAGCGATAAGTCCATACCCGGCGGCCAGGTGGTGAATCTGGACGTGCGGCGCAAGGTCGCCGACCTGCCGCTGCCCGGCCTGCCGCATCTTGGCTCCGGCATTTCCTGGTCGTATCAGGATCGGCCGGTCATGGCCACGCCCAACCTCAAGGAAGGCATGGTCAGCGTGATCGATATGAAGGACTGGAAGATCATCAAGGAGGTCAAGACCGCTGGCCCGGCGTTCTTCATGCGCAGCCACGAAAACACGCCTTACGCCTGGGTAGACGCGATGATGAGCAAGGACAAGGACACCATGCAGTTGCTCGATAAGCGTACTCTCGAAATCGCTAAAACCCTGCGTCCCGAACCGGGCAAGACCGCCGCTCATACCGAATTCACCCGCGACGGCAAATACGCACTGGTTTCCATCTGGGAGGACGACGGGGCGTTGGTGATTTACGACGCGGAAACTTTGAAAGAGGTCAAGCGACTACCCATGCGCAAACCGGTGGGCAAGTACAACGTTTACAACAAAATCACCCGATCCGAGGGGACAAGTCACTGATGGCCAGTGCAATTTCTAAAGTGGCGTTATGGAATCTAGGATTTCGGCCGTTTTTCTTGGGCGCAGCGGTTTTTGCCATCGTTTCGATGCTGCTCTGGATGGGCGTCTATGTCTTGCAACTGCCATTGCCGATCACCCGAATTTCCACTTTTCAGTGGCACGCTCACGAAATGATTTATGGGTTCGCGATGGCGGTGATTGCCGGATTTCTGCTGACGGCGATCAAGAACTGGACCGGGGTACAAACCCTTTACGGATTTGGTTTGTTGGGATTGTTCACTTTGTGGGTGTTGCCAAGAATTCTGTTTTTGTTCGGTACGCCGCTGATTTTCGTCGCCGGTTTTTTTGATCTGCTGTTCGCGTTGTGCCTGATCGGTTCGATCATGTATCCGATTGTCAAGGCTAAACAGTGGAAACAGCTAGGGATTATAGCCAATCTGATTTTATTGGCGGTCGCCAATGGCTGTTTTTATCTGGGAGCCGCCGATCTCGTTGATCGTGGCGCCTATTTTGGGATCTATGGCGGTTTGTTTTTGATTGTTGGACTGATTCTTTTCATGGGCAGAAGGGTCATTCCATTTTTCATCGAAGTTGGCGTGGGTTACCCGGTCAAGATTTTCAATTCGAAGTGGCTGGATTTGGTGATTATTGTATTGTATGTCACGTTCTTGATTTCTGAGGTATTGGTTGGAAATTCATGGATGATCGCCTTGACTTCGATCGGTCTTTTTATCGCCAACTCTTTCCGACTAATTGGCTGGCATACAACGGGGATTTGGAAAAAGCCGCTATTGTGGAGCCTATTTGTCTCTTTTATATGGATTAATATTGGCTTTTTCTTACTGGCACTGAATGTCTTCCTGAGTTTGCCCAATATCGTCGCAATTCACGCTTTCAGCATTGGCGGCATCGGTGTCATCATCCTGAGTATGATGGCGCGGGTTACGCTCGGCCATACCGGAAGGAACGTGCAAAATCCCCCAAAGACAGTTACCGTTGCTCTGGTTATTCTCATCGCCGGGGCTGCCGTCAGAGTGATAGCGCCGTTGATCGCCGAAAGCCACTATGTCATCTGGGTAGCGGCTTCCCAGATTTTATGGATCGCGGCGTTTTCGATCTTTATCGTCACCTATTTTCCCATGCTCGTTAAGCCAAGAATTGACGGTCAGTTTGGTTAGCCCGCCTTGCGGATGCCATGGTAAGGCGGTGATGGCTACTCCCCCAGCAGGTTCACGACGCCAGCGGCACTGTCCCGAGGGCGTCAATCTGGCGGGCCGCGCCGCGCGACAAGGTCCGTCGGCGAAAGGCGTCTGGCATGGATTTGGATGCCGTGGCTTGCTGCCTGGTTCAAGCGACGGTTTGGATTGCTAAACACCGCAAGGGGCTTGCTGGACGAACCGGCGCCAGTTTCCTCATGGCTTTCGAGCCTGCTATCGGTGCTGCTACGGTGGCCTGGCACCGACATCAAGGGTGCGAGCGCCGCCAAGTTGGCCAGCGCAAAGACCAGGGTCGAACTTCTGAAGGCGATTCACGACCGCATTGCCGAACAACGGCTTCTGTACGGTGAGCGGTCTGGTGCGCCGATGTATGTCGTGCAAACGCAAGAAGATCGAGAACTGGCCGAGAGACCGATACGCATCGCGGTCGTTCAACCGATGCTCCCTCGTCGGGATCAGTTTAATGACAAGGAGCCATGCCGCTGGACCGAGAAGCTGATGGCGCAGCATCGCCGCCATCTTGCCGAGGTATGCCGGTTAACCTACCAGAAGCTGCGCACACGGGCTACTGCGCAGTATCCGAGAGATGAAAGGAATAACCGTATCGAGCCGTTAGTCGACTTGATCTTATTTCCGGAACTATCCGTTCATCCCGAACATGTCTTCCATCTCCGTGTCCTTTCGGACAAGGTGAAGGCCACAATTTTTGCAGGCTTGACTTTCATTGACTCACCGAAACATTTAACCCCAATCAATTAGGCGCTTTGGTTGATCCGGATAGAAACCCCAGGCGGCAGAACATTTCAGTATGCTTGGCAGGGCAAGAAGCACCTAACGAAGCCTGAAGAAAAGATGGGTGTGAAAAGTTACCGACCGCATCAAGTGTTGGTCGAATTCCCGATTGGTGTAGGTACGCCGACCCGCGTGGCAGGAGCGATTTGCTACGACGCGACGGACCTGGCGCTGGTTGCTGACTTGCGGGAGCGCTCGGATATTTTTCTGGTCGCTGCGCTCAATCAAGATGTTCAAACCTTCGACAACATGGTCGCCGCACTTCACTTTCACATGTACCAGTCGGTGGTACTGGCGAATATGGGCGAGTTTGGGGGCTCTACCGCCCAAGTGCCGCTGCTAAAACACGAGCGACTCATTGCCCACATCCACGGAAACAATCAAGTCGCAGTCAGCGTGTTCGAGGTTGATCCCACGCCATTCAAATTGGTTGCGAAACCAAAACCAGCACGGGATTTGAAAACCCCACCTGCTGGATACAAGGGTCGGCCACTGTATTGAATCCCTATGGGTCCATTCCCCATAGCTTGCTGCATTCTTTGTTAACCCAATAGGGCACCTCGAAAAACCGGACATGAAGCCGGCAAAATGGGCAAAGCAAGGTGCCTGAGGCGTGAGCCTCACAATATCTTTGGTTTGTGCCCCGGCCCGAAGGGTTCATCCCCGCCCGAAATCACCATCCCGGTCGTACCGGGATCGCACTTGGGCGTTAGAAAGCGACCACACCGTATGCCTTGAGAATGCACAGGCGACGTAGGTTGTAGACCGCTGCCTTCCCCGTGAGTTGGAAGGTCGCTCGATCCAGACCGATACATCGTAGGAGTTTTCCGCCCATCTGCTCCATAGCGGCGAAGACGTGTTCGACCCGCGCCCGAACCCGGGCAATGCGGGTGTTGCGGCGCGCCTGGCAGGCGGACAGCGGTTTGCCTTTCTTTGCCTTGCGCTGGATGTGTACTCGCCAACCCTGGGTCTTGAGGCGCCGCTCACGTTCACCATCAACATAGCCCTTGTCGCCATAAAGATCACGGCCGGTATTCGCGTGATCCAGGACATCTTCCAGGTGCAGGGTGTCGTTCTCCGCAGCGGTGCTGACCTTGACCTGGCGGATCAGCTTGTAGCGTCGGTCGGCGCTGACCGAGACCTTGTAACCGAAGTAGGATTTGCCGTGCTTCTTCGTCCAGGTGGCCTCCATGTCCTTCTGCCGGCGCTGGGCCGGCTTCCAGTCCACCGGCATCGCCGACGCTTTCAGCAATTCCCGTTCTTTTTCCGTGACGTGCTGGCGAGGAACGGGAACCAGACTGGCGTCCACCATCTGCCCACCACGAGCAATATAACCCTGCTGGGCCAGTTGACGATGCACCGCCTCAAACAGCGCGTCTCCCGCCTTCGCCACCGTCAACCGCTCGCGGAAGGTCCAGAATGTGGTGCGATCGGGTATCTGACTACTGTGCCGCAGGCCCAGGAAACGCTGGAAGCTCAGTCGATCCAGCACTTGGTATTCCATCTGTTCGTCACTCAGTCCATATAAATCCTGAAGAACCAGGGCACGTACCATCAACTCGGTGGGAAACGGTGGACGCCCCCCACGTGCCCGTCCGGGTCGTGGCGCTACCCGGTCCATCTCCGCCGCCAGCGCCTTGAAGTCAACCTGCTGCTCCATGACTTGCAGCACATCGCCCAGACGATCCAATTTGGCTTCCCGTTCCTGGGCGGCAAACAGGCTTTCTTTGATCATCGGATATCCGGGCTCTTGGCGGGGATCAACAACCCTATTTTCTCATAACAAGGTTTTTCGAGGTGCCCAATACCATATAAGTAGTTTACCAAAAGAAATCGTGTAATATTTAAGGTGAAAAAAGGTCAGGAGACGAGAGGATGAAGCGAATCCAGCCGTTAAGCGAAGCGGAGTGTGAAACGCTGCGGGCGGCGTGGAAGGACGGGCCGAACGGGCGGGTTCGGCGACGGGCGCAGGCGGTCTATTTAGCGCATCGAGGGTATGGGCGCATTGCGCTATCGGCGCTGTTTGAGGTGGGTGTGGACACGATCAGCGCGTGGCTGGACGGGTGGGAGCGAGCGGGTTTGCGGGGCTTGTACGATGAGCCGCGTGCGGGACGCCCGCCGATCTACACGCCGGACGAGGCCGCACGCCTCTGTGAGTGGCTGGACGAAGAACCTCGGCGGCTTCGACAGGCGCAGGCCCGATTGGCCCAGGCGACGGGGAAACCGGCCAGCCGGCAGACGGTGCGTCGGATCGTCAAAAAAAAGCCTATGGTTGGAAACGGTGCCGACGTCGGGTCAAAAGCCTTCGCGACGAGGCGGCCTTTCGCGCTGCCCACACCCGCTTGAACCAACTCCGACAAGGCCACGCCCGAGGGGTGATCGAATTGTTTTATTTCGATCAAAGCAGTTTCAACCTCACGCCTGTCGTGCCGTATGCCTGGCAAGCGCGGGGTCAAACCCTCGCCATCCCCAGCGCGCGCCTGAATGTCTTGGGATTCCTCAGCCCCACGAACCAGAGCCACTTTCGGACCGTGACCGGCACCGTGACCTCCGCCACGGTCATCGCCGCCTTGAACGCCTTCGCCGCCCCAACCGCCCAGGCCAAGAAACTCCGGTTGGTCGTCCTCGACAACGCCCCCATCCATATCAGCCGCGCTTTTCAAGCCCGCATCCTGGACTGGTTTCGACAGGGCGTCGCCTTGCATTGGCTGCCCCCCTACAGCCCCGAACTCAACCTCATCGAAATCCTCTGGCGGAAAATCAAGTACCAATGGCTTCCACTCAGGGCCTATCTCAGCTTCAATCACCTCCAATCCGAACTCCAATCGATCCTCGATCAGTTCGGATCAAAATACACCATAACTTTTGGATAATTACTTAGCTTGCTGCGGTGTTGTTTATATTCTACCGCTGGATTGTCGCGCCGCTGGGCGTGGCGGTAGATCCCTGGCAACCGTGTTGATCATCGGCGTTTTGCTGCTGGCGGGCTACGGCGAGGAGGTCAAGCCCAATCCCCAGGAAATCACCGCGAATACGTTTTGCGCCCTGGATGGAATGTTGCTGCTGGATTATCCGGGATCAAAGGCACAGATTCATTACGATCAGGGGTCGCCGGAATTCTTCTGCGACACCGTGGAGATATTCGCAATTTATCTGGAACCGGAACAAAAGAAGCGAGTCGTTGCCATTTACACCCAAGACTATGGGTAAGACTGACTGGATCAAACCGCAAAACCGCTAGTTCGATGCCAAAATCGGGGTTTACGTGACTGGCAACAAGCGTGCCGGCTCGATGGGGCCAGCTCTAGCGTCGTTTTCCGGCAAGGGAGATGCCAAAACGTTCGTCAACCAATATGGTGGTCAGATATTACGTTTCGGTCAAATGACTCCCGAGACGGTGGTGCT
The DNA here is from genome assembly GCA_037045535.1 of Candidatus Competibacter sp. Lineage (GTDB taxonomy): Bacteria > Pseudomonadota > Gammaproteobacteria > Competibacterales > Competibacteraceae > Competibacter_A. The sequence continues at coordinate 350,120 of JBAOHI010000071.1, forward strand.
CGATGGCGGAGTGGTACACGACGAGCGAATGTAGAGCCAGAGGAAGCGATGCGGGCTACCGATCAATCGAAATTTTACTTGTTTCAATTTGAACCGGTCCAAATGTGAGATCGTTTCATTCTGAAACGGTATTCTTCGGCTCTATATGGCCTGGGTGTTTTCAAATCACTTATTTTTATAATGATTTTGTGAACCAATATGCTGGCACGATTTTGGCAAAGTACTTAATGCCGTGTATAGGCACGGATGGTAAGACGAGAGCAAGGGAGTAAACGGATGCCAAGCGGCCTTCGCCACGGCGAGTTCCGCGCTCTCAGGGAGCAGTAAGCGGATAGTGGTGTCTCTCCAAAAACCTATCGCGGCTCTACAGGGATGTATCACATAGCGGTGTAGGGGTAACTAACTATGACTTGTGTGAGGGCCGGTTGCGTCGAGGGTACTTAAAAATTGAACTCTCGGCGCAACCGGCTTTGCGTCATTCGACCAACGATGGGTAGCTCTTCGATTGGAAGAGTTACGACAGTGGATCGGAAGAAGATGCCAGCCGATTGGAGTCGTAGGGTTCGATCGTTGGCCCAGTCGAATGGCTCGCAAGCAGTGCGTTCAAGTCTAGTTGTCGCAGTGCAGAAATGGCATATTCCCAGCGGCCTTCGGCGCACAGGCCGAGAACACCGCCTTCCTCGTAGGCTGCCAGCGCCGCTTCGATGCAAGCAGCGCGAATCGCTTCGGCCAGTCGCCTTTCTTCCGACATATCCCTTCGGTCCTCTGGTAATCGATGAATGCCGCTATTGCTATCCCGTCAGCCGAGTGTACAGCCGGATTAACTGGCGCGGCAGATCTTCGGGATGACGGATAAGGATAAAGCCATCCTTGCCGAACAAGTAGGGTAGATAGTCGTCCGCTTCCTGATCGATGGTCACGCAGAACGGGTGCAAGCCTTCGCGGCGAGCTTCCAGCAAAGCCATTCGCGTATCCTCGATGCCGTATCGTCCCTTCGTATTGATCGAGATCGTTCGGTTTGCCGTCGGTCAGCAGCAGCAGCAAACGGCGGGCGGCGGGCTGTTGCTCCAGCAGGCCGGTGGCATGACGCACGGCAGCGCCCATGCGGGTGTAGTAGCCGGGTTTGATCGCATTAATTCGTCCCTCGTATCGAGGTGGTGTAGCGTTCGGCAAAGGTCTTGATCCGCTGTACGCGGACATGCTGGCGCTTACGCGAGGAAAAGCCGTACAGCGCAAAGCGGTCGCCAGTCACCGCCAGCGCCTCGGCGAACAGAAACAGAGCTGTCGCGGATCACTTCGATCACCCGGCCCTTGTTGTTGACCCAGGCGTCGGTGGACAGCGACAGATCGGCCAGCAGCAGAGCAGGCAAGATCGCGTTCCTGCCGCGCCAGTTGCCGGTATAGGCCGCGTTCGTGGCCCTGTCCGCCACTGGCACAATCGGCAGCGTGGCGAACGCAAGCATCCAAGTCCAATTCCTCGCCGTCCGGCTGAGCGCGGCGCCAGCCACGACCGGGAGCGCAGGATTTCGAACTGCCGGCGCAGACGCTGAGCGTCGCGACGCAACGATGGTGGTAATTCGCAAGGTTGAGCGCAGCGAGCCAGCATTTCTTGCACGCAGCAGTAATCCGGCACGAGCAGTCGCTTGCGATAGTCCCACTCCGGGAGTTTGATCCCTGGGCCCAGTGGCAGGTCGTCCTCGCTGGCGGCGGGCAAATCGAGATCGAACCGCACCCGCGAGGCGGTACTGGAACCGTCGCGGGTGACGCTCAACACGTCCATGTCATCCGCCGTCCGTGCTGCGTTCGGCTCCGGGTCGTCGTCAGTTGGCCGGTTGACTCGGATGAACTCGGCCCATGACAACAGACTCTCGGCGCGGAACGGCAGCAGAAAGCTGTTCTTGCGTTCCGGCGGGTCTACGTATTCGGCGTGGCGGTGTTGGCGGTCGCGCTCGGTCGCGCCGCCACCGGCTGTTGAACCGTCCGCATCCCGTGGCTGGGACCGGGCGGCCGCTGGAGTCGGTGCGGGGTAAAGCCAAAGCGGCATGGGTTGGGGCGAGCGGCGAGCGGTGGGTAAATCCAGAACGCTACCGGGTTCGTGCAGGGCTTGCTGTAAGGCGGTTTCCTGTGCCGCTTCGTCGTGTGGGAGCCGTTCCGGCGGAATCCGCGATTCCAGCACGGCGGCCACCAAGCGGCGGTAGCGAGGTTGCAGGCCGGGATAGCGATCCAAAGCGATCAGCGTGCCCTGCTGATTTTGTCGCCACCAGGGGATATCGGCGTCAACCGCGTCGTGGGCGGCGGCCAACGCGATAAGCCAAAGATATAAATCGTAGTTCAATTCCCGCCGGGGCAAGAGGGCCAATTTTGCCGGCAGTTGCAGCGTTTCGGCATCGCGGCAGGTCGGTTCGACTTTTTCGCCCAGTCCGGCGACGCGCGCTAGCCAACGCCGCCGTGCGCCGTGACGGGTCGCTGCCGTTGGCATGACCCGCAAACCGGGATCGCCGCTGAAGGCGCGAAACAGCAAACCGGCGGTTTTCTCAATGTCGGCCAGCGCGACCGCTGCGTCTGGATAATGGCATTGCGCCGCGCGAGTAATGAAACGATGCCAGAGCGCGCCAACGTGTTCTTCCATAACCGGCGGCTTCCCCTCACCCCAACCCTCTCCCGAAGGGAGAGGGAGCGAGCGCGTTGATATCTTTTTCGGCGGGAGAGGGGGCGAGCACTTTCAGAGTGAGTGGCTTAGGCGTGATTTTGAGTTTGTCAGAGCCCGATTCGCTGACCAGCAAACCTTCCGATCCATCCGCTTCCAGTGCTTGCTGCCCGGCGATCCAGTTCAATAGGCTGCCGTCGGGATTGTTCTGCTGGACGGTTTTGCAGGTGTCGATGCACTGGCCGCACTGGGTACAGGCGAACATTAGCCGCTTGATGTTGCGCGGCTTGAGCCGCATCGGGCAAACGTGATCGCAAAACGATTGGCAACTGGCGCAATCGCGAGCGCGTTCGCGCTGATAGCCGACCACCATCGCCTGGCGATTGGCCATCCAAGCCAGACTTTGAAACATTCCTGCCGCGCAGGCGTAACGACAGAACAAATGCCGGGCCAAGGTGAATTCGATGAACAGCAGCACGGTGCCAACGCCGACAAACAGCGCCTGATTGCGGGTCGGGGTGAGGTGAAACAGGTTGGAATACACTTCCACCGGTGGTAGCAGGTAGGTCAACAGCGCCACCGCCCACAGAAAAGCGAAGGCCAGCGCGAGAGGAATGGCCAGCAGCCAATAGCGAGCGTTGTTTGGAGCCGGCGTGCCGTCGGGATGCCAGGGTGGTCCCGGTTTCTTGTCCCAGATGCTTTGTTTGCCGCTGGCTTTGCGCACCAGTTGGTTGATGGTTTCCACCACGGAGAAGTGCGGACATAACCAGCCGCAATATAACCGGCCCCAGCGCCAGGCAATGCCGAGAAACGCGGCGGCCAGCAACAGAATCGGCACAAACACGCGCAGCAGGATGTTGAGCGCCATTTGGCTGGCATCGATCCGGCCAGCTAAATAGTCGTCCAGCCCCAGCGTCCACGGTTGACCAAACACGATCAAATGACCTTGCGTCAGGTCGAAGCGGAGCAAATCGAAGACTGGAGCGAACAGGAACAGGACGAAAAAACCGCCTTGGTACAGGACGCGCTTGCGTTGAAATGAAGTCATGGCAGCAGCTTACCCACCAAGGGGTAGCGATACGGTTGTCCGGCCAGCGCTCGCGCCAGTCCCAGGATGCCGAGAACGACCAGCGTGGTATGGGCGATGGTGAAGTACAGGATGACGATCACCCAAGTCCAAGCGGCATCGTAACCGCCCAAGGCGATGATGAGTAAATTGACGATGACCAGCAGCGCGCCTGCGCACAAACTAGCCGACAGGGTTTGCCGCAAGTGGCCTCGCGCCAGCGGCGACGCATTGTCGCGGTGGTGGAAATAGAGCCAGAGCAGCACCAGAAACGCTAAACCGGGCAATAGCAGCAGGTTGGCAAGATATAGCGATTCCGCCGCGACGGCGAGACTCTGGCCGGGAGGCGCCTCGTCGTCGAACGCCGGCGGTTCAGGCGAAGCTGGCATTCACCACCTCCAGCAACGCGGCAGCGGTCGGTTCGTCGTCGGTCAACGCTTCCACCAGCGCGACCCGGCAAGCGGCGATGCGATCCATGCCACCGCAAATCAGTTGCGCCGCATAGACCAGTAAACGAGTGCTGGGCACTTCGTCCAGATCGTGTTCCTTCAGGGCGCGGAAGGCGCCCGCGAGCTTCACCAATTGACCGGCGGTGGCGGCGTCGCAGCCGGTTTCGCCCATCACGATGGCCCGTTCCCGCTCGGGGTTCGGAAAATCGAAGCGCAGCGCGAGAAAACGTTGGCGGGTGGAGGGTTTCAAACTTTTCAGTAGGTTTTGGTAGCCGGGGTTGTAGGAGACTACCAGCATGAAACTCGGTGGTGCCGGCAACATCTCGCCGGTGCGCTCGATGGGCAGCATCCGCCGGTCGTCGGCCAGCGGATGCAGCACCACCGTGGTGTCCTTGCGCGCTTCCACCACTTCGTCGAGATAGCAAATGCCGCCCTCGCGTACCGCCCGAGTCAACGGCCCGTCGCACCAGACCGTCGTACCGCCCTGCAACAGATGCCGGCCCACCAGATCGGCGGCGGATAAATCGTCGTGACAGGCGACGGTATGCAGCGGCAGGTCCAGCCGGGCCGCCATGTGGGCGACGAAGCGGGTCTTGCCGCAGCCGGTAGGACCCTTGATCAGCAGCGGCAAGCGGTTGCGCCAAGCCGCTTCGAACACCGCGCATTCGTCGCCGAAAGGTTCGTAGTACGGTTTTTCCTGCGGCGGCTGGATATAGGGTTTCATGGCGATTCCCTCCCTTTTGCGAGAGAGGGATTGGCGTGAAAGTAATCGCTCAAGTCGTTGCCGGCTGGGTCGCTCCGGCCTCGATGGTTTGCGGCTTGTCCTTGGCAAAGAAGCTGTAAAGATAAACCGCCAGCCCGGCGAAAAACACCACGCCGGCCAACCAACGCATCCAGTAGAACATCGCCAATTGGTCCTGCACCGCCATAAACGATTGCGGATTGGGGATGATGCGTTGCAACCACACTTGCAGGATGCCAGCAGCAGTCAGGAACAGAGTGATGAACACCATGGAAACCGTCATCAGCCAGAATGACCACATTTCCAATACCTGCGAACGTTCCGGATTGACCTCGCGCCCGCGCAACATCGGCATGGCGTAGGAGATAATGGTCAGCACCACCATCACGTAGGCGCCATAAAACGCCATGTGGCCGTGCGCGGCGGTAATCTGGGTGCCGTGAGTGTAGTAGTTGACTGGAGCCAGGGTATGCAGGAAACCCCATACGCCGGCGCCGAGGAAGGCCATGACGCCGGTACCGAGCGCCCACAAGGTCGCGGCTTTGTTGGGATGCTGGCGGCGGCGGCGGTTGACCATGTTGAAGCAAAACACGGTCATGGCGAAGAACGGGACCGGTTCCAGCGCCGAGAACACTCCACCCCACCATTGCCAGTAGCCCGGTGTGCCGATCCAATAGTAGTGATGGCCAGTGCCGATGATGCCGGTCACCAAGGTCAGAGTGATGATCACGTACAACCATTTCTCGATCACTTCGCGGTCCACGCCGGTGATCTTGAGCAGCACGAAACCCAAGATGGCGCCGAGGATCAGTTCCCACACGCCTTCGACCCAAAGATGCACCACCCACCACCAGAAGTATTTGTCCTTAACCAAGTTGGACGGATTGTAAAACGCGAACAGAAACAACACCGCTAGCCCGACCAAGCCAGTCAGCAAAATGATGCTGATGGCGGTCTTGCGGCCCTTGAGGATGGTCATGCCGATGTTGTACAGAAAGGCCAACGCCACCACCACGATACCCAGCTTGGTGGGTAGCGGCTGCTCCAGGAACTCGCGGCCCATAGTTTCTAGCAGCTCGTTGCCCGTCATCTCGGCCAGCTTGGCGTAAGGTACCGCAAGATAGCCGACGACGGTCAGCGCGCCGGCCACCAGGAAAATCCAGAACAGCAGGTGCGCCAGCAGTGGGCTGTGCAACTCGGTTTCGGCCTCTTCCGGCACCAGGTAGTAAGCTGCGCCCATGAAACCGAACAGCAACCAGACGATCAACAGGTTGGTGTGCACCATGCGAGCGACGTTGAAAGGGATGGCCGGAAACAGGAAATCGCCGATCACGTATTGCAGCCCCAGAATCAGGCCGAACAGGATTTGCCCGACGAACAAACCGATAGCGGCGATGAAATAGGGTTTGGCCACCGCCTGGGATTTGTATTGCAACAATTGCATGATTGCCTTGTCCTCTGTGGTCAGCTTCGGTTCAGCCTTCGATGTTCGGCGGCCATTTTTCGGTATTGATTTCCGAGGTCCATTTTAGGAACGCCACGAGATCGTCCAATTGCTGATCGCTGAAGTTGAATTGCGGCATCTGTCGGCGTCCCGGCACATGGGTCGGTTGCGCCTTGATCCAGATTTTGATGAAGTCCGGGCCGCGCCGTTTGTAGACGTTGCCCAGTTCCGGGGCAAAATAGGCGCCCTCGCCGAGCAAGGTGTGGCAACCGATGCAGTTGCGGGTTTCCCACAACGCCTTGCCGCGGGTAACCTCTTGAGAGGGGGTCTCGGTAGGGATGCGTCCCGGCAGTTGCCAGGTGGTGTGGAAGGTCAGGGCCAGAAACAGCAGCACCGAAAACAGCGTGCCGCCATAAAAGATGTTTCTCGCCATGGATTTGGTGAAGAATGCGCTCATGAGGACCTCTTCTCGACGATGATACGAACCACCCTGATTGAGTCCGATCAGGCGGGAGCAGCGCCCATGTTCCGAAAATAACGACTTTTGTTCCTTGATAGAGGTCAAGGAATCCTGAACCTTGCACCGAGCACAATCATCGCTGATTTCATGGCGGACCCGAGGGCCGAACTTTATGGATACGATCACCGAATTTCTTGCCGACGAACATCGTTGTTGCGACGAAAGTTTCGCCGCCACCGAGGAGGTGGCCCAGACGGGCGATCTCGCTCGTTGCCGCGCGAGTTTCCAGCAGTTTCGGGCAGCGATGGAGCATCACTTCCAAAAGGAAGAAGCGATGCTGTTTCCCGCCTTCGAGCAGGCGACCGGTAACGCGATGGGGCCGACGCGGGTGATGCGGCTGGAGCACCAGCAAATGCGGGAAACGCTCGCCGGAATGGACGATGCGCTCGCCGGTGGCGACTTGGATGATTTTCTGGGGCAAGCGGAAGGGTTGCTGATCTTGATGCAGCAGCACAACATCAAGGAGGAGCAGATGTTGTACCCGATGTGTGACCGGTTGCTGAGTGGCACCGTCGGATCGGTCATCCAAGCCATGCGCGATCTGCCAGCGATTCAGCCGACATGAACCCATCCGAGATCGTAGTGGATGGGCGAGGGTTGGAACCACCAGAGCCGATGGAGCGGGTTTTGGCGGCCCTGGATCAATTGGAACCAGGGCAACAGGTGCGATTTCTGATCCACCGCCAACCTTTTCCGCTTTACGACATCCTGCGCCGGTATCGCTACCGTTACGAAACCACAGCGATCCCGGATGGCAGTTATGAAATCCTGATTTCGAAGTCATGATCACCGCAGGTCTTTCGCTGGAGCAGGCGCCACCGTTTGGCGTTCCCCTGCGGTTCTTCTTGACCGCGCCCTGGTTTCTAGTTTTAGCGGCAGCGCTGGTGGCGTGGCAGGGACCGGAGATTTTCGCCAGTCGCTGGCTACCAGCGACGCTGGCGTTGACACATCTGCTCGTTCTGGGGTTCATGGCGCTCGTCATGCTGGGAGCGCTGTTGCAAATGTTGCCAGTGGTAGTGGGGGTAATCGTGCCTTGGCCGCGCCTGACAGCGACCCTGATACACATCCCTCTGACGCTCGGTGTGTTGACGCTGGTCGGAGCCTTCCTGAGCGGTATCCCGGTTTGGTTTCAAGCCGCGTGGTGGTTGCTCGGTCTGGGATTTAGCGTGGCCTTGACCACCATCCATCTCGCTTTGTGGCGCGCGCCGGTTGCCAGCGGTACGGTCATCGCGCTGCGTTGCGCGTTGGTGGCGCTGCTGGCCACAGTCGGAATCGGATTGCTGTTGGGCGGTTTCTTTGGCTGGGGATGGCGATTGCCAGTCGTGACGATGGTCCACCTCCATGTCGCTTGGGGATTGATCGGATGGACGGTGCTGCTGGTGGCAGGCGTAGCGTATCAAGTGATCCCGATGTTTCAGATCACCCCGCCTTATCCAGTAAGGTTCGTTCGTGGATTTGCCCCGCTGATGGCAGCGTTGCTGGTTATCTGGTCGGTGTTTGCGCTCGGTGGTCTGGAAACGGCGACGGAGTTGGCGGGCGTTGCTGTAGCGGTTGGTGTCGCGCTATTCGCGCTAACGACGCTCCATCTGCTGGCGCGGCGCCGCCGCAAGATCGGCGATCCTACCTTGATTTATTGGCGAACCAGCATGATCAGCCTGCTGGCAGGGGCCGTGTTCTGGCTGCTGGGGCTACTGGTCCCGGCTTTGAGGCAAATGCCGCAAGTCGATCTGCTGTTGGGAGTCCTGGTGATCTTCGGTTTCGCGGTCGCGGTGATCAACGGCATGCTGTACAAGATCGTACCGTTTTTGGCTTGGTTTCATTTGCAGGCGCAACTGTTCCAACGAGCGAAAGTACCCAACATGAAGCGGTTATTGCCGGATGCGGCTATCCGGCAGCAATGGTGGGCTTATCTGGCGGCGTTGCTGTTGCTATTGGCTGCCGCTGTCCATCCTGCCGTTTTTACCTATCCTGCCGCACTGGCCTTGGGCGGGACCGGTGCCTGGTTAGGTGTCAATTTAGTGGGAGTTTGGCGAATGTATCGCCAGGTTTTGCGAGATGGGCTGGTCAGCACGTCGGTCGTGAGTAACCCCTAGATTCGATTGTTCTCGACGCATGCACAACCGGGCGGACGTCAACCGACGAGAACCGCGCTATGCGTTTTTGCCTAACATCATATCCCGAGAGAGGTGATTCAACGGGAACCAGGTGGTGGCGGTGGAGCTGAATCCTGATCAGCACCATGCCGCTGGCGGTCGTGGGAACGGATGTGGAGTAGGAAAAGCTTGCGATAACTTATCCATTTGAACTGGCTAATGTTTGGTCGAAGCTGGATTGTCGGCCGGGGATGTTGGTGGCTGTGGAGTCGCTGGCGCTGGGGGTGTGGACGGAGCGGGAGTCGATTTCCGATAATCCTCGATCCAGGGGCTGATGCTGATGAAGCCCACTGGCATTCCATCTGTTGGGGACAATGCCATCACGATATCTTTGTTTTTGCCCTTAAGCGGTAGAAATAGATAATCTTCCAATCGGCCATTTTTTTGGGCCAAAAAGCTATCGATGGCTTGTTTTGCATCCACATCAAGCGCATCGATCTTCGACAGATCGATGCTACGGGTCTGCAAACGCGCGAGGTCGGGCCGATACGGTTCGTAAAGTTCTGCCCGGAATTCTAAATCTTTCTGGCCTTCGAGCAGGACACCAAACAGCAGTTCCTGACGTAGTTTCGGGTCGTTTGGTAGGCGTGCTTGCACCAGTATTGGACCGATGCCGGCGAACCGTTGGAGTTCCGGGTATTTCAGCTTGTCGAATTCCACCTCCGCCGCCGGGATCGAGGTAAAGCGATCCACTCCGAACACTACGAACGCGGGACGTTGCTGATAGATGGTGGTTCCGCCGTAGATCAGCGCGCCCAGCTGTACCAGGACGATGCAAGTCATATCGAATTTGAGGCTAGGTTTGCCGGGCTTGAATACGATCAAGGTCAAAAGTGGTCCCAGCACTACGTCCACGCCAGCCAGAATGCGCAGTACTTTCCAGCCGCCGTCCATTTCGAAATACGGTACTGGATACCAGACAAAAAACATCACTCCTAGAAAAGCCAGGATGACGGTGGCACTGACGATTAAGTGGATGGCGAAGGCGCGTAGTTTGGTCATCGCGAGTTGAGAGTCGTGCAAATTAATCCAGTCCCAGCAGCTTCTTGGCCTGCGCGAGAGGAATACCTCCTGCTATCAACCGATCCAATGCTTGGTACAAGCCTTTTTCCATCCCTTTTTCCATCCCTTTTTCCATCCCTTTTTCCATCCCTTTTTCCATCCCCATCTGATAGCTGGGCAGCCGTTCGAGGTTGATTTCGAGCATGGCACAGGTTTCCTGTAGGTTGAGGTTGAGATGACGGTTGTCGGCCAAAATTTCCATCATGGACAGATATTCGCGCAAGCGTTTTTCGTCGGGTCCGGTGAGGGCGCACAATTTCTCTACCAGTCGGACCACGACAGTTTGCGGATCCTCGCCGCCGAAATCACCCAGTTTGGCCCATGGACAGGATTTTAGCCGATATTTGGGGCGGCGGCGTGGAACCCTCTGCTTAGCCTGCTGATTCAGAAACCCAGAGCGAACAGGAGGGCGGCTTTGACCTGCTCCATGCGTCGGTCATCGAGAGTGGCGATGAACGGCCCGACTCTTGGCTTTGGCGATGGTTTGTACATGATCGAGGTTGACGGCGCAGGTTTTGGGCAAGCCATCTTCTGGAGTCAGGATTACTTCGCTGGGAATGTGGCGGATCGTGGAGGTGATCGGTGCGATGGTCACTTCGCCCAGCACGTCCAGAATCGAGTTTCGCGTCAGGATCAGGACCAGCCGTTTTTTGTCGGGTGCCTTGAACGTGTACCAGCGAATTTCACCGTGCCGCATCAGTCGATCCAGACCTGCTCGTCTTCGAAGTCGCTGAATTCGCCGGGGCTGACCGGCTGGCGCAGGTAGCCTTCCCGGTGTTGCTGTTCCAGCGCTTGCGCTTCGAGTTTTGCCAAAGCCGCGCGCAGCGCGTCGCGGGCAAAGGCCGAGCGTGATTGCCGGCGCTGCCCGGCGGCCCGGTCCACCGCCGTGACCAGGTCGTCTTCCAAGGTGAGTTGTACCGTCCTCATAAATCGATACCTATCCGATTAGCGATAACCATAGCGATGATAATGCGGGTATCGATAGCGATCAATGAGTCGGAAAAATCGATTGTCCTGTTCCGGTTTGGCGGCGAGCGCCGCCAGTTCCTTACGGATCGATTTAGGGATCTCGTTCATTTGGCGAGCAGCAATAAAAAGCCCCCGTTACCGGGGGCTTTATTTCCTACGTCAGCCGGGGATTAGCGGCATTCGGACGGGGCATACTTAGAGAGCAAAGTCCCCATCGTATAGCCAGCAAAACCTTTCGCTGCCGCATTGGTGTCTTGGTCAGAAACGCAAGCCCAATCAATAGATCCCTCATCACCTGGCACTGCAGCACTCAGGAGAATAGTAGCATTAGCAGTGGTGCTGGTGGCTGTGGTTTTCAGGAACGGAGTCAGAACAAGTGTCGTTGCGCCAGCAGCCAACTGCGAAATACCATTGGCGGTATTATTATAAGTAATAGTGATTTCACCATTGGCATTATTAATGGCGATGTTAGCAACATACTTGGTCGGAGCGAACGCCCAAGCCGCTGCCGCCGATGTTACGCCAACCAAACCAGAGGACTGGAAGCCTTCGCCGATCGCGGATTTAGGAGCAGCAGCTAAACTCAGACCTTCAGTGACTTTCGCACGGACAGTGTAGTCCTGTGTATGCCGGAATCGCGATAGCAGCCAGAATACCGATGATCGCCACGACGATCATGAGTTCGATCAGGGTGAAGCCTTTTTGGAACTTCTTCATGGATTGCTCCTAAAAACTACTTTTTTAAATGAAAACCCATTTGGGGGCCTGGAAGTTATCGGGGATCACCGTTCGATCCCTTCGCGGCTACTTTTGCAGGGGTTGTGCCAAGCGGTGAGTGGTGAATAGAAAAAATTATAACTAATTATAAAATAAGATAAATTATTATCAGTTTTGTTTGGTACTCGTGCCAAAAGACTCACCGTTGAAATAGTTGCCATTTTATTGTGACCGCCCGCGACGCGGGCTGACAAAAATGGTCAGTGACGAATAGGGCAGGTGGACCACATCCGTTTTGAAGGATATGATTTGCATCATTTAGTCTGATTCTAAACTCGGAAGTGAATCATGTTAAGGCTTAACATCCACGAAGCGAAGACGCACCTATCCCGTCATTTACCCGCCATCGAACGAGGCGAAACCGTCATTCTGTGCAAGCGCAACGTACCCATCGCCGAGATTCGCCCCCTGCCTAAACCGCGTACTGAACCACGCCCCATCGGCATGGCGGCAGATCGTGGTGTCGCGCTGCCCAGCGAATTTTTCGAGTCGCTGCCCGCCGATCTGCTCGCTGGCTTCAGTGGGGAAGAACCGTGAAAGTCTTGTTGGATACCTGCACGTTCCTGTGGATCGTGCGCGCCGATCCCCATTTGTCCGCCACCGCTCGTGCGATTTTTAGCGACCCTGCCAACTCGATCTACCTCAGCTCGGTGTCGGCGTGGGAAATCGTGGTCAAACATCAGCTTGGGCGCTTGCCGCTGGCGTCGCCGCCGCATCTGTACATTCCCCTGGAAAGGGAAAAACACGGTATCGAGGCGCTCGATCTAACCGAGGAAGCGGTCTTGGAGCTGCGTCGCCTGCCCCAGCATCACCACGACCCCTTTGACCGGATGCTGATCTGTCAAACCATCGCGCATGGTTTGACCTTGTTGACGCCGGATCCGCAGATTCAGGACTATCCGGTGAGGGTGGTATGGTGAGAGTCGCAGTTGGATAGACGGCATCGTGCAATCGGTCGCTGAAGACATTCCGGAGCGGCTTGAAGCCATCGATTGAATTGAAGATTTCTCGCCGAGGATATGCCAATGGACACCGAATTGCTAAAAGAGACCATCAAAAAGGAACTGCCCGGCCTGTTGCGGGACGATCCGGCCCTGCGTGCCTATATTCTGGAACTGACCCAGAACGCATACGCTGAGCGACAGGAGACCCAGGACCGCTTTTGGGAAGTGCTCGCCGAACTACGCCGTGACCGCGAGGAACAGGCGCGCAAGTGGGACGAGCACAACCGCAAATGGGACGAGGACAAGGCGGAGCAGGCGCGCAAGTGGGACGAGCACAACCGCAGGTGGGAAGAGGACAAGGCGGAGCAGGCGCGCAAGTGGGACGAGCACAACCGCAAGTGGGAGGAGGACAAGGCGGAGCAGGCGCGCAAGTGGGAAGCGAACCAGGAAGAACTTCGGCGGCTCCATCAGGAGATCATGGCTCAGGCGTCCAGACACGACCGCTCCATCGGAGCCTTGGGTGCGCGCTGGGGCATGCAATCCGAAGCGGCGTTTCGCAACGCCTTGGCGGGAATTCTGGAGAAGAGCTTCGGGGTCGAGGTGCTGAACGTCAACGAATACGATGATCGCGGCGAGGTGTTCGGTCGGCCGGATCAAGTGGAACTGGACGTGATCATCAAAAACGGCCTGTTGCTGATCTGCGAACTCAAATCTTCCATCGATAAGGCCGGCATGTACAGCTTCGAGCGCAAAGCGCGCTTTTACGAAAAACGCCACCAGCGCAAGGCGGATCGGCTGATCGTGATTTCGCCGATGATCGACGCCCGCGCCCGGCGAGTCGCCGAGCAACTGGGGATCGAAACCTTCAGCGACTCGCTGGACGTGCCGGCGCTCTGACGCCCCTCACTCCAAGCCCAGCTTTTTCAGCCGATAGCGCAGCGCCCGGAAGCTAATGCCCAGCTTTTCGGCAGCGGCGGTTTTGTTGTAGCGGGTCGCTTCCAGCGCCCGCAAAATCGCCGCCCGCTCCAAACCCTCCAGGTAGCCCTCCAGGTTGTTGACCATCGGCAACATCGGTTGAGTCTTGGGCTCGTCTGGGAGATGAGAGGACACGGTCGGCGGAGTTGGTTCCGATCGAATCGGTGTGGGACTCGATGTCGGGGTTGCGGCCAAGGGCATCGAGATGCTGCTGCCCGCCGGTAGTAACAGATCCTCCGGCTGGATGACGCCGCTCTCGCACAGGGTGAATGCTCGCTCCAGGATGTTTTCCAACTCGCGGATGTTGCCAGGGAAAGCATAGCGTTGCAGCGCTTGCAAGGCCGACGGCGTCACCATCGGCCGGGGCGCTCCCGATTGCCGGCTCAGCCGGTCGAAAGTGGCGGCCACCAGCTCCGGAATATCGTCCAGGTGTTCGCGCAGGCTCGGCATTCGCAACTCGATCACGTTCAGCCGGTAAAACAAATCCTGGCGGAAAGCCCCGTTGCGGACCAGGGTTGCCAAATTCTTGTGGCTGGCGCTGAGAATCCGCACGTCGATGGCGATCTCGGCCGGTGCCCCGACCGGACGCACCGCCCGTTCCTGGATCGCGCGCAACAGCTTGACCTGCATGTGCATTGGCAATTCGGCCACTTCGTCCAGAAACAGGGTGCCACCCTGCGCTACCTGAAAGAGGCCGCTCTTGTCCTGGTTGGCGCCGGTGAAGCTGCCCTTCTTGTAGCCGAAAAACTCGCTTTCCATCAGTTGCTCGGGGATCGCCCCGCAGTTGACCGGCACGAATGGCCGATCAGCACGCGGCCCGGATAGATGGATCAAGCGAGCGGCCAGCTCCTTGCCGGTGCCGGATTCGCCACTGATCAGGATCGGCGCTTGGCTGCGCCCCAACTTGGCGATGAGCGTGCGGATTTCGTCCATCGCTGTCGAACGGCCCAGCAACAGGGGATGTCGACCGTCGCCAGTACGAGCGTCTCCATTTCCCCGGTTCAGGCGCAGGGCCGTCGCCACGATGTCGCGCAACACCGAAATTTCAAACGGCTTGGAAATGAAATCGAACGCGCCCAGCTTCAGGGCTTCCACCGCGCTTTCCACGTTGCCGTGCGCGGTGATCACCGCCACTGGCAGATTGGGGTAATGTTTCTGGATGTGCGCGACCAGCTCCAGGCCGCTGCCGTCCGGCAAGCGCAAGTCAGTGATGCAAAAGCTCAAAGGTTGGCGTTTGAGCAAGGCGCGTGCCTCGCCCAGGGTTTCCGCCGGCAGACAGGTCACCCCGAGCGGCGACAAGGTCATTTCAATGAGTTCGCGGATGTCGGCTTCATCGTCCACGATCAAGGCATTGCAATCGTCCATCAATCCATCTCCGTGGCTGGGCTCGCAGGTGCGAAGGTGATGCGAAAACAGCTACCACCTGCGGGATTAGGCAAGTATTGTAAATGGGCGCGGTTGGCTTCGCACAGTTCCCGCGCCAAATACAGTCCCAGACCGGTACCCTTGGACCGCGTGGTGAAAAACGGCTCGAATAGTTTTTCGGCGTTTTCCGGTGCGACGCCAGGGCCGGTGTCTAGCACGGCGAGAAACGGCCGGCCACGAGTCGGTTCCAGGCCGGCGTTCAGCATGATCGTGGGTGTTTCGCCGGGTTGAGCGCCATGCAGGCAAGCATTGGCGCAGAGATTCCAGAGTACCTGCCGCAACTGGTGAGGATCGAAGGTGATCTCCATTTCTCGCGGTTCGACGGTTTGCCGCCAATTGGGCAGTGCTCCTTCCTGACCGTGCCGAAACTCTCGGACGAAAGTGCCCAACCAGGGCGCTAGCGCGAGCCGCTCGGGGTTGACCCGATCACGCCGGGTTAGATCCAGAACGTCGTTGATAATGCGGTTGGCGCGGTTGACGTTGTCGTGGACGATCTGCCCTAGTCGCCGGTCGCTGGCGCTGGCGCCAGTCGATTCCTGCAACAGTTGGGCGGCGTGACTGATCGCCGCGAGCGGATTACGGATTTCGTGGGCGATGCCCGCCGTCAGCCGACCCAGCGCCGCCAGCTTGATCTGCCGCAAGCGCTCGGCGGTTTGCGCGGAGTCTTCCAGCAGGATCACGACGTTCTTGGCGTGGCTGCCGCTCAGCCGGGAAAAGCGCGGGATGAGCTCCGGGCGATGCTCGATCGGCCGGAAAGCCGGAATGTCGACAGCCCCGGCCCGCCATGCCTGGAGCCGCTGGCTCAGCGGTGGCGACAGCTCGTCCAGGGGCATTAACGGTTGTACTGACAGGCAAGCCAGCAGTTCCCGGGCGGTGTCGTTGAGCAATTGGACCCGGTCGGTGCGATCCACCACTACCACGCCGCTTTGCAAATGACGAACGATGCCCTGGTTCAGCTCGGCGATTTCCAGCAGTTCCCAAGTGCGCCGCCGGGCAAGTGCTTCGCCACGGCGAGCTCGTTCCGCCAAGGCGTAGCTCAGCCCAGCTGCGATGAATAGCGCGGCGCCTATGACGCCCAGCCGGACTAGATTGTCGGAGGCAGTCACTGAGGGCAGCAAATCAAGCCAGTCGCTGACCGAGCGTGCGGTTCGCCCCGTTCCAGCTTTGGCCGCCCATTCCGTGGCTAGCCAGGAACAGCTCAGCAGTAAAAACCCCAGTGCGGCCGACAACAGCGCCGAACTGAGCGGTAATAAAATGCTGCTGGCGGCGACGGCAGTAATCAGCAGGCTGTTCAGGCTGCTTGCCAAGCTGCCCGAGGCGTGGATCATGATGGTCAGAGTCACCAAATCCACCAACATCTGGAAATGGGCCTGCGCCCATAGTTTTGGCCGTCGCCAATAGCTACCGGCGATGCCGAGCAATGCCAGCCCCATATAAACCAGCGCCGCGTCGAGGAACAGCGATGGATGCTGCTTACCGAATAGCCGGTTCTGCTCGTCCAGCGCGAAGGTGGCCAGTAGCAAAGCGGCCAGCACCAATCGATAGAAATTGGAAATTCGAAACACCCGCCACAGGTGGCGGCGATCTGGATAATGCTCAGCGGTCAGTTCGGTAAAAGAGTTGGCAACGGTCATGACGGAACAGGGCAGAACGGCGATTTTTCCGAGAGAGGGAATCGGCCTATAATGGATTGTACTCTTCCCAAAGCCAGGATGGGCCGGTCGCGATCCCCTCACCGCGAACGTGAAGATTGGGGCATTTCGGGGTACAATCACAACCTGACTAAAAAAGGGGATGTAATCCGCATGAACCTGCACGAATACCAAGCAAAAGAACTCCTACAGCAATTCGGTGTGGCGATACCGGGCGGCATCAAGGTCACTTCTCAACAGGAGGCGATTGAGGCAGCGAAACAGGTCAAGCCGGGCGGACCGTGGGTGGTCAAGGCCCAGGTCCACGCGGGTGGGCGCGGCAAGGCGGGTGGCGTCAAGTTCGTTCGCACCATTCAAGACGTCGAAGAGGTAGCGGGGCGGCTGCTGGGCTCTACCCTGCACACCCATCAGACCGGTCCCGAAGGCGTTCCAATTCATGCCCTGCTGATCCAGGACGGTGTGGACATCGTCAAGGAATATTACCTGAGCTGCCTGGTGGATCGCAGCAAGAAACGCATCATCATCATCGGATCTTCCGAAGGTGGCATGGACATCGAGGAAGTCGCCGCCAAGACGCCTGAAAAAATTCTGACCCTGACCGTTGATCCGGTCGCTGGTATCCAACCCTATCAGGCCCGTAATCTTGGCTTCAAGATGGGTATGGAAAAGAAGCAGGTCGACCAACTGGTCAAGGTGTTGAGCGGCATCTATAACCTGTTCATCCAGAAAGATTGCAGCATGGTCGAGATCAACCCGCTGATCGTGACCGACACCGGCCAGGTGATGGCGCTGGATGCCAAGGTCAGCCTGGACGATAACGCCCTGTACCGGCATAAAGATCTCGCCGAACTGCGCGATCCTACCCAGGAAGATGAGCGCGAGCATATCGCCCACGAAATCGGCTTGAACTACGTTGCCCTGGACGGCAGTATCGGCTGCATGGTCAACGGCGCCGGTCTGGCGATGGCGACCATGGACGTCATCAAGCTGCATGGCGGCGAGCCGGCCAACTTCCTCGATGTCGGCGGCGGCGCGACCGCTGACCGCGTGGCCCGCGCCTTCAAGTTGATTTTGTCCTCGTCCAAGGTCAAGGCTATCCTGGTCAATATTTTCGGTGGCATCGTTCGTTGCGACACGATCGCCGAGGGCATCATCGCTGCCGTCAAAGAGGTCGGTCTCACCCTGCCCGTCGTGGTGCGCCTGCAAGGCACCAACGTGGAAGCCGGCCGCGAGATGTTAGCCAAGTCCGGCATGAACATCATGGCCGCCGACGATCTCACCGACGCCGCCAAGATGGCGGTGGCCGCTGCCAATTGATCCGGCGCGCATTCGGTTTCCACGATCCAGAAAAAACGAGACGACCATGAGCATCCTGATCAACAAAGACACCAAGGTCATCTGCCAGGGCTTCACTGGCTCGCAAGGCACGTTCCATTCCGAGCAGGCCATTGCCTACGGTACCAACCTGGTCGGTGGCATCAGCCCCGGCAAAGGTGGCACGACGCATCTCGGCAAGCCGGTGTTCAACACCGTGTACGAAGCGGTGGCTGCTACCGGCGCTGACGCTACCATGATCTACGTCCCCGCCGCTTTTGCCGGCGATGCCATCCTGGAAGCGGCCGATGCTGGTATCAAGGTCATCGCCTGCATCACCGAAGGCATTCCGGTCATGGACATGTTGAAAGTGAAAGCGGTATTGACCAACAACTACCCGGACGTCTATCTGATCGGCCCGAACTGCCCGGGCGTGATCACTCCCGGCGGCTGCAAGATGGGCATCATGCCCGGCCACATTCATCTGCCCGGCAAGATCGGCATCGTATCCCGCTCCGGCACGCTGACCTATGAGGCGGTCTATCAGACCACCCAGGCCGGCCTGGGCCAGTCCACTTGTATCGGCATCGGCGGCGACCCGATCCACGGCATGAGCTTTATCGATGTGCTGAAGCTGTTCAAGGATGACCCGCAGACCGAAGGCATCGTGATGGTCGGCGAGATCGGCGGCAGCGCCGAGGAAGAAGGCGCCGAGTACATCAAGGCCAACATCAAGAAGCCGGTGGTAGCCTACATCGCGGGCGTTACCGCGCCTCCCGGCAAGCGCATGGGCCACGCTGGCGCCATTATCATGGGCGGCAAGGGTACGGCGAAGGATAAGTTTGCGGCGCTGGAAGCAGCAGGCGCGAAGATCGTTCGCTCCCCGGCCGACATCGGCGCAGCGATGAAGACGTTTTTCCCCGGCTAGCCGTCGGAGCGATCCGCCGCGAAGCGAACAAGGGGCGCGCAAGCGCCCCTTGCGTTATTTTGGGTTGCAAAGGTTGCTGATTTTCGATCCATCGAATAGCCCGAGGAAACTGCTATTCTCTCATGAACGCTCCCGCCGCCTCTTTCCGGGTCGTCATGGCCCAACTCGATTTCCTGGTCGGTGACATCGCCGGCAATACCGCGAAGATTATCGCCGCCGCCAACGAGGCCCGTGACCGGCTACGAGCCGATCTGATTGTCTTCCCGGAACTCACGATCACCGGCTATCCGCCAGAGGACTTGTTGCTGCGCCCCAGCTTCGTGCGACAGGTGGAACCCGCGTTGCAGCAATTGTGCGACGAAATTTCGGGCATTGCCGCTGTGGTCGGCTGTCCCTTGCCGACCCCGAAAGGCTTGCGCAATGCTGCGGTGGTGCTGGATGGTAGCGCGATACAAACGACGTATTACAAGCGATGGTTGCCGAATTACAGCGTGTTCGACGAGAAACGCTATTTCGTGCCGGGCGGGAATCCAGCGGTCGTGACGGTGGCCGGGGTGCGGGTAGGCGTGACCATCTGCGAGGATGTCTGGCTGCCAGGACCGGTGGCGCAGGCGGCCGAAGCCGGCGCGCAACTGCTGGTCAACCTCAACGCTTCGCCATATCACGCTGGCAAGGGTGGCCAGCGATTGGACGTGTTGCGTCAGCGGGTGCAGGAAGGCCGTATTCCCATCGTGTATGCCAACCTGCTGGGCGGTCAGGATGAACTCGTGTTCGACGGTGGGTCGATGGTGGTCGGCGCCGATGGTACGTTGATCCAGCGGGCGCCGTTCTTCGCTGCTGGCTTGTATCCGGTGGATTTCCAGTTTTCGGAGGAGGGGTCTGACCCCGGTTCCGGGCGAGATCGCCGAAGAGCCGAGCGCGGAGGCAGGTATCTATCAAGCCCTGGTGCTGGGTGTGCGCGATTATGTCGAGAAAAATGGTTTTCCTGGGGTAGTCCTCGGGCTATCCGGGGGCATCGACTCGGCGCTGACCCTGGCCATCGCGGTGGACGCCTTGGGCGCGGAACGGGTCGAGGCGGTCTTGATGCCCTCGCGTTACACGGCCGATATGAGCAATACCGACGCCGAACTGGAAGCCAAAGCGCTGGGCGTTCAATATCACCTCCTCCCCATCGAACCGGCTTTTCAGTCCTTTTTGCAAATCTTGCAACCGGTGTTCGCCGGGCTGCCGCCGGATATTGCCGAGGAAAACATTCAAGCGCGGTGCCGGGGCGTGCTGCTGATGGCCATTTCCAATAAAACCGGCAAGCTGGTTCTGACCACTGGCAACAAGAGCGAAACAGCGGTCGGTTATTCCACCCTATACGGCGACATGGCCGGTGGTTTCGCCCCGATCAAGGACGTGCTCAAAACGATGGTTTACCGGCTGGCGGCGTATCGCAACCGCCTGTCGCCGGTGATTCCGCAGCGGGTGTTCGACCGGCCGCCGTCGGCGGAGCTGCGCCCGGACCAGACCGATCAGGACAGCTTGCCGCCTTACGACGTGCTGGACGCCATTCTCCACGCTTATGTCGAGGAGGACCACTCGGTGGAAGAGTTGGTCACGGCTGGTTTTGACCGGGCGACGGTGGAGCGCGTAGCGCGCTTGGTGATTCTGAACGAGTACAAGCGCCGGCAAGCCGCGCCGGGGGTACGCATCACTCCCCGCGCTTTCGGCCGCGATCGGCGCTATCCGATCACTTCGGGGTTCCGGCGCTAGCGGGCCGGTTTCGGCGTCATCCAGGCGGCGGGCCAAACAGGAAATCAAACACCCGTTGCCCCAGTTGCCCGTGCTTCATGCTGGCCTTGAACGAATGGCTAGCGCGGGGTAGGGTTTCGTATTCGTAAGGCGTTGTCAGCCGGCGATCCGCTGCTGCCGCTTGCATCGCTTCGATCCAGCGGTGGCCGCGTTCCAGCCGAGTCGAGCCTTGCTGCGCGTCAACTTTATTGGTTTGATTCATCTCGGGACGCTCCAAGCCACGCCGGATATCGCGCTCGCCGACGAACGCCGCCATCGGTATCTTCAGAAACGCCTCCGGCTCGAACCGCAACCCCTTGGATTTGGTGCGCGTTTTCAAGCCGCGCGGAAAACGCGCCGCCGGATCGGGAAAGGTGTACCAGCCGGCCGCGCCGACCGCGATCTTGGCCACCCGGTCGGGATAAGCCATCGCGTAGCGGTGGACGAACTGGCCGCCCCCGGAATAGCCGAACAGATAGACGTGATCGACATCGGCTCCGGTCAAGTTGCCCACTTCGTTGAGAATGGCCTGCAATACCCGATCCGGCCGTTCGCCTTTGCCGGATTGTCCAAGTCGCTGATAATCCGGGAAGTGCGCTTCGGGAAACAGGGGCGCGACCAGTACGACGCCGTATTGTTTCGCCAGCCGCTTGAAACGGCGAGCGTGCTCCTCGGCGTTGCGAGAAACACCATGCACGGTGACGAACACCGGCCGGCCGCTGCCACTCTGGGGTGGAACGTAGAGAAAATACTGCTGCTCGGGATCGCTTTTCAGCTGGCGCAACGCGATGCCGGTCGCCGCTTGATGGGCGGTTTTGACCGTCGGGTAGACCGATGGCGCCAGCGGTAAGGCCGATCCCACTCCCGCATGAAAACCACTCGATAATCCGATACTCGTTAACATAAATACCTTCAAGGTGCGAATCATGGTTTTATTCGTTGGCCGCTTTACGTTGGATTACGCCGAACAGGCGACTGGTGGGGCCGTCGCTGTTCAGCAGCTTCAGCGGCGGCCCGCTTTCCACTAGCCGACCATCGGCTACATGCCAAATTTCGTCCGCTCGAAATAGCCGGTCGCGGCGATGGGTGACCATCAGCACCGTACCGCAATGCCGGGCCAACACCCGGTCGACAACGGCTTCGGCTCGGGTGTCGAGGTTGGCTTCGACCTCGTCCAGCAGCAATAGCGCCGGATCGCCGAGCAGGGCGCGCGCCAGAGCGATCCGCTGCCGCTGTCCCGGCGACAGGTTTTTGCCGTCTTCGAGCAGGCGGGTTTGCGCTCCTTCCGGTAGTTCTGCCAGCAGTTCGTCCACGCCGCACAGAGCGCACACCCGTTCGACTTCTTCCGGTGGCGCTTCCGGCCAGCGATAGCGCAGATTTCGAGCAATGCTGCCTTTCAGCAGCGGCAATTCGGCGCTGACCATCCCGACTGCCCGCCGCACCGAGGCGAGGCTGTGTCGGGCGAAATCTCGACCGTCGAGCCGGACTTCGCCTTGGTCGGGATCGAGCAAGCGGGCGGCCAGAGCTAGCAAGGTGGATTTGCCGGCACCGTTCGGTCCCACGATGGCAATCACGCCGCCGGCGGGCGCAACGACGTTCAAATCCTCGAAAACTCCGGTGACCGAGACCTGCCGCAGTTCCAGTTGCCCCCGCTCGACCGTCAGATCCGGAGCGTTGGGACGTTCATTGACCAGATTGGGCAGTTCCAGGAATCGCTCGATGCGTTCGGACGCCACCTGGAAGCCGTGCCAGTATTCGTGGACCCGCCCTAGATCGCGCAGGGCAGGAAGCAGCAGGCCAACGATGGTCATGGCGCCGACGACGGTGCCGGGCGTAGTCGTGCCGCTGGCGACTTCCAACGCGCCCAGCAGCACGACGGTAGCGACTGCTAGCCCGCTGGTGGCTTCGGTGATGGCGCGCAGCCAACCGCCGATTCGTGCCCGCTCGACCATCGCGTCGCGCAAGCGCCGCCCCTGCCGGGCGATGTGGCGCCGTTCTCGCTGACCCTGATTGCACAGTTGTACGGCTGCCATGGCTGCGATTTTTTCGTTGACGTTGGCGGCGAGTGCGGATTGGCGGCGGCGCGATTCCCGTACCGCCGCGCGCAAGGGTTTCGCCAAAGCCAGGGCCGCCACCGCGCCGCCCGCCAGGATCAGGCCGGCAGCCAGCGCGAGTATTCGATTCATCCAGCCCAGCGCCACCAGTGCGATGCCGGCGGTCATGCCCGCGACGGTCAGACGGGCCAAGCCGAGGCTGACCCATTGCCGCAGTGCGCTCAAATCGCCGACGAATCGCAGCATCAGGCTGCCGCGCCGCCGCCGTTGCAGGACGCGGGGAGCGAGCGCTCCGAGCCGGTCGAAGACCGCCAGCCGCACCTGATAAACGTACTCCTGACCCAGCCGTTCGGCATCGGCGCGTTCCCGTGCCCGTAGCCAGGCGCGAAGGACCACGATCATCACCAGTCCTGTGCCGACCCATCCCAGTGCCGGCAGGTCGGCAGGTTGCCGATGAGTGTTCAGCCAGCCGTCGAAGGTGTGGCGAACAAGCAGGGTAGTCGCTACCGCTGCAAGGGCTTGTGCCAAGCCGTTACCGACCAGGCGGGCCCACAGTTGGCTGCTGCCGCCTTCAAGGATGCCGGGCAGACTCATTAGCCAAGACCCACCATGATCGGGATGCCCTCCCACAGTGGTTGCCAGGTATCCGTGCCGGTCTCACTAGCAGGGCGGTCGGGTCGCCATTCCCCTTGCAGCAACCGCGATTGCGATATCACCGGCAGGCCGGTCGCGGCTGCTTCTCGGCTGGCCAGGGGAGAGGCTGTCAGGAGACCGCTGACCGCCAGCACCGGCAGATGGCGCCGGCGCAGCCATTCGACCCCGGCCAGCGCACCCAAAGCATCACCGGCGGCAAAGACAATGCCGTCCACCAGCGCAGCGAATGCCGGCGAGGCTAATAGCCGCCCGGTTTCCTCCTGGAACAGGCCATCGGCGATTTCCAGCACGATGAATTCCACGCCTTCCACCGTCAGATGGCTGCAAAGCTGGATCAGAATGTTCTCCACTTGCAGCGGTGGGACGCGGTAGGTGGACGCGTAACCGGCATCGGTGAAGTCCAACGCTGGGCTCGCGCCGGCGTCCACCAAGGTCCAGCGATCGCCGCCGGCCCCCGTGCCGGTCACCTTGGCCGCGCCCACTTTGACGTTGGCCTTGACCAAGCCTTTGATCAGGTTGGCGGCCGTCGTGGTTTTGCCAGCATTCATCGCGGTACCGGCCACGGCGATGGTGTAGGGTCGATTGGTAATCGCGGCAGATTTGGCCAGCCCCCAGTCGGCTAAATTGATTCG
This sequence comes from Candidatus Competibacter sp., assembly GCA_037045535.1. GTDB lineage: Bacteria > Pseudomonadota > Gammaproteobacteria > Competibacterales > Competibacteraceae > Competibacter_A. The sequence continues at coordinate 374,303 of JBAOHI010000071.1, forward strand.
ATGGCCATCGGTGCCCCCCACCAGGCCGAGTGGAGTGATGGCGGTAGGCCGTTTCATGCTGCCGTGACGGGACAGCATCCGTGCCGCGATGCCGCCACCGGCCACCAGGTGGCATTCTTCCAGACAATCCGGCACAACGGCCTCGAACTGGTCGGGCGCGTAGCGGTTGCCGTAGCAAACGATGATTTCGTCGCCTTCGTAAAGTTGAGCGCGCCGGCCGTGGGGCAATTCGATACGCTGGTGTTGGCCCAGGCGACCCACCCGAGCGAGCACCACGTCACCAGCCCGAGGTTTGATAGGACCGCGTAACAAAGTGGTCATTGCTTCCCGCGCCACCCGCCGGGCGCTGTAGGCGACTCTGACGCCGGCGAGCCGGTCGGGGGTCAGCGGTTCTTTCTCGATGGGGTTCCGGTTGATCCGGTTCAGTAGGGAAATCGGTTCGTTTCTTGGCATAGACATGGCGTCGCTCGGCTCCCGTTCAGTTGGAATGCGCCAAAAATTACGTTGAGCGTCTTAGGGCAAGGCCGATGCCAACTTCAAAAATATATTTATAATAATGATTATTAATGATTTTTATTTGAATTGAGCCGGTTGGTTAAGGGATTGCGGGTAGGAAGTGGGGGATTTGACCCAGGCTGGTGGGGTATTTGCGCTAGGCGCGGGAAGGGGGAAGAAGCTGGCCGCGAATCTGCCGAGGCTAAAACAGCTTCTCGGTCAGCAGGAGAAAGAGGGGGTCGTCAAAGCAACCTTAAAGTGGTGCGTGCAGCCGATATTTTTCCATACGATAGCGCAAGGTGTCGCGGGATAATCCCAGCAGCTTGGCAGCGCGACTGACGTTCCAGCCGGCGTGCTGCAATGCTTGCACGAGCAAATCCTGCTCCATCTGTTCCAGATTGATGCCTTCCGCCGGAAAGTGCCGACAAGGCAACAGATCGCCGACTGCGCAGGTGGATGGCGCGGGCGTCAGCGCAGGACACAAAGCGAGATGCTGCGGTTCGATCGATACTGTTTCCGCCAGCAGTATCGCGTGTTCGATACTGTTGCGCAGTTCCCGCACGTTGCCCGGCCAAGCGTAGTGGCGTAATACCTGTTCCGCCGCCGGGGTGAGACGCAGGCCAGTTTTGCCGTAGCGTCTGCCATGACCGTCGAGAAAAGCCCTGGCGAGTAGGATGACGTCTTCCTCTCGTTCGCGCAGCGGTGGTAACTGGAGATGAATGATCCGCAAGCGGAAAAACAGGTCGGAGCGAAACCGTCCTTCCCGTACTCGTTCCTCCAGGGATTGGTTGGTCGCGGCGACGATCCGGATATCCACCCTCTGGTCGCGCAGGCCGCCCAAGCGGCGCACGGTCTTATCTTCCAGCAGCTTGAGCAGTTTCACCTGCAACGAGAGTTCCATCTCGCCAATTTCGTCGAGAAACAAAGTTCCACCATTAGCTGTTTCCACCAAGCCCAACTTGCGTTCCCTGGCATCCGTGAAGGCGCCGCGCTCGAAACCGAACAGTTCCGCCTCCAGCAACTGGGTGGGGATCGCGGCGCAATTGATCTCGACAAAGGGTTTTTCTCGGCGCGGCCCTTCAAAATGGAACGCCCGAGCGACCAGTTCCTTGCCGGTGCCGGTCTCGCCGGTAACGAGCACGGCGGGGGGCTCGCCATCTATCAAGCGTTGCTCTGCTTCGATGAATTGATGGATTTTGCGCTTGAGCGCGAGTATCGCCGGCGACTCACCGAGCAGTTTGTGCAATCCACTCCGTTCCGCTTGCCGGTTCCGATAGTAGCTCAACGCACCTTCCAGTCGCTCCTGACCAACTACCTTATCCAACAATAGCTTGAGTTCGTTCAGAACGACCGGCTTGGTCATGTAATCGTAAGCGCCTGCTTTCATGGCATCGACCGCCACTTGTACCCCGCCGTGTCCGGTCAGCATTACGACCTTGATGTACGGGGCTTCCGCCCGAAGCCGCTGCAACACTTCCAAACCGTTTAAGCCTGGCATCTGATAATCCAGCAGTATCACATCGGGTCGGAAGCTATCGAGTTGTGCCAGACCCTCTTCGCCACTGGCGGCGACCTGTGCCTCGTAACCGTGGCGCGATAAGTAGGTCTTGATGTTCTTGGCGAGGATAGCCTCGTCGTCGATGATTAAAATTGCATGCGACATGATCGTTCCCAAATGCTACGGGGAAAGGGCTGGAGAGATGCGTCTAGCGAGCGATGGGTAGCTGAAGGAGGGCGGTGGTGCCCTGTCCCGTTCGGCTGTGCAATTCCAATTGGCCGCCGCTGCGTTGCACGATCCGTCGCGCCAAGGCCAAACCGACCCCCAATCCGTTGCGTTTGTTGGTGATGAGCGGCTTGAAGACCTCGGCCAGTTTCTCCGGCGGAATCCCCGCGCCGGTATCGCTCAACTGCAAGGCGAACAAGGCTCCCCGACACTCGCCGCTGATCCGCAGCTGGCCGCCGTCGGGCATCGCTTCCAGGGCGTTGGCGATCAGGCTGTTGAGGGCTTGCGCGAGTAAATGAGGATCGCCATGCACCGAGGGCAGCGACTCGGGCAAAGCAAGATCCATGCGCACTGCCTGGCCTTGCGCGCGCCGGGCGAAGCTCTCCAAACTACCGCGCAGTACCTCGGCGATGGAGGTCGTCTGCTGGGTGTCGCCCGGCTGGTAGGAATAGATCAGCAACTCTCGTACCCATTTTTCCAAATGATCCACTTGGGCGATGATGTCGGCAGCGTACTCGCCCACCGGTGGGACATCTTCCTCTTGCGCCAGTTCGGCGGACGAACGAATGGCGGCCAAGGGATTACGCAAACCGTGCGCCACCGCTGCCGTCAGCTCCCCGACCACCGCCCATTTTTCTGCTTCCACCAACGCTTGCTGTTGCCGCTGGATCGTCAGGCTGGCGCGCCGTACGATCCAAAATAGTGCTCCGTAGATGAACAGCCCGCCCATTAGGGCGCTGAGCCAGACCAAGCGATCGCCTTTGGCAATCGTTTGCATCAGTACCCGCGGTAGCTTATAGATTTCCACCACACCGACGACATTGCCTTGCGAGTCATGGATCGGGATGTAGTTCTCCACGAATTGATCGATTTCCGGCGCGAACAGGATGTGCTCGGTTTTGGCCGGATAGCTGACTTGGCCGGTTTCCAGCGCGAGCTGACCAGCCAGGGCCTGGTCCAGCTCCGGATTGTCGTCCGTGAAATGCTTGCCGATTAGATTCTCTTCGTTGGACCAAAGGATGGCTCGTTGCCGAGAGTAAACATTGGCGCGCACCACGTCGGGCATGTGTGCGATGCGGGTGAAGAAATCGGTCAGAGGCTCCTTGCCTTTGGTGTAATCCTGCTCGCTGAAGTAAACGCTGGTGTTTTGCGCCTGGGCGATGCTTTGGACGAATTCCATCGTGACCACGGCGTCCCGTTGCAGCAGGTTTTCCCGCAGAAACCGCGCCAACAGCGTGGCGGAAACTGCGCTGATCGTCATGATCGATAGCAGGCTGAGGATGGAAAACGAGCGCAACAGATTGAACGGTTTGGATGTTGAGGTTGGCTTCATGGGTTCCGAATCACCGTACACTGGCCAGGATGCTCCAGAGATAAACAGTCCAGCGCGGAAATTCTTTCATCATGGGATGAGTGGGTAATCGATTTTAATCAAGCGACGGGAACTGACGGGGTTGGTGATTCTAAACGAGTACAAACGCCGGTAAGCCCTGCCGAGGGTGTGCATCGTTTGCCACGCTTTCGGCCGCGACCGGCGCTATCCAAATCTCTGTGGATTCCGGTGCTAGCGGGCAAGTTCCGGGGTCAGATGCGGCTGCATTTCCTGAAGTAGTGCCTTGAACGCCTTGGGGTTGCCAGCGACGATATTGCCGGTTTTCATGAAGCCGTTATCGCCACCGAAATCGCTGACCAGTCCGCCGGCCTCCTGCACCAACAGCGCGCCACCGGCGATGTCCCAGGCTTTTAGGCCGATCTCCCAGAACGCGTCCAACCGGCCAGACGCCACATAGGCCAAATCCAGCGAAGCCGCGCCGGCGCGACGGATTTCCGTGCACTTTTCGAACAGGGCGCTGAAGATGTTGAGGTAGGCCGGTCGGTGCTGGGGGTGGCGAAACGGAAATCCGGTACCCAACAAGGCATTTTCCAGAGTGCTGACGCCGCTGACTCGGATGCGCCGGTCGTTCAGTTGCGCGCTTTCGCCGCGCGAGGCGGTGAACATCTCCTGTCGCATTGGATCGTAGACCAGCGCTGCCTCCAGTCGATTCTTATGGCGGAATGCGATGGAAATGGCGAAGTGCGGGATGCCGTGCAGGAAGTTGGTGGTGCCGTCCAAGGGGTCGATCACCCACTGGTATTCATCCTGACCGGGTTGCTCGCCGCTTTCCTCGGCCAGAATCCCGTGATTGGGATAAGTCTTGCGGAGAATTTGGATAATATCCCGCTCGGCTTGGATGTCCGCTTCGCTGACGAAGTCGTTGCGCTGTTTAGCGGTAACGTTCAGCCGTTCGAGATGGTCGAAATGGCGGAGCAGGATGCGGCCGGCGCTGAGGGCAGCGCGTTTGGCGATAGTCAAAACTGGATTCATGGCGGTTCGGATCGCTTGAAAAACGAGGGCCGGGGTATCCGGCGCGAGCGTGTCATGATAACAGAATGGAACCTGTCCGAACGGTCAGGCGGATGAGGGTGCTTTGTGGCCCTGCTTAATCGTCGGTCTACCGCCAGCGCCGGTTCGCGGCCGATGGATTCCAGTTGCAAGCGCTGTCTGGGCTGCCACGTTCCTTGCGGCGAACGGATTGGCGTTGCAGGGTTAAATGCGTTCGTTGAGGGTATGACATGACGGAGACAATCGGTTTTATTGGGTTGGGTAGCATGGGGCGGCCGATGGCAAATAATCTGCTTGCAGCCGGTTTCGATCTGCGGATTTACAATCGCACTCCCGGTAAAGCCGTGGATTTGATCGCCTCGGGCGCGCGGGCGGTCGCGACACCGGTGGAGGCTGTTGTGCCAGGCGGCATCGTGGTTACCATGGTTGCCAACGATGCCGCGCTGGAAGCCGTGACCTTGGGCGTTGAGGGTATCGCGTCTGGTTTGGGTTCAGGCGGTGTTCATCTCTCGATGAGTACGGTTTCGCCTCAACTGGCCCGCCGCTTGGCGGATGTGCACCGCGAGCACGGATCGCACTATGTTGCCGCGCCGGTATTGGGCCGACCTGCGGCAGCGGCGGCGGGCAAGCTGTTCATCCTGTTATCAGGTTCGACCGAAGCCAAGGAACGGGTGGCGTCGCTGCTGGCGGTGATGGGACAGGCCACGCGCGATCTCGGCGACGACCCGACTCAAGGCCATGTGGCTAAATTGGCTGCCAACTTCATGATCTTATCGCTGGTCGAGGTTTATGCCGAAGTGCTGACGTTCGCCGAGAAGAATGGCATTGGCCGACAGGATATGGCGCAGCTGTTCGGTGATACGATCCTCAATGTGCCGCTCTTTCACCTGTATGGCGAGTTGTTGGCGAGGGAAAATTATGCGTCGCCCGGTTTTCGGCTGGCGCTAGGGTTGAAGGATATCGAGTTGATTTTGGCGACGGGCGCGTTATCGCGGACCCCAACGCCCGTTGCCGATCTGGTGCATAACCGTTTGCTGACGGCCGTCGCCAAAGGTCGAAGCGAACTTGATGTGACGGCTTTGGCGCTGGGTGTGTCGGAGGATGCTGGTCTTCGCCCGCTTTCTTAAATATCGTCGATGATAGGGGATGGAGGCAGCGAAAAGTCTCCGGAGAGCTTTTGAGGGGTTGCGTGGCCCTGGAAACAGATGCCGTATGTTATCCAAGGTTGCGTTTCGATGCGGTGATTTTGGAGTAGGGTGATGAAAATTAAAGTTATATTTGCCTTAATCTCAGTTCTAACAACTGCGGTTTCAGCTGTGGCGCTTGCCGGGGATCCGGACGGCGGTCCTCCCTCCGGGGTAGAGGATCAGTCCAGGGGAACATCGTCTGGCAATGGTCCTAACAGACCCCCGCCATCTGGAGACAGCTCACAGGGAAATCGGGGCCGCTCGGGTGGCGTTGATAATGGGCGCGACAGTAGTGGGAATCAGAGTGGTCGTGATCGGAGTGGTCCCCCGAGCCAGGGTGGGAGCGGGATGAGTCAGGGTCCCAGCCAGGGTGGGAGCGGGATGAGTCAGGGTCCCAGCCAGGGTGGGAGCGGGATGAGTCAGGGTCCCAGCCAGGGTGGGAGCGGGATGAGTCAGGGTCCCAGCCAGAACGGGAGCAGTGGTGGGAATCAGAGTGGCCGTGATCGGAGTGGTCCCCCGAACCAGAACGGGAGTGGGATGAATCAGGGTCCCAGCCAGAACGGGAGCAGTGGTGGGAATCAGAGTGGCCGTGATCGGAGTGGTCCCCCGAACCAGAACGGGAGTGGGATGAATCAGGGTCCCAGCCAGAACGGGAGCAGTGGTGGGAATCAGAATGGTCGTGATCGGGGTGGTCCCTCGAGCCAGAACGGGAGTGGGATGAATCAGGGTCCCAGCCAGAACGGGAGCAGTGGTGGGAATCAGAATGGTCGTGATCGGGGTGGTCCCTCGAGCCAGAACGGGAGTGGGATGAATCAGGGTCCCAGCCGGGACGGGAGAGACGGGAGCGGGATGGATCAGAGTCGCAACCGAGATAGGAGCGATGATCGATACAACCGTCATAATCGGCATGGTGATTTTCGAGGTCGAAACCACGGCCCAGAGCGGTGGAATATGGATAACGGGTTTGATCGTCGCCCTGGCCCTGGCCCTGGCCCTGGCCCTGGCCCTGGCCCTGGCCCTGGCCCTTATCCAGAAAGGTGGTAGCAGCTGGTATCCATAGCTAACAAAGTGTAGAGAAACTCTAAGTCCGCCCCTTGGGCGGATTTTTTTATAATTTAATTAAACACTGTTCAAGAGAAAAAATCTTAACTATACTCAAGTGAATCTTTCTTAAATCGTCACTTTTTGGAGGCGAGTATGGCTAGTCTGTTCAAGCGTATCAGCGATGTAATTACTGCCAATCTCAATGATTTGGTGGATCGGGTCGAAGATCCGGAGCGGATGATCAAGCAACTCATCCGCGAGATGGAAGAAAACGTCAGCAGCGCTCGCGAAGGGGTGATCGACGCCGTGGCCAGCGAGAAACAGTTGGCCAAGGAGCTGGATAATCAGCGACGGCAGGCCAGCGAATGGCACGAACGTGCTCGCCGGGCGTTGGAAGCGGGCAACGAGGCGCTAGCGCGGGAGGCGCTGATGCGCAAGAAGGAACACGACGGCATCGTCGCCAATCTGGAGGTGTCCTGGGAATCGGCTCGACGCACCAGCGAACGGCTCAAATCCCAGTTGCGGGCACTGGAAGCGAAGCTGGAAGAAGCGCGGCTGAAAAAGGGCAGCTTGGTGGCGCGACAGCGCGCGGCGCAGGCTCGCGAGCAGATGGATCAAGTGCACGATAAATTCCAAACCGGTTTGGACCTCAACAATTCCTTCGGTCGCATGGCGGATAAAGTCGGGGAAATGGAAGCGCGGATGGAAGCGCGCGAAGAGGTTTATGGGGAATACAGCCAAATCGAACGGGAATTTCTGAAGATGGAAGTCAACAGCGAGGTCGAGGCGGAACTGGCCGCCCTCAAGCGGGAAGCGGCCCGCAAAGAATAAGGTTTAGGCGCCGGGCGAGGGTGGGAGGCGGTTTTTCCTGTTGGTTTGGATGGAGAGCAAGTAATGGAATGGACTTTTTTAATCTTGGTGGCGGTGCTGTGGTTGGTTTCGCCGATCATTCTGCTGATTGCGCTCATCATCGCGCGCCGCCAAGTCCAGGTGCTGCGCGATCGATTGGTGAGCCAACCAGAGCGCGAAGCCCCGCCGTCGGTTCCCATTTCCATGCCCGTAGTCGCTGGAGTCGTGGGCGGCGGTTCGCGCTATGCCCCCATCGATCTGGAAAATCTGCTGCTGCTGCGGTTGGAGTTGCAACGACTGCTGGATGCTGGTGATTTAACGGAAGATCGGCATCGGCAACTGATCGGTGAGTTGGATCGGCTTTGGGAGTGGCATCTGCGCAACGGTGGGGCGCAGCCGGCTACCGAAGTCTGGCAGCGTCGCCGCGCCTTGGCGTGGGGGTTGTTGGCACAAGGGGTCGAGAATCCGCTGGGACCGCCGCCGTGGATGCCCGCCGCGACCAAACCCGCCGCGCCGTCGGTCCCCGTGAGAGTGCCTCCAGCGATTGTTTCCGATAACCAGCAGCCGGTGCGCCCGTTCCCGTCGCCGATTCCACCCGCGCCGCCGATTCCCGGCATCGATCCAGAGACGGCGGCGCATGTTGCCCCGCGCCCGGCCGTGAAACCGACGCCTCCTCCTCCACGGCTGATTTCGGAGACGGTCGTGGTCGATGCCGCCGACTGGCGGCCAGCGCCCCCAAGCCCGATGGAACGAGCGTTACGCACCCTATCTGGCTGGCCGAAGCTGATCGCGCCGTTTCTCGCACAAAACGTCGGCTGGTTCGTCGGTGGTTTCTGTTTCATCGCCGGCGCGTTGTTCCTGATCGCCAATACCTCCGGCTTCGTCAACGCCCTGGTGGTGTTCGTCAGTTTGTTCGGCGCCAGCGCCTTCCTAATCTGGGCCGGCTATCAGTTCCGCCGACAGCGTGCCGAGTTGATTGTCGCCAGCAATATGCTGTTGACGCTGGGCATGTTGCTGGCACCGCTGGTGCTGACGGTCGCCGTGCGGTTGGTGGTTGCCGGTCGCGGCGATCCGTTGTCGCTGATCGTCGGGGCGCTGGTCACGGCGGCTACGCTGGGGGCTTTTGCCTGGGCGGCGGCCCTGACCAGTGCCCTGATGGATCGAGCGCTATCGGGGCAATATGCGCGGTTGTTGACGGCGCTGGGCGCGGTGCAACTGGCCGCGCCGTTGGCCGGGTTCGCGCCGAACTGGCAGGCGCTCGCGGTGCTGCACGCCGTGTTGTTGGGCTTGCTGGGTTATGGGTTGTGGATGTTCTCCGGCGAGTGGTTGCGGCGCCTGTTCGTGGATCGGCGGCTGACCACCTATTACGCCGCTGGGATGCTGGTTTACGCCGCGACGGTGTCGTTCGTCCATCTGACCTGGCTGTGGCCGGATACGCTGCCCGCCGGCTATTCGGGGCCGTTTTTGATGGCGCTGTGCGGGTTGCTGTTCCCGGTGGATGCGGCTTTCAAGGAATGGGTGAACAAATATACGTTCCTGTCCCGATTCAGCTTCGCGCTGTACGGCTTGTCGGCGGTGGCGGTGGCGGTGGCGCTTCGATCCACGCCCGCGACGTTGTTGACCCTGGGCATGGGCGCGCTGCTGTACGGCTGGATGACGTGGCGCTATCGGACCCTGCCGCCGCTGTATCTGCTGTTCGGCTGCGTCGCCGGGCTGTACGGATTCGGCCTGTTGCATTTTGTGCCGCCGGCTTGGCACGGGCTGGCTGCGCAACCCGGTTTGTTCGCGCTGTTGGGGTGCGGCCGTTGGGCGGGATCGCGCTCGCGAGCCATCGCCTTGCAATGCCTGATCGTGTTGGGCTTGCTGCTGGTCGGATTGACCGTTTGGAGTCTGGTTTGGAACTCGCCCGGCTGGTTAGGGTTTTGCCACCGCCGCGACGATGGCCGGGCTGACTTATTTTGCCGTGCGGTCGGCGCTGGTGCTGCCGGAAGCCAATCCGTGCTGGGCTTACGCGGATGTCGGCGTAGTGGGGCTCGCCACGGTGGCGGTCGCTTACGCGCCGGGTTGGGCCGGTGTCGGTTGGGGCGTGCAAACCGCTTACGGTTGGTTGGCGCTGGCGGCGTTGTGGGCCGGGCTGGGCTTGCACGATTCGCCGGCAAACGCCGGTCAGCCGCTCGGTGTGGGTAGCCGGCGCGCTGGCGAACGTGGCGCTCGCGCTGGGGCTCGCCGCGATAACGTTATGGCCGGCGCTGTTCGGTCGCTTGGAGCCAATCCTGTTGCTGGCGTTGGCGGGCGGGCTGTTGCTGTGGCTGAGCCTGGGCTTGCGCCAGCAGATTTTGTTTTATTGCGTGCTGGCCTGCGCCGCCGGAATTGGAGTGCTGGTCAAGCAAGGCTTTTTCCCGGGACCGAGCACCGGCCTGATCGAGTTTGCGTTGGTCTTGGGGCTGTGGGTGTTCCTGTGGCGCCTGAACTGGCGCGACCGGATACGCCAGGCGTTGCTGGCCGATAGCGCCGACAACGTTCATCGTCCGTCTCGAAAGATACCTCAGAAGATTCCCGATCTCTTGCGGCCTTGATCGGCCCGCCGCTAGAGCAGGCTATGGCCCTGTTGTGGGCGGTCGGGCTGGTGAAGCTCGGTTTGCTGTTGCTGGGTGGCGGTGTTTCGGCGAAATGGCTAGCGACGGCGGGCTTGGGGGTCGTCACGGGATTGCTGCTGATCGGCCATTTTCATCGGTTCCGCTGGGTCGCGTTGCCGTTTGCGCTGGGGTTGGCCGGGTTGCTGGTCGGGCTGGATCGGCTCGGGTTTGGCGTGCCGTGGCTGGGCGCGGCGGCGGTGCTGTACGCGCTGCTGGTTTGGCGGTTCGGCGTCGCCGCGTTGGCGCAGCCTGCGACGTGGCGTCTGGCCGGGATCATGGGTTTCATCGTCCCCGGCGGCGCGGGCGGCAGCCGACAGGTCGAGGAGAGCCTGCACGCTTGCGCGTTGCTGGTCGCAGCGATACCGGTCGCGGTCAGTCCGGCGCTGGCGCTGCTGGGGTCGTCGGCGTGGGAGATGTTGCCGGCGATCTTGCTCGGGTTGCTGCTGTTCACGCTGGCCGGCTGGCATTACCGATCTGTCCTGCATGCTTACGCCGCCCTGATCGCGCTGACGGTCGCGGCGTGGCTGATCGATGCGCGATGGATGAAGCCGGAATTGTTCGCGCTGGGGCAACCGCTGCTGAATGTGATGTTGAGCGCGATCATGGCCTTGGCGGGGGTTGGACTGGAGTCGGAAAAATTTGCATCGCTGGCATATTGGCGTGCCCCGTTGCGGTCGATCGGCACGCTGCTGTACCTGTTGGCGCTGGCCGGGGCGACGCTGGCCGGCTTGGCGGGCGATCCTCGTTTGCCGGGCTTGTTGGCGCTGCTCTGCGCGGCGCTGTTCCCGGTGGCGCGGCCGTGGCCGAATGCGGCGGCGTGGCGCGGTCTTGGCTTGCCGCTGCTGCTGAGTGGGCTGGTCTGGAGTTTAGCGGCGCGGGTGGATGTTGGGTGGCGGAATGGAATTGAGTTAACCAGCGTTTGGGGGTACGCGCTTTGGTTCGGCGGAAATTGGCTGTTGCCGCGTTGGAACGCTCGCCGGCCGGGCTGGGCGGTCGCGCCGGAGTTCTGGCCGCTGTTAGGACTGGTCTTCGTGCTGGGTGGCAGCGTGGCCGGGTTGATGACCAGCGTTTGGTCACCCGCCGTCGCCTCGGCGGCTGTTGGCACCGTATCTGTTCTTGCTGTTGCGGAATACGGCTTGGCCGGGCATGGCTTGGTTGGCGGTCGCGACGCTGACGGTTAGCGGTCTACTGATCGGAATGGACCTGAGAGGATGGAATCTGCTGTCGGGTAGTCGCGATGTGGGTGCGGTGGTCGGTGGATGCGCCGCCGCGCTGGTCTGGCTGAACCTGCTGTTGCTGCTGGTTCCGCTGTGGCGGCGGCATGGCGGGACGCTGACCCGCTGGCTGGGTTGGCGAGGGCACGATCTGGCGGAACCGCTGTTCCGGTTGCCGTTCGCGGCGCTGGTGTTGATGCTGGCGCGTCTCGGTTGGCTGGCGTTTGGGCTGTTCTGGTCCGCGCCGATGGCGGAATCGGCGTCGTGGGGGGTGGTCGGCGTCGCGCTGTTGCTGGTGGCGACCGCCGGGCATGCGTTCAGGCTTCGTCCCGAATCGCCGCAGGCGCATGTTTTGCTGCTGGCCATGCAAGCGGTGGCGGTTGCAATCGGATTGAAGCTGGCGCTGCCACCGGCCGGGTTGCCGCTGACGGTCGCGCTGTGGGCTGGCGCGCTGTTGCTGATCTGGCGATATGGGCCTCGGCTGGCGGCTTGGCGTTCTGCGCTAGAACTGTGGTTGGCGTTGCTGCCCGCCGCGAGCGTTGCGTTGCTGTTCGTCGTGCCCGGTTTGCGCTGGGCTGGTGTGACCGCGACCTTGTTCGTGCTGGCAGCGGTGACGCTGGCACAAGGTTGGTGGCAGGGGCAATCGGTTCGCTTGAGGCTGGGGTTGTTGCTGGCCTTGCTCGGTGGTTACGCGATCTGGCTGGGGGATGCGGCGCCGTTCGCGTCCGGGTCGCTGCGGGGTTTGGCGCCTTGGTACGCCTTGCAGACCGTGTTGTTGTGGCTGGCGCTGGAAATCGCCCGGCCGAGGCTGGATGCCTGGATCAATGGCTGGGCCGCTCGGGCGGACGAGGAGCGGATTGGCCGAGTTTATGAGTTCGAGCAGGCGTTGAGCGGGTCGATTCCTGGGTTGCTGGTACTCGGCCTGCTGTGGCTGGGGTGGCACGCTTACGCCGTGCTGGCGTATCGGGCCGGGTGGGGACCGGCGCCCTGGCATTTCGGCGCGGCGGTCGATCCGTTGGCGGCAGGCGCGACGCTGCTGTTGTTGGCGGGACGGATGGGGATGGGAGCCTGGCGGCGGCCGGACCAACCGAACCGGGTTTACGCGACCGCCGTGCTGGTGGGTTTGCTGGCGGCTTATGGTCGGCTGGTGGCGCTGGGATTGGCGCCGTTTGGAGTCGGCGATACCGCCGCGCTGATGGCCGCCGCTTACGCCGTGTTTCTGCTGCATCAGTTCACCGGTTCCCGGCCGCTGTACCATCTGGCTTTGCTGCTGCCGTTGCTGGCGCTGGCGACCGTGCCGTGGCAACTGGCTTCGTCGTGGACCGGCGGGGCGTTGCTGGCTGCTGCCGTGTTGTATCTGTCGCTGGCGGGCGCGATTGCGCAATCCGTTGCCGCTGTATCTGGGCGTGCTGGCACTGAATGGCGCGGTGTATCTCTGGGCGCCGCTGTGGGCGGATCGCTATGGGCTGTGGCAACTCTACATCGTGCCGGCGGCGGTCTCGGTGCTGGCGCTGCTGCATCTGCACCGGCGAGAGCTGCGGCCGAAGGTGTTGAGCGGGGCGCGGCTGGCGGCGTTGAGCGCCCTGTACGCCGGGGCGGGGTTGGACGTGTTTTTGCGGCCGGAGCTGTGGATTTTCGTGCTGGCACTGGCGCTGGCCTTGACTGGCATCGTTCTCGGTATCGCCTTGCGTGTGCGCGCCTTTCTGTACGCTGGCGTGGCGTTTCTGGTGCTGAACGTGGCCGGGCAACTGGCTCGCTTCTATCCCGAGCAGGGTTTGAGCCGGGCGCTGATCCTGATCGGACTGGGAGCGGTCATCACGGTGGGCATGGTGGTGTTCAACCTCAAGCGCGAGGAAATCATGCGGAAAATTCGGATCGTGCGCGCCGATCTGGCGGCGTGGGAGTGAGGCTCTCGGGATTGTTTTTGGCCACTGTCGGGCGTGCTACTCTGATGGCATAAAATCAGAGTAGAACTGTTCGGAGGAGCCAGCCATGGCGGAGCCATCGACCGTAGAATGTCCTGGCTGTTTTCAGAAAAAGGCGAGCGAAGGCGCGACCTGTCCGCAGTGCGGCCACAACCCGGGTGCGTCGCGCTCGCTGTCGATATTTCTGCCGGTTCAGACGCAGCTCAAGCGCTACGTGATCGGCGAAAAGCTGGGAAAGGGCGGCTTCGGCATCACCTATCGCGGTTTCGACCTGAAGCTGCGGATGCGGGTGGCGATCAAGGAGTATTATCCGAATGATTTCGTGTCGCGCGACGCCAATGATCGCAAAACGGTGATGCTGATTTCGCCGGAGAACGAATCGCTGTTTCAGTACGCCTTGAAGGCGTTCATCAACGAAGCGCAGACCTTGGCCCAGTTGCAGCATCCTAACCTGGTTCGGGTGCTGAACCGATTCGAGATGAACGGCAAGGCCTGTCTGGTGATGGACTACTACGAGGGCGAGACGTTGCACGATCATCTGGATCGTCAGCCCGACAAGAAATTGCCGTGGCGGCAGGCGGTGAATCTGTTGCTGCCGGCGCTGGATGGCTTGGCGGAAGTGCATCGCAGCGGCTTCATGCACCGGGATGTCAAGCCGCGCAATCTTTATCTGACTCAACGGGGTCAATTGATCCTGCTCGATTTTGGCGCAGCCCGGCAGGTAGTCGGCGACCGGACTCGCACCTACGCGACCTACTCCAAGGGTTACGGGGCCTATGAGCAGTACGTTCAGGACAAGCAAGGCCCATGGACCGACGTGTACGGCGCGGCGGCCACGCTTTACTTTGCCCTCACCGGGAAAGCCCCGCCGCCCGCGCCGGAGCGCATGAAAAAGGACCGGCGCAAGCCGGCCCGGCATTTCAGCCTCGATCTGCCGCCAGCGCTCGACAACGTCTTGGATCGGGCGCTGGCGGTGGAGCCGAAAAAGCGTCTGCAAACCATTGAAGAGTTCGAGCAGCAGCTTCGGGCGATATTGAAACAGGAGGAGAAAAACAAGCCCCGTATCCCAAGGACGAAGGAGTGGCCAGAGTGGCTGAAGAATCCCCGACTGAAGGCGATGCTCGAGGCTTTGCTGGCGGCGGTGGCGGTGGCGGGCCTGATCGGAGTGGCGATTTGGCCGCCCGCGCCGCCCTACGATCCGACGCGAGCGTATTTGACCATCAAGACGGAGCCGGCGGGCGCGGTGGTGCATATCAGGAACGGCACCTTGGAGGATATACCTTACCGGGATCGGCTGGAGCTATCGCCCAGCAAATACTATCTCGATGTGAGCGCGCCCGGCTATCAGTCCCATCGGGATTGGCATGCTGTGGCGGCGGGCTCGCAAGATCTGAAGATCAAACTGGTGCCGGCGCAGCTCGTGGAACCGCCGCCGCCGACGGCGACAATCCCACCGCCACCAACTGAATCTGAGTCTCCGTCTACAGAGCAAGCACCGGCCCCGAATCTAAATCCGGAACGGACTTACCTGACGGTCAAGGCTGAGCCACCCGAGGCCAAAGTTCGGATTATGAACATTGATCTGGCTTACGCGGATGGAATCGAGTTGCTCCCCGGAGAATTCGACATCGAAGTCAGCGCGTCCGGTTATCGAATCTATCGGCAGAAGCACGATTTGGTGGCAGGACCGCAAGAAGTAAGGGTGACTCTGCAAGCCGAGCCGCAGCGCCTGCCGTTTGAGCCGGAGATGGTGCAAATCGCGGGCGGTTGTTTCCAGATGGGCAGCCCAGAAACGGAAAAGGGTCGGGACGACGACGAACGCCAGCACGAGGTTTGCGTGGGCATCTTCGAAATTGGCGTTTACGAGGTGACGCAAGGGCAATGGAAGGCGGTGATGGGTGGCAACCCATCTTATTTTAAGAACGGCGACGACAAATACCCCGTGGAAAGCGTCTCTTGGAATGACGTTCAGACTTACTTGGGTAAACTCAATCAAAAGACGGGCAAAAACTATCGGCTCCCGACGGAGGCGGAATGGGAATACGCGGCGCGGGCGGGGACGACGGGGCCGTTCTGGACGGGTCGCTGCGTGACCACCGAACAAGCCAATTACGACGGGAATTACGGCTACGGCGAGCCGGGCTGCGGGGCGAGGATTGGCGCCTACCGTTGGAAGACCTTGCCAGTGGGTTCGTTCAAGCCCAACTTGTGGGGGCTATACGACACGATGGGCAATGTCTGGGAATGGACCTGCTCGGCGTATGATGAAAAGTATGGAAGCGCCGAGCAGAAATGCACCGAAAAAAATATAACCGGCCCCCTGGCGGTGCGGGGTGGCTCTTGGTTCGACGTTCCTGCGGGGGTGCGTTCCGCCAACCGCTACGGGTTCGCGCCTGCGGAGGACCGCAGCGACAGATTGGGTTTTCGCCTCGCCAGATCTTTATAGCTCTTTGTTCTTTACTCTTTTATCCTTTACCCGCCCGCGAAGTGGGCGGTTTTTCCGCGCGTTTTTTGGGTGGCCGCCATGCGCCTATCATCTCGCTTCTGGTGATTTCCGTGCCATGACCGTGCTCAAGCCGGTTTTTTTGCCAGCAGCCGGTCATCGGTGATCACGTCCAGCGAGTCTCCCAAGCCCTCGCTGAATCTGTCCCAAAGTGAGTTTGGTCTGTTTCCCGACAGCCAAGAGAAGGGTAGCGCGATTGTGTTAGCGAGAATCGCTATACCTCCGCCAGATTGCCCTTTGCCTCCAGCCAGTTCTTGCGATCTCCTGCCCGCTTTCTTAGCCAACAGCATATCCATCAGGACCAGGGTATCGTCACCGGCGTCGAGCGTCAGTTGCACCAGCCGGCGAGTTGCGGGGTCCATGGTCGTTTCCCGCAGTTGCAACGGGTTCATCTCGCCCAAGCCCTTGAAGCGGGTGACACTGATCTTGCCTTTCTTCTTCTCGGCGGCGATGCGGTCGAGAATGCCCTGTTTCTCCGCCTCGTCCAGCGCGTAAAACACTTCCTTGCCGACATCGACCCGGAACAGCGGCGGCATGGCGACGTGGACGTGGCCGGCTTCGACCAGTGGGCGGAAATGGCGCACGAACAGCGCGCACAATAGCGTCGCGATGTGCAATCCGTCGGAATCGGCGTCGGCGAGGATACAAATCTTGCCGTAGCGCAGCCCGTTGAGTTCGCTCGAACCGGGATCGACGCCGATCGCCACGGCGATGTCGTGCACTTCCTGCGAGGCCATCACTTCGGCGGAATCCACCTCCCAGGTGTTCAAAATCTTGCCGCGCAACGGCATGATGGCCTGAAACTCGCGATTACGGGCCTGCTTGGCGGAACCGCCGGCGGAATCGCCCTCCACCAGAAACAGTTCGGTACGCGCCAGATCTTGCCCCGTGCAATCGGTCAGCTTACCGGGCAGCGCCGGGCCGCTGGTGACCTGCTTGCGGACCACCTTGCGGCTGGCCCGCAGCCGCTTTTGCGCATTGGCCAACGCCAGTTGCGCAATACGCTCGCCGGTTTCGGAATGCTGGTTCAGCCACAGGCTCAGGGTATCCTTGACCACGCCGGCCACGAACACCGCGCACTCGCGCGAGGATAACCGCTCCTTGGTTTGGCCGGAAAATTGAGGATCTTGCATTTTGACCGACAGCACGTAGCAACAGCCTTCCCAAACATCTTCCGGCGCGATACGCAGTCCACGGGGCACCAGATTGCGGAACTCGCAAAACTCGCGCACTGCGTCGGTCAGTCCACCACGTAGGCCGTTGACATGGGTACCGCCTTGCGGTGTGGGGATCAGGTTGACATAACTTTCCGCCACGGGCTCGCCACCTTCCGGCAGCCAGGCCAAGGCCCAATCGATGGCCTCGCGCTCGCCGCTGACATGGCCGACGAAGGGCGGATCGGGTAGCAGTGGCACCCGGCCCAATGCCTCTTTCAGATAGTCGGTAAACCCGTCCTCGTAATGCCAGATCAACCTGTTCACCGGCCGCCTCGTCGGTGAACGCCACCTTTAATCCCGGACATAGCACCGCCTTGGCCCGCAGCACATGCTTGAGGCGTGAGCGCCGAGAATTTGGGCGAATCGAAATAACGTGGGTCGGGCCAAAAGCGCAAGGTGGTGCCCGTCGCGCGGCGTGGCGCCGGGCCGATCTCTTCCAAATCGGACACCTTATCGCCGCTGGCAAAAGCCATGTTGTACTCCTTGCCGCCGCGCTTGATCCAAACTTCCAGGTGACTGGACAGGGCGTTCACCACCGATACGCCAACGCCGTGCAGACCGCCGGAAAAACGATAGTTGCGATCCGAGAATTTTCCCCCGGCGTGCAGGCGGGTCAGAATCAGTTCGACGCCGGAAATACCCTCCTCGGGATGAAGATCCACCGGCATGCCCCGGCCGTTGTCCTCGACCGACAGTGAACCGTCGGCGTGCAGGATCACCGTCACCGCGCTGGCGTGGCCGGCGATGGCCTCGTCCACGCTGTTGTCGATGACTTCTTGCGCCAAGTGGTTAGGGCGAGTGGTGTCGGTGTACATCCCCGGCCGCTTGCGGACGGGGTCCAGGCCGCTGAGGACTTCAATCGCGGAAGCGTCGTAGCTGGTGGCGTTCATTACAAAGGAATGATTGATCGTTCAAATTGGGTGCTTACCCTAATGGAAAGGGTAGGAATCCGTCTAGTGGCGAGCATCGCGCGACTCCAGGATCAATTACCCAGCTCATCGACTGTAATAATCAGCTTGCAGTCCAATCGAGTCCCTAAGTTTACTCGAACCGTTTAGTAGGGAGTTTTGCAATCAGATAAATAAGATCAGGGAGCGTACTAGCAAAGAGCACGATCATTAAAATGAATAAACCGACAAAACATTTCAGCCTAGAGCAATTGAATCGGCTATCGATTGAGCTTGGGCTTCTGTTTAACAAGTCTTTATTTGCAATTGATTATAGGATTGGCCGATTTTTGGATCCCGAGTCATCCTCCCGGCAGTCGGGGTCGCTCCAGAGACAGGGAGCATCCATGGAAACCTGATAATTCAATCGGTTGCGGTGCCACCTCCCAGCCCAATCCAGAATAGCACAAGGGCAAATGATTGACTCGGCACAATGCTCGTGTGAAACTAAATTCGTCGGACTCGCCTTTACTGGTCTGGCATGTCATTGTTGCGTAAATCCTACTGAGGAGCTTGTGAATTGGGTAAGAAACTCTATGTTGGCAACTTGAGTTACGGTATCGGTAGCAGCGACTTGGAACGCATTTTCACGGCCCATGGTGCGGTGCGTTCTGCTCAGGTCATCACAGATCGAGACACGGGACGATCCAAGGGATTTGGTTTTGTGGAAATGAACAGCGATCAGGAAGCCCAAGCTGCCATCGCCGCCCTCAACGGCAAGGAAGTGGAAGGCCGCAGCCTGACGGTCAATGAGGCTCGTCCCCAGCAGGGTCCCGGCGGCGGTGGCGGCGGTGGCGGCGGTGGCTACGGCGGCGGCGGCGGCGGGAAACGTGGTGGCTACGGCGGTGGCGGTGGCGGCGGGCGCCGCTACTGAGCGCATAGCCAACCCATTCAACCGTTCAACGACCTGGAAACCACCTCCTCACGCGGATCACCGCATTTAGCACGCATTCGACAGAACGCACTTATGCTTTGGCCATTTGCCAGTTGGCTTCCTGAGAGCTTGTATAAAACAATTTCGTTGAATGAAATATTTTAATCGGACAGGATCGAGCAATGACCCTATCTCTCTATTAGAGGGGTAGGGGTTCCGCAATAACAAAAACGGGCGACCTTGAGGTCGCCCGTTTTGTCTGGCCTAAGCCGGGGCTAGGGTATCAATCTTTCGCCCGGGTTTCCAAAATCTCGACGGCGGGAAGCACCTTGCCTTCGAGGAATTCCAGGAACGCGCCGCCAGCGGTGGAGATATAGGACACCTTATCGTAGATGTCGTACTTCTGAATGGCCGCGATGGTGTCGCCGCCGCCAGCTAAGGTAAACGCTTTGGTGTTGGCGATCGCCATGGCGACGGTCTTGGTGCCGTCGCCGAACTGGTCGAACTCAAACACGCCGACCGGGCCGTTCCACACCACGGTGCCGGCCTTCATGATGATGTCAGCCAGTTCCTGAGCGCTCTTTGGGCCGATATCGAAGATCATGTCGTCGTCGGCGACCGCGCTGGCATCCTTCAACACCGCCGGTTCGGCAGCGTCGAACTTTTTGCCGCAGACCACATCCACCGCGATCGGAATGTTTGCGCCGCGCGCCTTCATTTTTTCCAGCAGCGCCTGCGAGGTCGGCACCAGATCATCCTCGCACAAGGACTTGCCGACGTTCTTGCCGATCGCCTTGAGGAAGGTGTTGGCGATACCGCCGCCGACCACCAGCTGATCGACCTTTTCCGACAGGCTTTCCAGCACAGTCAGCTTGGTCGAAACCTTGGAGCCACCGACGATGGCGACCAGCGGCCGGGCTGGCTTGGCCAGCGCCTTGGTCAGTGCGTCCAGCTCCTCGGTCAACAGAATGCCGGCGCAGGCGACTGGAGCGAACTTGGCGATGCCGTGAGTCGAGGCTTCGGCACGATGAGCGGTACCGAATGCGTCCATGACGAAGATGTCGCACAGGGCGGCGTACTTCTTGGCAGTTTCCTCGTTGTTCTTCTTTTCGCCCTTGTTGGTGCGGCAGTTTTCCAGCAGCACCACTTCGCCGTTGGCGACTTCAAAGCCGCCGTTGACCCAGTCGCGGATTACCCGTACCGGTTTGCCCAGCTTGGCGGACATCACCTCGGCCACCGGATTGAGCGAGTCTTCCTCCTTAAACTCACCTTCGGTCGGACGCCCCAAGTGCGAGGTTACCATCACCTTGGCGCCAGCCTTCATCGCAAATTCGATGGTGGGCATCGAGGCGGTGATGCGGGCGTCGGACGTTACTTTGCCATTCTTGACAGGCACGTTCAGGTCGGCGCGGATGAATACCCGCTTGCCGGCCAGATCCAGATCGGTCATGCGCTTGAAATTCATTAATTCCTCTCCTCCACAAGCAAAACCCCCGTCCGCCTTGGCTTGGAAACACAAGACGGCGGGGGCAAGGGATTTCAGTTCAGCAAGGAACCGCCACCGCGTGGCGACTGCTTACTTGGCCATCACCCGGACCATTTCCAGTACTTTGCAGGAATAACCCCACTCGTTGTCGTACCAGGCCACGACCTTGACGAAGGTGTCGTCCAGAGCGATGCCGGCGTCGGCGTCGAAGGTGGAGGTGCAGCTTTCACCGCGGAAGTCGGTCGCGACCACTTTATCCTCGGTGTAGCCCAGCACGCCCTTCATCGCGCCTTCGGAGGCAGCCTTCATGGCAGCGCAGATGTCCTTGTAGGACGCGGGCTTATTCAGCTCGACGGTCAGGTCAACGACCGACACGTCGGAGGTGGGGACGCGGAAGGCCATGCCGGTGAGCTTTTTGTTCAGCTCGGGGATGACCACGCCTACCGCCTTGGCGGCGCCGGTGGAGGACGGGATGATGTTTTCCAGAATACCGCGACCGCCGCGCCAATCTTTATTGGAGGGGCCGTCCACAGTCTTCTGGGTGGCGGTGGCGGCGTGGACGGTGGTCATCAAGCCACGCTTGATACCCCAGGTGTCGTTCAGCACCTTGGCGACGGGCGCCAGGCAGTTGGTGGTGCAGGAGGCGTTGGAAATGATGGTCTGGCCGGCATAGGTCTTGTCGTTTACGCCGTACACAAACATCGGGGTGTCATCCTTGCTGGGTGCGCTCTGGATGACTTTCTTGGCGCCAGCGGCGATGTGCTTCTGACAGGTTTCCTTGGTCAGGAACAGGCCGGTGGATTCGACGACGATATCCGCGCCCACTTCGTCCCACTTCAGTTCGGCCGGGTCCTTGACGGCGGTCAAGCGGATCTTCTTACCGTTGACGACCAGGGTGTTGCCATCGACCGCGACGTCGCCCTTGAAGCGGCCATGCACCGAGTCGTATTGCAGCATGTAGGCCAAGTAATCGGGTTCGAGCAAGTCATTGATGCCGACGATCTCGATGTCCGAGAAGTTCTTCACCGCAGCGCGGAACACCATACGACCGATACGACCAAACCCATTGATGCCAACTTTAATGGCCATGCTTTCCTCCAGCAGTGTGGTTAGCGAAACGTGTTTATCGAAAAAACCGGCGGATGTTGCCATCCGCCAGAATCGTTGATGCTATTTTAGTCTCCGTTCACGAAAAATCAGCGCCGATTCCAACAGAAGTTTAGAACAAGCCCAGCACCGTGGCGGCCACCCGTTCGGCAGTGAAGCCGAAATGTTGGAAGATAATCTCCGGTGGACCCGACACGCCGAAATGATCGATGCCGATCACCACGCCCTGGGGACCCGCGTATTTATACCACGGCGCGGTCACCGCAGCCTCGACCACCACGCGCCGGGTCACGGCCGCCGGCAGCACCGATTCGCGGTAGTCGGCGTCCTGGGCGTCGAACACATCCACCGACGGCATCGAGACCACTCGAACCCGCCGGCCCTGTTCGTTCAGTTGCCGGGCAGCCGCCACCGCCAGTTGCACCTCGGAGCCCGTGGCGATGATGATCGCTTCCGGGTTGTCCCCACAGTCGAGCAGCACGTAGCCGCCTCGGGCGATGGCGCGCACCTGCTCGGGAGTCCGGTCTTGGTGCGGCAGCTTCTGGCGGGTGAAAATCAGGCAGGTCGGACCATTGAGCCGTTCCAGCGCCGCTTTCCAGGCCACCGCCGTTTCAGTCGTGTCACAGGTTCGCCAAACGGACAGTTCGGGAACAATGCGCAAGCCGGCGACGTGTTCGATCGGTTGATGGGTCGGGCCGTCGCCACCGACACCGATCGAATCGTGGGTCAAGATGAACACGCAGCGTAGTTTCATCAGCGAAGACATGCGGATGGCGCTGCGGCAATAATCGGAGAACATCAGGAAGGTGCCGCCAAACGGCACATAGCCGCCGTGCAGGGCCAGGCCGTTCATGATCGCGTTCATCGCGAACTCGCGGGCACCGTAATAAATCAGATTGCCGTCGGGATTCTCGAAATCGACCGGCCGGCAACCGACCCAGGGGATACCGGTGGATTCGGTAAGATCCGCCGAACCGCCAACCAGGCTGGGGAAATAGGGGCCGTAAGTCTCAAGCGCGCGTTGGGAGGCGGCCCGGGTGGCCAAATCCTCATGCCGTTCCTGCATGGCTTGGATGAAGTTCCAGGCCAGTTCTTCCCAGTCGGGCGGAAAACCGCAAGCCAGCCGCCGCTGGAATTCTGCTGCCGGCCCTGGGTATTCCGCTCGATAACGAGCGAACAGCGTGTTCCATTCGGCTTCCCACGCCGCGCCCTTGGCTCGGGCGTCGAAGGCGCGATAGTGCTCGGGTGGGATGACGAACGGCTCGTGCTGCCAACCGATGTTCTCGCGGGTCGCGGCAACCTCGGCAGCGCCGAGGGGCGCACCGTGCGATTTTTCGCTGCCGCCCTTGTTCGGCGAACCCCGGGCGATGGTGGTTTTACAGCAAATCAGAGTCGGACTTTGGGAATAGGCCCGCGCTTGGGCAATGGCCTCGTGGATGGCGGTAGGATCGTGGCCATCGACGTTTGGAATCACCTGCCAGCCACAAGATTGGAAACGCTGAACCATATCTTCGCTGAACCAGCCCCGCACTTTGCCGTCGATGGAAATGCCATTGTCGTCGTACAGGCAGATCAGCTTGCCCAGCCCCCAGAGGCCGGCCAGGGAACAGGCTTCGTAGGAAACCCCTTCCATCAGGCAACCGTCACCCAGAATGACGTAGGTGTAATGATCGACGATGGGAAAACGGGGACGGTTGAAGCGAGTTGCCAGCGCCCGTTCGGCGAGCGCCATGCCGACACCGTTCGCCAAGCCTTGTCCCAGCGGGCCGGTAGTGGTTTCGACCCCCGGCGTAAGGCCGTATTCGGGATGGCCTGGTGTCCGCGAACCCAACTGCCGGAAGTTGCGCAGATCCTCGATGGTCAGGTCGTAGCCGCTCAGGTGCAGCAGGGAATACAGCAGCATCGAACCGTGGCCGTTGGACAGGATCAAGCGGTCGCGGTTGAACCATTTGGGGTTGGTCGGGTTGTGCCGCAAAAAGTCGTTCCACAGCACCATGCCGAAATCGGCCATGCCCATCGGCGCACCCGGATGACCGGATTCGGCGCGTTGCACGGCATCCATGCTCAGGGCGCGGATGGCGTTGGCCAGCTCGCGGCGGGAGGGGAGCGGGGTTTCTTGGCCCAGTGGGCTGGCTGTGATCGGGTCCGGTTCGTCAATCATCGTGTCCACCAGGCAACAGGCGGCCAATTCGCTACGCGAGGGCATTCATTACTCTCCTACTTCTACACAAAATACAAGGGGAAATAGCGGGGACAGCAGGCGCTACTTGGCGAGCGTCTTGAACCCCGACCGCGCGCGTCGCTCTTACTGGGACGTTCACCGGAGAGATCACGGGGGATGCCCGGTCGCGCCAAACCCCCCTTTGGGATTCAGTTCGGCCGAAAAATGGCGGCGATTATAGGAAAAATCGCCGTACTCGCCAAATCATTTATCTTCGTTGCCGACGAAGATAAAGGAAAGCCACGTTCCGAGGACGATTACCGAAAGAAGGTTCAATCCCGGCGCAAACTGTCGGAAAGAGCGACCGGCGTCGGGTACTTGAGCACCAGATAATAGGTGGACGCGACGAACGTCAGCAGCGTCGTCGCTTGGACTAGATAGGATGCTTCCCGGCTGATCAACTGATTCTGTTGGGCCATGACTCCAATCAGCAGCGCGAACTCGCTGACCTGTCCCAACCGCACGCCGACTTCCATGGCGATCCGCGCCCGTTCGCCGGCCCATTGCAGGAAACCGCGAAACACCCACGGCTTGGCGACCATCAACGCGGTGCCCAGCAGCAAGGTCGGCCAAAATACCGCCCCCACCATCCCCAGATCGAAGCCCGCGCCCAGGGAAAAGAAGAACAAGACCAGAAAAAAATCGCGCAATGGCTTGAGGCTGTCGGCGATGTACAACGCGATGGGGCTGGTGGCCAGCGCTACTCCGCCGATGAAGGCGCCGATGGCGTGGGACAGTCCCAGCAGCAGGGCGATTTGCGAGATGCCCAGGCACCAGCCAATGGCGATCAGAAAGATGTACTCACGAATTTTGTCGAACTTGTGAATCAGCGGAACGAGCAGGTAGCGCGCGACCAAAAAGGCGATTCCTAACAACAGCGGCAGGGTAATGATCAGCAAGCTCAGTCCTTGCAGCGACGAACCTCGTCCGCTCAGCCCTTCGAGCAGCAGGAGAACCATGATGGCCAGTAAATCCTGCAATAGCAGGATGCTGATGATGATCTCGCCGGTGTGCTGGTGATGCAGGGTGCGCGTTGGCAGCAACTTGAGGCCGATGATGGTGCTGGAGAAGGTCATCGCCGTGCCGATCAACAGGCTTTCACCCAGGGTATAGCCGAATGAAAGGGCGACGCCGAAACCCATCGCTGCGAACACCAGCGAGGTGCCGAGCGTGATCAAGGTGGCTTTGCGCAACATCTGCAACAGGCGTTGTGGCGACAGGTCCAGTCCGAGCAGGAACAGCAGGAACATGATGCCGATCTGGGCCATTTCTTCGATGGTCGAGGCGTTATCGATCAATTTGAACCCATAGGGTCCGATGAGGGCGCCCAGCGCGATGTAGGCGATTGGCAACGCCTGGCGTGCGTACAGCGCCAGCGTAGCGAACAGCGCCGCGCCAGTGAAAATCAGGAAGAGCGAAAAAATGATGGGGTTTTCGGCTTCGTGCATTTGCAGGTGGGTTTCCAGCGATGCATCGGCGGATTTCCTCGGATCCGTTACCGACACGCAATGGTTTGTTACTATAACAGCGTTCAGCGGTGCGCGGGTCGCACAGTATCCCGCCTGTTCTTGCCGCTTGGAATCGCGGTGGATGGGATCGGAAGGGTCCGGTTAGCCGCTGAATTCAATCATGACCGGCGAGGCGGGAACGGGCAAGCTGCCTGGGGTTGGTGACGCTGGCGCAAATGGTTGCCGCGTTGGTACAGGCGGTCGAGAACCCCGCCGAGGAGGTAAAGATTGTCGAGGTGTCAGCGATTCGGGAGTCTCGGTTAGGACTCAACGTAAGAAGCTAACGATCGATAGAGGTTGCCGTCGTTTTCACCGCTGGACTTGCACGGGTCGCTACTTGCTGGTCGCTGTCGTTCGGCTTCCTCTCTTGGCCCGCTCCTCCAGCTATTGTCTTATACTTCGGCAGACAGGCCGGCCAAGCCAGGTGCAGGGCGCGTTCGCTTTCATCCGCGCCAGCAGGCACCGTTGCCAAACCAGCGCGGGTTGAATCTTTTTCAAAGCGGCCATCGGTCGAGTTTTCATCAAAGAAAAAAATGTTAAATGCTGGTAATCTGCGCTAAAAATAGCCTTGTGCAAAGTCGGCATCATCGCAAGCCAGCGCTGCCAGCGCCTTCATGCAGGCGCTGCCGTGAATTCGCGCCGCTGGGCAGGAGTTGGCTGCATCATAAGACTGTTGACATCTCGGCAGGACTTTCACGATCCGCGAGACAGGAGGCGAACGTCGGTGCGGTAGCGCTAATTTCGGCTGCCGAAATAAAAGTTTCTTTGGCGGCGGCGATGCCGATGGCGAATGCCCGAACCTTCTGCATGCCTTCCCAGATGGCCTTGGGTCCGGGATGAGCATCGCTTTTGCGGCCGAGGAAGCCGCCGAAGCCGGCGATCAGTCGCACCATTTGGCCCAAAGGTGGCGGCGTTGCCGGGGGTTTGGCGCGGTGGGCGACGATCCAGGCGGCCTGCCATTCCCCGGGGTCGAACACCACGTCGCACGGCAGATTCGGGCAGTCCCGGCCCCAGGTTACCAGGTGCAGGATGCGCCAGGCGATGATCAGGTAAATGACCAAGGCCCGTTCGAGCCGCTCCAAGGTGCCGAGCTGGAGGGCTTCCACCCGGCAGCCCGATTTCCAAATTCGGAAAAAAATTTCCGCCAGCCAACGCCGACGATACCAGTCCACCAGTTCCACGACCGTTTCCAGCGTCTCGGCGGTTCGGTTGGTCAACAACCGCCATTCGATCCCTTTCTGGCCGGCCGGCGGGTGATTCTCGCGGGCCAGAATCGCCGTGACGGTCACGGTCGGCGCGCCTTTCCGGGCGGGCAAAGTCACCGACTCCCGGTAGACGGTTTGCCGCACGAGCCGGGCCGGCCGGTCCGGGGCAGCCGGCAGGGCGAATTCGACCTCGCCCAGCGCGTCGCGTCGCGCCAGCCGGTCCCACACCTTTTCGCCGGCCGTCGTATTGCGGTTGTGCGTGGCCCGCACCAGCCAGTCCGCCGGCGTGCCGCGCCGCGCGGCGGCGTCCATCAGCGCCCGCAAATCGCCTTCCCGATCCGCCACGTACACCAGCCGGGTATCCGGGGTTCGTTCGGCCAGGTCCGCAACAATCTCGTACCCTTCCACCCAGCGGGTGCTTTCCTTCACTTGGGGTTGGTCTTTCGGCCCCCGCGCCCACATCCAGGCGTCGATCACCCCCAGCGCCAAGCCCTCGGGGGTGACCACCAGGGTCGGATGCGCGTACAGCCCGTGCTGGGCCTCGTAACTGAGCCGGCCCAACCCGGCAATCCCCGGCTGGCTGGTGAAATCCAACTCCGTGGTGTCCTGAACGCACAACGCCACCGGCTGACCTTGCAGCCGCTCGACGGTGCGCCGGGTATGCACCTCCAGGATTTCGCGCCACTCCACCGCCGGGTTGTCCAACAACCGGTAAGCCGCCTTGGTCTCCGCCCAGCCCCCGCTCGCCACAGGAATGCTCCCGGTCGGTGCCGCCGACAAATCGTCCACCAGCTTGATCAGCCGCCGCGTCCGCCGCGCGTCTCCCAACTCCACACCCCCAGTTCCCGCGCTACCCAACTCATCACGACCTCGCCAAAATGCCACTATATTACAATAAGTTGGGAGTTGTGGGTAAACGGGTGGCTTCAGACGTTGCAGGCTGCCCTGCTTGGTCATCGAAAGAAATCGACTCAAGTGTCGTCTGGATTGCTGAGAACTCCTCCTGGCGAGAGCGATGTTGACAACCGTTCCGCGTATATCCAAAAGATCGGATCGCTGCAGGACCGCCATTTCGATAAAACATTGCATCCTTCAGATTCGCGCCCTGAAGCTGCGCCCTGCCGCAAGTCCGCGCCCTGAAGCTGCGCTCCTGCCGCAAGTCCGCGCCCTGAAGCTGCGCTCCTGCCGCAAGTCCGCGCCCTGAAGCTGCGCTCCTGCCGCAAGTCCGCGCCCTGAAGCTGCGCCTGCCGCAAGTCCGCGCCCTGAAGCTCGCGCCTGCCGCAAGTCCGCCCCCTGAAGCTCGTGCCCATCTCAAGTTCGCGCCCTGAAGCCAGCGCCCTTCCACAGTACTGGCCTCCTGAAGCCGCGCCCCTCTCAAGTCCGCACTTTGAAGCAGCGCCCCTGACAAATCCGCACCCTGAAGCTCGCCTAAGTCTGCTCTTGAAGCTGCGCCCTTCCCAAGTCCGCGCCCTGAAATTGTGCTAGGCGCAAATCAGCCCCGACCAGCACTGCGGCCACACATTCGTGCGCGACGCAGGCTGCGGTCCGTTAAGGGAAATACGCTCCAGCTTATCGTAGTATTCTCCAGTCCTCTTGCCCGCTCTGCAGGGCAGCACGGAGTTCGGGGTTCAGGTGGTTTGGCGAACAACGCCTGGGTCATTGAGGTCAATGACGCCGCTGTTCGGCGAGGATAACGCAGGACAAGCATGGTTTGGTCGATGGACATACAGCCATTATGCTCGAACTGCTCAGCAAGTGTTCGGTCCTGCCTCTCTGGCGGCCGATTTTGCCTCGCTGGCATCCGCCAAGCTAACAACGGTTTCTGCGTCTTAACCGCCACCAGCTTCCCAAACCTTCGCCATCCATCATCAATCCCAGCGCCAATAACGGTGCTAATACCAACGCCGAGAGCAACGCCAGACTGCCGCGCGGTGCTTTTGGATGCCAAAAGAAGGACAGTGGCAGCGCGCCCAAGAAACAACGCAACCGGGATTTGGGCTCGAATGGACAGCGGGTCGTTTGCAGTCGTACAATACCGATGTTCCAAGTTCAGCGCCCAAAAACCAGAGCACTACGAATCAACAATGACGGTGCGCGGCGTATCCGCTCGTCGCGAGAAAACGACCATCAAGCACGATCAGCAGCAGGGGCGCAATCGCGCCAAGGATCAACCCAACCGTGAACAGGTCTGGCGTGGCCGCGAACAGAATAAGTACCTACGCTGGCGACTAGTACGATCACTGCCAGCCACGCCCGTTTTCTTGGCAGATGTGCGGCAAGCGTTTCGCGCCACCAGGCTTTCCAGTCGTCGCGCGGGTGCAAGATCACCGGCCACAGCGCAACCAGAAACCCCACGTCCAGGAACACCGCGACGCGCTGCGCCCACGTAATGCTTTCCGCCTGATAAGCCAGGAACTTGAGTTGCATCGCCAATAAGGTGGCGAGCGGCAGCACGATCAGGGTGACCGACACCACCAACCCGAGCAGGCCGCCAACCACCGCGCCGGGGCGACCCACCAGATAGTAGGTGTAGGGAAAAATGTGCAGCCGATCACGCAATCCCCCGACGCCTTCCTCGGCGGGCGTCGCGGCATCGAAGGCAAAGAGTTTGCGCGACAGCAGTTGCAGTTGCAGCAACAGGTTGAGGTGCATCAGCACCACCAGATAAGGCGCAAAAGCATAGAAACCGACGATGGGCACCATCACGTCGATCACTGGCAGCTTGACGTTGTTGCCGCCCATGAGCAGGTCCAGATCGGTGGTGCCGAACACGATCACCAACACGTAAGCGCACACCGCCATGAACGCGATGTGAAGAGCAGCGACTGTCTGGGAGGCGCTATTGGCGGCATCCAGCAGCGCCTTGGCATCCGGGGCCGCCTTTGTCGGGGTGGCAGACAGAGCAAGCCGCCGCTGGCGTAGTTCCTGGGGGGTGGGAGGCATTTTCGAAGCTTCCAGCGAAAAAACCTGATTTCGGTCGAATAGCGATAATGATGCCGAAATCCGCGCCCAGACGCTATTCGATTGAGCGATACCCTTGATTCAGTAGAGATTCCAACAATCGCTCATCCGATGAGAGTCACAAGATTTTCTCCGGCTTGTTTCTGTAAAATCGCTTCAAGCTAGGAATGCGGCGATGGTCCGCAAAATCCGCGAAACCGGACTAACCTACTGATGATGCCGCCGAATTGGGATGCACTGCCAACATGAATCAACCCGACCCTTCTGCCTCGACCGGGCCGGCACAAGCCGAAAAGCCCTGCGCCCGCGTGTTTCGCGACCCCGTGCATTTTCTTGCGCTCGGCTTCGGTTCCGGCTGCGCGCCCAAGGCGCCCGGCACCTTCGGCACGCTGGCGGCGATTCCGCTCTATCTGCTGGCCCAACCGCTACCGCTATGGAGCTATCTCCTGCTGACCGTGGCCGGCTTCGCGCTGGGGGTATGGCTCTGCGACCGCACCGCTCGCGATCTCGGTGTCCACGATCACCCCGCCATCGTCTGGGACGAGGTGATCGGTTATTTCGTCACCATGATCGCCGCGCCGCCGGGCGGATTGTGGGTCGCGGTCGGTTTCGCTTTGTTCCGGCTGTTCGATATCCTTAAGCCCTGGCCAATCCGGCAGGCCGACCAGCGGATCGGTGGCGGCTTCGGCATCATGTTCGATGATTTGCTGGCGGCCGGTTACGCGTGGCTGTGCATGCAAGGCATCGCTTATGGCGTCGTCCTACTGGACATTTCCTGATTTCCGCGTCCAGACTTTCCCTAGTCTTCCATTGGCAACTCACGGAACCCGAAACAGTGAAAATCGAAACCATCGCCATTCATGGCGGCTATACGCCAGAACCGACCACCAAGGCCGTCGCGGTCCCCATTTACCAAACCACTTCCTACGCCTTCGACGACACTCAGCACGGCGCCGATCTGTTCGACTTGAAGGTGCCGGGCAACATCTACACCCGGATCATGAACCCCACCACCGCCGTGTTGGAACAGCGAGTGGCGGCAATGGAAGGCGGGGTCGGCGCGCTGGCAGTATCCGCTGGCTCGGCGGCGATCACCTACTCGCTGATGACCATCGCCGAAATCGGCGACAACATCGTCACCACCTCGACTCTGTACGGCGGCACCTACAACCTGTTCGCGCACACTCTGCCGCGCTTCGGCATCGAAGCCCGCTTCGCCGACTACCGCGACATCGAGGCCATGAGCCGGCTGATCGACGCCAAAACCAAGGCGGTGTTTTGCGAGTCGATCGGCAACCCGGCGGCCAAT
The DNA here is from genome assembly GCA_037045535.1 of Candidatus Competibacter sp. GTDB lineage: Bacteria > Pseudomonadota > Gammaproteobacteria > Competibacterales > Competibacteraceae > Competibacter_A. The sequence continues at coordinate 405,097 of JBAOHI010000071.1, forward strand.
GTCGTCGATTTCGGCGCGGTAGCGGCAATGGCCCACGCCCACGGCGTGCCGCTGATCGTGGACAACACCGTGCCGACCCCGTACCTGTGCCGGCCGTTCGAGTACGGCGCCGACATCGTGGTCCACTCCCTGACCAAGTACATGGGCGGCCACGGCACCACTTTGGGCGGCGTCATCGTCGATTCCGGACGCTTCCCGTGGGATCAGCATAAAGCGCGTTTCCCCCGCCTGAACGAGCCGGACCCGTCCTATCACGGCGTGGTCTACGTCGAGGCGCTGGGGCCGGCGGCGTTCATCGGCCGGGCGCGGGTGGTGCCGCTACGCAACACCGGCGCGGCCATCTCGCCCTTCAACAGTTTCTTGATCCTGCAAGGCATCGAGACTCTGCCGGTGCGGATGGACCGCCACTGCGAAAACGCCGTCAAGGCCGCCGAATATCTGCGCGATCACCCGCAAGTCGTGTGGGTACGCTACCCCGCCCTGGCCGACAGTCCGGAAAAGCCGCTGGTGGACAAATACATGGGTGGGCGCGGCTCCAGCATTCTCAGCTTCGGCATCAAGGGTGGGCGCGAGGCCGGCGCCAAATTCATCGACGCGCTGCAACTGGTCACCCGGCTGGTCAACATCGGCGATGCCAAGTCGCTGGCCTGCCATCCGGCCACCACGACTCACCGGCAACTGTCGCCGGCGGAACTCGAAAAGGCCGGCGTCAGCGAGGATATGGTGCGGCTGTCCATCGGCATCGAGCACATCGACGACATTCTCGCCGATCTGGAACAAGCCTTGGCGGCGGCAAAGTAAGCGCGTCGTCATCCTGAACCCTTTGGAGGAGAGCACCCCTATGAAAGCGCGCGCAGCCGTGGCCTGGGAGCCGCAAAAACCGTTGGTGATTGAAGAAATCGAAGTGGAAGGTCCCAAGGAAGGCGAGGTTCTGCTGAAAGTCGTGGCCACCGGCGTCTGCCACACCGACGCTTTCACCCTGTCGGGCGACGACCCCGAAGGTGCTTTCCCCTGCGTACTCGGCCACGAAGGCGGTTGTGAGGTGGTCGAGTGCGGTCCTGGTGTCAAGGATCTCAAGCCCGGCGATCACGTCATTCCGCTCTATATCCCAGAATGCGGCGAATGCGAGTACTGCCGCTCCACCAAAACCAACCTGTGCCAGTCCATCGCCGCCACGGTGTGGACCGGCTACATGCCCGATCATACCCGCCGCTTTTCCTGCCGGGGCACGCCGCTGTTTCACTACATGGGTTGTTCGACCTTCTCCGAATACACGGTGGTGCCGGAAATCGCCCTGGCCAAGATCAACCCGGCCGCGCCGTTGGACAAGGTTTGCCTGCTCGGCTGCGGTGTGACCACCGGCATCGGCGCCGTACTGAATACCGCCAAGGTCGAACCGGGCTCGACCGTCGCGGTGTTCGGCCTCGGCGGGATCGGCCTGTCGGTGATTCAGGGCGCGGTGATGGCCAAGGCGGGGCGGATCATCGCCATCGACACCAACCCGGACAAGTTCATCATGGCGACCGCCTTGGGCGCTACCGATACCTTGAATCCGAAAAACCTCAGCGGCGACGTGGTCGAGGCGATCAAGGAAATGACCGATGGTGGGGTGGATTACTCGTTCGAGTGCATCGGCAACGTCAACGTTATGCGCCAGGCGTTGGAGTGCTGCCACATGGGCTGGGGCGTCTCCACCATCATCGGCGTGGCCGGTGCTGGCCAGGAAATCCGCACCCGCCCGTTCCAACTGGTCACCGGCCGTACCTGGAAAGGGACGGCGTTCGGCGGGGTCAAGGGGCGTAGCCAGTTGCCCGGTTACGTGGAGCATTACCTCCAGGGCAAGATCGAACTGGATCGCATGGTGACCCATACCCTGCCATTGGCAGAGATCAACACCGCCTTCGACTTGATGCACGAAGGCAAGAGCATTCGTTCCGTCATCCTCTTCTAGGAGCGTTCGTTAGTGGAGCATATCGAATCGATCAAGGAATTCGGTGGTTGGCTGAACCGCTACCGCCACCGCTCGTCAGCCTGCGACTGCGACATGACCTTTTCCGTCTATCTGCCGCCGGCGGCGGCGAAGGAAAAGGTGCCGGCAGTCTATTGGCTGTCTGGCCTCACTTGCACCGATGATAATTTCCGGGTCAAGGCCGGAGCGCAGCGTTACGCGGCCGAACTGGGGCTGGCGCTGGTCATTCCCGACACCAGTCCGCGCGGCACGGGGGTAGCGGACGTGCCGGAGCGCTACGATCTTGGTCAGGGTGCGGGCTTCTACGTCGACGCTACCCAGGAACCCTGGGCGCGGCATTATCGGATGTACGAGTACGTCACCCGCGAATTGCCGGCGCTGGTGGAGGCGAACCTGCCGATTACCGATGCGCGCTCCATTACCGGACATTCGATGGGCGGACACGGTGCTCTGATCTGCGCCCTGAGGGAACCGGGCCGCTATCGCTCCGTTTCCGCGTTCGCGCCGATCTGCCATCCGATGGCCTGTGGCTGGGGGCAAGGTTGTTTCAAGGCGTATCTCGGCCTGAACCGTGAGGATTGGGTCGCTTACGATGCGGTCCGATTGATCGAGGAAGGAGCCCTCGCCATTCCCTTGCTGATCGATCAAGGCACCGCCGACGAGTTCCTCGCCCAGCAATTGCATCCAGCCCCGTTGGAGCGGGTTTGCGCGGCCCGCGATTTTCCGCTGACTCTGCGGTGGCAAGAGGGGTACGACCATAGTTATCACTTCATCGCCACCTTCATCGGCGAACACCTCGCCTATCACGCCAGACATCTCCGTGAAACAAGAACTTCTGAAGCTGCTGCAAAGCCTGCTGCGCGGTGAGTTGAACCGTGCCCGCCGCCGCAAAGGTCGTTCGCCCTGGGCGATCGGCGGGTTAGCGGTCGCGGTCGTCGCGGTCAGTTATTTTCTGCACGAACCCAAGGCGCCATCTTCGGCGACCGCCAAGGGAGCGGAGCTGGTTTGTACCGTCAAATCGGTTTACGACGGCGACACGCTCACCGCCAGTTGTCCCAGCGGCGAGGTCAAGGTGCGGATGTTCGGCATCGATGCCCCAGAGATGAAGCAGGAGCCTTGGGGCGACCGTTCGCGCGAGGCGCTGCGCGGCCTGCTGCCCCGGTTTGGCTCGATCACTCTGCGGGTGGTGGACCAAGACCGCTACGGCCGAACTGTCGCCCAAGTGATCGCCGACGAACGCGATGTTGGTCTGGAGATGGTTCGACAAGGACGAGCGGTGATGTACGAGCAATACAACGATTCGCCGGACTACCGGCAGGCCCAAGCCGAAGCCAAGCAGGCCCGGCGTGGCATCTGGGAAAAGCCGGGCGGCCAGCAGGATCCTGCTGCCTGGCGGCGATTGAATCCGCGCTGATCCGGGTTTGCCCAGCGCTGGCTCATGGCTGTCGTTTCCTCCCATCCGGTTCCCAATCCCCCCGCCGTGCGTTGCGAGGCGGGCCGTTGCCGGTGCGAGGGGGACTGGACGCTGGCCGGTGTCGAAGGGCTCGCCGCGCGGCTACGGGAGGTGCGCTGGCCGGTGGGTGGCATCGAGCTGGACGGCGCCGGGATCGGCGCCATCGACACCACCGGTGCGCTGTTGTTACTCAATTTGATCGCCGATCTGGAACGAAGCCAGGGTCCAGTGCATCTGGTCGAGTTGCGCGAGGAGCATTGCGCGCTGCTGGAGCTGGTTCGAGAGCGCCGCGCCAGCGCCGGGATTGTCTGCGGCCGCTGCCACGACGCCGCAGGGTTTCCTGGAGCGATTGGGCCGGACGGTCGTACAGCATTTTGGCAGTGCTGTGGCCTTTGTCGCTTTCATCGGCGAGGCGGCGATGGCCTTGGGCCGATTGATCGTTCATCCCAGCCGGTTCCGCTGGCGGGCGTTGTTCGGCAACATCGAAACCGCCGGCGTCAATGCCCTGCCGATCATCGCCTTGTTATCGTTCATGATGGGGGTGGTCATCGCCTATCAGGGTGGTCGGCAATTGGAGTTTTACGGCGCCAATATCTTCATCGTCGAGATGGTGGCATTGACCATGCTCCGCGAATTGGCGCCACTGATCACGGCTATCATCGTAGCCGGCCGTACTGGCTCGTCCTATACCGCCCAGATCGGCACCATGCGGATTACCGAGGAAGTGGATGCCCTGCGTACCATCGGCATTCCACCGATGGATTTGCTGGTGGTGCCCAAGCTGTTGGCGCTGACCGTCGCCTTGCCGCTGCTGACGGTGTTCGCCGACGCGCTCAGCGTGTTCGGCGGGATGGTCATGGCGCAGACGCTGTTGGGCGTCAGTTTCAGTGATTTCCTGGATCGCTTGCCGAGAGTGGTGACGCTGACCTCGTTCCTGCTCGGGGTGGGCAAGGCGCCGGTGTTCGCCGCCATCATCGCCCTGGTTGGCTGTTATCAGGGGTTTCGAGTGCGCGGCGGCGCCGACAGCGTCGGCCGGCAAACCACCGTCAGCGTGGTGCAATCGATTTTCCTGGTCATCGCCGCCGATGCGCTATTCTCGGTGGTACTAGGTGGGATAGGGCTGTGAACGAAGCGATCGATCCAGCGTCGATCGTCGTCGAGATTCGCGGCTTGCGTACCGGATTCGGGTCGGTGCTCATTCACGAAAACCTGAATCTCGACATTCGCCGGGGGGAAGTGGTGGCCTTGGTCGGCGGTAGCGGCTCCGGCAAGACCACCTTGTTGCGAGCGATCATCATGCTGCTACAACCGATGGCCGGCTCGATCAAGCTGTTCGGCCAGGAAATCGTCGGGATTGACGATGCGGCGGCGTTTCGGCTGCGGCGACGGTTCGGGATGCTGTTCCAGCAGGGTGCGCTGTTCAGTTCCCTGACGGTGCGGGAGAATGTGGCGGTGCCGCTGCGCGAGCACACCCCGCTGCCCGCCCGGCAAATCGCGGAGATCGCTGACCTCAAGATTGCCCTGGCGGGTTTGCCAGCCGACGCCGGTGCCAAGCTGCCGCGCGAGTTGAGTGGCGGGATGCTGAAACGCGCGGCGCTGGCACGAGCGCTGGCGCTGGACCCGGCACTGCTGTTTCTGGACGAGCCGACCGCCGGTCTCGACCCGGTCAGCGCGGGCGCATTCGACGAGCTGGTGGTGCAACTCAAGGAATCGTTGGGCTTGACAGTCGTGATGGTAACCCACGATCTGGACACGCTGTGGCAGGCTACCGACCGAGTAGCGTTCCTGGGCGAGCAGCGGGTGATCGGTTATGCGCCGATGCGAGAATTGACTCGGGCCGAACATCCATTGATCCAAGCTTATTTCGAAGGACCGCGCGGCCGCGCGGCGGGGAGCCGGCGTGCAGAGTAAAGTGAATTACGTCTTGGTCGGGCTGTTCGTCGTCATCCTGGGCTCGTTTCTGCTAGGCGTGGTGTTTTGGCTGGTCGTGGGCGGCGAGAGCAAGACCTACGATCGGTATCGGGTATATTTTCACGAATCGGTCGCCGGCCTGAATCTGAAGGCGACGGTTCGCTATCGCGGTGTCCAGGTGGGCCAGGTGGAATCCATCCGCCTCGATCCCAATCCGGATCAAGTGGATGTGGTGCTGGGTATCGAACGCGGCACGCCGATGCGTCGCGATACCATCGCCACCCTGTCCACCCGTGGCTTGACCGGCGTGGCGTCGGTGGAATTGAGTGGTGGCGGGCCCCAGTCGCCGCCATTGGAGAAGGAACCCAGCCAGGATCTGCCGGTGATTCAGGCTGGACCGTCGCTGGTGGCGCGGCTGGACGATGCCTTCAATAATATCCTGACCAACGTCAACAGCCTGTCGAGCCGATTGGAGCAGCTGCTGGGCGACGAAAATCAGACTGCCGTCACTGAAATTCTGCGGCATGCGAGCATCATCACCGGGGCATTGGCGGATCGTTCCGACAGCATTCGCCAGACGCTGGCGAATGCTGAGGCGTTTACGGGGGCGCTGGCAAAGCGTGCCGAGCGACTGGGCCGGGCGCTTGATCAGCTGGCGGCAAGCCTGGAAGGCAGCGATGCGCTGAGCAGCCAGGCACGATCGGCGTTGGGCGATATCCGGGTGGCTGCCCAATCAGTGCGCAAGACCGCCGATACCTTCAACCAGACCGGTCGGGATTTGAGTGGCTTGGCTGAGGTTGGGCAACGGGAATTGCGACGGCTGGGGCAAACCACCGAACCCGAGTTAAATGCGTTGCTGGTGGATGTCAACGATCTCGTGGCAACCTTGCAACGGTTGGCGGAATTGCTGGAGCAGAATCCCCGTGCCCTGCTGTTGGGAAAACCCAGTGGCCGACCGGGGCCGGGCGAAAAATAAGCGTGTGTGCGAAACCTTCATTGTTTTGGAGATTTCGCGCGCAGTTGCAGTGGGGAGGGGCGAGCTTGGCGAAAGTGCCTCTGGGTATTCATAAAAACGATGGGGTGAGAGCATGACAGGCGCGGTTGGGGGCCGATGGGTCGTAGGAGTGGGTCGATGGCTTTGGGTGTCGCTGGCAGTGGTTGTGCTGGCCGGCTGCACGTTGCCGCAGGACAGCTCGCCGCCGCCGCAGAGCTATCTGTTGGATGGGAGCGGCTTTTCATCCCCGATGGCGCGGCGTTCCAGCGGCAAGACTTTGCTGGTAACAGCGCCCAAGGCAGCGCCAGGGTTTGACTCCAAGCAGATCGCCTATATCAAGGAACCGTTAAAGCTGGATTATTACAACGACAGCGTCTGGAGCGACACGCCATCGAAAATGCTGCTGCCGATTTTGGTGCGGGCGTTTGAGGGGACGGGCGCCTTCAAGGCAGTGATCGCGCCGCCCGCACCGACGCTGGCGGACATGCGGGTGGACGTGGACGTGATCCGCTTGCAGCAGGAATTTATGACCCAGCCCAGCCGGGTCAGGCTGACGGCTCGGATTAAGGTGTTGAGTATGCGAAATGGGCATGTCTTGGCAACGCAGGTGTTCGAAGTATTCGAGCCCGCTCCCAGCGAGGATGCCTACGGCGCGGCGCGAGCCGCCAACGTGGCCGTGCAAAAGCTGCTCGGCGACATGATCCCGTTCGCGCTGCGCTATTTGGGTTGAGGGAGAAGCAGGCGGCACAGTGGCCGCCTGTTTGGTTTTGAGCCGGCTCCGGCTCCGGCGTTTTGCCTCATTCGTCGGTCGGTCTAGCCGGCGTCGCGCCGCTACCGGTTGCGACCTTGCCGCATCGCGCACCCAAGGCGTCGCCCAATTGGTACCAATCCACCTTGCGGGTCAACACCATTGCCAGCGCCAGGCAGCCGAACAAGCTGACCGAGCCGGCCAGCAAGGCGTGATCTTCCAGGCTGATCAGGACGTATAGCAGACCGAAGACCGCGCCGATCAATGCCCCGAAGCCGATGCCCCAGCGTGGGCTGCGTAAGACGTGGGCCAGATAGTAGGCCAATAGCGTCACGCAGCCGAGTGTGGCGATGGCATAAGAAAGGGCGAAATCGAGATGTTCGGATAGCGCCAGCAGGAGCAGATAAAACAGCACCAGCGCGGCGCCGGCCAGCCCGTACTGAAAGGGATGGATGGCCAGCCGTTTGAGGATTTCGAACAGGAAGAAGGCGACAAAGGTCAGGCCGACGAACAGCAGCCCGTATTTGATGGCACGGTCGGTCTGCACATAGCGGTCGGTCGGGTCCATGAACCGCACGCCGATCAAGGTGTCGAGCGGTCGGTCGTTGCGTAGGTATTCGAACAGTTGATAGGCCATGTTGGTGGCCAAGCGAGTGGTGGACCAGGCGGCGGAAAAACCAGCCGCAGTGACTTCGCGGGTTTCCGGCAGAAATTGCCCCTGGAAGCTAGGGTGCGGCCAGTTGCCGCGCACGCCAATCTGGGTAGTGTCGCCCACCGGGGCAAGATCGAAAGTTTGGGTGCCGCGCAGGTCGAGAGTGAAGGAGAATTCGGCTGACCACGGCGCTTGTGGGTCGAAGCCGCGAATATGCGCTTGAATGCCGTTGGGCATTTTGGGTTCGGCGGTGCCCGGCAGAAAATCGAGGCGTTGATCCGCCCAGGCGAGGACCGGGGCTCGCAGGATGCCGCGAGGGTCGCTGATGCCGACGATCAGACGCGGGTTGCCGACAGTGATCTGCTCATTAGGCTCCGGTTTCAACAGGCCGCCTTCGCTGGTGAAACGGCCCTTGATGGCGATGCTGGCGCCGAACACCACGGCATGGTATAGGCTGCGTCGGATCTGTTCGGTGTTCAAGGTGGTTTGTACATCGAGTTCGGCCGGCAGTAGATAGAGGTAATCCGAGTAGCGTTGCTCGACTTCGATCAGCTTGGTGTCGTCTTTCTCGCTGGGCTTTTGGATTTTGACGAGGCGGGTGTAAGGAATCACCAACACCGGCCCCACGAGGGTTTGTTCGCGGGCAGTGGCGGCGGCGATTCCGGCCACGACCTCATTTCGCCGTGCTGCACGCTCGTCGATCAGGAAACTGATCCGCGTCAGGCCGATGGCGAGGAAGAGGATGATCAGGAAAATCAGACTGATTTTGGCGAACAAATTATATCGCATGGCAAGGCTCCTTCGGCCGAATGGATGCGAGCAGCCTAATCGGTCTGATTCGTGGGATGATGTGCGAATCATGAAAGAGTTGTGCGGATTTGGTGCAGATCACGCATTCGTTTCGATAGAGCGGAATAGGTACCGATCTGGCAACCTTGGGCGCTCGCAGTGGCTTGTCCGCCACCGATCACGAAAATCATCGGGCTATAACGTCTCAGGGATGCTCGGTATCCATCGCCGGATTGATGCCCGGTCATTGCCGCTGTAGCGAACCTTTTGAAAAGTCCGCTAATAGAGTTAGTATGTGGCACATTTCAGCTATGGCTCCCTGCAACCGATACCGCCCTTCCATGCGCCCGATACCCGTTATCCACCACTCATCGTTTCGCCGCGTGCAAACCGATTTCGTCGCGATCCTGGTGATCTTGATCATCTCGCTTGTTACCGGTTGCGCTTCCAAGAAAAGTGTCGAACCCGCCCCCCTTCCGCCGGCCGGTACCCGAGAAAGCGGGGTGTTGGTCCTGGCCAGTGCCGATCACGATCGAATGGCCGAACTCCGGGTCGGCGAGCGGTTCAAGGTCAATTTGTCGGAGAATCCCAGCACCGGCTACGGTTGGGCCATCGATGAAACCAACAGTCGCCTGCTGACGCTAGACGGTACGGAATACGCCGAGCCAGCCGAAGGCTTTATCGGGGCGCGCGGTCGGCGAACATTCACCTTCACGGCCCGGCAACCCGGTGAAGTCGTCCTCAAGCTGAAATACTGGCGCTTCTGGGACGGGGAGGGCTCGATTACCGAGCGGTACGGCGTCACCCTCAAAATCGTGCCATAGGAAACCGAGTGGACGGTCCAGAAACGCTTGATTGTCGGGAAGTGCGAGGTTACGGGCAATAAAACCCGATCTATAATTCCCGTGTTCGTAAAGCTTGCCGGGCTTTACGTTTTATTCGTTTCGTGGATTTCTCATCAAAAGATCATGACTTAGGAAGAAATAAAATGAACAAGCGTATTTTCGCCACCCTGAGCGCGCTGAGTTTGCTGCTGGCAGCCGGTTGCGCCACCACTCCCGACACACCGGCGGTGCACAAAACCGTCACGACAGTCCAGCAGCCGCCCGCCGATTTAGAGGTCCGCGACAAGATCACCGCTACCGCGATCGTGCAAGCCGTGGATTTGGAAAAGCGCGAAGTCGTTCTCAAGGGTAAGGGTGGCAAGCTCCATACCATCAAGGTCGGCGAGGAAGCTCGCAACCTGCCGCAGGTCAAGGTCGGCGACCGCGTAGTGGTGACGTACTACGAGGCGCTGGCGGTGAACCTTACGAAGGATACGACGGGCGGTATCGCCACTCGCAAGGACACGGTCACGACTGACCGCGCGGAACTGGGCCAGAAACCGGCAGGCATGGTCCGTCAAGATGTCGAGGTCGTCGCCAATGTCACTGGCATTAATAAGAAGACCCGCCGGGTTACCCTGCAGGGCGCGAAAAGCGCGGTCACGCTAAAGGTGCCCGACGATATCGATATCAGCAAACTCAAAGTGGGCGACCAAGTCAAAGCTAACTACGCGCAGGAATTGGCTGTCGCTGTGGAACCCGCAGCGGCCAAGAAGAAGTGACCGACCAGGTCAGAGTTCTCTCCCGCGAATAGGAAGAGGTGTTTTCCTGTCCGTAAGCGAGCGTCTGCCGGCGGCCGAGTTATTCGACGCAGTGCCGGCGGCGCCCCATCCAAGCGGTAGTTTCCCGCTGGCAGCGATGTCCGTCGAACGCGCTGGGCGTTGTTCCGATGAGTCGAAGGTGACAGCACGGATTTAGAGACGTTTTTGCGCGGCCGCTCGCAAGTCCATCAAATGGAAAAAACTTACCCCCAACTCGCCTGTTAAGGAGAGAGGGGCCATGATGACCCCCGCCAAATTACCCTTGCTGTCGGGCGCTTTGCCCGACGATGTGATTGCGTGGTGGCAGGCGCAACCCGTCCACCGGGATACTTTCTTGCGCCATGTGGCCGTCGTCGCCCGCCATCTTCCAGCCGCGCGTTTTATCCTCAATCTATGCGAGGATCGTTATCCATTTCTGGTAGCGTTCGCCGCCGTAGGCGCGAACGGTCAAACGAACCTGCTGCCATCCAGCCGCGCTGTCTTGCACTTGCGGTCCTTGACAGAGGATTATCCCGAGAGCGCCCGGATCGGGGACGCCGATATCGAGTCCTGGCTGAGGATCCGTTCCGCTGACGAAGCGGTTCCCGCCGTGCCCGAGCTGCCCGGCGAGCAGATTGTGGCGATCGCGTTTACTTCCGGCAGTACGGGTCGTGCCAAACCGAATCCCAAAAGCTGGCGCGAACTGGTCGGCGGTGCCCGCCAAGCACAATCGCGCTTTGGGTTCGACCGGCGTACCGGCATTGTGGCGACCGTTCCGCCGCAGCATATGTATGGGCTGGAAACCTCCATCATGGCCGCGCTGGTCAGTGGTGCCAGCGTTTACGGCGGTCGGCCGTTTTTTCCGGCGGACGTATGCGCGGCGCTGGCAGCGATCCCGGCACCGCGCGTGCTGGTGACGACGCCAGTCCATCTGCAAACCTGTGTCCAGGCCGATTTGCGCTGGCCGACACCGGCTTTCCTGATTTCGGCGACCGCGCCCTTGTCCCAGGCGTTAGCAGCCCAAGCTGAAGCCGTCTTCAACGCGCCGGTATTGGAAATCTACGGATGTACGGAAGCCGGCTCGATCGCCAGTCGCCGTACCCTGGACGGTGACCGCTGGCGGCTCTACGACGGATTTCAACTGCAAGGGGGAGCCTTGTCGGGAGGATATCTACCGGAACCCGTCCCCCTGAACGACGTGGTCGAGGCGTGCGGTGAGATGGAATTCAAGCTGCTCGGTCGCCGTGAGGACCTGGTCAATGTCGCCGGCAAACGGAGCTCGCTGGGATATCTCAACGGTCAGCTCAATGAAATTGAAGGCGTGATGGAAGGTGCGTTTTTTTTGCCGGAGCAAATCGGCACCGAGGTCGGTCGGTTGACGGCGGTAGTGGTGGCACCCGGATTGAGTGAGCAGCAACTGCTGGCCGCGCTGTCCGAACGCCTCGATCCGGTGTTTCTGCCTCGACCGCTCATCAAGGTGGACGCGCTGCCGCGCAACGAAACTGGCAAGGTGACTCGGGAAGGGTTGCGGGCGTTGGTGAACCGGCTGCATCCATCCACGACCCGGTAATCATGCATCCTGAATGGCGCTGCGTCATCGCCGTCGATCATCCGAGCTTGGCGGGACACTTTCCCGGCAATCCGGTCGTTCCCGGCGTGGTAATCCTGGCGGAAGTGGCGCGCGCATTCGAAAAATGGCGCCCGGACGAGCCGTTGGTCGGAATACCGATGGCGAAATTTCTGGGGCCGCTGCGACCGGAGCAACCGTTCACCATCCAGTTCGCCGATTCCGGAGCGCGCGGCATTCGCTTCAAGGGAGTGCGGGAGGAAGATGACCAGACGTTCGTGGAAGGATGGTTGACGGTCGTCCGATCTGGCAATCAGCCGCTGACTGTTTAGCGGAAATAAATCGAGGAGACTGATGATGGCTATCGCTTATCAAGGCAGTTGCCACTGTGGCGCGGTTCGGTTTTCCTACGAAGGGGAGGCGATTACCAAGGGCGTTCGCTGTAATTGCTCTTTCTGTTCGCGACGAGGCGCGATGGCCTCCGCAGAGACCATTCCGGCGGAGAAACTCAAGATCGAAGCCGCAAATGGGATGCTGGGGCTTTATCAGTTTGGTTTGAAAACGGCCAAGCATTACTTTTGCAAGAATTGCGGCATTTATCCATTTCACGAAACCGCGACGAAACCCGGTTATTTCCGGGTCAATCTGGCGTGCGTCGACGGAGTCGATATTTTCTCACTACCCATGGATGTTCTGGATGGCAAGCATTTGCTATGAGTCCGCCGCACCGGGCTTCCGCCCGAAATAGGCTCGAAACAGATCGAGCTCCATATGGCAATCCACCTCGGCAAAGCCAGCTTCGCGGATGGCCTGGATGATGGTGTCGGGTGGGACGCAGTTTTCAATCGTGTCCCAGTAATAGCGCATCAGGGTTTGCAGATCTCGCTCACCGGTGGTTAGCCGACCGAGCAGGGGAATCAGCCAACCCAGGTACAGTTTGAGCAGCCCGCGCTTGAGCGGCGAGGCTGGCCGAGCGATTTCCAGGATCAGCAGCCCGCCGCCGGGTCGCAGCGCGCGGTGAAATTCGCGAAAGGTGACGTTGAGATCGGCGACATGCCGCAGCGCGTAGCCCATGCTGATGAAATCGCAGCAGGCATCGGCGACCGGTAACTGTTCCATCAAGCCTTGGATCAGCGGCACGTCCAGCAGGCGCTTGACCTCCGCCAGCATCCCGGCGCTGACATCCAGTCCAATCACCGCTTGTGGGTCGCCGGTAATCGCCAGCGCTTGCCGGGCGACCAGGCCAGTGCCGATGGCGACATCGAGCACGGTCATACCCGGCCGCAGGCCGATCCGTTCCAGCGCCCGCCGCCGATACCGATCACCGGAACCGAGCGACAGCAGCCGGTTGATGTGGTCGTAGTGGCGGGCCGTGCGGTCGAACAGCCCGCGTACGAAGGCCGGTCGTTGCACCAAATCCGGATAGTATTTCGGCAAGGTCGGATGGGGTTCGAGCGGTTTATCGGCTTTCACGAGGCGTTGTCCCGAGGATGATCGCCGCTGGTCGCCAGCCCCTCGATTTCGAGGAGCAGTTCCTGGCGGCAGATGTCGGCGCGTAGAAACAGCAGCGGTACATTGGCTCCGAAGGTTCGGACGATCCGGTCGCGCAAGGGCGCCGGATCGAGATTCGGCCGCACGTAAATTTTCAGCAACGTCAGATCCAGCGGCGTCATTGCCCGCCGGTCGGCTTCAGCGAGCAGTGCCTCCAGGTTGGCCAGTGTTTCGGCCAGTTGCGGCAGGAGATCGCCGTGTTGGCTGGCATGCCCCACGATGCTGGCCGTACCGGAAATGTACAGGTGCTCGTGGCCCTCGCCCCAATTTTTCAGTACGGCGCGCGAAAACGAAGGACTGCGGTGACCGTATTGGGGAGGATAATGAAAGGCGCTGACCTGACGTGGATTTTCGATCTGCACGCCCGGCTCCTTGGCGGCCAGCGCGTACAATTGCAAGCCCGGACTGTCAGTCCCGATGGCCGAGGCAGCGGGCAGCTGCGTCTCGAACGCCGTCAGTTCCGCTTCCAGCGCCTGATACCGGCCAGCGCAAAAAGCCCGATAGCGCTCTACACCCTGGTATTCCCGGTTGATCTGAGGAAAGTAATGCCAGATACGCAAGAAATGAGGATAGCCCAAAGCACCGGCTACCGCTGATAAGCGCCGGTAAGCGATAGCGGTCAGCGGTTGCAAGGCGTCCAGGGCATATTCGTCCAGGCGCAGGTGAAGAAACAGTGCCTCGCCGTCGCTCGCGTGGCGAATCCCTGCTCGAACGCCGATTTGGACCGGCCGGGTGCTGCGCCAGATTTCGGCGGTCCGGGTTCCGCCCAGCTCGGCCAGGGCGACCGTGACAGCTTGTGGGTCTGATTGGGCAGGAGTCCGCTCCTCGAACCGAACCAGCGCCAGCAGCCGTGCATCATCCAACCCCGCGCCGGCTGGTGTGTCGTCGCTGTAGAAGACGGTGAAAGGCACCATACGAATCTGTTTTGGCTGTGAGCTAAGTGCGTGTGTTGCTATCGAATGAGAGAGGTGATGGCAATATATCGGTACAAGTGGATACGTATGTCTACGTCAGCGCTTGGAACGGTAGAAGGCTATTATCGCGGGGCATGGTATAGTTTAATGATGAATTCGCAAGTGCTCATATCATTGTCGTGCGCAACCGTTTCAGCCCATTCCTGATGAGGTCACTCATGGAAGCCCTTTCGCCGTTCGAGTTGGAGGTGGCTCGACTGTTGGTCGAGACCCTGCATCTGGAAGATGTCAAGCCGGAGGATATTGCCCCCGAGGAACCGCTGTTCGGCGAAGGACTCGGTCTGGATTCCATTGATGCCCTAGAGCTGGCGCTGGCGATTTCCAAAACCTACGGCTTGCAACTGCGTTCGGACGACAAGGAAAACCGCCGCGTGTTTGCCTCGCTGCGCACCTTGAGCCAGCACATCGAACAACAGCGTACCCACTAGGACTGGTCATTGTCTGGAACCGCATCCCTTTTGCAAGGCTGGAAGAGCGAAATCTTCCAACGCTATTTTCCCCGATTCGCGTCGCTGAGCCGATTCGCCTGGAGTACTGCTTGCGCGATAGTCGCGTTGGGGCTGGGCTTGGCACTGGTCAAAACCGGGTCGGGGCGCGTTCAGTTGTTACTGGGACTGGGTGGGTGTTACATCACTCTGCTAGCAGTGGGTTCTCTGGTGCCGGGTTTGGATTTCTATCTGCGCGCGGCGCGGCGCGGCGCGGTGGATCGTCCTTGGGTGGCCTTGACCTTCGACGATGGTCCTGACCCCGACACCACTCCGCTATTGCTCGATCTACTACGGCGCAAGCGAGTCAGCGCCGCATTTTTTTTTGTAGGCGAGGCAGCACGCCGCTATCCGGCGCTGGTCGCGCAAGCGGTGGCGGATGGCCATCTGGTCGGCAATCATTCCGACCGCCACGGTTACGATTGGACAATCGGGTCCACCGAACGATTGTTCACTGAATTCGCCAACGCCAACCATACCCTGACCGCCATCGTGGGCGAGGCGCCGCGCTTTGTCCGGACGCCGGCGGGCGTATCGCGCCCGAAGTTGGCTGGCGTGCTGCAACGACTGAATCTTCGTAACGTCGCCTGGGACGTGCGCGGTCTCGAAGGACTTTACCGTGATCCCGAGCGCATCGCCGCCCGGATCGCCCGTCGGACGCGCAACGGGTCCATCATTTTGCTGCACGAACGCTATTATGGCGTGCGGCGCTTCGATCCCCAGCAGGTCGTGACCGCAGCGCAACGGACGGTGGAACGACTGCGGGAACGTGGTTTCGAGTTCGTGCGGCTGGATCGGTTACTGGAGCGATCGGCTGACCACGAAGCGTTGTCGAGCGAGCGATGTTCCCCGTTGGCAGGCGGATCGCCACCGGTCGAGGACAGCATGGGCGAGCCGACGGATCGCCGCGCCGCATGAGCCAGCAATGGGCGCGATTGCCGGAACGGGGCAACCTGCTGGCGCTGCGGCTGATTCGCTGGATCGCCCTCCATATCGGCCGTTCCACGGGCCGCGTGCTGCTCTATCCGATCACTCTGTATTTTCTGATGACCGCCACGGCCGCCCGGCGCGGCTCACGACGCTTCCTGCGGCGGGCGCTGGGCCGGGAGCCGGGCTGGCGGGATCTGTTCCGCCATATCCACTGTTTCGCCGCCACTATTCTGGATCGAGTTTATTTTCTGATCGGGAATCTGGATCGTTTTGAAATCGAAATTTTCGGCGACCAGATCCTGCTTGATCAGGTGGCGTCCGGTCAGGGCTGCATTTTGTTGGGATCGCATCTGGGCAGTTTCGAAGCGCTGCGGGCGCTGGGTGTGACGTTGCGTCACCTGCCGATCCGAGTGTTGATGAACATCGAGCATAATCGAGCGATGACCCGAATCCTCGACGCGCTGAATCCCGAATTGGCGCGAGCCGTCATTCCCATTGGCCGGCCCGAGACCCTACTCCAAGTCCAGGAGAGCGTGGCGCAAGGCTGTATGGTCGGCGCGCTCGGCGACCGGGTGGCGCAGGGCGAAAAAACAGTGCGCTGCCGGTTTTTCGGCGAGGAAACCGCCTTTCCAATCGGCCCGATCCTGCTGGCGGCGCTGATCGAGTGCCCGGTCATCCTGTTTTTTGGCCTGTATCGGGGCGGCAATCGCTACGATGCCCATTTCGAAATCCTGGCGGAACGGATTGCATTGGAACCGCGCCGCCGCCAGGAACAGCTTGGGGCTTGGGTGCAGCGTTACGCCGACCGCCTAGAGCATTACGCGCGGCTCGCCCCCTACAATTGGTTCAATTTTTACGATTACTGGGCGGAAGAATCGTCATGAATCCGCTTGCGACGTCCGGTCGGTGGTTCGCCCGCCAGCGCGGGATGGGCTGGGACGGCTTGACGATGCTGGTCTTGTCCAATTTGGTGTTACTGGCGACGGCCGGGATGAGCGGGCTGTGGATGCTGCATCGGGTCTGGCGCGTCGCGCGCAACGCGCCCTTTGCCGGGGTCGAGAGCAATTGGGTGGTGGTGCTGGGGGCGCGCTTGCTGCACGATCAGGTGGCGCCCGGCTACGCCCGTCGCTTGCGGCGTGCTGCCGAACTGTACCGGGCCGATCCCCGGCGACGCATTCTGCTGGTCGGGGGCCAGACTGGCGGCAGCGTCAGCGAAGCCGAACGGGGCGAGGAGTTTCTGCGCGAATGTGGGTTGCCCGCATCGGCCTTGTTCATCGAAGACCAATCCCTGAACACGCTCGACAATCTGCGCCGCGCCCGACACCTGTTCCCAGAGCTGCGCGAGCGTCCCTTTGTATTGGTGACCAGTCGTTATCATCTGGCGCGCAGCGCAGTGCTGGCGCGCGGGCTGGAATTGCAACCGGTGCCATGCGCTGCCGAGGAGCGTTTACGCCTCTATCCGGGGATGATTTGGCGACTGGTGCTGGAAGCCTACTATCTACATTGGTACGCGGTCGGCAAGGCGTGGTCGCGTAGAACCGGCAACCGTCACAGCCTGGCGCGAATCACCTGAATGGTCGTTTATGTATGCGAGCGGCATCGGCCTGTGCGCTCCTGGGTTGCCGGACTGGCCGACCGGCCGCGCGATATTGACGGGCCAACAGCCGTATCGGTGGGACGAGTCACCCCGTTTCGACCGTGTGCGCTTGCCGCGCAACGAAGCCCGCCGGGCGACCGCAACCGTCCGGTTAGCATTGCAGGCGGCGGCAGAAGCGCTGGATATCGTCGGATTGGATGCCGCGCGATGCAGTGCGGTATTCGCCTGTTCCGGTGGCAATACCGAAGCCTTGGACCGATTATGCCGGGCGCTGACCGAGCCCGAACGGCTGATCTCTCCTAGCCAGTTCAATCAGTCGGTGCATAACGCGCCACTCGGGTATTGGGGCATCGCGACCGGTTCGACCCTGCCGGCGGTCAGCGTCGGCGCTTACGATGCCTCGTTCGCCGCCGGGTTCCTGGAAGCGTTCGCCTTGGCGCGGTCGGAAAACCGGCCGGTGATATTGGTGGCCTATGACGCCCCGCCGCCGCTGCCATTGCAACCGTTTCGGCCGATTTCCACCCGGTTCGGCGTGGCGTTGTTGTTGACTCCCGAACCGTTGCCCGGCAGTATCGCGCGCCTACATGGATTGCGGTTGCAAAGTGGTGCAGCCGATGCGATGCCGGCCGAAGCACTGGAACGGTTGCGCCTGAGCAATCCCGCTGCACGAAGTTTGCCGTTGTTGCAACGGCTCGCCGCCGGACAGACCGGGATGGTCGCGTTACCCTATTTGCCCGAGACCCGACTCGAACTGTCTGTGGAACCATGTTGATCGACAAGGCGGAAATCCGGAGCCTGATTCCCCATGCCGGCGCCATGTGCTTGCTGGATGCGGTCGCTGCCTGGGACGAGCAATCCATCACCTGTCTGACCGACACGCATCGCGATCCCGCCAATCCGCTGCGCCGAGAGGGGCGGTTGTCGGTGTTGCACGCGATCGAGTACGGCGCCCAGGCCGCGGCGATTCACGGCGCCCTGTGCGCTCGGGCGGCGGGACGAACGGCATCGCCGGGTTACCTGGTTGCGTTGCGCGACGCGCGCTGGTCGGTCGCCGAACTGGACGGGATCGCCGCGCCGCTGGAAGTCATTGCCCGCCCCCTGCTGGGCGATACCGGCTCCTGGATCTATGCGATCCAGATTAGCGCCACCGGCCGCTTGCTGGCGGAAGCCCGTATCACCATCGTGTTGCAACAGCCGAAGATCGGAGCGCGTCCGTGATTCGCTGGGCGTGGCTGCTGCTGATGTGCTGGCCGTTGGCGAGCGTGGCCGACGATGCGCTGACCGAAGTCATGCGGATGCTGGCGGCGGTGCCGGCAATGGAAGGCACCTTTCGGGAAGAAAAAACCCTCGCCGTGTTGCAAGAGCCTTTGGTGACCACGGGGCTGCTTTACTACCGTGCCCCGGCTTTTCTGCGCAAACGAACGCTCACCCCGCAACCGGAGGATTACGAAGCCGACGGCGATTGGCTGACCGTCGAAACGCCGGCCGCCGGCCGCCGTCAGTTCGACCTCAACGGTTATTCGCAGCTGCGTCCTTTCGTGGAAGCGATTCGCGCGACGCAGGCGGGCGACCGAGCGACGCTGGAGCGTTATTACCGATTGGAATTTCAAGGAACGCCCGCCGATTGGAGCCTGCGCCTGACTCCTCGCGATCCACAAGCCACCGCTTATGTGACCGCCATCGTCTTGCGTGGTCGGGGCGGGTCGATTTCCAGCATGGAAACGCTGGAACCGGACGGCGACCACAGCTTGATGACGATTACGACCAGGTGAAATGGCGTCATGTCGAGCGTTTCGCGGCCTCCTCGGACCCCTTCACCCTCAGCGGAGGAAGGAAGCCAACGCTATCGCCGGTTGATTGTGTCGCTCTGGTTATTAGCCGTGCTGGGTTGCGGCTGGGTCGTACTGACGACGCCGGTCACCGCCGATCTGACCTTGTTCGTGCCTCGTGCCGATCCGGTCGCGGAACTGTTGCTGGAGCAGTTGCGCAGCGGCCCGACGACCCGGCTGATTCTGTTGGGTTTGGACGGCGATTCCGAAACTGCTCGCGCGGCCGTTAGTCGCCAACTGGCGGAGCGATTGCGTTCGACGGCTTTGTTCACGCGAGCGACCAACGGCACGGATGCATTGCCGGAAACGGAACTGCAAGCGCTGTTTGCCCATCGCTATTTGCTCAGCCCGACCCTCTCCCCGGACCGATTTACGGTGGATGGGTTGCATGCGGCCTTGCAGCAGCGGTTGGCCGAATTGCAGTCGCCGCTGGCGGTGTTCCAGAAACGCTGGTTGGCCAGCGACCCGACCGGCGAGTTGCTAAGCCTGCTGCAAGTGTGGCAGGGCGGAATGCGCGAACCGACCAAGCGGCTGGGCGTCTGGTTCGCGCCGGACGGTGATCGCGCCCTGTTGCTGGTCGAAACGCGGGCTTCCGGTTACGACCTCGTCGCCCAGCGCGAAGCGGTGACGGCGATTCGCCAAGCATTCGTCGCGGCCAGCGTCGGCACTGGCGTGCGGTTGACGATGAGCGGTCCCGGCGTGCTGGCGACGCTGGCCGAGGACCAAGTGCGCGCCGGAGCGGAGTGGCTGAGTGCGTTAGCTCTGGCGGCGGTAGTGTTGATCCTGCTGTTGGTTTATCGGTCGGCGCGGACGGTCTGGCTCGGTGCCTTGCCGATGCTGTCGGCCCTGCTGGTCGGCGCGGCGGCAGTCGATTGGGTCTTCGGCAAGATGTACCTGATTACGCTGGCTTTTAGTATGACGCTGCTCGGGGAAACGCTGGACTATCCCACCTACCTGTTCAGCCATCGACGCGCGACGGAGACGGTGACGGAGACTTTGCGACAGCTGTGGCCGACCCTGCGGTTGTGCGTGGTAACCACGGCACTGGGTTGTCTAGCGATGCTGGATTCCGATTTCCCCGGATTGGGCCAGTTGGGGGTCTTCACCATCGCGGGTATCGTCGCGGCCTTGGTGACCACCCGCTGGCTGTTACCGGCTCTTTTGCCGCCGAATTGGGCGCCGCCGCGACCGGTCACTATCGGTGCTTGGGCGGATGCAGTGTTGCACCCACGACCCCGGTTGGCGTTGGTAATCGGCGGCTGCGGTTTATTGGTGTTGCTGAGTTTGGCGATTGAAACCCCGCCGCTGTGGGAAGATGACTTGGCCGCGCTCAGCCCGGTGCCACGCGAACTGTTACGGCTCGATCAGGAATTACGGACCGCGCTGGGTGCGCCGGAGGTCGGCCATCTGATCGTCGTTACCGCGCCGGACGCCGAAACTGCCTTGCAGGATAGCGAAACGATTGCCGCCTATCTGAATCGTCGCCAAACCGAAGGGGTGTTGGCCGGTTACGATGGCGCCATGCGTTATTTGCCCAGCGTCCACACGCAACGGCAACGACAAGCTGCCTTGCCGGATACCGAGTCCCTAACGGCAAACCTGACCGCCGCTGTGGCAGGATTGCCGTTCAAATCTGGGCTATTCGCGCCCTTCCTCGATGCTGTCGCCGCCGCGCGAACCGCATCGCCGCTGCGGCCCGAGGATTTGAGCGGTACCTTGCTGGGGACGCGGGTCGGTACCCTGCTGTTTCCGGGCGAGCGCGGCTGGACCGCGTTGTTACCGCTGAGCGGCGTTCGGGATTCCCGGACGCTGGCCGCTGATTTGCCGCGAGTCGAGGTCGGTCAAGCGTACTATCTCGATTTGCGCGCCGAAACCAATCGAATCGTGGCAGGTTTTCGCGGTGCGGCGTTGCAACGGCTCGCTTGGGGCTTCGCGCTGATCGTGGCGGTGGTCTGGATCGGATTGCGATCCTGGCGGCGGGTCGTCGCTGCCTTGCTGCCGGTGCTAGTGGCGCTGGTTTTTACCGTGGCCGCTCTATTGGCCGCAGGCGAGCGATTATCGCTGTTCCATTTAGTTTCGCTACTGCTGGTATTGGGCGTGGGCGTGGATTACGGGCTGTTTTTTAGCCGACCCGATCCCGATCCCGATCGGCGCCGTCGTACTCTACATGCGTTAATAGTTTGCTGTGGTTCGGCGTTGACTGTGTTTGGTATGCTCTCAACTTCCACGCTGCCGGCGCTGCGGGCCATCGGCTTGACCGTGGCTCTAGGCGTGGCCGCCAGTTTCATCGTCACTTTGGTGGCGGCACGACCCCTGTTGACGCGAATGAATTGATCGATGGCTATCGAACCTCTTGCAGTTGCCGCGTGTACCGCGACCAACGCCTTGGGGCATGGTGTTGCGGCGTCGCTGGCAGCACTGCGTCGCGGCGAAAGCGGATTGCGACCTTGCGATTTCGAGGATGCGGTACTGGACACCTGGATCGGACGAGTCGCTGGTCTCGAAGAAGAACCGTTGGGCGGCGAGTTCGCGACGTTCGATTGCCGCAACAATCGGCTGGCGCGACGGGGTTTGGAACAGGACAACTTCGCGGCGGCGGTCCGAGACGCGCGGGTGCGTTATGGCGCCGACCGCATCGGCGTATTCGTCGGCACCAGCACCTCCGGCATCGGCGCCACCGAGCACGCCTACCGCCAGCGCGATCCCGTCACCGGCGGTTTGCCGGAAACTTTCGACTACCAGCACACGCACAACGTCTTTTCGGTGGCGGATTTCACCCGGCGCTGGCTGGGGCTGGCCGGCGTGGCGCTCGCTATTTCCACCGCTTGCTCTTCCAGTGCCAAGGCGTTCGCTTCGGCCTGGCGCCACATGCGCGCGGGATTTTGCGATGCCGCCGTGGTCGGCGGGGTGGATAGCCTGTGCTTGACCACTCTCTATGGCTTCAACGCTTTGGGGCTGGCTTCCTGTCGGCCCTGCCGTCCATGGGATGCCGAACGCGACGGTCTCAATATCGGCGAAGCAGCCGGGTTCGCCCTGTTGGAGTGGGCCACGCCGGACGATGCGCACGTGTTGTTACGGGGTTATGGCGAAAGCAGCGACGCCTATCACATGACCGCCGCCCATCCCGAGGGCGTGGGCGCGGTGCTGGCGATGCGGCAGGCATTGGCGCGGGCGGATGTGACGCCCGCGCAAGTGGACTACATCAACCTGCACGGCACCGCCACGCCGTTAAACGATGCCGCCGAGGACCGGGCTGTGCTGCGGGTGTTCGGGTCGGAAACGCCGTGTAGTTCCACCAAGGGGTGGACCGGGCATACCTTAGGGGCGGCGGGTATTACCGAAGCGATTTTGGTCTGCCTGTGTCTGGAACACGGCCTGATTCCCGGCACGCTCAACACGCATCAACGAGATCCGAAACTGGGCGCGGGCGTGGTGCTGGAGAACCGCGAACGCCCGTTGCGCGTGGCGCTCAGTAATTCCTTTGGTTTTGGTGGCAGCAATTGCAGCCTGCTGTTCGGACGGAGGGACGCGTGAACCCGCTCTTCGTCGAAAGCGTAGGTATGCTGGCGCCGGGATTGGTCGGCTGGGCGGCGAGTCAGGAAGTGCTGGCCGGTGGTCGGCCCTATGTCGCCGGGCCAATGCCACCAACCGTCGCGACCTTGCTACCGGCTAACGAGCGGCGCCGTACCACGGCCACGGTCAAGCTGGCGCTGCACGTCGCGCAGGAAGCGATGGACCAAGCCATCCCCACGCCCAACCGCTCTCCCAAAGAGCAAGGGGAGCTGTCGGTTGCCACGGTATTCGCCTCGTCGGGCGGGGATAGTGAGGTGCTGGACAAGATTTGCACGGCGCTGACTCAGTCCGACCGGCCGGTTTCGCCCACACAATTCCATCACTCGGTACACAACACGCCCGCTGGTTACTGGTCCATTGCCACCGGTTGCACACAGCCCTCGCTTAGTTTGTCCGCCCACGACGGCAGTTTCGCCACCGGTTTGTTGGAGGCAGCGGCGCTGGCGTTCACGGAAGCGGCGCGGGTGTTACTGATTGCCTACGATTTACCGCTGCCGTTTCCACTGTCGGAGCGGCGCGATATCGTCGCGCCGTTCGCTGTGGCTCTGTTGCTGAATCCTGTGGCGACCGAACGATCCCGAGCGACGCTCCGATTGATGCAAACTAGGTCCGAATCGGTGGATCGGTTGGCCGACGCGGGTCTGGAACGATTGCGAGCCGGCAATCCCGCCGCGCGTAGCCTGCCGTTGTTGTGCGCCATCGCGCGGCGAGAGAATCGACGAGTCGTGTTATCCAACGATGGTATGAGCCTGAGCGTGGACGTCACGCCATGAAGCGGGCGTTGGTAACCGGCGGCAGTGGCGATATCGGCCGCGCGATTTGCCAGCGATTGGCCCACGATGGGTTACACCTCATCGTTCATGCTTGTGGTCGTCCCGAACGAGCGGCGGAAGTGGTTGCCGGCATCCGGGCTAAGGGCGGATCGGCGGAAACGGTGACGTTCGATGTGGCCGACGAAGAGCGAACGCGCCGCATCCTGACTAAATTGCTTGAAACCGGGCCGATTCAAGTGGTGGTCAATAATGCCGGCATTCACGACGACGCACCGATGGCCGGGATGTCGTCGGCCCAATGGCGGCGAGTAATCGATGTGTGCCTGCACGGCTTTTTTAATGTGACCCAGCCATTGCTGCTGCCGATGATGGCGACCCGTTGGGGGCGTATCGTCAACATCTCTTCGCTGGCGGGCGTGACCGGCAATCGCGGGCAGACCAACTATGCCGCTGCCAAGGCCGGCCTGCACGGCGCGACCAAGGCGCTGGCACTGGAGTTGGCTTCGCGCAAAATCACGGTTAACGCTGTCGCGCCGGGTATCATCGCCGGCCAATCTACCGACGCGGCGTTCGATGCGCCAGCCATCAAACGGTTAGTCCCGATGCAGCGCGCGGGTACCCCGGTCGAAGTCGCCGAATTGGTCGGATTTCTGGTTTCCGAGGCGGCGGGATATCTGACTGGGCAAATTATCAATCTCAATGGTGGCGATCATCTGAGCTGCCATCGATGACCGTCGCTGTCGTGATTCCGGCTTA
This sequence comes from Candidatus Competibacter sp., assembly GCA_037045535.1. Classification (GTDB taxonomy): domain Bacteria; phylum Pseudomonadota; class Gammaproteobacteria; order Competibacterales; family Competibacteraceae; genus Competibacter_A. Next base: position 429,272 of record JBAOHI010000071.1, read on the forward strand.
CAACGAAGCTGCTACCATCGCCGATATCGTCCGTCGCGCCCGTCAACAAATCGAACCGGTGATCGTGGTGGACGATGGTTCTCGCGACGACACCGCCGCCCAAGCCGAGGCGTCGGGGGCAGTCATGCTGCGTCAGACCACGAATCAGGGCAAAGGCGCCAGCCTGTGGCGCGGCATGCACTACGCGGTCGAACAGGGCGCGGAGGCAATCGTGACCCTGGACGCGGACGGTCAACATCGGCCCGAGGATATTCCCAAGTTGTTGGCAGCATGGCAGCGCTGGCCGGGTCGCCCGATTATCGCTGCCCGACTGGAACATCGCGAATGTGCGCCGCCATTGCGGCGTTTCGCTAACGGCATGGCCGATTTCTGGGTATCTTGGGCGGCAGGCTGCCCAATTTCCGATACTCAATCTGGCTTTCGGCTGTATCCGGCCGAATTTCTGCGTCGAGCAACCGGACCCGAAAAAGGTCGGCACGGTTTTGCCTTTGAGAGCGCGTTGTTGATTCAGGCCGCGCGCTATTGGCGTTGCTACCCAACAGGTGGTCGCCATTGAGACCCTTTACCCTACTCAAGCTCGCCCCAGTCACTACCGACCGTGGCGAGACACACTGCGCATCGTGAATTTGGTGGCGTGGTCGTTGCTGAAACGTGGGATGTATCCGGTGGGTTTGTTACGTTCCTTGCGGCTGCTCCCCTTACCCACGCTTGGTCGGAGAAATTTCATCGAAACAACAGGAGACGGGCGGCCGGCGATGAGGTTGAGTGCCTCACGCGCGGGTTGACGTGTTCACCCTTCACAGCATTCTCCGCCAGGACCGTACAACGGTGAGGCGCAAGCTTGGGTAACGCGATCAATAGACCTCTTTCGAAACCTGATTAATTGAGGGTTCCCAAGCATGATGAAGTGTGATTCTCTCTGATTTTTCAGGGGGGCGTCCGTGTTGGATGAGGAAACATTTCATAGGATGCGGGATGCGGTGTTCCGTGAGAGCATAAAAATCCGGGGGAGATCAGGCGGCTTCCTTGAGTTGGGAGGGATTGTCTTTTCGGAAGCTCGGATACCATCGTTGGAAGGTCTGATCCAGCTCATCGTTCAGAACCTGGGTTCGCGCCTGCAGCAGCAAATGCGCCCCCCGTTTGCTCCACTGCATCTGCTGTTTCTTCACCATTCGCTTGGCGACCACCTGGTTCACGGTGGATTCGACGAAGCTTGAGGAGATGATTTCGTTGTTGCGCCAGCGTTCGCCATAATTGGGAATGAAAGGTTCGTTGGCCTGGATATAGGTGAGGAACTCGTCGATGGCCTTGGCCAATTTCTTACCGGAGTTGGTCAAGTTTTGCCCATCATCCAGCAGCGTCCGCAGGTCTTCGATCTCCTCCAGGGCCTGGAACACATTGCCGTGCCAGAGGTACCACTTGAGGCTTTCCAGCCTCTTCTCCGCTTCGGCCCGTAAGGCGGGGTTCTCCACGACGTTGTCGGCCTGTTCCGGCAGGCCTTTGGCGTACTGGCCCATCACGGTCAGCCGCATGGTGACATGGAACCAGTCCAGGTAATGTTCGGCTTCCGGATTCAGGTACATCTGAAGCTCGCGCACATCGTCGCCCCCATCGGAAAGGAAGACCACCTGCTGGTTCATCTGCATCCCTTGCGATTTCAGCACCTCAAACAGACGCCGCTTGGGTTTCTCGTCATAGGTCTGGACAAAGCCGAAGCACTTGTTTTGGCCCTCTTCCGGCATGCTCTTGCCCACGATGAGCTCAAAGTGTTTCCGTTTATCGTCCCACTGCCGCACATAACCGCCGTCGATGCCGACGGTGAGTGGTGCCTGCGGCCTGGGCAGCGCCGCCCATTCACGGGGACAGCCGTCGATGAAGGACGTTTGTTCCTCACCGAGTTCAGCTTCGGTCCGCTGGGCAACCCGATGCAGATGGTTGCGAATGCTCGCGGCATTGACCTGCGCGTCAAGAGGTAACACGTCGGCCAAGAGCTTCGCCGACATGTCGAAGGAAATCTGCGAGGCCCATTTGGTCTCCAGATACAGGCGCTCGGGCGCGGTGTGTGAGCCGAACAATTCGGTGAGCGGGCTGAAGCTGCATGTTTCGTGCGGCTGGCACGCGCACCGGAAGAACCGTGGACTCTTAAGCTCAATATTGCCGAACAGGGTACGGAACACCATGGGATGGTCGCCCTTGGGCGACAGCGCCTTGCCGCAATCCCGACAGTTCCGGCACCGTCCCAAGTAATCCCCGATCTGCTGTCCGACCAGGGCTTGTTGGATCCCCAGCAGCAAGGTCTTGGCCTCGGCCAAGGTGAGGCCAATCGCTTCAATCCCCGGCATTTCCCGTTCGAGAGAGGCAATTTCCCGCACGGTCTCACCGGTCTCGGTTTCCATCACCATCTGTATTTTGCATCGCATGCCGGCCTCCTCAACCCATAGGTTGGGCGAATCACCATTGACGTTCGCCTTCGACATAGTCCCGCAGGCGTCGATTCACGTGTCGACGGTCAAACCGGTCGAGGGCCAGCCAGAAGCGCAGGGATTCCAGGCTTTCCATCCGGTCACGGATGGCATCCACGTCCATGTCTCCGGCCTCGATCTCCTCGGCCATCTGGAGCAGGCTCCGGCGGATCTCGCCCGGCACTTCACGCCCGCGTTGGAAAAACGCACGGGGGCCGCCGCAATCCTCGGGCGGCCCCGCTCGCCGGCCGGCAATGCACACCGGGTAGTTCCGCTTCGAATCCAGTTCGAGAATCTGCTCGATCCGTATTTCGTGCCGCCAGAGATCGTGAAAATCGTACTCGTAGAAAAACCGCTCCCGCGGCCGGAAGCCAAAATCGGCCAAGCGGACTCGACCGGGATCGTCGGCGAATGGAAACCCGCCAAGGTGGGCAACGCCGTAGTCCTTGCCATGAATCCTGAATCGGTGCAGGTGCGAATCCGTCCAGCCCATCGCAATCTGGAGAGTGTAATGAAGGTCTGCGACCGTGCTGTCGCTGCGGACCCGCAGGCGTCGCCAGATCATGGGACTGATCTGCCGCAACCAGATCCGAAGCTGGTAAACGCAAGGAAGGGTCGGGGACTCCGGCCTGCCGACAGGTTTTCCTTCAAGGGATGCAGAATGTTTATTCATGAATGCCGCGCCCGGCCCAGCCCGCCCGGATGAGCGTGTCGTTCAGCGTGCTGCGCGGGATACCAAAGCTGCGGCACACCGCCGCCTTGCTGGTGCCCTGCTCAAGGGCAGCAATGATCGATTCGAGTTTTTCCGCCTCGACCGACAGCGGGCGGCCACCCCGTCGGCCCCGGCGTCTGGCGGCGGCCAACCCGGCCCGGACCCGCTCTTGGGTCAGGGCGTGCTCGTATTGGGCCAGCGCGCCGAAGAGATGAAAAAGCAGCTCGCCGTGCGGCGTGGTGGTGTCCATCTGTTCGGTCAGCGAGCAGAACCCCACCCCGTTATCCCGCAGTCCGGTCACGATCTTGAGGAGGTGGGGCAAGGATCGCCCCAAGCGGTCGAGTTTCCAGACCACCAGGCAGTCGCCCGGCCGCGCAAACTCCAGCGCCTTCGCGAGGCCTGGACGGTCATCCCTGGCGCCGCTGGCCTTGTCCGAGAACAAATGCCGTTCATCGACGCCGGCTGCGAGCAGTGCGTCGCGCTGCAAATCGGTCGTTTGGCGATCATTGTCGGACGAGACGCGCATATAGCCAACCAGCATGTGCGGAAAACCTTGAGGTTATGGTTTCCGTACAGCATAGTGGCCTTGACGCAAAGCGGCAGGTTTTTCCGTACAAGATTTACCGGGTCGTATGGCCGACAGGGGAGTGCAAGCTCGGGTACCGGTTCGTCCGTCGGAAAACACCCGTTTTCCGCCAACCCATGGCGCACCGTCGGATTCGCCTTGCCCTCGTCAACTTCCCCAAGCTGCTTATCTCCCCCGAATTTTTGTGCTCTCCGAGGAGGCGGGAAAAATATTTTTGGGCCGGCAACCTGACAATCCTACTCGGGTAGCGTCTTGAAGAGGTTGAGGGGATAACCAGAGAAACGAGTCATGGGCAACTTTTTATCAAAAGGGATGGCGCTGGCGCTACTGGCGCTGCTGGGGCTGGTCGAGTTGGCCCAAGCCACCGAGCGGGTGGCGCTGGTGATCGGCAACGGGGGCTACCAGCACGCCAACGTCCTGGCCAACACTGGCAACGACGCCCAGGCGGTGGCGGACGCGCTGCGGAAGCTGGGCTTCACCCTGGACGGCGGCCAACCGTACCGCGACCTGAGCAGGACCCAACTGGAGCAGGTGTTGAAGGCCTTCGGCCCCCGCGCCCGGGACGCCGAGGCGGTGGTGGTGTACTACGCCGGCCACGGGGTCGAGAGCGGCGGCGCGAACTACCTGGTGCCGGTGGACGCCGAACTGCAACACGAAGTTCACCTGCCGCTGGAAACGGTGGCGCTGGATACGGTTCTGGAGCAGATCGCCGGCCCGCGCGGCTGGCGGCTGGTGATTCTGGACGCCTGCCGGAACAACCCGCTGGCGGCGCGGATGGTGCGCGGCGCCGGCGGACGCGGCGTGACGCGGGGGCTGGCTCGGGTGGAACCGCAAGGGCAAACCTACATCGCCTACGCCGCCAGGGGCGGGACCGAGGCCCTGGACCAGGACCCGGCCGGCAGCGATCACAGCCCGTTCGCGGCGGTGCTGCTGGACTACCTGAGCCAGCCGCTGCCGCTGGAGCGGCTGTTCGGGGCGGTGCGGGAAGACGTGCTCAAACGCACCGGCGGCCAGCAAGAGCCGTGGTTGTACGGCGCCTTCGGGCGGGACCCGATCTACCTGACCGGCGGCGACAACCGGGAGCAGGAGACGTTGTTCTGGAACCGCGTCAAGGACAGCCGGAACCCGGCGGTGTTTCGCGTCTACCTCCGCCACTTCCCGGGCGGCGTGTTCGCCGACCAGGCCCGTGTCCGGCTGGCGAAACTGGGCGGAGCCGAACCCCCGCCGCCGTCCGACCGGGAGCTGGCGTTTTGGCACAGCGTCAAGGACAGCCCGAACCCGGCGGATTTTCGCGCCTATCTCGACCAATACCCGGAAGGCGCGTTTGCCAAACTGGCTCAGAATTGGCTGGCGGAGCTGGAGGAAGCGGCGAGACGGGAGCTGGCATTCTGGAACAGCGTCAAGGACAGCCGGAACCCGGCCGACTTTCGGGTCTATCTCGACCAATACCCCAGTGGCACGTTCGTCAAACTGGCCCAGAACCGGCTGGCGGAGTTAGAGGAAGCGGCGAGAAAGGCCGAGCGACAAGCCGAAGAGGAGCGGCGACGACAAGCCGAAGAGGAGCGGCGACGACAAGCCGAAGAGGAGCGGCGTAAGCGGGAAGCGGCCGAGCGGGCGGCTATCAGTATCGTGCGTCGTTATTTCGAATATGCCACTAATCATCAGATCGATGAGGCCATTAATTGCCTGAAAGAATTGACTGAAAAGACTCGACCTCGACTGGAGAACGTCGAATGGTTTCGTGTGGAGGAAGTACGTTTAGAGAACATCACCGCCGATGAGGCTCAGGTATGGATAACTCTCCAAGGCAAAGCAAAAGATAGTAAACCTGAGCGTTATAAAGGCACGATCCCTCTGTATTGGAATGGCAGTGACTGGCGAATTATCACTCTCAGTAACTTGGTGAAACAATGATTCAAATTTTAAAAGCATCTATCGTGGTTTTTTCTGGTATGTTTGCTTTTTCGCTGGTCCCCGTGATGGGCCAGGAAAATGATAGATTAGGAAACGAAAGTCCCATCAAGGCGGTTCAGCAGTTCTACGAGGCGATCAAGGAACAGCGTTGCGAAGACGCTGCCCATCTGCGTCCAAGCTATCCTAAGAATGAATGTCAAAAGGTTAAAGAAGTCAGCGATATCCGCTTGATCCCTCACGTTATCGGTGGCAATGCCAACGGTCAATTTGCGGTTGTTGAACTTCAAATTCAAACCCGTAAGGCTAAAAAAGAACCTTGGCATGGATTTCTGACGGTGGTGAAACGGGAAAGCCGCTGGGAAATCGTGCACGATTCATACTTAAGCCAGAAGAATATCGGGAGCCTTGAGGCGTACTTGGCTTCGCCAAAACACCGTCGGTCCATCGGTCAGCCATCCATATCCTCTGCATCCAATCTCCCGGCGCTAACGCCGAAAAACACGACGATGGAGTCTCTTGTTGATTCGGTGACTGGTCATGGTCCGGTTTCCGAAGACGTTATACCCGAACTTTCTCCAGCAATCATTCCACCTCCCTCAACTGTTGCTCCCTCAGCACCTTCTCCATCCCAGCGTCTGGAACCGGGGCGCACCGCACTCCCACGAACCGGAGCGGTCACTATTCTCGAAGCCTGCTGGGGGCCGGAAGTATTACGCGGTTTGCCGGGAGAGCGAGCCATCCGAAGCCAGCCCGCCGACTACAGTCCTCCAGAACGACTCTATCCACAATGGCCCAACCAACTCTTGGGGAATAAAGGGGCTCGCTCGGTGCGATCCGTCAATCCAGCCCACGGCGAGAAACTGGTGGCGCTCACGTTCGATTTATGCGAGCAGGCGAATGAAACGACCGGTTACGATGGAGAAATCGTGGATATCCTTCGTGCCGAGAAGGTCACTGCGACCTTTTTTGCCGGCGGGAAGTGGATGCGTTCCCATCCCGAACGGGCCATGCAACTGATTGCCGATCCCTTGTTCGAGATCGGCAATCATGCTTGGACGCATGGCAATCTGCGAGTTTTGCGAGGGGAGGAAATGGCCGAACAGATTCAATGGACCCAAGCGCAGTATGAACTGCTGAGAGAACGACTCCTGAGCTTGCCTTGCGCCGCCTCCATGGCGAAGAGCCAGACCCAGCACATTCCCCCATTGCCAACTACTTTCCGCTTTCCCTATGGTGCCTGTGACGCCACCGCTTTGAAAGCGGTCGCCGAAGCAGGACTTTATCCGATCCAGTGGAACGTCGTCAGCGGCGACCCGACCCAGCGACAGACGGCCGAACTGATGGCCAAGGAAATTTTGAACAAGATGCGCCCCGGTTCCATCGTCATCGCCCACGCGAACGGTCGCGGCTGGCATACCGGCGAGGCGTTACGCATCTTAATCCCGGCCTTGAGAAAGCAGGGCTACCGTTTTGTCACGGTCAGTGAACTGCTGAAGTCTGGTACCCCGGTCGCTGTCGAATCCTGCTATGAAGTGCGTCCGGGCGATAACCTGCGGTATGACAAATTATTTGGGCGCGGAACGGAGTGAGTTCGATGGAAGCGCAAGAGCCTTTTCCGATGTGCTCCCATCATCTGACAGGGGCTTTGGAACTACGCCCTGTCGCTGGGGACGAGGCGGCGATCCTCGGACGCCAGTTGGTGGCGATGGAACCGTGGCGTAGTCTCGGGTTTACGGCGGCTGGCCTCGAACGCTATTTCACGCGCGCGGATCCGGGTTTGCACCGCTATAGCGTGGTGTGGGAAGGAAGGCTTGCCGGCGTGGTGACGGTACGTTACCCCTGGCTGCGTGGGGCCTATCTCGAACTGTTGGGACTCTTCGCCGAAACCCAGGGACGCGGGCTGGGCCAGCACATCATCGCGTGGCTGGTCTCCGAGACGAGTATCGGAGGAACGAATCTGTGGGCCACCGTGTCTGCTTCCAACCATGGCGCCCGTTGCTTCTATAAGAAGCAGGGTTTCGTACCTATCGGCGACATCCCGAATCTGGTCCGGGAAGGCTATACCGAGATTCTCCTGCGTCTTCCTCTGAAATGAGTCTGCCTCAACTGGCATTCCGCTTGTGGGGCCGTCTTGTGAGGTATGAGGTGTGAGGTGACATCCAGAGGGCACGAGTCATGCGCGAATCTCTGCTGAGGATGACGGCGCTGACGCTGCTGGTGCTGCTGTTGCAGGTCGTGGCGGCGACGGCAGGCGAGCGGGTGGCGCTGGTGATCGGCAACAACGCCTATCAGCACGGCGGGAGCTTGAACAACGCCGTCAGCGACGCGCAAACGGTGGGCAACGCCCTGCAAGCGCTGGGCTTCCGAGTGATCCGCAAGCAGGACCTGGACTACGGCGGCCTGCTCGACGCCCTGGACGAACTGGGCAAGGCGGCGGCGGGGGCGGACTGGGCGGTGGTGTACTACGCCGGCCACGGCATCCAGGTGCAGGGCAACAACTACCTGATCCCGGTGGACGTGGGGCTGAACCGGGAAGGCGACCTGCGGCGCACTGTGCTGCTCGGCGATTTGCTGACCGAGGTCAACCAGGCGCGGGAACTGGGGCTGGTGATATTCTGGACGCCTGCCGGGACAACCCGTTCGCGGCGCGGCTCAATCAGGGCGCGGGACGGTCGGTGGCGGGGCGGGGTCTGGCGCGGGTGGAACAGACCGGCGGCAATACCCTGGTCGCCTTCGCCACGCGGGACAACGACATCGCGGCGGACAGCGGCGTCTACGCCGCCGCCCTGGTGAAGTACCTGGCCACGCCGGGGCTGGAACTGCGGCAACTGTTCGGCAAAGTGCGCGACGAGGTGATAGCGCGTACCGGGAACGCCCAACACCCTTATACCTACGGCTCGCTGGGCGGCGGCCATTACGCCTTCAAACTAGGGCCGAGCCGGCCGCCCGAGGCCAGCCGCGACCCGGAGGTGGTGTTCTGGGACAGCGTCAAGGACAGCCGGAACCCGGCGGTGTTTCGCATCTATCTGGAGCGATACCCCAATGGCATGTTTGCCAAGCTGGCCCAAATCCGGCTGGCAGAGCTGGAGCCGCCCAAGTCGCCGGTTACATCGCCAGCGCCCGTCATGAAGTCACCGGCGGCGGAGCGGGTGGCGCTGGTGATCGGCAACGGGGGCTACACGGGGCTTCAGGCATTGGTCAATCCCAGGAACGATGCCACCGCCATGGCTCAGGCCCTCAAGGGGCTGGGCTATCGGCTGGTAGGACGGGAGGGCCAGCCGGCGGACGGCCCGCTGGTGGACCTAGACCAGGAAGGCTTGCTAGAGGCGACGGATGCTTTTGCCCGAGCCGCCTCGGGACAGGAGATCGCATTTCTCTACTACGCCGGGCATGGCTTTCAGGACGGCGCGAGTTCCTACCTGGTGCCGGTGGATGCGCCCAAGCCCAGAAAGAACATCGAGATTCTCAAGGGACGGAGCGTCCCGCTGGATCGGGTCATCCGTGGATTGGACGGCAAGGCCCAAATGGTCGTGGCGGTGTTCGACGCCTGCCGGGAAATCCCGGAACTGGAAGCGATGGCCGGGCAGAGTCGCGGCGGTGGTCTGTCGGGGGAAGGGGGCAGCTATCGAGGTTTGCTTCGGGTCGAGGGGACATCCCCCAGCGGCCGACTGATCGCCTATGCCGGGGCGGCGGGTCAGTTGGTCAAGGACGGCGCGGGAAATCATAGCCCCTATACCCAACTGCTCCTCGACCGACTCGGAGTGGCAGTGACGGAGAAAAAGAACGTCGAACTCACCATCTTCTTTCAGCAAGTCGCCTGGGACTTCCGGGACCATCAAGAGGGCCAGCGCCCCCTACTGGAAATCTCGGCTAAGCCCAGTACGTTTTATCTGCTGCCGGGTCCCGTGGCTATCGTCCCACCGCCCCTGCCGCCTCCACCTGTCGTGTCATCGCCCCCGGTAGTGGAACCTCCCAAACCTTTAAAACTGGAGCCGCCCCCTTCACCTCCTGCAATCGGCCGTGAGGCGGTGTGGAATCCGCCGGAGGGTAAATGGGAAACGGTTAACTCAGAATGTGACGATATGACATGCATTGCTTCCGAAATGAAACGGGCAGGGGCTTCGTCTCAGGCCATAGCTTTTACAGAATTGATGCATAAAGTGAATGACGATACAGTCTACATGAACTTGTTTAAAGAGATGGGCACCGTGGATGTGGCTGAAGTGACTGGACCTGTCTTGAATGACCCGGCCACTTCTTACTTTATTTTGGTAAATGGTATCCCAAGAATAATTGAGCTTTTGGATAAAGCTAGAAATGTTGATCTCAAAAAAGATCGACACTATCAGTCGTTTTCCAAGAAATTCCCAAAAATTATGTTATGGGCAAGTCATCATGATTTTGAGAAAATGGAGTCTCTACCTCAAGGTGGACAACGATTTATTTTCAAGTTCCTTATGCTAAATGGATGCCATGCTTGCGAAATTGCTGGGTGGGCTCGAATTGCTTTCGATTTCGATCAATCTGGCAGATTGGCCGCCACAAATCTGATAGGTTTAATAGAAGAGTAAAGCGGGCGACCGCACGCCACGAGGCGGTTCCTGGGATTACAGGCCCGCAGGGATGCGTTCCGACTGACGCTTCGGGATTGATCCCACCCACCGCAGCAACTACATAGTTTCTGTCTCATTGAAGCAGCATAGGGTGAGCAGGCACGGGGTAGACAAAGCTTAAATTTTGTCAAACCCTCAAAACCTAATAAGAGCCTAACATGAAAAGAAAGGTCAAATTTTTGGTGTTTGTTGGCTTGCTGCCACTAGCGAGCACAGCCTCAGCCAAATATGTTTTAGAGGTGAATCATGCGGTAGAACAATTGATAAATATACTGACAATGCCTGTTGAGAGGGCACAGCGAGTCGAGATGGAGCAGCAACGGCAGCCCAATGCAGTAGCGGCCAATGCGCGCTTGATTGAGGTGGGAACTGCCGACATCGTGGTCGCTGCCGCAGAGGCGGAGCTGGCAAAAACTCCGCTAGTTGCTCAAGAATTGGAAAAAGTTGTCACTATGTCTGAAGCTTCAGTGAAGTATGAAGATTCGGAACTCGATAAAACCAGAAGTCAGCTTCTTGGCAGGCTGAAATCCCTCGGTTACAATACAAAAGATATCGTTAAGAAAAATTTGTCATTATCGCAGATACAAATTGATTATAATATTTTCATTAGAAGAGTTGCTACCAAAAATGAACTTCCAGAATTTCTGGAGGAGATTAGCAATTTAGGTAAAAAAAATAGTCTTATATTCGAACTGTTCCAGCCGCTGCCAACAAAAATAGGCTATTTTTACCAGTTAAAGCCATTAAAAATTATAGTAAGAGCACAACCATCACAGCTCGAGCAATTCATTTCTTCATTACCTACATTGCCAAGGCTCATTTCGTTATATAAACAAGTTAATTTTTTATGCCAGCAGCCCAATATTATACAAGCAGAACTTGTTCTCGTTTTTCCTTACTTTGAAGATGATAAACTCTCCATAAATGAATCTGGATATCATTTTTCTAAACTGGACGGTATTCCTGATTTACCAAATCAAAAATTTACTTGTATTTCAAATCCAACTCCTTGATTAAAATAGAGGCAGTGAATAACCTTAAAAACATTAACCGTCTCTTTGCAAAATGACCTCTCCTTCAAAATATGTTGCCCACTCATCTCATTGCCTTCGTATTATTTCTCGCCCTCTTTAACACTGCCGCCTTAGCAGGTCCTGCTACCGACTTAACCGTCATCGCCAAATTTATCAATCAGCGACACATCGATCACCCCTCGCTAACGGCTATTCCCACCGATTCTCTTACCCGCTTGCAGGCGTTTCTAGCGACACTCGATCCGTATTCAAGTTATTTGAGCCCCAAAGAATTTTCCAGCGAAAATCATCTGGTTGACGTCCGACAACCCGGTATCGGTGCCCTGGTGACTCGGAACACTAAGGACGGGTGGATTCTGGTTCCTTTCCTCGCCGGTCCCGCTGATCGGGCCGGCATTCACCATCCGGTCAAGTTGATCCGGGTAGAGACCCGGGAGGTATCTCCATTGGATTTGGCGGCCTTAGCAACCCTGGTCAAAAGTCATTCACGCTTGCACATCGAAGCGCTGGACTTGATCACTGCCCAGCCCGTGCAGGCCACGGTTCGAATCAAGCGGTTTCAGGTTCCCCCCGTCGAGATCATTGAGGTGGAAGGGCAACCCATCCTGCGGTTACACGTTTTTGCGGAAAACTACACGGTTTCTCTGCTTCGCCAAGCCCTGAGACAACTCGTCCAACCCGGCAAACCGCTGGTGATCGATTTGCGCTACGCCACCGGCGGCGATCTGCTGGAAGCGCTGGACAGCGTTTCGCTGATCCTGCCCCGGCAGGTGCCCATCGCCACCACCGTCACCAGCGATGGGGTGTCCGTGATCTTCAAGAGCCGGAGTGATCAACGGGTCACACCGGGTCCGGTTTATCTGCTGATTGGACCCAATACGGCCAGCGCGGCGGAAGTGTTTGCGCGTGCCTTGCATTATTACGGGTATGCGGTGCTGGTGGGCCAACCTAGCTTCGGCAAGTGCCTGACGCAACAGCTCGTCGAACTACCCGCCAAGGATGGGCTGAAATTGACGGTCGGGCGCATCCTGGACCCGGCCGGTCAGTATTGCGCGGGCCAAGGAATAGCTCCTGATGTTAGCCAGACCGGCAACATTCACGATACCGCCGCGCTGTTGCGGCTAATCGAGGGACACAACCAGACGCATCGCCTGGTTTGCCGAGCAGAACTTTATCGCACCCAATCTGCCCTGGAACAGGGCATCACCCAGCTTAGTTTGAACCAGGAAGGCGGAAAATACCAGCCGATTTTCCTGGTCATGCCAACGAGCAATTGGCGGCTTTGCCTGGGTCCTCCCATGACGATGCCAACGGCTCAGTCCTTGCAACTAACTTTGGCCAAGCGCCTCAGTGCGAGAATGTTGCTGGTATCACTCTTTCCCGACCTTGCCGTCGATTGATTTGGTCAGCCTGCAAGGAACGCCGGTCGGCGCAGGCAATAAACAGCATTTGCCCGCCCCTGTTATCGCGCCAAAGGCTGCCGGTTCCTCAATTCCACAGCCCCTACCGCTCCGGAAATCGGATACCTTCAGAGACCAAAACTAATTGCGGTTGTACCAAAAAGAGCATCTTTTCAGACCACCGCTTTTGGGGCGAAGTGACCGAAGTCAAGCCCGCCAACGGCGGCCCAAAGGCTGAACCGTGGGTAAAATGCCTGTTAGAGGCGATCAAGGCGTGGCGGTGGCAACGCGCCGATAAGCGGGCAGGAGACGCAAATCCGGCTGGAATTGGAGGTTAAAGCGTAATCGGATATCGCCACCTATTTTGGGTAGGAATAGGTGGCGATATTCATCTTACCAAGCCGATTCAACCCTCCAACCGTCATCAAATAGAACTAAACGTGCTCTTCTCTTCTGGATTTTTCCCAGATCAGGCTCATCAGGCAAGTACACCTTTCCAATGGGTGTCTGCTCTAATTTATGAGCTATATTCTACTATACTTTCTGTGTCGGACGGCCTGGTAATTCCATCAATACTGATAACTATTTTTTTACTAACTGCAATATGAACATCATAAGCATCGTTAGTAACATGGTTTATCTGAAAAACATAAGGGTTTGCTTTATTGGTTAAAGCATAATTACAAGAAAACTGAGGAACACCAAGCAAAGAGTAGTATTTCAAAATCCTAGTTGTTAAATAACCTTCTTGAGCAAGATTTTTTATTCCATTTCTATCGTTCATTGAACCAAAATAACATAGCTCATTTTTTGGGATATTTGGGTTAAAATTTATACTAGCAGGTCGATCTCCTAAAAATAGCAATCTTGTACTATAATATTCTGGCTCATTTAGTTTAGCTTGAATCAATTTTCGAGCTTCAATTCGAGTTAATTTATTACTTTCCATATACTTAGTTAATAGTTGCCGAGTCTCATTGCAATTTGATTTATTAGGATCGGATTGAATTTCTGCATCATTGTTTTGAGCTAATGCAGCTAAAGCAAAAGGATATGTCGTGAATGCATTCGGCTCTACAAATTCAATCCTACCGCTATCTGTATTTTCGAATTTTTTATCATAAATACAGATAGCGGTATTGATATCATGATCTGCCTTTAACCGTTGTCCCTGGATTATAAAAACACTGTAGCTTTCGGTATCAGCGGGTTCTCCAATCATTAAAGATTTGGTAAATTTACTGTCCAATATACAGTTAAACTTCTTGCTTTGATCTAAAACAGGCTCACTAGATAATAACTGTTGCGCTGCGCTGCATACTGATTTTTGAGTATCTTGTTGTAATTGTGGATCTTTACTTTGAGCTAAAGCAGCTAAAGCAAACGGAAACTTTTTAAATGCGCTTGGCTCAGCAAATTCCATCTTTTCTTTTTGTTTATCAAAAATGCAAATTACAGTGCTAATGTCGCGATCCGTATTTGACCGCTTTCCTTGAACTATAGCAATCCCATAATTTTCGGTATCGACAGGTTCTCCAATCATTACAGATTTGGTAAATCCACTATTCGTCATACAGTCAGATTTGAAATTACTCCAAAATTTATCTTTGATCAGCTTTGCAGTTTGGGCATGGTTATGTTCCTTGGCAAATTTATAAGCTTGATCCAAACCTTCATGAGCCCCGTACTGAAACAACAGACTCACAACTTGATAATAACCATGCTTAGCAGCACGTGTTAGGCATGTAACACCCCACATTGTATGTTCGTAGGCTCCACCAACGTTTGCTTTTGCTCCGCGATCAAGAAGCATCTTGACAATCGGTAAGCGTGAAAGTCCACCTTTTGTTTCCTCCTCTGTTTTTCCTTCGTGCTTCTCCCCAGCAATAGCATAAGTTAACACTGTTTCACCCCAAGGTACATTAGCATTGACATCAGCTCCCTTGCTTAATAATAATTTCAGCAACGAAATTTGATCTTCCTCGGTCAGATTAACATTGCAATCTTTCCCACAGGCTGTAAGCATTAGTAACGTAGGGCCAGCAACTTTTTCTCCTTCCATGCTGCCTTCGTCTCTGGCATCAACATTCGTACCATTCTCGATCATGCTTCGAACAACACTGACATTTCCCTTCTTGAGTTCGGAAATGATATTTTCTTGATTACGTTTTGCGATATTATCAATCTTAGAGGCAGTAATAACCTTTTCAGTTGTATCCAGATTATTATCAGCAATTCCCTCAAAATCGACAGCAAGTTTGTCGTTCTGATAAATATGGACAGAAATATAACCATAGTGGCCTGATTTCTTTTTTCCTTCCTCCAATGCTCTTTCCAAAATTGTTTTCATCGTGACTTCGTCACTGAGATCATAAAGTGGTGAGATCGCAAGCATTGACATCAAACCAGTTGGTATTATTTCGGTTTGATACCTCATATTTGTCAGACTCCACAAAAGTTTCACCTGAAAGCTCGTAAGCGGTTGGTGGTTCCCATCCCCCACCTGCATGGGATCTTTTAATCAAACCAACCTTTCCTTTCATTTCTTTAATTTCATAACTACTACCATCCAATTTACCCACAAGAATATAATTTGAATCCTTTTTCATATAAACGAGAATATCACCATTTCCACTGGCTCCACGGATAAAATTACCTTCCATATCAAGTCCAGGTAAAATAACGAGAAAGCTTTTACCCAGAATACTGTAAAAATTAATATCTTCCATTGTTACTTTAAAATTTTCATTTTTTGCTAAATTATCTATGATTAGCTGTATAGCAGAATCAGTTTTATCAACATCGGCTGCTGCTATTCCTATAGAATTAATCACCAATAAAAAAACTGCCAACAAGATTACTAAAGGACGCACCACATTCATCGCTGTATTTTCTTTCATGGCTATCTCCAAATCTCCAAAAGCTTTTATAGATACAACATTAGTTCATTTCTTGAATGATTCCAATTGCATCACAGCTTGAGCAGAACCGACCACCGGGTGCCCTTGTTCCTTTAGTACAAATTGCACTATGCCAATTTCAGGAGCATACCATGTATGTTCTTCAACCTTGATATTAGCTTTCCCTATCCATCCCATATCTTTTTGGATTTGGCCAAATTTGCTTACTTTTAGGCATTGTTTAATCGTACCGAAAGGAACTGTGACAACTTCATCAAGATTTTCAATCCTTGCTGTAACAGGTAACGTAATCGCTGAAGTGCCCATTATGTTATCCTTTAAAAGTTGGGTGGTATATTGCTCAGTCCAATTTTTTCCAACTTTAATTGGGTTTTTAATAAAATAAGATGCGGGAGCTTTAATTGAAATTTAAGTAAACCACCGGCTCTGCCGGTGCGACTAGAACAGGCTCTGCCGTTCCGGCGTAAAAAAGCCTCCTGAGGGAAGCCCCAAGGGCTGAAGTCAGGAGGCACATGATGAAAGAATGGCAAAGCTTAGCCCACGTGAGATGGGAGTGTAAGTACCACATTGTGTTCGTCCCGAAGTACCGCAAGAAGGTTCTGTACGGGCGGACGCGCAAGCAGATGGGGCGGATTCTGCGCCAGTTATGCCGGCAAAGGGGGGTGGAGATCATGGAGGGACACGCGATGCCCGACCACATTCATCTGGTGTTGCGGATTCCCCCGAAGTTCAGCGTGGCACTGGTGGTCGGGTATCTGAAAGGGAAATCGGCGATCCAGATTCACCGCGAGGCGCTGGGTGTGAAGAAGGGGTTCACAGGAAAGCACTTTTGGTCGCGAGGATACTGTGTGAGCACGGTTGGCTTGGATGAGGCGACGGTTCGCGCCTATGTGCGAAATCAGGAAGAGTTGGATAAGCAAGAGTCGCTAGATTTCGACAACTAAAGTAACAGCCCCTTTTAGGGGCTTTCCTCAAGCCACCCGCTATGCGGGTGGCGCGTGACTTTAGGTTCAAATGAACCCGGATCTTGTCTCAGCGAATTCATAAATACCCTTTTCATCCCGAGCTATAAATAAAAAACCTGTTTTCTCACTTATATCATATTTTTGCGGAATGACTTGTTTATCATGAAGCGCTCGTTGTGCAAGGTTTGTCTTAATAATTTTTTTACTGCCTTGGCCTGAAATACCGAGAAAACTCTCCATGGAAATTTGATACGTCCACGTTCGACCTTCATCCAAAGGTAGATATATTTCAGGCATGAGCTTCCTGAAGGTCATCGAAATTAATTTTGAGTCCGGATTCGTTGTAAATTCTTTTGGTCGGCCTTCGGGACTACTTGGAAACCGATAAGCTATTCTTAATTGATTCCCATTGACCCATTCATAAACGCCAAAGAAGGTTTCATTATCACCAGTGATATCCAAATGCATAGGGGTCTGGGTTGGATCGATTCTAAATTTATAAATACTATTTGTAGTAAAAAGCTCCCCCTCTTCAAAATTATAACGCAACGGTTTGAACGACACCTTTTTCCCATTGATTTCCATTTCGGTAAATCCCATGTACTTTGCCGTAGATGATCCAGATCCGCAATCGTTTGCCGTAAGACCTTCGTAGTCTGGTCATGGTGGTTTTTAATGGCAAGTTCAAGTGATTGATCAATACCTTTATATGCGCCATATCTGAGAAATAAATCTACAACTTGATAATATCCACTCTCGGCAGCATGAACTAAAGGTGGATAACTCTCAATGCCTATTCCTTTGCATCCAAAATTTATATTTGCTCCATTATCAAGAAGCATCTTCACAATCGGTAAACGTGAATCACCACCTTTGGTTGTTTCCTCATTTTGTATATCATGTAGCCCTATAATAGCATAACATATAGCGGTATCCTCATCATTAATCTGAGAATTTACTTTAGCCCCTTTTTTTATTAATAAGCTCAATAAAGAGAGTTGTTCATCTTTTGATAAGGAGATTCCACATCCATCTGCACATACTATTAAAGTCAATAAATATGTTTGCAAATTTACATCCAACCCTCCATCTATCATACTTCGAACGCCTTCTAAGTTTCCTTTTTTAAGTTCAGAAATAACCTGCTCTTCCTCAGCCAGAAGAACAGCAGGCATTAGTGTGATCGCTACTATCAGCCATAAATGCCAAGAGCGTATGTATTTCATTGTTACTCTCCATCTTCGCTGATCTATCTTCTCTTTTCCAACCAACAACAAGTAGACCTTTAGATAGCGATCACACTCACACAACATCAATGCACCAGCGATTCAGCCGCACCCCTTGCCAACGTATCACGTTCCTCGGTGGCTTTTTTAAGCTCTCGTTCCAACTGCTTGACTTCCTCAGCATCCCCCTGTTGTGATCTCTTAGTCGCTGATATTTTTGCTCTTGAGTGCCTGCATTTCCCTTTCTTTCCTAGCAACATCAGTCTGTTTAGTCGGACTGACGGCAGTGAGTTCTTATTTCCTGTAGCGCGAGTAGCTCGCCCTTGCGCTTGGCTTCTTTGTTTTACGGTACTCCCCTTTTCAGTTTTCAGCGATCTATTTTCACTTTGCAAGCGCTCGGTTAGCGATTGAGCCGATGATAGTTTCTCCTGCTTTTCTTCGATTCGTTTCTCGTAGCAACCGGAACCCATAGCGGATAGCCCGGCAATAAAACCTCCCTTTCTGGGGTCGCACGTAGATGGATCGCTCGCGCAGGCGCCGAGCAACAGAATCGTAGCCGTTCCCGGCTAGGCCCGTGCTTCAGGATGCAGGGGTAAGTACGTGGGGTTTCCTCCTCAAAAAACTATCTGGTTTTTCATAGTTATATTACTAAAGATACCCACCCACTTTTGCGCTCAGATTTCCCATATCATCGACACTCTTTCGTAGAGCTGTGGTTTCGTCCTGGGTTTTTTTTATCTGCTTTCTTAATAAGTCAGCTTTCCGGTTTTTTTCCTGCTGCATCTTCGCTAGCAGGTTTTTTTGCTTTTCCAGTTCTTTATCGAGAATCTTTTCAAGTTGTTGCTGTTTGATTGGCGCTTCTTTTCGATATCGTTTCGCAGCGCTTCCAATTGGCTCTTGCTCGCCTTGCCGGATTGGTATTGAGCAATCAAAGCGATCTGTTTGGCGCTGATCCGCCTGGATGCTGTTGCGTAGACTTCGGTTGTACTGGGCCAGCTCTTGGTTCAATTTAGTTGCTTCTTTAATCTGCTGATCATAATAATCCTCGGTCGATGCGTAATCGCTTTGTTTGGTATCTACAAAAATACCGGCCGCTGTACCGAGAAGAGCACCGACAAATCCACCCAATAGCGCACACTGAGCTTTATTTTCTTTTCCACACGCCGCTAACCCAATAGCGGGCACCAGGCTGCTGTACCTACTACAGTCCCTTCAGTTACCGTCGATGACTTGGAGTACTTTTTACCAGAACTACCTGGCTTTAGAACCTGCCGTACCGGGGCTTCCAGCATAGGAATGACTCGTGTTCCCCCCACTTAACCCAGCCGGGCACGGTTAGTTGCTGACCGACTTCCAATCGATTCATATTTTTAATGTTGTTGTACTCTGCAATGGCTCGCGCGTTGTCCTTCGTGCCGGTTGTTTTTTGCGCGATTCCTCCCATGGTATCTCCTTGTTGAACGACGTAAATGGTATCGGTGCCTGAACCTGGTGTAGTAGCACACCCGGAAATAGCGATAATCCCCATCAGCAACACCCAACTGATCAATTGGTCAAATGAGCCATATTTCAACATCACCGTATCCTCCCTAACGTAAATATTATCATTTCATCAAACGTGACACTTTATTAATCCAGCCGGCTTCCGGCCCCTCATCGTTGATATGGACATGAAAAACTGGCTGATTGGCATTTCCTAGAGTTGCATCAACAGCTTTTTATCCTCGAACGCCTTGATAATTTGCTCGCGCCATTCCGGCGCCGTCGCTCGCCGCGCATGGAACCGCGACCATTGCTCGGCGAACAAATTGAAAGATTCTTGTTCGGCCGTTGAGACGTTACCCCGCCCGATTTCCGCCCGGAAATTCTCCAAGCTGCGCTGCGCCAGCCGGTCGCCGCATTCGGCCAGTCGAATCATCTCGTCGGTGTATTTCTTGAAATAAAACGCTATCTGGTTTTCTTCATGAGTCGCGGCGACCTGCAGGCGTGCGATGGTCTGTTGATCTTGCGCGCTGAGATTCTGGTTTCGGGACAGCGCCTCGCTTAGTTTCAGTTTCTGCACCCGGTCTCGGTAGGATCGAACCAGCAGGTTGCTAAAGATAACCGCATGTTTGACGTAGCCATCGCAAACCTGCTGGTTGCCCAAATCCAGCTTCACCGCCGTGTTTTTCAGCTCCGTCGTCGTCTTTTCCAGCCCGGCCTTCAAGACCTTGAACTGTTCGAGTACCTGCTGGGGATCGGCTGTGGGCGCCATGCCGGTCAACGCCGACAGTTCCTTGGCCAGATCAATCATCGTGTTCCCTGCTTGCACGGCGCCGTTGACGGCAGTTTCGCCCGCTGGCGTCTGGCTTCGCAAGGAGTTCACATAGGACTCATAGTCCTTCTCGATCTGGCTGACGTACTTCTGAGTGGGAAGCACGGGGGCGACCAAAGCCAAGCGAAACCCGGTGGAGTAATTGCGTCCTTCCTCCATTTTTTCGCTCTTGAGCTGATACAGCGGCATTTCGCTGCGATAGGCGGAACGGATGTTGTCCCTAGTATTGTAAATACTACCGCCTCGAACCGTCAGGGCACCCGACTTGCCTTGGCCCATATCAGCCTGAAACCACTCGGCGGTCAGTTCCTGGACGTTGCCAAACAGGTCGTAAAAGCCGCCCTCGGTCGGTTCCAGCGAGCCGATGCGTCGGGTTTTGGACTTGGCTTCCGGTTGGACGAAGGCGTACTTCGGCAATTCGGTGCGACTTACCGGCAATTCCTCGTCAAACCGCCCGGCATCCACCGCTGTCAAGCCACCCCGGGCGGCGTACTCCCACTCCATCTCGGTCGGCAGGCGGACGAATCCCGGCGCCCCTTCCCTCTCGCCCTCGGCCTTGAGCACCGGCACGGCTTGCTTGCAGGCAAAGTCGTTTAAACACCATAAATTATAGGTGTTAATAAACTCCTGCACCGCGAACCAACCGATCCAGGCCATCGGCCAAGCTAGCGCCCGGTTCAGGTCGTCGCCGGTGAGGCTCGCCAGTTTCTTGTCGTCGGGATCACCGGAGAGTTCGATCAACCGCTGGATGCCACGCGCCAGATCGCCCTGGCCGAGAACGGCGGCAAACTGCGCCTTGGAGACTTCGTACTTGCCGAGATAGTAGCTCCAGTCGTTGGAACCTGCGGGCAGAAAGGCGCCACCGACCATGCTCTTGCGCTGGCCCTGAAAAGGACCGCCCCGGGGATCGCCGGTCCGCACGACACGGCGGCTGTCACCCCAAAAGGCCCGGCCAGGGACCTTGACCTCGCGGAACACCAGTTTCAGACCAGCCGGCATGGGTAGCACGAAATCGCCTGGCGCGGGACAGGGATCCAAGCGGATGTCGCCACCACTTTGCCCATTGGGACAGGCGAGCGCCGCGCTGGCCAGAACCCAACCCGCCAACAACCACCCTTTTAGGGCTAATCGAGCTTTATTCAACACGGATCGCCTCCGCAGGTTCGATCAATGTAGTCCGCCAAGCGGCGAACAACGAACTACCCACCGCTGCCGCGACTGTCACCACGAGCGTCTGGACCAGCGTACCCATCGGTAACTGACAGATCCGTGCGCCCAGTCCCAGCCCAGCAGCGAACACGGCATTGATGACCGCCGCCAGGGTATAAAAACCGAGAATAGCCAGGCCCGCCGCCAGCGCTGCAATCGCCGCGCTCTGATAGAGGGGGAAGCGAGACACCGCGAAGCGCGACAAACCTAGCAGCCGCATCATGGCGATTTCGCGCTGCTTGCGTTCCACCGTCGCGTACAGGCTGGCCACCAGCGCCGCGACGCCGCCGGCGATGCCGACCACCGCCACTAGCCAGAACAACCGGGTCAGGGTCTGATCCAGTAGGCGGATGCGTTCGATGTCCTGCACCTTGGCCAGGGTCTCGATGCCCTGGTCGCGCAGGCTGCGGTGCAATTCGGCCACGTCGTCGATGCCGCGCGCGTACAGGCGAAATCCGCTGTAGCCGACGCGTGCTAGCAACAGATTGTTTTGCTCAGCGGAATACCCCACTTCGCGCAAGGTACTGGTGCGCAGTGCCGCCAGCAGTTCCAGCGGCACTACGGCGCGAGCATTGAAGCTCGAACCGGCCAGCCGTAGCGGGAAGCGCACGGGGCGGGGAACTCCGGTCAGGGTGGCCGTCATCGTCGGCTCGGCCAGCGGCGGGAGCGCGGCGGGTAACAGGATTTGCGCGTACTCGGCAAAGGGCGTCTCCGCCTTCAGCGGTCCCCACGGCAATTCGGGGATATTCAGCAGCAGCCGTTCCGGCGGCGAGAGTGACAAGCCCACCACGGCGACGGTGAACGGCGTTCCTCCGGTCGGTTCCAGGGACAGTGTCATCTCCTTTACGTAGGGTACCATGGCGACTTCGCGCCCACGCAACTTGTCCCGCATGGCTTGCAGTGATGCCCATTGCACCGGTTCCTGCAACACGCGCACGTCGTAAACCTGGGTATCCCCAGCCACGCTCAGTCCGGTGCGTCGGGTAAACTCGACGGGCGCGATCGGCTCCACGGCGCCGAAACCGGTGCCGATCACCAAACTGCTAGTGACCAGGGAATCCAGTCCCTCGGGCGCGACCACGAACGCGCCGTCGAAACTGAAATAGGGTGTGGCCAGGCCGCCCGGCCAATTCCGGCCCGGCACGGCGCGGCCCTCACGGTAGATTTCCACGTCGGTCGCGAACGACAGCGGGGCGTAAACCCGCTGTTGGGCGTCGGCCCGGGGCGACAGCACGCTGCCGACCTTAAAATCGGTGGTGGCGGTCTCCATCCGGCCGGCGCGGCTGCGGGTGATCCGCGCCCGCAGGGGATCGCCGGCCCGAGCTCCCAGCTTGGCGGCGGCATCTGCCGACAGTACTACCTCCCCCTCCTGGGGAATGACACCACCGTTTTCCAGTAACAGCACGTCGCCAGGGCCGGTGGGCGGCAGGTCCATGGACACGGCCTGTTCACTATCCGGTTTGCCGATCCGGATGACGGATGAGCCGCGCAAAATGGTCGGGATGACGAAGGCGACATCGGGCCGGGCAGCTAGGGTCTTGAACCAGGCCGGGCCGAGATTCAGGCTTTCCTGCGGCTTGAGCTCCCGGTAGACCGGATCTTGCACCAGGCGCTGGCGCATCGCGTCGACCACGCCGTTTTTCAACCCCAGCAGCAGGAGCAAGGGGGCCAGGATGGCGGCCAGCGCCAGGATCAGGCACAGGCTCAGCGGCCATTCGTGCCACAGATCGGCCAGGGCCAGAAAGCGCATCGTGCCGCCGAGGCGTTTGGCGTTGGCGTGATAGGGCTGCGACCGCGCGCTCATTGGGTGTCCTCACTGCAACCGGCAGACGGACTGGATGCCAGTGGCGGAAACTGGCGTCACGTCGAAGGTGTAGGTCACGTCCGCTAGATCCCGCACCAGGCGGTAATCGTGGGTTACCATAATGATAGTGGCGCCCTGGTCGCAGGCCAGGCGCTTGAAGTCCTGGACGATAGCGCGGGCGCGGCTCTTGTCCACCGCCGCCGTGGGTTCGTCGGCCAGGATCAGGCGTGGGTTGTGGACGAGGGCGCGCAGGATCGCCGCCCGTTGTCGCTGGCCGCCGGACAGGTGCTGGGGCTTTTTTCCGAGCACAGCCCGGATGTCGATGCACTCGGCTAGATCCTCGATCTCCGCGTGGTCGATGGGAACGCCCAGAATGCGCAGGGGTAAGTGGATATTTTCCGCGACCGACAGGAACGGCAGCATCCGCCGGTCTGGAGTACGTAGCCCAAATCACGGCGGCGGATTTCGGCCAGCTTGTGTTCCGCGCCCGCGTTCCACAGTTGCCAGATATCGATGCCGCGCCCGGCTCCGCTCCCCTCCGCTAGCCAGAAGGTCTCGCAGTGAGTGGGCTTCAACACCAGCGCCAGCAGGTCGAGCAAGGTGCTTTTGCCGCAGCCGCTCTCGCCAACTACCGCCACGAACTGGCCGGCGTGCAGGTGGAAGGCGGGGACGTGCAGTTCGAAACGCGTCTCGCCCTGTTCCCGCGTCTTGCGCAGGTTGGCCAGCCGCAGAATGGGGCCGGCCGTTCCGGTCCCGGACCCCTCTGCGCCCCGCGTTTCAGCCGTCGGCGTCATCGCCGGCCGCCTTACGGCAAGACATCCAGCGCCAGGGGATAGACCTTGTTGGCGTTCGCGTCCTGATCCTGCTCGCTCAGCGGTTTCCAGGCATCCACTTTTTCGCTGATGTCCTTGTATAACTGCAGCTTGGCCTTCAGGCCTTTTTCGAGCTCCGAACGCTCGGCGGGCGCCATGGCCTCGAACTTGTCGTCGCTCATCTCCAAGATAGCGCTCTTGTAAGGCAGGCTTTCGATCCATTTCGGCAGCAGGTTCGATTCGACCAGTTTCCTGGCTTTTTCGAAGTTGATGTCCTGGCCTTTGGCCGCTTCTCCCAGGATGGCTTGCAACGATTCGAAGAACTTCATTTGCGTAAGCTCGGCGGTCGCTAGGGCCTCGGTCACCCGCTCCAGGGCGAGAATCAGACTACTCAAATCCTCTCGGTTGATGAGGAGGTGGACTTGGAGTGCTCTTTTCCTCGGGTCGACCAGATCGCGGTCCATGGCCCAGAAGGTAACGTCGCGCGGCGGTTTGCCGGATATAGTGCCGAGATAGCTAATCAACGCCCCGGCGATTACCTGCCGGATAGTTTTATCCATATCGCTGTCTTTACTGGGCGGAACCGGTGCGCCCCCACCTCCTGTCTCTGACAATACTGGTGGGGTAATGGTAGATGGCTTGGTCGCTTCCCCACTCTCCGACAAAACCGGAATGGCTACGGCGATCTTACTCGGATCAACTACATTCGTTTTCTTGGCATCCGCAATGACTAGCGCAATATCTTTTGATATCTTATCAGCTGCCTCCTTGAAATCAGCCGGTTTAGTAACGTCCACCAGGAACAATGCTGGCTTTTTACTTTCATCATTAGTGGCAATAGTCCCGAACTGCCGTTCGGCAATCTCCCAATCTACCTTAAACTTCTCATCCCGTAAATGAATAGCAAAAGCATTGATAACGTTATCCCATTCAGGAAGATTATGGACTCCCAAGGCATCCAGGCCCGTAGTGCTTTGGGGATAGCCCGGATCATGAGCACTGGCATCGCCGATCAAGACCAAAA
Source organism: Candidatus Competibacter sp. (assembly GCA_037045535.1). GTDB lineage: Bacteria > Pseudomonadota > Gammaproteobacteria > Competibacterales > Competibacteraceae > Competibacter_A. The sequence goes on from JBAOHI010000071.1 coordinate 454,268, forward strand.
AGTGTGGGCCAGTAGGTCTCCATTGCGTCGAAGTCAAGGCTTCCTTGATACCCGCGTAGACTTCTTCCGCGTAATCTTTGACTGTCCACCAACGTAGTCCTCACTTCTTTATTAACCAATTCAATAAACTGCTCGTCTTCAAGCAAGGTTAGGCGTAAAGTTTTTAGCAGTAAATTCCAGCCCTGGTATCGTTTTGATATCGTCACGATAGCCAACGATACCAAATTTGACCGCCTTGCTGATTTCTGGATCTTTAGTAACAGTACGGGCTAATTGGGCAATAGTCTCCTTGGTCATATCCACATAAGGGCCCATCGATTTAGTGAGATCCATAACGAAGACGATGTCCGCAGTCAGGTTCTTGGCAGCGTCACCCTCTATTTTGTCAGTTCCACCACCCATCGGCGGTTTTATCTCCTGGATCAGAGCGCTGTTCGGGTACGGCGGCGGTAATTTGCAATAGGCGGGTATCATCATCGAAGCGGTTCTCCACCTTGTAATCCAGTACAGGCAAAATATAGAACTTATTCCCAATATCGATGAATTGATTAGGCTCCATGGAGATTATGGCATCCGGATACTGTTTATTTTTAATCTGCTCATAAAGCTTATTCGCTTGTTCTGGCCGATCCTGGGCACCGACCACGGCTTCCAGCGCCTGTTTGGTATTGAACATCAGGACCGGTTTGCGGGCCTCTTCGCCCACGCCGGGATGGGTGTAGGACACTACGAGAGCCTGCCGCCATTCCATCACATCCCTGGCCTGCATCCAGCCCAAAGGCTGGCTGGTTGTGGAACCGACTTGATACCAGCCCTTGGGGTTTGCTGGATCAGTGTAATCCACTTCCTGGCGGTCAAACACGTAAACGGGGAAAAACGCCTTGACGTTGGCAGCCAACACGTTATCGTCCTTGCGGCCTCCTTCGATTTGTACAGATTCGAGAACGGCCGGGGTAAGGCGCGCAAGGGCAATAAGGTGTTCTTTTCCCGGCACACTTTACCCGGCTGGCAGTCGATGTCGTAAGTGGTCTGGGCGTTGGCCAGTCCGCCGCTCAGGCTGCCGGCCAATAGGCTAACAGCGCAGAACGCTGGCCAGGTATTAGGGCGGCGCGTTGATTGGATGCTCGTTGTATAAAGCATGTCTTTTTCCCTGTGTGCTGGTTGTTGTTCGGATAAAATTCACTGGACTATCATAAAGTTGATTCAATAATGCTCGATACTTTGCGGGGATGGGCGTTGGCATTCACTCAACCACTGCGGCCACTTGAGCGTTACGCAGGAAACTCGCGCCGCTCTCGGCCGCTTTCACCTGTTTGGCGGTTTCCTCATCCAACACCAGATTGGTTTTGTTAGTCCCGCTTGTGACGACCGCCTTCACCACTAACGGATTGTGCCCGGTGCGCGGCGGCTGCCGGGCGACCTCCAACGATTTCTTGTAATCGCACATGCCCCGCTCGGTGGCGGCGTTGGGATCGAGGATGGTCAGATCGCAGAGTACCGTCTCCAGCTTGGGAGAGCAACTTGGGAAACGCGGCGGGACTAGGATTGAGGCCGCGAGCATCCACGATCAATCCGGTGTAGGGCGCGGGCTTCGGGACCGCAGCAGGCTCGTTACCTGCGGCAGGACCCGGTACCAGCGCTGACCAACTTGCGGGCTTCACGATGACAGGTTGAGTCTCCGACGCCGCGTTGGGCAGCGGCGCCGGCGGCGGACTCGAATCGGCGAAGGTCGTGCGGCTGGCGATTCTGACCTGCTGAATCTGAACGATCTGCGCGGGAATCAGCGAAGCGTTCAATCCCTCCGGCTCGATCATCGGCATCGACATCATGATCTGATAGCTGCCCTCGCTGATCTGCCGCTGCTCTACGATGACCGCGTTCTTGATCAACCCCGATACCCAGGTCCGCACGATACAGCCCTCATTGATGAAGTTGCGGGTGGTGGACTCGGCATCCACCTTGACCTCCTTTATCGTTCCCGGTAGGCGAGCTATGGTTTCGTCAATCGCCGCCCGTTTGGCACGGACCCGGGGCTGGGCCGGATTGACCGCATCTATCGGCGGCACACCGTCGCCCACCGCATAGACGACCTTATTTTCCCAGTCGATGCGACCGATCATCTCGTTTTCGAGGGCGTTGACGGTCTGCATAACGGGTTCCCCGGTTTTGCTCCGCACCGACAGGTTGCTGACGCCGCTATCCTGAGCTTGGGCGGCTCCCAGCAGAAGCAGACTAGCCAACGCGATCGGCATAACAGGCGAGAGCGCTTTCATCGAATCGAACTCCTTAAAAATCGAACTCCTTAAAAATCGAACTCCTTAAAAAATCGGGCAAGTGTAAGTTTCGAAGACCGACAACGTCACTGCGGATCCTCCTCCCCAAAGTCATGGGCGGGAAATCCTCATAAAGCTGGTAAGGCAGGTTTGCCCACGACCGGCAAGGCCATAAATTGTGCGCTATTTATAAACCAATTAAAGCAATATTGTAACTTATTATGTACTTACTTAAACGCTTCATGTGAGTTGACTGGGTGATATCACTACTGGCAAGCGGCCTATGGCGCCGAGGTCATCTACACCCCCAAGCGCAACACTCGCCACTCCTGGCCGCGACCCTGACTGGCCGGCATTCGTCAGAATTTGCCGTAGAGACTGAAAGGCGAACCGACAGACGGGTAGAATAACGGCGCAACCCCCGCAATGAACCTTGGAAATGACTGAAATGGATTGGCGGTCGATCCTCTTTGACTCCAAGCGAGGCCTGTTCAAGCACCTGGACGCGCTGGCGCGGCGACGCTTTCCCTCCGATCCCGGTCTGGCAGAGGAAGCGTTCAACGTGGTGCTGGAGGCGCTGAGCCGCGACGACTGGACGCGCTTGACGCGATTCGATGGTCGCGGCAGCGCCGAAGGTTATTTGGTCCGCACTTTTAGTCACGCGCTGGAGGATTTTGCCCGCCAGCGATTCGGCCGGCCCCGGCCACCGGCGATTATCACCCGGCGTGGCGGCGTGTGGTTGCGGATTCACCAGCAGCTCATCGTGGAGCGCCGGCTGGAACCCAGCATCATTGATGCGCTGGTCGCTGATACCGATTGGTCGGTGGCGGATATCACCGAGGCAATCCGTGAAGTCAAGGCGTTATGCCGGTCAGCGACGAACTCAAGCGCCTTCGTGCCGCTAGAAGCTGATCTCGATCCGACCGCGATCCGAGAGGCGACGGTCGATCCACCCCTCGAACCCGAGCGCCAATTACAGCGGTCGCTGCGCGAGCGGCTTGCGCACGGGCTCTCCCGCCTGTTTGATACGGCGAATCGCACTGCGAACGGCGATGACTGGACGGAGCTAGACGCCGAGGATCGCGTGCTGATTCGCTTGCTCTATGCCGAAGGGCTATCGCTGGCCGCCAGCGCCCGACTGTTGGGCCGCTCCGAACACGAGGTCCGGCGGCGCCACCAACACTTGCTCAAGGCTCTGCGCCAACAGTTGCCGCCCGCCGCTGTGGACCTAGTGGATTGAGGAAAATAGCTGAAATCCCGATGTCGGATGAGTGGTTCGCGTCCGTCTCTTTTCATCTAGAGAGAAGATCCGACCATGCACCTTGACCCTAAAGACCGACAACGCCTGCTCCATCTGCTGGAGCACGCCCCGCGCCCGACACAGACCGATGGCCTGCCGCCGTCGATCGATGAGTTGACGGCGCTGAGTGATAACACCCTGAACCCGGAACGCCGACAGCAGGTGCTGACTTGGCTAGCCCGCGATGGCGAGTTGACCCGCGCCTGGGTACAAATGCGGCAGGATTGGGAGCGGGTGCGCGGCGAGTTACGGAAAAGC